>CAIVVM010000001.1 GCA_903909375.1 uncultured Alphaproteobacteria bacterium
AAGGCCGGCGCGGCTGGATACAGCGCTTCGTAGACCTGCGTGACAAAGGCCAGGTCGTCCGGTGTGTCGACCGTCCAGCGGATGTCGCCATCGTCTGAGCCCAGGCTGTGCAGCCAGGCGATCTTCCACTTGTCGGGTTGGGTCCAGAAACCCCAGGTCACGTGTTCGCGCTCCTCGGCCGTGGTGGCGGCGGCGGCGGCGTGGCGCAGCGCGCCGGCGCTCACCACCTCGACGTCCAGACCCTTGGGAAAGGCGAAGGTCTGCGCTGTGTTCGAGGTGTAGTCGGCCGCCTCTGCCATGTGCAGGGCGATGGCCGCATCCACCACCTGGGGGTCGATCAGCGGGCAGTCTGCGGTCAGGCGCACCACGTGATCGGCGGGATGGGCGTCGAGGGCGCCGATGAACCGGGCGAGCACATTGTCGAGGGCGCCGCGGAACACCGGAACGTCCGCGCCTGTCAGCACCGCGGCCAGCGCGTCATCCGAGGCTTCGGTGCTGGTCGCCACCACCAGCCGGTCGATCCGCTCCGCGCGCTGCAACCGCTCGATCTGACGCAGCACCATGGGCTGGCCAAGGAGGGGTTTGAGCACCTTGCCCGGCAGTCGGGTCGAGCTCGTGCGGGCCTGGAGGACAGCGAGGATCATCGCCCCCTGAATGGCCCGATGCGCCCCAAAAGCAAAGGGCCGCCCCGAAGGACGGCCCTGGCAGTCTCAATTTCAGCGCAGGCCTAGATGATGTTGGTTTCGCTGATGTTCGCTAGCGCGCCACCGACAAGGATGATGACCTGGTCCGACGTGCCGTCGCCGTTGAGGTCGACAAAGAGGCCGACGTCGGCCCCGTAGCTGATGGCGGCGTAGAGGCGGGTGCCGTTCAGCGCGATATCGGCAGCCGCCAGGGCGGCGGCGAAGTCATTGGTGCCGCCGGCCGCGCCTTCGAAATAGTTGGCAGCCGATCCTGCGACCTGGGCGAAGTCGAAGAAATCGATGACGGCGTAGTCGGTGATCGTGTCGGCCGTTGCCAGGGTGATCCCGGTTTCGGTGCTGGCGAAGATGAAGGTGTCCGCGCCGCCGCCGCCGGCCAGACTGTCGACGCCGGTACTGCCTGTGATGGTGTCAGTTCCAAGGCCGCCTGTGATGGTGTCATTGCCGCCGCCGCCGTTGAGCGCGTCAGCCGCATCGCCGCCGTCGATGGTATCATTGCCGGCGCTGCCGGTTACGGTATCTGACCCGGCGCCGGTGGTGATGGTGTTGTTGCCACCCGCGTCGGTGATCAGGTTGTTGCCGTCGCCGCCGCTGATGCTGTCGTTGCCGGTCGAGGCCTGGATCGTATCATTCCCGGCGCCACCGCTCAGCTGGTTTGCGCCGCCCGTGTCCGTGATCGAGTTGGCGCCGTCACCCGCATTGATGGTGTCATTGCCTGTGCCGCTGGAAATCGTGTCCGCGCCGGTCCCTGCGGTGACCACATTGGCGCCTTCGCCAACACCGATGGAGTTGGCGCCGCCTGCATCGGAGACCGTGTCGTCGCCGGCGCCGCCAAGGATCGAATCAGCGCCTGTACCGGACGAGATCGAGTCATTGCCGCCACCGCCGTCGACGATGGAATCTACGGTGCTGGCCGAACCGTCGACCGTGTCGTTGTCATCACCCGCCGTGACCGCGCCGCGGCCGGTGTAAACGATGTGGTCTGCGCCCGCGCCCGTGCCGATGATGTCGAGGCCCGCGCCGCTGCTGACACTGTCTGCGCCGCTGCCGGTGGCGATGGTGTCGTTGCCCGCCGTAGTCGTGATGGTGTCGTTGTCGATCCCGGACGTGACGCTGTTGTTGCCGTCGCCGCCGTTGATCACATTGGCGCCGTCGCCGCCGTCTATCGTGTCGTTGCCGGCGGCGGAGCTCAGGTTGTCGGCGCCAACGCCGCCACTGATCACATTGTTGCCGCCGCCCGCGCTGACGGTGTCGTCGCCGTCGCCGCTGGTGATGGTGTCGTTTCCGGCGCCGCTGGAGACATTGTCGGCGCCGCTGCCTGAGGTGATGGCGGTCGAGGCCGTCAGACCACTGATCGTGTCAGTGCCCGTACCCGTGTTGATCGAGCCGCCGCCCGTGGACGAAATCACATTGGCCCCGTTGCCGCCGTCGATCACATTCGTGCCGCCGGAGTCAGTGAGGGTGTCTTCGCCCTCGCCGAGGCTGACGGTGTCATTGCCGCTGCCGGTCGTGACATTGTCCAGACCAGCACCCGAGGTGATGGTGTTGGCTCCGCCCGTATCCACCAGGGTGTCGTTGCCGTCGCTCAGCGAAATGATGTCGTCGCCGGCGCCACTGCTGACGGTGTCGTTGCCCGTGCCGCCTTCGATGACGTTCGCGCCGTCGCCGGCCGTGATGGTGTCGTTCTCGCTACCCGCATCGATGCTGTCAGCGCCCGCGCCGGACACGAGAACGTCAGCGCCCGCGCCCAGGGTGATGCTGTTGGAACCGCCGCCAGCGTTCACCGTATCGCTGCCGCCGCCGCCGGTGATGGTGTCGTTGCCGGTCGTCGTGACGATGGTGTCAGCGCCTTCGCCGCCATCAACGTTGTCCTGCCCGCCGCCGCCGGTCAGGCTGTCGGCGCCATCCTGGCCACCGATGGTGTCGTCGCTGCCCGCGCCGGTGACGGTGTCGTCGCCGAGGTTGCCGAGCATGAAGTCCGCACCACCGTTTCCGCTGATGGAGTCGTTACCCTGACCGCCGAGAAGCAGATCGGCGCTGGTGCTGCCGGTGATGGAATCGTCGCCCAGGTTGCCCTGGGCGAACTGGATGACCGCCGGACTGGACGCACCGCCGAGGTCGATGGTGTCATTGTCACGACCGCCATAGATCACATCGTCACCGGCGCCGCCGTTGAGCGAGTCATCGCCCTGGTTGCCCTGCAGCACATCAGCGCCGCCGGCGCCGTCCAGCGTGTCGTTGCCGGTTCCGCCGTAGAGACCATCGCGCCCGGATGTGCCTGCTCTATTGTCGTTGCCCGTCGTGCCGGCATAGAGCAGCGACCCGTCGGAGAACGCCGAGTCGATCTCGCCGCGATAGCCGCCCGGATCGTTGAAGGTGACGATCTTGCCCGGAGCCGTCAGCGTGATGAAGTCGGGCGTAGTGGCCGTGAACGGCACGAAGGTGACCGACACCTGCGAGGCGGTGAGCCCCGGGGTCGTGAACACCAGCACGTCGCTCGGCGTATACGACAGCGCCTGCGCGGCCGTTATCTCTTCAAAGAAGTAAATCGCCACTGCGCGACTCCCATGTACGAATCAGGTTGTGTCCCTAAGGCGGGAGCGTAACGGCAAATCCTTAGCTAAGGTTACCAAGCCGTGCCACCCGGGCAAGAAACCATTCACTCCCGGCGTAATTCCGGGCCCCTTCAACGCGATCCGTCGTAACGGCGCAACAGTTCTGCGGCGGCGCGGTCGGTCTCGGCCACCGGGTCATAGGGTTTGGCGGTGAATTCGCCGGAGAACGGCCGGGCGATCCCTCTCTCGCCGAGGTTAGCGTGAAACGCCTGCAGTTTCGGGCTCCGGCCGACCATCCCGAGTGTGAACAGGGGTTTGCCCGTCGCAGCCGCGTCGGTGGCCAGGTTGGTGGAGTCCTCTGTGACGAGGATCGCATCGGCGCTGGCGAGCATGGCGAAGTAGGGATTGTCGCCTGTTCCGTCCCAGATCTCGCCGGTGAGGCCCACAAATACTTCACGCATGGCGGCCTGCGTCGCAGGCGGCGTTCGACGTGTAAAGCTGACCAGGAGCGATCCGCCCGCCGCTTCAACCGCGGCGGTGATCTGCCGCGCCATGTTTATCCCGTGTTGCTTCGGCAGGTTGTGGGCCCGGGACCGACCGCCGATGATCACGGCGACGCGCGGCGAGGGGAGCGCGGCCCATCGCGCCTGGAACTTCGCCCGCTCCAGATCCAGCCGTTCGCGACTGATCCGATTGGGCGCACCCAGGATCGGAAACACATTGGGGCCGGTCAGACCGTCATGCGTCGGCGGGATCACCAGGTCGAAGCAATCCAGCGGGGCGCGGGGGTCCTGCGTCTGGACCACGAAGGTCTGCCCGCCGGACCAGGCCAGCATCCGGGTTGAGAGCGGCAGGGTGGCGCGGCCAGCCGCGATCCAGATGTGGGGGTAGGGCTCGCCGATCACGTCGCCTGTGCGTGCGCCCGGGGGGATCATCCGCCAGGGCAGGCGGCCCAGACCGGCTTTCCATCCGACGCGCTTGATCGCGATATGCGCCGGGCGAAGCCGGGCGACCGCTTCGGCCAGACCCAGGGCCTGGGCCTCGATGCCTGCGCGCCCGTCGGAAACGGCCCAGATCCTCAAGGGACGCGCCGCGTGCGCCATGGCAGGTGGGTCAGACCCACTCCACCTTGGTGATCTCGTAGGCCTTGACGCCGCCGGGTGTATTCACCTCGACCACATCGCCGCTTTCCTTGCCGATGATCGCGCGCGCGATCGGTGAGGTGATCGACACACGACCGCGCTTCACATCAGCCTCGTGCTCGCCCACGATCTGATAGCGGGCGGCCTCCTCGGTATCCTCGTCGATGACCGAGACGGTCGCGCCGAACTTGATCTGGCTGCCGGAGAGTTTGGACACGTCGATGACCTGCGCGCGCGCCATCTTGTCCTCGATCTCGGCGATCTGACCCTCGATCCAGCCCTGGCGATCCTTGGCGGCGTGATACTCCGCATTCTCGGAAAGATCGCCGTGCAGGCGTGCCTCGGCGATCGCGCCGATCACCGCCGGTCGTTCGATCGTCTTCAAACGCTTCAATTCATCGTCGAGGGCCGTGTAGCCCTCGGCGGTCATCGGAACTTTTTCCATCGTGACTCGAAGTTCGCCCTAGGTGTGATCCCCAAGTCCAGCTGCTGGCGAAAGCAGGCCGGGGGCAGAAAAGCTAGAATTTTTCAGTGTAAAAATCAAGAGGCTATGGAATTCAAGCGCCCCGCGCCCGCGGCAGGAAGCCCTCCGCAGCCCGGGCCAGCCTTTAGATGGCGGCGGCAGGCGGCGAAACAAGGTCCTGGCGCCCGGGATGGGGTGGTCAGCCGGCCCTCCCAATTACCTCACAGGCGACACGTTCTCGGGCAGCTGAGCGCTATACGCTCTCGCTGATGATCGCGCCGTCCAGTTCGCCGGGACCCGGCGGCTCGTAGACGCCCTCGATGAAGTCGAAGAGTTCGGGCGTCACCTCGATGGCGAAGTTTTCGCCCCGCACCACATTCCGATCGGCCACCCTTGCGCGCCGGACCTCGGCGCTGGCGCTGACAAAGTGGAACTGCAGGGGCAGGTCGGTGGCGGCCGCGATCTCTCGCACCCGATCACGATCCGCGCGTCGCATCAGGCCGATGTCCAGGATCACCGACGTTCCCGCCGCCAGACACCCGGCCACCACCGACCAGATCTGTCCCTCACAGCGCTGAACGCGCTCGATCATCCAGTCGTACTCGATCGGATCGGGCATGTCGGGACCGAACAGCCGGGCCATCCAGTCGTCGAGGATGAAGGCCACCGCGCCTTCCCGGCGGGCGAAGGCGTGGGCGTAGGTGGTCTTGCCGGCGCCGGAGGGGCCGAAAATCACGTGCAGGGTCGCGGTCATGGGGTCCGATCTAACGGCAGACCGGCGCGTCGTCGACGGTTGCTTGGGACTGGATAGATCCGCAACCCGCCAGAGCGCCCGCCCTGTGTCAAACGCCGACCAGGATCTGATCGCGTCGGACCCGGACTGTCAGCGAACGGTCAAGCCGCCGTCGATCACCAGTTCCTGCCCGGTGACATAGCGGCTCTCGGAAGAGCACAGCCACAGCACACCGTTGGCGATGTCCTCGGGATAGCCCTTCACGCCCATCGGCACGGCCATGGCGGACAGCGCGTCCAGATCCGGCGGCGCGTTGGCGCCCGGGTTGGTCGCCGCGCCGACGGTGATCCAGATCGGCGTCTCGATGATCCCGGGATGTACGGAGTTGACGCGGATGCCGTCGCGGGCATTGGCGCATTCCATCGCCACCGACTTGGTGAAGAGGCGCACGCCGCCCTTGGTGGCGCAATAGCCCGCCATGTTGGCCGATCCCTTGAGGCCGGCCACCGACGACATGTTGACAATGCTGCCGCCCTCGCCGGATGCGCGCATCAGCGGGATCGAGTGTTTCACGCCCAGGAACACGCCATCCAGATTGATGGCGATCTGCCGCTGCCAGTCGGCCAGCGCCATTTCCAGCACGGACCCGCCGATGCCGATCCCGGCGTTGTTGACCAGAAAATCAAGCCGGCCATGTCCGGCCTTGATCGCGGCGATGACGCTGACCCATTCCGCTTCGTCAGTGACGTTGTGGTGCAGGTATTCGGCCTTGCCGCCCGCAGCCTTGATGCCGGCCACCACCTCGGCGCCCAGGTGATCCTGGATGTCGGTGACCACGACGACGGCGCCTTCAGCCGCAAGCTTTTCGGCGCAGCCGCGCCCGATGCCGCTGGCCCCGCCAGTCACCAGCGCAACCTTGCCCTCAACCCGACCTGACATCTGCGTTCTCCCTGATTGTTCTTCACGATGCTCGTAGCGCAGCGCTAAACCTGCGGCCAGTGTGCTGGAGCCTCGCTGGGTCAGATTGATTCAATCTGATCGGGATGATGAGGCTCGACTCTACAGGTTTTTCGCATTTTCTGCGCCGAACCGGTGTCCACTTCGGTGGAAAATGCTCGGGTGGCCCGAAATGAGTTTGACGATCCGACCCTGTACGCCCGGCGATGCCGAAGCCCTCGCGCTGGTGGGCCAGGCCACCTTCCTCGAGACCTATGCCGCAGTGCTGCCGGCCGCAGATATCCTCAGCCATTGCCGCCATCAACACAGCGCTGAACTCTATGCCAGGTGGCTGGCTGATGCGGACTACCGCCTGTGGATCGCCTGCGTGGCCGAGACCGGCGTCGCCGTGGGCTATGCCGTGCTCTGCCCATGCGATCTGCCGATTCCGACCGGGCCGTCCGATCTGGAACTGAAGCGGATATACCTGTTGGCCAGGCACCACGGCGGCGGTGTCGGCGCCGGGCTGATGGCGGCGGTGATCGAGGCTGCGGCAAGCGCCGGGGCCAGCCGGCTGTTGCTGGGTGTCTACGGCGACAACTCTGCCGCCATTGGGTTCTATGGTCGCCAGGGTTTCTCGAAGGCTGGCGTGCGCAAGTTCACCGTCGGCGCCAATGTCTACGACGACCTGATTCTGGCGCGCTCCATCGCAGCGGCATAGATATCCGGCTCGACAACCCAATCATTCAGCACGCCTACAACGGGCCGGCCATCGACCGCGCCCCGCACAAAACTGCCTTGCCAACGGCGATCGTAGACCGGGATCTCATAGCGGCAGAGGGCCGTCAGTCGACCGGGAAGATCGCGACCGGACTTCAGGCGCCAGTTTGCAGCGCGGTCCACGGCCGGGCGTCCGATGGTCATGTCTGTGATGGCGTCCTCGCCGCCATCCAGCTGCCAGCCACCACTGGCGCCCCTGAGGCCCAGCAATTGCGTTGAAGCCGCACCGGGCCCGGCAAGCCAGCCATAAGAGAACGGCGCCTCGAAGCGGGCGGCTTCCTGGCGTTGTTCATGGAACTTGGCCGGGCCTTGATGACTGAAACGGAGGTCCCCGATTGAGACATCGGCGCGAAGGACGCCATAGACCTCGTCGCGCCCCTCATTGACCTGGGCCTCCAGCGCGCGGGTGGGGCTGAACCGCCCTTCCAGTCGGCCCGGAATGTCGCCGGGGCCGTGAGGCGCGGCGAAACTCCTGTGCAGGGGCAGAGCGGCTTGCAATGCGACACCGGAGAGCCCGGCGCCGCGGCCGGCTCGAACCAGAGCTGCACTTAGCGGTGAGGCTTCGTAGGCGGCGCTGGGGGTTCCGGCCAGGCGGTCTGCCGAACAGGGCAGGTCATGACTGGTGAAGGCGTACAGCACTCCGTCCTTGAGCATATGGCACCATAGCCAGGTGTAGCCCTCGACCGGGAAACGGCAGAACCGCAGGGTGATCGCGCTGGAGCCATCGGCGGACACCGACATGACCATGGCGGATTCGCTGTAGGCCTTGCTCCCGCGGACGGCGATGTCCTTTGACGGCGCCGCCAGCACGGGCCGGGCGAGGGCGAGAGCCGGGGCGGCGGCGAGCAGGGTGCGGCGGGCGATCATTTGGGTGGCTCTGTCGACGGGAATGCAGGTCGCGGTTGGTCGTCGGGCACCCCCATGGCGCGGCGCAGCCGGTCGATCGTGGCCTTGTTGGTGGCGAAGCTGGTGTCGGCAGGCGGCGGGTTCAGGACGTGCAGGTTCAGGAACTTCAGTGCGTCGCGCATGCGTGGCTGGATGGTCCTGCCCAGGTGGTCGGCCCCTCGCACCAGCCGGTACTCGTGCGGGATGCCGTGGTCCCACATGACCCGGTGCAGGAACTCCACGCCCTCATCCAGATGGAACATGTCGATATCACCGACCTCGATGTATATCGAAAGGCCTGAGGCCAGGATCTTCTCCCGGTTATCCAGCACCATGTTGGCCGGGTTGGACTTGCGCCAGAACGCCCGGTCCACCGGATTGCCAAAGATGGTTCCGAAGAACTGGTCGTTCCGCTGGAAGCGGTTGCGCATCTTCACATCATCGAAGCTGAGCGCCGGCTCGATCCCGGCTTCCAGCGCCGCCAGTCCGCCGAACACCTCGGGGTGGTTGAAGCCCAGCCTCAGGCTGCCGAGGCCGCCCATGGAGATGCCGGTCACCACCGTCTTGCTGCGCTCGGGCGAAAGGCCATAACGCCGGCGAAGCTCGGGGATCATCTCCTTGACCAGGAAGGTCTCCCATTTCTGCGAGCCGTCTCGATAGTCCATGTAAAGCGAACGCCCGACATCCGGGGTCACCACGACCGCAGGCGGAAACTCCCCGGCGGCCCAGGCCGCCTCGACGATGGGGCGCATGTTTGTCAGGAAGCCGTTGTCGCCTCCGCCGCCATGCAGCATCAGCAACAGCGGCAACCCCTTGGAGGTATCGTAGCCGGAGGGCAGCAGCACCGAGACCTTGACCGGCGATGGCACAAGCTTCGAACTCAGCTCGATGGTTTCCAGCCGGGCGGGCTGAGCATGCGCCGTTGCAGCCAGCCCGAACACAGCAAGGACCGCGAGAATGATCCGCAACATGGGCGCCTCCGGAGTTTTCCGGAAGCTACCATAGTCCCGGCGCCTAGCTATAGCTCTGCAGAGGCCTCACTTCGAGCGGCGCCTTGGCGACCTCGGCGATCGCCTGCGCCGCCGCCAGGGCGGCCGGGGTGGTGGTGAAGTAGGGGATCTTCATCATCAGCGACGTGCGGCGGATCTCGAAGCTGTCCTTCAGGGACTGCTTGCCCTCGGTGGTGTTGAAGACCAGTTGGACGTCGCCGTTTTTCATGGCGTCCACGATGTGCGGGCGACCCTCAAGCACCTTCTTGACCAGCTCCACCTTGAGCCCTTGTTCGGCCAGATAGGCGCCGGTTCCGGCCGTGGCCAGCACCCGGAAGCCCTGGGCCAGCATCAGACGCACGGGTTCGGCAATCCATGCCTTGTCATCATCGCGCACCGACACAAACAGGCAGCCCTTCTGCGGCAGGCGTGTGCCGCCGCCCAGCTGCGCCTTGGCGAACGCCCGCGCGAAAGCTGGCGCCGAGGTGGCCTCGCCCTCGCGAATCCAATCCAGGCCCATGACCTCGCCGGTCGATCGCATCTCTGGCCCCAGGATAGTATCGACCCCTGCGAAGCGGGCGAACGGGAAGACCGCTTCCTTCACCGCAATGTGGTCGTAAGGCTGGTCGACAAGTCCGAAGTCCGAAAGCGGCCTGCCGGCCATCAGCTTGGCGGCAATGGCCGCCACGGGTCGACCAATGGTCTTGGCAACGAACGGCACCGTGCGGCTGGCGCGCGGATTGACCTCCAGCACATATATTCTTGGCGTGTCGCTGTGGGGTTCCTCGATGGCGAACTGGACGTTCATCAGGCCGCGGACCTTCAGCGCGCGGGCCATCTCCCGGGTCTGGCGTTTGAGCTCGTCAATGGTCTCGGCCTTGAGCGAGAAGGGCGGCATCGAACAGGCGCTGTCGCCGGAGTGGACGCCCGCCTCCTCGATGTGCTCCAGCACGCCGGCCACGAAGACCGCGCCGGTGTCATCGCAAAGCGCGTCGACGTCCACCTCGGTGGCGCGGCTCAGATACTGGTCGATCAGGACGGGGCTGTCGCCGGACACCTGCACGGCCGTGGTGATGTAGCGCTCCAGCTGCTCGTCATCGCGCACGATCTCCATGGCGCGCCCGCCCAGCACATAGGAGGGCCGGATCACCACGGGGTAGCCGACCTTGTGGGCCCCGGCGAAGGCCTCGTCACGGGAGCGGGCGATGGCGTTGACGGGTTGGGCGATGTTGAGACGATGCAGCAGTTGCTGGAACCGCTCGCGGTCTTCGGCCAGGTCGATCGCGTCCGGCGAGGTGCCGAGGATCGGGATGCCGGCGTCCTCCAGCGGCTGCGCCAGCTTGAGCGGCGTCTGGCCGCCGAACTGGACGATAACACCCAGCAGCGTGCCCTTGGACTGCTCGACGTCGATCAGTTCCAGAACGTCCTCTGCCGTCAGCGGCTCGAAGTAGAGTCGATCGGACGTGTCGTAGTCGGTGGAGACGGTCTCGGGGTTGCAGTTCACCATGATCGACTCGACGCCGATATCCTTGAGCGCGAAGGCGGCGTGGCAGCAGCAGTAGTCGAACTCGATGCCCTGGCCGATCCGGTTGGGTCCGCCGCCCAGGATGATCGCCTTCTTGCGATCGGTCGGGTCGCTTTCGCACTCTGGGACCTGGCCCAGCGCGCCGGTCTCGTAGGTCGAATACATGTAGGGCGTTTCGGCGCGGAACTCGCCGGCGCAGGTGTCGATCCGCTTGAATACCGGGCGTACGCCCAGGGCGCGACGGCGGGTGCGGACCTCGGATTCGGTCGAATGGATCAGCTTGGCCAGACGCGCATCGGAAAAGCCCAGCGCCTTGAGCCGGCGCAGGCCGGCGGAATCGGTGGGCAGACCCTGGCCGCGGACCTGGGCCTCTTCCTGCATCAGGGTTTCAATCTGGCGGAGGAACCAGGGCTCATAGGAACAGGCCGCATGGATCTCCTCGCACGTCAGGCCGGCGCGGAAGGCCTGGGCGATCACCAGCAGGCGGTCCGGGGTCGGCGTGCCCAGTGCGCGCAGGATGGCGGCGTGGCCCATCTCCGGATCGTCGGCGCCGGGAATCGCGATTTCATCCAGACCCGTCAGACCGGTTTCGAGACCGCGCAGAGCTTTCTGCAGGCTCTCGGCGAAACAGCGGCCGATGGCCATGACCTCGCCCACCGACTTCATGGAGGTGGTTAGATAGGCCTCGGCGCCCGGGTATTTCTCGAAGGCGAACCGGGGGATCTTGGTGACCACATAGTCGATGCTGGGCTCGAAGGACGCCGGCGTGGCGCCGGTGATGTCGTTCATCAGCTCATCGAGGGTGTAGCCCACGGCCAGCCGGGCGGCGACCTTGGCGATGGGAAAGCCGGTGGCCTTAGAGGCGAGCGCGGACGAGCGCGACACGCGGGGGTTCATCTCGATGACCACCATGCGGCCATCCGCGGGATTGACCGCGAACTGCACGTTGGAGCCGCCGGTCTCGACGCCGATCTCGCGCAGCACCGCGATCGAGGCGCGGCGCATCCACTGGTATTCCTTGTCCGTCAGCGTCAGGGCCGGCGCCACGGTGATCGAGTCCCCGGTGTGCACGCCCATCGGGTCGATGTTCTCGATGGAGCAGACGATGATGCAGTTGTCGGCCTTGTCGCGGACCACCTCCATCTCGTACTCCTTCCAGCCGAGCACGCTCTCCTCGATGAGCACCTCGGTGGTGGGCGAGATATCCAGACCACGCTCCACGATCTCGCGGAACTCCTCCAGATTGTAGGCGATGCCGCCGCCGGTGCCGGCGAGTGTGAACGACGGGCGGATGATCGCCGGCAGCCCTACGAATTCCAGCCCCTCCAGCGCCTCTTCCATGGAATGGGCCGCCTTGGACTTGGGGCTTTCCAGACCCAGATGATCCATGGCGTCGCGGAATTTCTGGCGGTCCTCGGCCTTGTCGATCACGTCGGCCTTGGCCCCGATCATCTCGACACCGTACTTCGCCAGGGCGCCGGAGGCTTCCAGCGCAAGCGCCGTGTTCAGCGCCGTCTGCCCGCCCATCGTGGGAAGCAGGGCGTCGGGGCGTTCCTTGGCGATGATCTTCTCGACCATCTCCGGTGTGATCGGCTCGATATAGGTAGCGTCTGCGACGTCCGGATCCGTCATGATCGTCGCCGGGTTCGAGTTCACCAGGATGATCCGGTAGCCCTCGGCGCGCAGCGCCTTGCAGGCCTGAACGCCGGAGTAGTCGAACTCGCAGGCCTGGCCGATCACGATGGGGCCGGCGCCGATGATCAGGATCGAGGATATGTCTGTGCGTTTGGGCATCACGTCTCGCGCGCATGAACCGGCGCACGCTGAGAGGCGCCGATCTGGTCAATCTGCAGGTTAAGCGGGCGGTTTAGAGAGGGAGCCCCGCGGGCGCAAGCGCCCTCGCGCGCAGACCGCGGTTATCGCAAGGCTTGCGTCCTGGCTCCGGGACGGGCAGCTTCGTTGTTCACCCGTCTGTGATGACAATTTCTAGAGTTGGGGTTCCCTTTGGCCGCCGGTGCGACGACCTCGGACAATCTCTCACAGCTCATGGCGCGCATCGCATCGGGTGAGCGCGAGGCCCTGCGACAACTTTACCAGGCCACCTCTGCGAAGCTTTTCGGCGTCTGCCTCCGTATCCTCTCGGACCGCGAGGAGAGCGAGGACGTTTTGCAGGACGTGTACGTCACAATCTGGCGACGGGCCGACCGGTTTGATTCCTCCCGGGCGAGTGTGATGACGTGGCTGTCCACCATCGCCCGCAACCGGGCGATTGACCGTTTGCGGGCGCGCGGGCCGCTGGCGTACGCCGGATCCATCGAGGGTATGGAGATCCCCGATGGCGCCGACAGCGCCGAGACGTTGTTGTCCGCTGCGGACGACCGCAACAAACTGCACGGGTGCCTGTCCCAGCTGGACGACCGCACCGAGAAAGTGATCCGGACCGCCTTCTTCGAGGGCGTGACGTATGAGGCTCTGGCCCGCAGCATGGATGCGCCTGTGGGCACAGTGAAGAGTTGGATTCGTCGGGGACTGGCGAAACTAAAGGGATGCCTCCAGTCATGAGTGAAGCTCCCGATCTTCCCGAAGCCGAGGCCTTTGCGGCCGAGCACGCGCTGGGCGTGCTGGATGCGCGTGAACGCGCCGAGGCCGAGATGCGCATGGCCCGCGACCCGGCCTTCGCCGCTGACGTGGACGCCTGGCGCCGGCGCCTCGCCCCCATGCTCGACAGCATCGAATCGGTCACCGCGCCGCAAGGCGTCTGGACGCGGATCGAGGCCATGCTGCCCGCCAACGACAATGGCGCGGTGATGAACAAACTGCGGTTCTGGCGGAACGCCGCCGTGGGTGGATTCGCTCTGGCCGCCGCCAGCCTGGCCGGTGTGGTGGTGCAGGTCACCCAGCCACCGGTGACCGTCGAGGCGCCTGCCTCGGCGCCCGGCCAACTGCTTAACGCCAGCCTGACCGCCACCAGCGGCCAGCCGCAGCCGCTTTTCGTCGCGGCCTATGATCCGGACCGCAAGGCGCTGATCATCACCTCGCTGCTGCCGCCCGGCGCCGACCGCGACAAGGTCAATCAGCTCTGGCTGATCGCCGGCCAGGACAAGCCCCGGTCGCTCGGCCTGATCGAGCCCGGCAAGGCCAAGGTCATCGCGCTGCCGCTGGAAGTGATGGCCAGGATGTCCGCCGGCGCCAAGCTGGCGGTCTCCATCGAACCGGAAGGCGGCTCAAAGGATCCCAACGGCCCGAGCGGTCCCATCATCGGCCTGGGCGAACTGTCCAGCCTCTAGGGGTCGGTCATGGGCGATTGGGGAGCAAAGCAACGGGCGCTGCGAAAGTACGAGCACGATGCGCCGACGCGACCCGACAGGCGCGGTCCCGATGTTGACCCGACGCTTGCCGACGCGCCCGATCGCGGCCCCCGCGGGGGCGGTTTTCAAGGGGGAGTCGCGGTCCTGACGCCCGCGCCCTCACCCGTCGACGAGCAGCCTCGAGAGGCTCTCGGACAATCAGATCGCGCCTGACGGTCGGCTGCAGGACTCAACCGCGAACACACGCAAACGGGCGCGAACCCGCCTTGCAGTTGGGCAGGCGTGTTTCAGACCGGCGAAGGCATGTTGGCGTAAGACGTTGCTTTCCTGCGCTGCCTTGGTTCGGGCATCCTGATCTTGACGCATATGGGGAAATGATGTTCATTTTTTGTTCTATTTCCCCTTTCGAGCCCGCAAGTGACTGATGGACGATAATCCTGGCCCACCTGATTACGGTTTAATCTGCGCGAAGGAAGTTTTTCGAATTCAAGGCGCGGTATTTGAAGTGAACCGCGTGATCGGGCGAGGGTTCCTGGAGGCGGTTTACCAGGAGTGCCTTGCGTTGGAGTTCGCCGCCCGCGACATCCCGTTTCGGGCGAAGCCACCCCTTGATCTGGCCTACAAGGGAAACGCCCTGAAGCAGACCTATTGCCCAGACTTCATATGCTTCGACGCGATAATCGTGGAACTGAAAGCTGTCCGCGACATCGCGCCCGAACATCGGGCGCAGGTTCTGAACTATCTGCGTGCTACTGGTCTTGAGGTCGGACTTCTGGTGAACTTCGGGAATTCTTCCCGGGCCACCGTTCAGCGAATGGTCTTGCAGGATCTTCACGTGACCCCGCCAGGGCGGTTGCGAACCGACCCTGCGGTCCGACGGATTGAGCCAGTAGATAAGGTCGCTATTGGCCCAGGGCTCGATGCATCATGATCTTGTTCGCGTTCGTTCGCGTGGGTTCGCGGTTCAAGATCTTGCGGTCGTTCCGAACGACTTCCCCGCGTCCATCAGCTCTGCAAACCGGTCAAAGATGTAGAGGCTGTCCGTCGGGCCGGGTGAGGCTTCGGGGTGGTGCTGGACGCTGAAGACCGGCTTGCCCTCGAGCGCCAGGCCGGCGTTGGTGCCGTCGAAGAGCGAGACATGGGTCTCCTCGACGCCGGTCGGCAGGCTGTCGCGATCCACTGTGAAGCCGTGATTCATGGAGACGATTTCCACCTTGCCGGTGGTCAGGTCCTTGACCGGATGGTTGGCGCCATGGTGGCCCTGATCCATTTTCACCGTCGTGGCGCCCAGCGCCAGCGCCAGCATCTGATGGCCCAGGCAGATGCCGAACACAGGCGTGCCGCTGGCCACAAGCTTGCGGATCTCGGGTACCGAATAGACGCCCGTCGCGGCGGGGTCTCCGGGGCCGTTGGAGAGCAGGACGCCATCCGGCTTGCGCGCCAGAATCTCCTCGGCTGTGGTGCTCGCCGGCACCACGGTGACCCGTGCGCCCACCGAGACCA
The DNA here is from genome assembly GCA_903909375.1 of uncultured Alphaproteobacteria bacterium. GTDB lineage: Bacteria > Pseudomonadota > Alphaproteobacteria > Caulobacterales > Caulobacteraceae > Phenylobacterium. Next base: position 15,521 of record CAIVVM010000001.1, read on the forward strand.
GTGATCGCAGGATGTTGCGTTTCACGCCGTAGTCGACGACCACCACATCGTATTTCGGCGTGGCCGGCTTCGCGTAGCCCTCCGGCCAGGACCACAGGCCCTCATCGTAGGTGAACGCCTGCAGGCAGGTAGCGTCCTTGGCCAGATCCAGCCCTTCCAGGCCTGACCAGGCTTTGGCTTTCGCCAGCAGCGCCTCCAGATCGAATACGCCGTCGGGACTGTGGGCGATCACGCCGTGGGGCATGCCGTTCTCACGGATCGCCCGGGTCAGCGCGCGCGTGTCCACCCCGGCCAGACCCACGACGCCGCGTCGCGCCATCCACGCAGGAAGATCGCAGTCCGAGCGCCAGTTGGCCGGCGGCGTGGGCATGTCGCGGAAGATCGCGCCCCGGGCCGCCGTCTCGGCCGCGCCCGACATCTGCTCCAGGTCATCCACATTTGTCCCCACATTGCCGATGTGCGGGAAGGTGAAGGCGACGATCTGGGCCATGTAGGAGGGATCGGTGAGAATCTCCTGGTAGCCGGTCATGGCGGTATTGAAGCAGACCTCGCCCAACGCCTCGCCCGTGGCGCCCACGCCATGCCCCTGCAGGACGGTTCCATCGGCCAGCACCAGAACGCCGGTGACGCCAGGCAGCAGATCACGGCTCATGGTGGTGGTCCTTTTGACTTGGGCAAACGGCGGCGTTGGTAGTGACTCGCGAAGGTGGGGTCAATGCGGCTAATCTGTCCGCACAAGGCGAGGGAGCAGCATGTACATCGATCCGGGCCGCGATGCGTGGGAAGTCTTCAAGTCGCTGCCGCGCGACCAGCCGATCCAGATGCTCAATCTGGTGAAGCTCAAGCCCCAGGCCGACTATCCCGAGGGGCACCCGGACCACGGCAAGGACCTCACGGGTCTGGACGCCTACCGCGCCTACGGTCGGACCACCGCGCACATCTTCAAGCGTCTGGGCGGCAAACAGGTCTGGGCGGGCAAGCCGCAGGTGATGGTCACCGGACCCGACGCAGAGGCCTGGGACATCGCCTTCATCGCCGAGTACCCAAGCTCGGAGGCCTTTATCTCCATGGTGCGCGATCCTGAGTATCGGGTGCTGGTCGCCCACAGGACCGCAGGGGTGGCCGATAGCCGTCTGTTGCGTCTCGAGCCGGTGTCCGATCTCGGGGAGGGGTTCGGCGAGTAGCTGGCACAAAAAGAGGGAAACCTGTCATTTCCGCCAGACTTCGATTGCTGCAAATTCAGTCCATGCTTGCGCTCCGTCCCAACTGCGAATGCTGTGATCGAGATCTGCCGGCGGACAGCCTCGACGCCCGGATCTGCACGTTCGAATGTACGTTCTGCGCCGCATGCGCCGAAGGCCGCTTCGGCGGCTTTTGTCCCAACTGCACTGGCAATCTCGTGTCGCGACCCATCCGGCCGCCCTCGCGGCTCGCGCGCCATCCGGCCTCGACCGAGCGGGTCAACAAGGCCCACGCCGCCTGTGCCGGCTGACGATTGCGCAGACTCATCCGGGCGGCCTATTCAACCGGTTATGCGCATCACCACGGTCGGCCTCGATGCCGACGACACGCTCTGGCACAATGAGACGATCTTCCGTCTGACGCAGGATCGCCTGCGCGAGATGATGGCCGGCTTCGCCCCGCCGGATCTGCTCAACGCCCGCCTGGCCGAGGTCGAGGCCCGCAACCTTCGGCTCTATGGCTATGGGGTGAAGGGCTTCACGCTCTCGATGATCGAAACCGCCATGGAGCTTACGGATCACAACCCGCCGGGCCGCCTGATCGCCGACATTCTGGCGGCCGGGCGCGAGATGCTTCAGGAGCCGGTCGAGCCGCTGCCGGGGGTGGAAAACGCGCTGGCGGAGCTCTCGGAACACTATCGTCTGGTGCTGATCACCAAGGGCGACCTGCTGCACCAGGAGCAGAAGCTGGCCGCGTCGGGCCTGGGCGACCTGTTCGCCGCCGTGGAGATCGTCAGCGAGAAGGATGCCTCGACCTATCTGCGGGTCTTCGACCGCCACGGCACGGGCGCCGCCGAGGCGGTGATGTGCGGCAACTCGCTCCGGTCCGACATCCTGCCGGCCCTGGAGGCGGGCAGCTGGGGCGCCCACGTTCCCTATTCCGTCACCTGGGCCCACGAGATGGCCGAGGCGCCGGCGGGCCATGCGCGGTTCGTGGAACTGGGCGCCATCGCCGAATTGCCGGGCTGGGTGGATTCGTTGAGCTAGGGGTATCGTTCCTGCGTCCGGTCCTGTCGTATCCACAGTCCATCCACAGTGTTGCAAAGGTCACCCACGTGATTCGGCTATGTGGGCTGGCGTGACGGCGGCTCAGCGCCGCAGGTGAATGGGATGGTCGGTCGGTTCGACGAAAGGTTCCTGGAAGAGATCAAGTCGCGGCTGCGCCCGTCCGACGTGATCGGTCGTACCGTGAAGCTGCGCAAGCAGGGCCGCGAGTATGTGGGCCTGTCGCCGTTCAACAAGGAAAAGACCCCCTCGTTCTATGTGAACGACGAGAAGGGCCAGTTCTTCGACTTCTCGTCAGGCAAGACCGGCGACCTGATCACCTTCCTGCAGGAAAACGAGCGGCTGAGCTTCGCCGAGGCCGTCGAGCGGCTGGCGGCCGAGGCGGGCGTGCCGCTGCCCGCCGTCGATCCGCGCGGCGCCGAGCAGGAGAAGGTGCGACAGGGCCTGGCCGAGTGGCTGGAATTGGCCGCCAAATGGTTCGAGGCCGAGCTGAAACGCCCGCCGGCCCGGGAGGCCCGCGCCTATCTGGAGAAACGCGGCCTGCCGGAAAAGGAGTGGTCTCGGTTCCGGCTGGGCTTCTCGCCGTCCGGTCGCACGGCGCTGAAGGACTATCTGGTCACCAAGGGCGCGCGTCCGGCTGAGCTGGTGGAGACCGGCCTGCTGATCGCGCCTGAGGATGGCGGCGCGCCCTACGACCGGTTCCGTGACCGGATCATCTTTCCGATCCTGGATGCGCGGGGCCGAGTGGTCTCCTTCGGCGGCCGGGCCATGGACCCGCAGGCCCGCGCCAAATACCTCAACGGCCCGGAGACCGCCGTCTTCCACAAGGGCCACCAGCTCTATGGCCTGTCCGAGGCGCGCAAGATCCTGGCCGCCGCGCCCACCGGTGAGGACGCGCCCCTCGTGGTGGTCGAGGGCTATATGGACGTCATCGCCTGTCAGCGGGCCGGGATCGCGGGCGTCGCCGCCATGGGTACGGCGCTCGGCGAGGAGCAGATGGAGGTGCTGTGGCGCCACCACCCCGAGCCCACCGTCTGCCTCGACGGCGACCGCGCGGGGAAGGCCGCCGCCAACCGGTTGCTGGAGCGCGCCCTGCCGCTGCTGAAGCCCGGGCGGACCTTCAAATTCGTGTTCATCGAGGGCGGCAAGGACCCCGACGAGGTGCTGCGCGAGCAGGGCGCCCTGGCGCTGAAGGCCCAGCTGGCCAACACCACCCCCTTTGCCGAGGCCCTGTTCAACTTCCATCGCGGCGATGACCCGCTGGATACACCCGAGCGCAAGACCGCGCTCAAGGTCAAGCTGCGCAAGGTGGCCGCCACCATCGCCGACGGGGATCTGGCCGCCGCCTATCGCGAGGACCTGCTGGCCCGCTACGAGGCGCTGTGGCCCACCCGCCAGCCGGTCTACACCGTGGGCGCCGCGGCGCGCGAAATGTCCCGCGCAGGCTGGGACAAGCGCCGCAAGACCAACGCGGCCGCGATCGGCGCCACCGCCGAGGTCAAGGACGCCTACGATCGCCTGCGCCGCGCGCCCCGGCCGCTGGCCGCCGCCCTGGCCATGGCCGCCGTGCGCGACCCCGGTATCATCGACGCCTCCATAGAGCGGGTGGGCTCCCACGGCTTTGGCGACGAACAGCTGGATCGCCTGGCCCAGGAACTGGTCAGCCTGCGCTATGAGGCCGAGGGCCTGGAGGCTGACGCGGCGGTTCGCCATCTGCATACGCGCGGCTTTGTCCCCGAGGACTTCACCCGCCTCGAACGCGACGCCCAACGCGCGGGCCTGAGCGCCCCCTTCCTGACCGAGACCGGCGAGCGCGCGCGCGACCTCTGGCGCCAGGCCTTTGACCTGCTGATGCAGCTGGAAAGCCTGGAACGCGCCGTCGAAGGCGCCGCGCAGGACCTCGCCCGCGACCAGGACGCCGCCACCCTCATGACCCTCAAGGGCGAGCGCGATCAGCTCCGGCGCCTGCTCAACAGCGACTGGGCGAACGGGGATGCGGCGGAGAGCCCGGTGGCGCACTGAGGTGAAAGTACGGGGACAGTTGCAATAGCCCCCCACCGCAACCTGGCTTCAACCCTCGAAGTCCGCCCGGAATCTCTCGATCTGGTGCATCCGTTCGTGGAGCACCGTGACGATGCCAACGTCGCCGTCGCCGAGAATTTTCCAGTAGATCAGGTGCTGCTGATACCGACACACGAAGCCCTCAACCCCGAACTCGGCCGGGATCGCGTGCCAGACGACATGACGGGCGGCGATTGCCTCGAAGCGGGCGAACAGGCCGCGAATGTAACGCGCCGCCTGATCCGCCCCCCAGGTGCTTTCGGTGTAGCGGTAGATCTCGTCGATCCGCTCGACCGTGGCGATCTGGACCCGGAACTCGCTCACCGTGCGGCGCGGGCCCGTCCCCGGGCGATCACGGTTTCGGCGTCCAGGGTTTGAAAGCTGTCGTCAGCCAGCGAGAAAGCCTGTTGCAGTTCGGCCTTCAGCCGATGGAAGGCATCGGCTTCGGCGCGTTCCATGTCGCGCCGGATCAGGTCGCGGACATATTCGCTGACGTTCTCGTAGACGCCGTCTTCCGCGACATTGGCCGCCACGAAGTCCCCGAGCCGGCCAGTGACGCGCACGTTAAGGGTCATGGCCTTGGGCACGGCGCGCGCTCCTGTCGAACTGTGTCCACAGGATAGGGCATATTGTGGACACCGCAAGCCGGGAGTTACGGTGCCACTTTACTTAACCCCTAAATGCGGTGGGTCACGTTGACGCGTTACTTAACCCCCAAACGCGGCGCCGGCCCACGCGGCCTTGGGGCCAGCTTCCGGCCGGTGCGGGCTTCCATGTCGGCGAGCCGTCGGGGATTGGGCAGGGTAAGGCGCTGGCTTATGCGGGCGACGACGTCTCGGCTGATTGGCATCGGGCTGCCATCAGAAGACCTGCGGTCCGATTTGGCCCACTGACGGACGTCGCCTCACCAGAGCCAGGTAAAGACCTCCGAACAGGCCGGCTCCGCCAATGATCAGCCAGGAGCTCAGGTTATTGAATTCGTAGGCCGGATGTTTCCGGAAGCCCCAGTGCAATCCGACATGAACGAGCGAGAATATCGCCAGGCCAAACCTGAGCCCGGTCCTGTCGTTGAACAACAGGATGGCGGCGAACAGGGGCACGTGAGCCCAGATGAATACCTGCCGACCGATATCATCGGGCAGAAAACTGGTGAGCGGCAGCACGCGCCACTCATGCCGGAGCGCTGCATCCACCTCATGACTGAACAGAAACGCCAGCATGATGATGTAGGCGATCTTCGCGCGCATGGTTGTCTCCTCGATTGCGCCGTGCCCGGTCAGCGGCATCTTTTGCACTCAGGTCACGGACTGGCGAGGTGAGCGCATCCAAGACCGAGGGCGACCTACCTATAGGCTCCCGGCGCGTCGCAGTTCGCAATTACCGCGGGGGTAGCCATGGGTTTGCCTCTGCGTCGAAGAGCGTGTTCAGCGTGGATGGGGTCAGTAGTCTTTGGTTACGGTCGGTTACGGTGACGCGTTACTTTACCTCCAAACGCGGCGCCGGGCCTCGGGCGCCTGTGGCGAGGGGGTGAACATGACCTGTTCGCGTCCCTTCGCGTCGGTTCGCGGTCAAAGGACACAGGTCGCAGAACCGTCCCGCTGCCCGCGGGAGTGTCAGCGTAACTCTCCGCGAGAACCTACCTCAATTGCGCGATGTCCCCGGGACTCCACTGGCAATCGCCTGTTTCGCTAATTCAAATGAGTTTTGGATGAACCCAAACCCGGGCCTCCCAGCTCAGCAATTCTTGAAACGAATTCCTCATTGTCATGACAGCTTAAGACTAGCTTCCTCAGCGCTTCATACAACGCACATTGCTGCTTATCATCGGTCAGTACATTGAATGAGTCGTATGTATCAATGAAGGTTTCGACCGTGAATTCATAATCATCATGAAAATGACTTGCGAATCTTATGATTATGTTTAATTCAAAACAATCAACTATTATATTATAGTCTCAGATCAATTTGCTGATAGAAATCTGAAGATATTGCATCAAACAGGGAGCAATAGGGATTTACGGTGCCACTTTACTTAACCTCTAAATGGGGACCCGAGCCTGGAGGCTCACACCATTACCGTGATGCGCTTGCTACCCTTCCTACTACCGGTCTACCCGCCCCCTTGTCCCATGCCTTGATCATGTGCGACCCACTCCGCGTCCTGCGACCTGACGCCCTGCGCCGCGTCATGATCTTGACACAGCGCCCCTGGCACGCCATCTGCGGCCCACTGGATTTAGCTCGCGTCTGACAGACATCGATGGGCCGCTGCGGTTTCCGAGCGCGCCCCCTGCGTGGATGATGATGTCTCCCTCGACCGGTGGAAGTCCCAGGGGTCACGCCGCCGCGCCTCTTTTCGAGGCCGGGGATGGAGGCGCCGCGAACTGGCGGGAGCGTGTGCCTCTGCCGGATGGTTCGTGGCGGGGTCCGTCCTGCCGGCGCGGTCTGGCTCCTGAGGTTCACGTACCCGAACGAAATTGGTGATGGAAACGGACAGCTGTCCCGGTTCTGTGGCCCCTGAACAACACTCGGCCTCCCCTCGCGGGATGGTCGCCGACTTCGAAGAATTGGATGATCACGATGGCCGAAGGCGACACCACCACCGCAGCCAATGCGACCGCCAGCGAAACCACCACCAATGACGGGCCGCTGCTCGACCTGACCGATGCGGCAGTCAAGAAGTTCATCAAGGCGGCCAAGACCCGCGGCTACGTCACGATGGACGAGCTCAACAAGGTGCTCCCCTCCGAGGAAGTGACCTCCGAGCAGATCGAGGACACGCTGGCAATGCTCAGCGAGATGGGCGTCAACGTCGTGGAGTCCGAAGACGACGCCGAGGCCACCGAGGTCACGGTTCGTGAAGACACCGCCGTGGTCGAGACCACCAAGGAAGCCGCCTACGATCGTACTGACGACCCCGTGCGCATGTATCTGCGCGAGATGGGCTCGGTGGAGTTGCTCTCGCGCGAAGGCGAGATCGCCATCGCCAAGCGCATCGAGGCCGGCCGCGACACCATGATCCGGGGCCTGTGCGAAAGCGCGCTCACCTTCGAGGCCATCATGGTGTGGCGCGAGGAACTGGAGGGCGGCCGGATCCTGCTGCGCGAGGTGATCGACCTTGAGCAGACCTACGGCGGCATGACCGCCGCCGCCGCCGAGGAGCTGGCCGCCAATGCGCCGCCGCCGGCCGAAGTCGTCGAGGAGGCCCCCGAACTCAACGAGGACGGCGAGATCATCGCCAAGGCCGACAGCGACGACGACGACGACTTCGATGACGGCGCCGGTCCCACCATCAGCGCGATGGAAGCGGAGTTGCGCGAAGGCGTGATGGTGACCCTGGACGCCATCGCCGTCGAATTCGAGAGTTTCCGCCTGTTGCAGGAAAAGCTGGTGGGCGCGCGCCTGCGCGGCGAACAGCTCGGCGACAAGGACCTGAAGGCCTATCAGGCCTCCGCCGCCGCCATCGTTCAGCATCTGAAGACGCTGAAGCTGAACAACAACCGCATCGAGGCGCTGGTCGAGCAGCTGTACGCGATCAACAAGCGCCTGATGGTGCTGGAAGGCCGCTTGCTGCGGCTGGCCGACAGCTACGGGATCAGCCGCGCCGAATTCCTGAAGGCCTACTTCGGCCAGGAAATGACCCCGGACTGGACCGATCAGGTCAAGCTGCTGGGCGTGCGCTGGACCAAGTTCGCCGAGAACGACGCCAGCCAGATCGGCGACATCCGTTCGGAAGTCGCGGCCCTGGCCACCGAAACCGGCGTGCCCATCGACGACTATCGCCGCATCGTCCAGACCGTCCAGAAGGGCGAGCGCGAGGCCCGCCAGGCCAAGAAGGAAATGGTGGAGGCCAACCTTCGCCTCGTGATCTCCATCGCCAAGAAATACACCAACCGCGGCCTGCAGTTCCTGGACCTGATCCAGGAGGGCAACATCGGTCTGATGAAGGCGGTCGACAAGTTCGAGTACCGCCGGGGCTACAAGTTCTCCACCTACGCCACCTGGTGGATCCGGCAGGCGATCACCCGCTCGATCGCCGACCAGGCCCGCACCATCCGTATTCCGGTGCACATGATCGAGACGATCAACAAGATCGTCCGCACCTCGCGCCAGATGCTGCACGAGATCGGCCGCGAGCCCACGCCGGAAGAACTGGCCGAGAAGCTGGCCATGCCTCTGGAGAAGGTGCGCAAGGTGCTGAAGATCGCCAAGGAGCCGATCAGCCTCGAGACCCCCATCGGCGACGAGGAAGACAGCCACCTGGGCGACTTCATCGAGGACAAGAACGCGATCCTGCCCATCGATGCGGCCATCCAGTCCAACCTGCGTGAAACCACCACGCGCGTGCTGGCCTCGCTGACGCCGCGGGAAGAGCGCGTGCTGCGCATGCGCTTCGGCATCGGCATGAACACCGACCACACCCTGGAAGAGGTTGGCCAGCAGTTCAGCGTCACCCGCGAACGGATCCGGCAGATCGAGGCCAAGGCCCTGCGCAAGCTGAAGCACCCGTCGCGGTCGCGCAAGCTGCGGAGTTTCCTCGACAGCTGACGGTTGGGAATTCTAGAAGAGCCTGACGTCTGTCACGGAGTTGTCATGTTTCTTCGCAAGTTGCTGCCGATGTCGGTTTCGCTGGCCACGCTGGTCGTCTCCAGCATGGCTGCCGCCCAGGTTTCGACTGCGACCGAGACTTCAGCCGCCAGCATCAAGGCCCACATCACCTTCCTGGCCAGTGACCTGCTGGAGGGCCGTGATACCGGCACGCCGGGCTACGACATCGCCGCCAACTATGTGGCCTCACAGTTTGCGCAACTGGGCCTGAAGCCCGCCGGAACGAACGGGACCTACTTCCAGCCGGTGCCGCTGGTGGCGGTTCGGTCGCGCGATGAGGGTCGCTACGTTCTGAAGGCCCGGGACGGAACCGAAACGCCGCTGGTTTTCGGTGATGATTATATGGTGGCCCGTCCGTTCGGACCTGCGGAACGCAAGGTCACGGCGTCGATGGTCTTCGTGGGTTTCGGTGTGGTGGCGCCCGAGCGCAAGCGTGACGATTACAGGGGCCTCAACGTCAAGGGCAAGATCGTGGTGGTGCTGGCGGGCGCGCCGTCCGGCTTCCAGACCGAGGAGCGCGCCTACTATGCCAATGGCCGCACCAAACGTGAGCAGGCGGCCAGGCGCGGCGCTGTAGGCTTGATCACCCTCTACACCCCCACCGACGAGAAGCGTCGCCCCTTCGCCGACGGCAAGCGATCCTGGCAGCAGTGGGCCATGAACTGGCGCAGGCCGGACGGTGCGCCTCACGATACCGCGCCGGATACGCCTTCGTTGGGTTCCCTGAGCCTGCAGGGCGCAGAGAAGCTGTTTGTGGGTGCGAAGGTTCCCTGGGCCAAGGTGATCGAGGCGGCGGAAAAGCCGCAGGGCGAGACACCACGCCTTGAGTTGCCGGGGTCGCTGGATGTCACGGTGCGCACCGAGACCAAGTCCATCGAGAGCGCCAATGTCGCGGCCATGATCGAGGGCTCCGATCCTGCGCTGAAGGCCGAGGTGGTGGTGCTATCCGCCCATCTGGATCACATCGGCATATCCTCGCCGTTGAACGGTGACACGATCAACAATGGCGCGCTGGACAACGCCGCCGGGATCGCCACCACCCTGGAAGTGGCCCGGGCCTTCAAGGAGAGCGGCAAGACGCCTCGCCGTTCAGTGATGTTCCTGGCGGTGACGGGCGAGGAGAAGGGCCTGCTGGGCGCCGAGTACTTTACACGCAATCCCACGGTCCCGGCGGCCTCGATTGCGGCCAACGTGAACCTGGACATGCCGATCCTGACCTACGCCTTCACCGATGTCATCGCCTTCGGCTCAGATCGCTCGACCCTGGGCGCGGCCGTGGCGCGCGCTGCGGCGAAGTCCGGGGTGGGTGTGTCGCCGGATCCGCTGCCGGAGGAGGGCTTCTTCACCCGCTCGGACCACTTCCGGTTCGTGGAAGCCGGTGTGCCGTCGATGTTCCTGATGACGGGCTTCCAGGGTCCGGGCGAAGCCCAGTTCAAGGGCTTCCTGGCCTCGTGCTATCATAAGCCCTGCGATGATCTGGCCCTGCCGATCGACTATGTGGCCGGGGCCCGGTTTGCTACCCTGAACTATGACATCGCCCGAGAGATTGCTGACGGCGATGCGCGTCCCGTGTGGAAGAAAGGCGACTTCTTCGGTAGCAAGTTCGCGCGGCCCGCGCTGGTGGCGACGGACTAGGCGTCAGCGCCAGCCGTAGTTGAAGCTCACGCTTACCCGGGGCGTCTTTGCGCGGTTGGCGGGCACTTCGTGACGCAGCCAGCTTTCCCAAAGGTACAACGTGCCGGCCTCGGGCTGGAGGTAGACGAAGCTCTGTGCGGACTCCGGCGCGTCGGCCCGCCTGGGCGGGGCGGCCATCATTAGCGGCAGCCTCGGATCCTCCAGCTTCAGGGCGCTGGCGCCCGGCGGCGTGGCCACATAGTAGGTCCCGGAAATCACGCTGTGCGGGTGGACATGGCCCGAGTGGGCGGCGCCGGGCTTGAGGATGTTCACCCAAAGGCTGTCGAGCCGCAGCTTGCCGGCGCCCAGATCGAAGTCCAGCGCGTCGGAGAACGCGCGCGCATGACGATCCAGCCGGGTCTTGAGCTCACCGAACACGCTCATCCGCCGGGGCAGGTCATCAAGCGAGGCGTATGAGGTGTAGCCACCGTAGCCGTGTTCGCGGCACCAGCGGCGCCCGGCCGTATCCTCATCGGCCAGTCCCTCGCAGGCCTGCAAAATCTCGGCGTTGAAATTTTCGAAGCTTCGGTCTGTACTAAGGGTGGCCGTATAGATCGGCGTGGCGAAGAGCGGTCGCAATGTCATGTGCGGCGGCTTAAACCAGCCGGGACGTTTCGCAAAATGACGAGCCGTCTGGCGCGAAGCGGGAACGTTGTTTAGGTTGGGTCCAAAGAGGTGCGGTCGAATCCAGACCGACACCAACGGGGGAACGAGATTATGATCAGGATCGTGGCGGCGCTGGCTGTGGTCGGCCTCCTTGCGTCAGCCCCTGCGATGGCGCAGCCGAAGCCGAAGGCTGCGGCGGCCTACAAGGCGCCCCGGGGCCCCGACGGCAAACATCCCGACCTGAACGGCGTCTGGCAGGCGATGAATACCGCCGGCTGGGATATCGAACCCCATGCCGCCCGCGCCGCCCTGCAACTGCGCCCCGGTCCGTTTGTGCCGGTGCCGGCCAAGGCGGTCGTGGCGCTGGGCGCTGTGGGCGCCGTTCCGGCCGGTCTCGGCATCGTCGAGGGTGGCGAGATCCCCTACACGCCTGAGGCCAAGGCTATCCGCGACGCCAACCGCGCCGACTACCTGAACCTCGACCCTGAGGTGAAATGCTACCTGCCGGGCGTGCCGCGCGCCAACTACATGCATCTACCCTTCCAGATCTTCCAGTCTGAGAAGTCGATGATCATCGCCTACGAATATGCCGGCGCCGTACGCAATGTGCTGTTTACGGATCCCGGTCCGGCGCCGGTCGACAGCTGGATGGGTCAGTCGGTGGCCAAGTGGGAAGGCGACACCCTGGTTGTCACGGTCAGCGGCATGAACGATCGCACCTGGTTTGATCGCGCCGGCAATCACCACTCCGATCAGATGACCGTGGTAGAGCGCTGGACGCCAACCGGCCCCGGCCTGGTGCGCTACGAAGCGACCGTCACCGATCCCAACACCTTCACCCGTCCCTGGAAGATGAGCTTCAATCTCTACAAGCGGGTGGGGGAGGACGCGCGTCTGAACCAGTTCAAGTGCGTCGAGTTTGTCGAGGAACTGATGTACGGTGACCTGCGCAAGGTGCCGCTGCAGTAGCCCAAAAGTCGTCCCCGACGTCCGGGGATTCAAGGAACCTGATCTGCATCCCGCGTTGGAGGCGCACGATGAATACAAAGAACCTGATAGTCGCTGGAGCCATTGGCGCCGCGCTCGCCGTAGCCGCCGCCGGTGGCGCGGCCTTGGCTCACCACGCATTTGCCGCCGAGTTTGATGGCAAGTCTCCGGTGTTGCTGCGCGGCAAGGTCACTCGCGTGGAGTGGATCAATCCGCACGCCTGGGTGCACATCGCCGCCGTCGGCCCGAACGGCGCGACCACGGCCTGGATGGTTGAGGGCGGCACGCCCAATACGCTTCTGCGTTCGGGAATTGACCGCAACTCGCTTAAGCCAGGGACGGAAATCATCGTCCGGGGGTATCAGTCCAAGGACAAGCTCTGCAGACCGGCCTGCAAGGCCAATGGTCGCGACGTGACATTCCCGGATGGCAAGAAGCTGTTCATGGGCTCGTCAGGAACTGGCGCGCCGACAGACGGCGCAGATCCCACCGAGAAGAAATAGTCTGGCCCGGACAGCCGTTACGGAAAGGGGAGCCGCGAGGCTCCCCTTTTTCGTGTCGGCCTGTGATCCGTTCAGCGTGACTGGATGGCCAGCAGGGAGTCCCACATGTCCTGAGCATAGCGGATCACCGATAGGTTCGCGGAGAAGGCATGCTTGGCCTGGATCACCTCGACGAACTCGGTTCCAAGGTCGACACCGGGGTCAGTCGGCGCACCGACGATGCGGGTCGCCGCCGTCTCAAAGCGGTTTGAGGCAGCCATCAGGCCGTAGCGAGCGGTGGCGATCGGGTCCATACGCATGACCTTGCGCTCCGCCTGGTTAAGGCGGTGCGCAAAGACATGGTGAACGATTGGCGCCGGCGGCTATCCTAGGGCGGTGTAGACGATCTTCTGGAACATCGGTCCGCCGATACGCCCGGTGGGGCGCTGGCCCTGCATGGCGGTGACGGCCTCGGGTCCCAGTGGCATGGAGTCCTGGATCAGGAAGATCAGGATCATGTCGTTGACCGGGTCGGCCTGCCACCAGGTGCCAAAGGCGCCTGGCCAGCCGTAAGCGCCCTCGGCGCCGGCCCCCATCCACTGGTGCTTTTCCGCGTCCAGGATCATCGACAGACCCAGGCCGAATCCCTGACTCAACCAGAATGGCATGCCCATGAAACCATGGCCGCGCTGTTCGTCAGTTAGCCGGTTGGCGGCCATCAGCTCGAGGGTCTCGGGCTTCACCAGCCGCACCCCGTCGACCTCGCCCTGGCCCAGCATCATCCGTGCAAATTTCAGATAGTCGTCTGCTGTCGAGACGAGTCCGCCGCCGCCGCCCTCGAAGGCAGGCGGGGTCGGGGCGTGCGGGAAGGAGACGTCCTTTAGCGCACCTTCCGGGGGCGCCTGGTACAGCTTGGCCATCCGCTCGCGTTTTTCCGGCGGAACCCAGAACGAGGTGTCGGCCATGCCGAGCGGTCCGAAGATCCGCGCCTGCAGCACCTCGCCAATGGATTTACCCTCGATCCGCGCCACCAGGAAGCCCAGCACATCGGTGGCGTGGCTGTAGTGGAAGCGCTCGCCGGGCTGATAGGTAAGCGGAAGTTCGCCCAGCGCCTTCAGCCAGGCGTCCGGAGAGTGCGGGTTGGCCAGCGCGTTGCCCAGCTTCTCTTCATGCGCATAGGCGATGGGGCCCATCGAGGTGAAGCCATAGGCGAGGCCCGAGCGGTGGGTCAGCAAGTCCTCGACCGTGATGTCGCGTGCAGCCGGGACCGTGGCGTCCACCGGTCCCGTCGGATCCTTCAGCACCTGCATGTTCGCCAGTTCTGGCAGCCAACGGCTGACCGGGTCGTCCAGCTTCAGCTTGCCTTCCTCGACCAGCATCATCACGGCGACGGAGGTCACCGGCTTGGTCATGGAGGCGATGCGGAACAGGGTGTCGCGGGTCATGGGCTGACCGCCTTCGATGTCGCGATGACCCAGCGCATGGGTCTGGATAACCTCCCCCTTGCGCCAGACCAGGGTCACGGCACCGGAGAGCGCACCCTGATCGATGATTCCCTGAAGCGCGGGCGCCACCTGCGCCAGAGCGGCCGCATTGAATTCTTTCGGCTGAGCTGCGTCCATGGAACCTCTCCTTCGGGTCTGATGACGCCCATAGCGCCGGGCCGGCGGGTCGGCGTCAAGTGTCCGCAAGGGCGCCTTGCGTCTCAGGCGTCCAGCGCTTCGTAGTTATTGGGTCCGATTGTCATTGTCCGGTCGTCGACTGGACCGTAACGAGGGTTCATGACTGATCCGCGTATCCCATTGCGACTGACGCTTGTCGCCGCCGCCGCGGCGCTGACGACGGCCTGTACGCCGCTTGGCCTCTTCGCCACCCTGTCACCCAAGGATCCGGCGACGCGCGTATCGCGTGGCGAGGCCTATGGCGAAAATCCGCGGCAGACGGTGGATGTCTATGTCCCCCGCGCCGCCCGGGGCGCCGCGCCGATCGCGGTGTTCTTCTATGGAGGATCGTGGGAGTCAGGTCGCCGCCAGGACTATAACTGGGTTGGGCGCGCCATGGCCTCGCGCGGGTTTGTGACCGTTGTGGCCGATTATCGGATCTATCCGGAGGTCAGGTATCCCGACTTCCTGAATGACGGCGCGCAAGCTGTCCGGTGGGCGGTGGACAACGCCGCAAGGCTGGGTGGTGACCCGGAGCGTATCGTCCTGCTGGGTCATTCGGCGGGCGCCTACAATGCCGTGATGCTGGGTCTGGATGCGCGATATCTGAGAGCGGCAGGCGTCGACCCGACCTCGGTGAAGGCCGTGGCCGGGCTGGCAGGGCCCTATGACTTCCTGCCGCTGAACGACAGGACCACTCGAAACACCTTCGGACAGGCTGCCGATCTCACCGGCACGCAGCCGCTGAATTACGTGACCCGCACCAGCCCGCCAGCCTTCCTGGCCACCGGCGACAGGGACAAGACGGTGTGGCCCAAGAACACAAAAACCCTGTCCCAGCTCTATCGGGATGCCGGTGCGGTCGTCGAGGAACGCCACTACGTCGGCGTCGACCACGTGGAGATCATCCTGGCTCTGTCGAGACCGCTGCGAGGTGGCGCGCCGGTGCTGGACGAGATGGCCGCCTTCCTTCGCGAACATGCCGACTGAGGCGGCTCCCGCCTGACGACGACAAGTTCGTCAACATGCGCTAGGATAACGGGCGAACCCGTGAAGGTATGCCCCCATGCGCGCGTCGGTTACCGTCCTGCTTGCCGCCAGCCTCCTTGTCCTTGCCGCCTGTGCGCCGGATGCGCCACCCGGGGTGAACCGCGAGGATCTGGACGCCGCCGTTTCAAGGGCGATCGGCGATCCGACAACCTGCGTTTTGATTGCCGGGGCCGGCTCGAGCCGGGTGCTCTATCGCTACAATACCGCCACCGCCTGCGATCGCGAACTTCCTGACTGCGATGGACCGGGAGCCACTAAGGTCGGAAAGCTTCTGGAAGCCACGGCCCGGGACCGCCAGCCCCGCACTCTGAGCTGCGACAGCGCCGTGGCGCCCGGGCGTGGGGTGGGCTGGGCGTCCGGCCCC
The DNA here is from genome assembly GCA_903909375.1 of uncultured Alphaproteobacteria bacterium. Lineage (GTDB taxonomy): Bacteria > Pseudomonadota > Alphaproteobacteria > Caulobacterales > Caulobacteraceae > Phenylobacterium. The sequence goes on from CAIVVM010000001.1 coordinate 31,260, forward strand.
ATCGCCGGCACGGATCTCGTCTATGCCGCCATGATGGAAGGCGAGCGCGCCTTCCCCGGTCGGATGATGGCTGACCGCCTGGCCGGGGCTTTCCGCCGTGCGAAGGTCAGCCCACAGCCCTGAACACGATGCCGTCGACCCGGGAGATCCCATGAGCCACTCTGTCGAAGAGCGCGTGATCAAGAGCGCGCGCCACGCGACCTTCTACCTCGCATGCGGCCCCGAGGCGGGAACGCCGATCATCTTCGTCCACGGTTGGCCGGAGCTTTCGATTTCGTGGCGTCATCAGTTGCCGGTGTTTGGCGGTCTGGGATTTCGCGCCATCGCGCCGGACATGCGCGGCTATGGCCGATCCAGCGTGTACGGCCGGCACGAGGACTATGCACAGGAACACATCGTCACCGACATGATCGAACTGCTCGACAGCCTGGGCGCCGACAAGGCGATCTGGGTCGGTCATGACTGGGGCGCGCCGGTGGTCTGGTCGCTGGCCCAGCAACATCCGGAGCGATGCCACGGGGTGGCGGCGCTGTGCGTGCCCTACATGCCCGGCGGAATGGCGCCGGAGACCCTCGTCCCGCTGGCCGACCGCACGATCTATCCCGAGGCGGCGTTCCCGGCGGCCCAGTGGGACTACATGCTGTTCTACCGGGAGAGCTTCGCTGCCGCCTGCGCGAGCTTCGAGGCCGATGTCCGCGCCACGGTGAAGTTGCTGTTCCGCGCGGGATCGCCCGACGGTCAGGGTCAGCCTGCGGCCACGGCCTACACACGCGCCAGAGGCGGCTGGTTCGGGCCCGGCGCCCCGGCCCCGGATGTGCCGCGCGACGAGAGTGTGCTGACCCTTGAGGACGAGAACCGCTACGTCGAGGGTCTGATCCGCAACGGCTTCTTCGGCCCCGACAGCTGGTACATGAACGGCCCGGCCAACATGGCCTACGCCGACGAGGCCGCCGCTCGCGCGCACCTGCCCATGCCGGCGCTCTTCATTCACGCAGCCTATGACCATGTGTGCGCCACCCTGGACAGCCGACTGGCCGATCCGATGCGGGCCCACTGCGCGGACCTGACCGAGGCCACCGTCGCGTCCGGCCACTGGATGGCCCAGGAAAAGCCCGCCGACGTCAACGCCGCGCTCGCCAGGTGGCTGGCGGCGCGGCTGCCGGACCTGTGGCCAGTGACCTGACGCTTACCGCGTCAACTCGTAGACAGCCGTGATGTCGACGCGGACGCTGAGTTCGCCCGCCGACACGGGCGACGCATCCTTGGCTTCACTGCGCATCGCCATGGCCACCATTGGCATCGGCGGCTGGGGCGCATAGCCGCCGCCTTCGCTCAGCGTGACGAGACGCAGAAGCCGATAGCCGGTGGCTCGGGCGTAGAGCTCGGCCTTTGCCGTCAGCGCCCGCACCGCGGCCTCCCGCGCTACGTTCTCGGCGGCTGACGGGTCCGACAGGCCGAAACTGATTCCGTTTACCTGATTGGCTCCGGCATTGACGGTGGCGTCGACGGCTGCGCCCAGTTTCTTGAGGTCGCGCACGACGACCGTCACCTGGTTCGACACCTGATAGCCGATCAGAACCGGCGCCTGGTTTTCCACGTACCGGTACTGCGGATTGACGCTCAGGTTCGAGGTCTGGATGTCCTTCTCGGCGAACCCGGCGCTTTTCAGAGTCGCCATCACAGCGGTCATTCGTGTCGCATTGGCGGCCAGCGCCTCGGCGGCCGTCTTGCCTTCCGTCATGACGCCCAGGCTGATACTGGCCATGTTGGGCGCGACACGGGTTTCACCCGTGGCCGACAGGTTGAAGGTGGTGGCCTTGAACATCGTCTCGGCCGCCGGGGGCGCCGGCTGGGCCATCGCCGCCGACATCGCAACAGTCGTGGTCATGGCCAGGCCAAGGGCGGCGGCTTGCATCAGGGTCTTCATCGACATCTCCAGTCCAGGGTCGGACGCCAGACCCTCGCAAATCCAAGATGAACGCAAGCTTTAAGCGGCGTGCAGCCCATGCTAACGCCGTCCCCGCGCTGCAGGGGCCTGTAGCTCAATGGTTAGAGCCGGCCGCTCATAACGGTCTGGTTGCAGGTTCGAGTCCTGCCGGGCCCACCAGCCGCTGTACGCGGACCAGTCCGTTGCATGGCGTGCCGTCCCGGTTCAGAATTGCGAAATTCGGTATGCTGTAAGATATCGCGGAAGCGCGGTAGGGTGACGACACGCCGGAATCGCGGGCGGTGATCCGCGTCGGCCTGGGGGAGATGGACGGATGGGGTTTGCGATCAATCGGGTCGGCGTCATCTTTGGCGCACTTTCGGCCGTTCTGGGGGCTCTAGCCCTGGCGACAGCAGCACAGAGCCCTGCGCTGGCCGATGCGCCGTCCGCCGCGCCGCAGATGGTTGATGACTTCCGCCTGCCGGATCAGAACTACCTGGGCCGTCAGCTCTACCGGCTGGGCGACGCCAAGGCCGTGGTGATCATCACCTACGCCAGCGGCGACAAGGCGATCCGTGCCGAGGCAAAGGCCTATATGGACCTGAAAGCGGCCCATTCGGCCCCGGGGGTCGAGTTCATGATGCTGGCCTCGAAGATCGGTGAGACCCGCCCCACGGTGATCGCTGACGCCAAGGCTGTCGGCATCGATATGCCTATTCTTTTCGACTACCAGCAGATCATTGGCGAGAGCCTGGGCGTGACCCGTGCCGCCGAGGTGATCGTGATCGATCCGCGCACCTGGACGGTGGCCTACCGCGGCGCGGTCGCGGGCAAGGGCGGCGAGGCCTGGGCGAAGCAGGCGATCGAGGGACTGGTGGCGGGCCGCAAGGTCTCCATGGGCGCCAATGCGCCGCGCGGCGCCGTGATCGCGTTCCCGGAGCGCGCGAAGGCTGCAAGCTTTGCGAAGATTTCCTACGCCAGGACCATTGCCCCCATCATTCAGGCCAAGTGCACCGGTTGCCACCAGCCCGGGGGCATCGGACCTATGCCGCTGAACAACTATGAGCAGATCAAAGGCTTCTCGCCGATGATCCGCGAGGTGCTGCGCACCAACCGGATGCCACCCTACATGGCCGACCAGACGGTGGGCCATTTCCTGGACGATGACCGGCTGAGCCCCGACCAGATCAAGACCCTGGTCCATTGGGTCGAGGCCGGCGCGCCGCGCGGCGAAGGCGAGGATCCGCTGGCGAAGATCAAGTTCCAGGCCCCGGAATGGCCTCTGGGTAAGCCGGACGTGATCGTTGAGATCCCGGCGGCGAAGATCCCCGCGTCAGGCGTGATGGAGTATCAGCGCCCCGTCGTGAAGAACGTCATGACCGAGGGCCGCTGGATGAAGGCCACAACCTTCCGTGTGACCGACCGCCAGGTGGTGCACCACATCCTGACCGGCGTGGTCGAGGGCGAGGCCACCGAGGGCCGGACCGCGTCGGAGGCCGAATGGGGCGCCTCACTGGGCGGCTATGGTCCTGGACGCGGCTCAAACCTGCAGCCTGAAAACACCGGCGTGTGGGTCCCGCCCAGCGGTGGCATCGCGTTCCAGAACCACTACACGCCCTATGGCCGCGAGACGGTCGAGAAGACCCAGATGGGCGTCTATTTCTATCCGAAGGGCCAGGAGCCGAAGTATGTGCTGCGCACCTTCGGCATCTTCGACTTCACCATCGCCATCCCGCCCGGCGAACAGTTCCACCCGGAGGTCGCCTCCGTGGAGCTGCCCAAGGACGCCATCCTCTACGGGCTGACGCCACACGCTCATCATCGCGGCGGCTCGGCCAGCGTCTCGATCCGCTATCCGGACGGCCGCGAGGAGATGTTGCTGGCGCTGCCCCGCTACGACTTCAGCTGGCAGTACGAGTATTTCCTGAAAGAGCCGCTGCTGGCTCCGGCCGGCTCGAAGGTGATCACCCGCTGGACCTATGACAATTCCACCCGCAACCCGGCCAATCCGGATCCGAAGAAGCTGGTGACCTGGGGTGAACAGTCCTCGGAAGAGATGCTGGCCACCTATTTCCACTACCGCTGGGTGGACGAGACGGTCGCCGACCAGCGTCCCGATTATGACAAGATGCTGCAGGCCAACCTGATCCTCGGCGTCATGGACGACAACATCGACGGCAAGCTCACCCCGCCGGAGTTGCGCGGCCAGATGGGCGACATGCTCAAGAAGTATTTCGCCATGATCGACACCGACAAGGATGGCGGCATCGACAACAAGGAGTTCACTGCGGCGCAGAAACTGATGCCGCGTCGCCAGCGTCCGAACAACAATCCGGCGGCGCCCCCGCCGGTGGCGACCGGCACGCCGGCGGCGGCGCAGTAACCGGTTCGGCGCACGTGTTTCATCATCCTCCCCCGATGGGGGAGGAGATCCACCGGTTCCGTTTTCAGGCCGTTTCAACACAGGGGAGAGCGGAGTTGGTTCGGCTAGATTGCAGAGGGCTGGGATTGGTGGCCACATTGGCCGTGGCGCTGTTTTTCGGGACTGCCGTCGAAGCCCAGACCTCCGGTCAGACCGTTTTCGAGGCTCGCTGCAAGGACTGCCATGAGCCGGCGGCGGATCGCGCGCCCAGCCGCGCTGACCTGGCCCAGCGTCCGCAGACAGAGATCGTGAAGTCCCTGACTGACGGCTTGATGAAGCTCATGGCGGACGGCTTGAGCGCTGCCGAGATACAGGCTGTCGCCAGCTACATCAGCAGCGTGGATACGTTGGCGCCGGCCACCACGACCCCGGCGCCGGCCACCCGGATGCCTTAGAGCGTGACCGGATCAAGTTGCAGCATATCCGGAGTTGACGAGGTAGTTGGCGCATTCGTCGGCTGAGAAGTGGTCGAGGAGTTTGCCGATGCGTCGCCAGGTGGCCTCGACGGTGCGCTCTGCGGCTTTGCGCAG
>CAIVVM010000002.1 GCA_903909375.1 uncultured Alphaproteobacteria bacterium
CGTCGCCAGCGCCTGCCGCTACCGCGACGAACAGTATCAGGACCAGCTCGTCCATCTCACCCGCACCGCCGGGTCCGCCACCCACCCCCGCGCCCACGCCATCGCCAAACGCCTCGGCCAGCTCAACCCCTATCCGGGGGAAAGGGCGCGGCGGGGGTGAAGGCGGAAGAAGGGGGCGGGCCCAGCCATGGCGTGAAGGCGACCTTACCTCCCCCGCGCAGCGGCGGGTCGTAGTCGAAGGCGAGCCCGTGGGGCTCGGCTTCGGCGTAGCGGACCGCGCCCCGCAGAGGGCGGGGTGGAGGGGACAGGCCACGCGATAGGCTTTCGCCGTAGGCAATGTGCGCCCCGCCGGCGCTCGGGTAAGTGCAGTGAGGCAAGAAAACCTCCTGCGTCCCGGTTTTTCTCCTAGCGCCTAAATTGCGCGCAAGCCAAGCTCGGCTCCAAGGGGCGATTTGTATGACTGTTGGGCGATCCAGTGATGAGGCCGGGCTCCCGCCAGTGGAATGTCCATTCTGCACGCCAAGTGCAGCTCAGATCGCGTTCCGGACCACAGACATTTTGGGAATCTGGGATGGCTTCCCGGTCACCGAGGGCCACCTTCTCATCGTTCCAGTGCGCCATGCGCAGCGGTGGGACGACCTCAGCCACGCCGAGCAGGCAGAGCTGTTGGAAGGCGTCGATCGCGGCCGAGCATTATTGAAGGGGCTGTTTGGGCCGGACGCGTTCAACGTTGGCTATAATGATGGTCAGGCTGCCGGCCAGACCGTCCCGCACTTTCATATCCACATCATCCCTCGCAGGGCCGGTGACGTGGCAGACCCTCGCGGCGGTGTTCGCCACGTGATCCCAGGCAAGGGAAACTACCTTGCGCCGGCTCCGGCGACTGGTGCGCCCGACCAACTGGCGACAACGCCGCACAGGCTCGCGCTGATTTCCGGCGGTGAGGATCCGCTATTGCCTCACTTGGTCCGCCACATTGACGACGCTGCGGCGGTCGATGTCGCCGTGGCCTTCATCATGGAAAGCGGCGCTCGCCTGTTACTCCCTCACCTGAGGGATCTGCTTGCGCGTGGTGGGAGGCTTCGCTTCATCGCCGGCGACTACCTCGACGTGACGGACCCCTCGGCGCTTCGTCACCTGCTCGACCTCGACGGCAAAGTGGAGCGGTTGGTCTTCGAAGCTGGCCGCGAAAGCTTCCACCTCAAGTCTTGGGTGTTCCATCGGGGAGACGGCCATGGGCTGGCGATTGTCGGGAGTTCCAATATCTCGGAGACCGCCCTTCTGAAGGGCATCGAGTGGAACTACCGCGCCTGCAGTTCGGAAACCGAAGGGTGGCGTGACGTCATCGCCGGCTACGACGCTCTCCTAAATTCCCCCCGCATTCGACCGCTCACTTACGACTGGATCGATAGCTATGAGGCCCGGCGATCCCGGACCCCCATCCGTCAGGCCGAAGCTATCGGAATTCCCGAAGAACCGCCGCCACCAGCGCCAGAACCTCACGAGGTCCAACGCAATGCCCTCGCGGCGCTGAAGCGTACTCGAGCAGATGGGTACAGCGCTGGGCTTGTGGTGCTGGCCACTGGCCTTGGGAAGACGTGGCTGAGCGCGTTTGACACGGCGGCACCCGAGTTCCGAAGGGTACTCTTCGTCGCCCACAGGGACGAAATCCTGTCCCAGGCTATGGAGACATTTCGCCAGTGCCGGCCACAGGCGCGTCTGGGACGGTACGATGGCATCGAGAAGAACCCGACCGCCGACGTTGTGTTCGCGTCCGTACAGACGCTTGGGCGCTCGGCGCACCTGGAAAGGTTCTCGCCTGACTACTTTGACTACATCGTAGTCGATGAATTTCACCACGCTGCCGCGCGAACCTATCGACAGCTGATCGATCATTTCACGCCGAAATTCCTACTCGGCCTGACGGCTACCCCAGAGCGCACCGATGGCGGTGATTTGCTCGGGCTCTGTCAGGAGAACCTAGTCTTCCGCTGCGACGCCTTCGAAGCGATCAACAAGCAATTGCTATCGCCGTTTCGCTATTTCGGCATTCCGGACGAGGTGGATTACGCCAACATCCCGTGGCGCAGTTCGAGATTTGATGAGGTCGCGCTTACCGAGGCCGTGGCGACCGAGGCACGAGCGCAAAACGCGCTGGATCAGTATCGTCGGCACGGAGGAACTCGAGCCCTCGGATTCTGTTGTTCGACGGTACACGCCGACTACATGGCCGACTTCTTCAACAGGCACGGCGTGCGCGCCGCCGCCGTTCATTCCGCGCCAGGGTCTGCGCCACGCACAACGTCTTTGGAAGCGCTTCGAGTTGGGGACCTAGAGGTCGTCTTCTCGGTCGACATGTTCAACGAGGGGGTCGATGTCCCCAGCGTCGACACCGTGTTGATGCTTCGCCCAACAGAGTCAGTGATCATATGGCTCCAGCAGTTTGGACGAGGGCTTCGCCTGTCCCAGGGGAAAACCCACCTCAACGTTATCGACTACATTGGGAACCACCGTACCTTCCTCACGAAAGTGCGGGCCCTGCTCGGAGTCGAGGAGGGGGATCGCGCACTATCGCTAGCCCTAGAGAGCATCCGGCTAGGAAGGGCGGAACTGCCGCCCGGCTGTGAGGTGACGTACGAGCTTGAAGCGCTCGATATCCTTCAAAACCTGCTGCGCGGAACGACTGAAGCCGACGCGCTGGAGGCCTATTACTTAGACTTCAAAGAGCGGCATGGGCTTCGGCCGACAGCTCAGGAAATCCATCACGCCGGATTCAATCCCCGCTCCACGGGCCATGGCGGGTGGCTAGGCTTTGTGCGGCACCAGGGTGACCTGAGCGACCTCGAACGCGAAGCCGCGCGGCGTCACGCTGCCTTTCTAGCGATGCTCGAGCGGACTCCCATGACGCGCTCCTACAAGATGCTCTTGCTGAAGGCGATGCAGCACGCAGACGCTTTTCCAGGTCGCATCGGCATCGATCAACTGACCGACGCCTTTGGTCGCTTGGCACGACAGAACCCCGTCTATTCCCGCGACGTTTCTGTAACGCTCGACAATCGACTGGCGCTTCAGCGGCTACTGCTAGCGAAGCCAATCGCAGCATGGGTTGGCCAGGCCTCGGATGCCGAAGGGTTCTTCACCTTTGAAGGCGGAGAGTTCGCCACCAACTTCACGGCGAGCTCAGAGCGACTCGCGCTGATCGAACTGACCCGCGAAATTCTGGATTGGCGGCTTGCGGACTACCTCCGCAGAGGTCGCGATTTCGAAGACTCCGAACCGCATCTCGTCGGCGTTGCAGAGACAAGCCCAGAGTGGACCGGCGCAGAGCTCTGGCGCGAGTATATGCGCGAGCAGATTCCGCCCCTCTACGGTCACAGGTTTAGTACCGGTTCGTGGAACCAAGGCTTTGTTGTTAAGGGCAAGGACGTGTTTCTTCTGGCCACACTCAACAAGGACGACCTAGTCGAGGCTCATCGATACGAGGATGGCTTTTCTGGTCCGTCGCAGTTTCGTTGGCAAAGTCAGAACCAGACCTCGCCCCAATCACGCGCGGGCCGGATCATTTCTGGTGAGGAGCCGGGGTACACGATCCACCTTTTTGTACGAGCGACAAAAAAGCGTGGTCAGGCCGCGGCGCCGTTCGTCTACTGCGGCGACGTCGCTTTCGTCGATTGGGAGGGCAGCCAACCCATCTCCGTGACATGGCAGTTGCCGGCGCCAGTGCCGACGCATCTTCAACGAATGCTCCAAGTGTCAAATCCCCGGCCCTAGTCCCATCGAAGCGATACCCACCACGCGATGATCCCCGCGCCGGAGTGGCGTCTGTAATTCGCCTATCGCGCGTCCACCGTACTGGCAACGAGCGCCACCCTGTCCAACCTTGGAACGATAGGAAGCTCGGGATCGAACCCGCTATCATCGCGGCATCTGCCACCACCTTGGCAAGTGATATCGAATATAACAAAATGCCATCATTGATATCGTACAGGCAAAACTCGCATCATGCCCGCCGTCACCATCCGAAACCTCTCCGACGAAACTCACCGCGCCCTGAAGGTCCGGGCGGCGACCCACCATCGCAGTACGGAAGCCGAGATCCGCGCCATCCTTGAGACCGCCGTGCGGCCAGCTGACCGGCTGCGGCTGGGCAGCGCGCTGGCTGATATCAGCCGCAAGGCGGGTCTCACCAACGCCGATGTGGACGCCCTGGAGCAGGCCCGGGATACCACCCCCGCCGAGCCCCTGACCTTCGGATGATCCTGCTCGACACCAATGTGATCTCTGAAGCGATGAAGCCCGGGCCGGACCCGGCTGTCCGCGACTGGCTCGACGCCCAGGCGGCCGAGACGCTTTATCTCTCCAGCATCACCGTCGCGGAACTGATGTTCGGCATCGGCGCGCTTCCGAAAGGCAGACGCAAGGATAGCTTGGCCGCCGCGTTCCATGAGGTGTTGGCGCTGTTTGCTGGCAGGATCCTGTCGTTCGATTCGGACGCGGCCCGCTGCTATGGCGATCTGGCGGTCAGGGCGCGCGCTGCCGGACAGGGGTTTCCGACCCCGGATGTCTACATCGCCGCCATCGCCGCCGCCCACCGCTTCACAGTGGCGTCCCGGGACACCAGCGCGTTTGCTGCGGCGGGTCTCATGGTGATCAATCCCTGGAGCGGCCATTGAAATTGAGCGCCAATTTTCCCGGTCAGCCGTTGATCACCCATTGATATCGCTGGTGTATAGACTGGTGAAGCCCGATCCATTCCTCACAAAGCATCGGACTGCCACCTGGGATCACAACAAGCTAGGCCATCTCACCCGTCCATGCCCACCTATTACCCCGACCTCCTGAAACTCATGCGGGCGCACGGCTGCGAGCAGCGGCCCGGTGGCAAGGGGAGTCATGAAAAGTGGTGGAGTCCGATCACCGGCCGCGTCGTCATCGTGCCCCGCACAAAAAGCCGCCACACGGCCAACAGCGTCCTGAAGGACCTGGGTATCGACGCCAAATTCTAGGCTCAGGCGACCGCCACTTCTCGGGCGCCCTGGGCGCGGAAGTCGATCAGGATGCGGGCGTCGTGAATGCCGACGTTCTCGGCCAACATTTCAGGGGCCAGCGCCATGGCCAGTTCTTCAAACTCACCGAGGGACTCGGCCTCAACATGGAGACCCGGAATATTGCTCTCGGAGACCCAGACGCCAGCCTCGGCGTCCCATGTCGCAGCTACAAAGTATGAGGTCGGCATTGGCGTTCCAATCGGTCCCTCACTCTGATGGGGACGGCTTCGGCGTGTCAAGAATAGCCACAATGAATGCGGCGGCTTAAGGACAGGTTCAGGAACGGGTGTCGAGCGCATAGCGAGCCGCCGGAATTGCCCCTTGCTCCCACCCGCGCCGTTGACTCACACCAATCCGGCTGTATAACCGCCCACCTCTCGCCCGTGAGCCATCTCTCGGGCGCGTTTTCTATTGCAAACACACACTTTAGTACCGAAGGCGCGAACGATGTACGCGGTGATCAAGACCGGCGGCAAGCAGTACCGGGTCAGCCCCGGCGACCTGCTGGTGGTTGAAAAGCTCGAAGGCGAACCCGGCGCGGCCGTGGCTTTTGGCGATGTGCTGATGCTGGGCGACGGCGAGGCCGTGACGGTCGGCGCTCCCCTGGTGGACGGCGCCTCGGTAGCCGCGACCCTGGTCGAAACCCGCAAGGGCGAGAAGGTGAAGATCTTCAAGAAGATCCGCCGCCAGGGCTATCGCCGCACCCGTGGCCATCGCCAGCATGAAACCGTGCTGCGCGTGGTCGGCATCACCGCCAACGGCGCCGAGACCAAGTGGGACGGCGTGGTGGACATGACCACCAAGGCCGAGCTTGACGCCCGCGCCCGTGGCCTGGACTTCGCGACGCTGAACCTGCCCTGGCAGAGCAAGGCCGAGAAGGCCGCCGCCGCCAAGGCCGAAGCCCCCGCCAAGCCGGCGAAGGCCAAGGCCGCCAAGGCCGTCGACGCGGCCCCGGCTGTCGAAGCCGCCGCCGAGGCTGCGCCCAAGAAAGCCGCTGCGCCGAAGAAGGCCGCCGCCAAGAAGGACACGTCGGCCGAGTAATCGGTCGGCTCAACGGTTAGGATCAGGAGCACACAATGGCTCACAAGAAATCAGGCGGTTCATCCCGCAACGGTCGCGACAGCGCCGGTCGCCGTCTCGGCGTCAAGAAGTTCGGTGGCGAGGCGATCAACGCCGGCTCGATCATCGTGCGCCAGCGCGGCACCAGGTTCTTCCCGGGCGAGAATGTCGGCATCGGCAAGGACCACACCCTCTTCGCTCTGATTACCGGCGCGGTGAAGTTCGTAACCAAGCGCGATGACCGCTGCTACGCCACCGTTGTCCCGGTGGACGTCAAGGTGATGGCAGCCGAATAGGCGGAACCTTCCTTTCGGTTCCGCCCTCTCTTCTCAGATGGCGGACCGGCAAGACGACCCAGCGGGGAGTCCGGTCAGCCGGGCTCCCCGCTTTCGTTTTTGGACCCCCGGCAAGAGGGGTCGGGAGGTAAGACATGTGCATCCAGTCCTTCCAG
>CAIVVM010000003.1 GCA_903909375.1 uncultured Alphaproteobacteria bacterium
CCCAATCGAGGCGCCGGGCCTCGGATGCCTGGCGCGAGGGGGCGAGCACGACCTGTTCGCGTCCCTTTGCGTGGGTTCGCGGTCAATGGACACAGGTCGCAGAACCGTCCCGCTGCCGGAAAAACACCTGGGCCCCCGCGTTCGCGGGGGTGACCGGAGCGTGAGCGGGGACGCGCACGGCGTTTGCTGGGTAGGTGGGGAAACGTACGGCTTTCGGCCAACTGGCTCATCTCGGCGTGAACCCCTGAGGCAAACTCGGAAAATCGGGAACCGTAAGTCGTGCGTTTCCCTACCTTCCCCCGCGCCTCACCGACGCCTTCTGCGCCCCTCTGCGTTTTCTGCGGTTTCGCTCCCTTTCCTCAGCCTGCCCAAATGCTACGTCCGATCCTGACGTACCTCTGTGGTCCACTCCAATCCATGACCGCGACCACCGATGATCGAGGCGCCGACATGCTGGCCGAGCTGGCTGAGATGGATCTCAGCGCGGCCAAGCATGTCCACGCCCAGCTCCTCGCCGCCACCGAGGCGAGCGAGGTCGCCGATCTCAGCCGGTCCTATCAGCGCGCGTCGCGCTGCCTGCGCCAGACCCTGGCGCTGAAGGCGAAGCTGACGCAGGACGCCGTCGTCCACCGGATCCGCACCACGCCGTCGCCCGGCACGGACTGGGCCGCCATGCAGCGGGAACTGATCCATTGCGACGAACTGGGCGAGCGCATCAGCGTGTTGCAGGACGCCGTTGGTCGGCTGCTCTACACCGAGGTTTCCGACGCCGGGACCCGTCTCGACCTGACAGAACGGTTCGATATCGAGCTCGACGACTGGATCGAGGAACCGGACTTCACCACCGCCGACGTGGATGCGCAGGTCCGCCGCGCCTGTCGCAGTCTGGGCCTGACCGAAGACCACGTCGCCGAATGGCGCACCTTGCCCCGTCCGCCGACTGACGCTGATCCCGACCTGGAGGATGACGACGTCGACGCCGGCGAACCCGCCACCGCGCCACCGGCAGCCGACACCGGCTGATTGACCCGCCATCCCACCCTGCACCGCCGCGTTTATGGGTCCCGGTCTTTCGCCTGCGTCGAAAACCGGGATGACACCGCGTGGGTGGAGATCATCGACCCGGCCTTACGGCGCATTTCTGCGTTTTCTGCGGTTCAACGAGCCCCCGCCGCAGCGTTCCCAACCTTCGTATCCCGGCGAAACCGAACAATTCCGCTTGCCAGAACCGCCTTTGGCGGCGAAAGGCGTTTTGGAGCAAGTTGGGGGATCCAGGCCTTATGACGCGCGTCGGCTTCTATCCGGGAACGTTTGATCCGATCCATATCGGCCACACCGATATCATTGGCCGCGCCGTCAAGCTGGTGGACAAGCTGATCATCGGCGTGGCGATCAATGTCGGCAAGGGGCCGCTGTTCTCTCTGGATGAGCGGGTGGCCATGGTGGAGGAAACCATCGCGCCCCTGCGCGGCCGGGCCGAGATCGTGGTGCAGCCCTATGAGGGCCTCACCATGCACTTTGCGCGTAGCGTCGGCGCCTCGGTGCTCGTCCGCGGCCTGCGTCGGATCTCCGACTTCGAGTTCGAGTTCCAGATGACCGCCATGAACCAGCAGCTGGATCGCGAGATCGAGACCGTATTCTTCATGGCCGATCCGCGCCACCTGGCGATCGCCTCGGTGCTGGTGAAGGAGATCGCCCAACTGGGCGGTGAGGTGGACAATTTCGTCAGCCCGTCGGTGAAGACCCGGTTGATGGCGAAGCTGGGCCGCACCTGAGCCGATACGACACTGGCTTTGCGGCGCATCGCCCGCTACGAGAGGCGCCGATGAGAAAGACCCTGCTTCTGTTCGCCGCCGGTGCGTTCGCGTTGTCCGCCGGTGCGGCCTTCGCCCAGGCGCGCAAGCCCGCCGCGCCGGCTCCGGCGGCCGCCGTGACCCCCGCGGTCCCGAAGCCCACGGCCGCCGACTGGCGCACGCCAAAGCCCGAAGACGTGCTGGTGATCGACACCAACAAGGGCCGCATCATCGTCGAGATGGTTCCCGAGGTTGCGCCGCTCTACACCGAGCGCATGCGCATCCTGGCGCTGCAGCACTTCTTCGACGGACTGACGTTCTTCCGCGTCATCGACGACTTCATGGCCCAGACCGGCGACCCGGAAAATCGGGGCACGGGCAGCTCAAGCCTGCCGGACGTCAAGGCCGAGTTCATGTTCCGGCGGGGCCCCGAGACGCCCTTCGTGCTCGTCGTTGACCAGAGTGTGGCCGAGGTGGGATTCATCAAATCCCTGCCGGTGGTCACCCAGTCCATGATGCTGGCCCCCATGACCCGCGACGGCAAGATCGCCGGTTACGGCCTCTATTGCCCTGGCGTCGCCGGGGCCGCGCGGGGCAGCGAGGAAGATTCGGCCAACAGCCAGTTCTACCTGATGCGTGAAGCCTATCCGGCGCTGGAGCGCCGCTACACCGCCTGGGGCCGTGTGATTTCGGGCCAGTCTGTGGTCAAGGCCATCAAGACGGGCGAGCCGGTGGCCGATCCGCAGGATCGGATGGACCGCGTACGCCTGCTGACGGATATCCCTGAGAAAGAGCGACCCAAGGTTCGCGTGATTGATCCGGCCGGCCCCTGGTTCAAGGCGGAGATTGCCCGCACCCAGGCCGCTCGAGGCGCCGAATTCACGGCGTGTGATGTGACAATTCCTGTTGAGGTGAAATGATGGACGCTGAAAACACCCTGATCCTGGAGCTGGAGACCGGCGCCGTAACCATCGAACTGCGGCCCGATCTGGCGCCCAAGCACGTGGAGCGGATCAAGTCGCTGGCGCGCAAGGGCTTCTACGACGGTGTGGTTTTCCACCGCGTGATTCCCGGCTTCATGGCCCAGGGCGGCGACCCCACCGGCACCGGTTCAGGCGGCTCGAAGGAACCTGATCTGCCGGCCGAGTTCTCGAAGGAGCCGCATGTGCGCGGCGTCTGCTCGATGGCCCGCACCGCCAATCCCAACTCGGCCAACAGCCAGTTCTTCATCTGCTTCGATGACGCCCGCTTCCTGGACAGCCAGTACACGGTCTGGGGTGTGGTCACCGACGGCATGGATCACGTCGACGCCCTGCCCAAGGGCGAGCCGCCGCGCAGCCCCGGCAAGATCATCTCGGCCAAGGTCGCCGCCGACGCCTAACGCACCGGCGCCAGGGTGACGATCAGGGGATAGTGGTCCGAGCCCAGCCAGGGTCCGCGCTCAACCTTGACTGTCGCCCAGCCCGGGCCGGCGTAGACGTGGTCGATCGCCAGGAACGGCAGCGGCCATGGTCGACCCAGGATCTGGGCTGGCCAGGTCGCGACCGCCCGGTCCCGCCGGATCAGACCCAGGCGATTGTCCAGCGACTGCAGATGTCGCGACCATGGGGTATTGTTGAAGTCCCCGAGCAACAGCATCCGGCTGGGCGGACGTTGTTTGACGACGGTCTCCAGCCCCCGGGGCTGATGGCGAAAGGTCGCCCGCGTCGGCCAGTCGAAGTGCATCGTGACGACCTCGGCATCACCGCCGGGCAGGGCATAGGTGGCGTTGACGAAGGTCAGCTCTGACGCCTTGGCCACGTCTGGACGAACCATCCGCAGATAGGGCTCTCGCGTGAATATCATCAGCGATCCCTTCTCGCCCGCCGGGCTCCACTTGCGGGCCAGCAGGCGGTCGCGAAGGTCGTGCCGGGCTTCCGATATCGCCACAACGTCCGGGTTCTGCGCCATCAGCCAGTCGACCGTGCGGCTTAGGTCGCGGTTGGTGCGCTGGGCGTTGAACTGGATAACCTTGATCTGGCCCGGTGACCCCTCCGGCAGGGTGGGTCCGGTAGACCTTGTGAACTCCGGCGCGATCAGGAACAGCCCGGCCGCCATCGCAATCAGGGAGGCTGCCAATGCGCCGCGCCGCCTCATGGACAGGGCCAGCAGCCCGGTGACCAGTCCGATGACCACATAGATCGGTGCGAAGTGAGAGAGTATGTCGAGAGGGGTGCTTATCCGGCCACCGAGCGCGGCCAGCGCCATCAGCGCAGTCCCGGTCGCCAAACCAGTCAAGAGGATCGAGACGCCCTTCCAAACCAACCGCATTCGCTCCCGGCCTTGACGCGGGGCGTCCCCCATGTGCTTCACCTCGCCTTCCATGAAACTAGCTGACTTTGATTTCCATCTTCCTGACGCGTTGATCGCGCTGCGCCCGGCCAGTCCGCGCGACTCCGCGCGGCTGCTTGTGGTTAACCCCGGTGCGCCGTTCGAGGATCTAAGGGTCCATGACCTGCCCGCGCTGTTGCGCGCCGGTGACGTTCTGGTGGTCAACGATACCCGCGTGATCCCGGCCCGGTTGAAGGGCGTACGGATCCGGGGCGATAGTCGGATTGCGGTGGAGGCGACGCTGCATCGCCAGCTGGATGAGCAGACCTGGGCCGCTTTCATGCGCCCGGGAAAGAAACTGGCGTCCCATGATCGCATCATCTTCGGCGCCGATCTGGCTGCGACTGTGCGGGAGAAAGGCGAGGGCGGTGAGATTGTACTGGCCTTCGATCTGACGGGCTCCGACCTCATGGCGGCCATCGCGGCGCACGGCATGATGCCTCTGCCGCCCTACATTGCCGCCAGGCGCGGCGAGGATGCCCAAGACCGGGCGGACTATCAGACGGTCTACGCCGCCGAAGAGGGATCGGTCGCCGCGCCGACGGCCGGTCTCCATTTCACGCCGGAGCTTCTGGCGCGGCTGGCGGCGGCCGGTGTCGGTCTGGAGAAGCTCACCCTGCACGTGGGCGCTGGCACCTTCCTGCCGGTGAAGACGGAAGACCTGTCGATGCATAAGATGCATGCCGAATGGGGCGAGATCGATCCCGCAACCGCAGACAGGTTGAACGCCGCGCGAGCCGCAGGCGGTCGCATCATATGTGTCGGCACCACCTCGCTGCGTCTGATCGAGAGTGCGGCAGATCCCGACGGCGCGATCCGACCGTTCCGCGCGGAAACCGCCATCTTCATCACACCGGGCTACCGGTTCCGTGCCGCAGACGGGCTGATGACCAACTTCCACCTGCCGAAATCGACACTGTTCATGCTGGTCTCGGCGTTCGCCGGTCAGGCGACGATGCGGACCGCCTATGATCACGCGATCGCCTCAGGCTATCGTTTCTATTCCTACGGCGACGCCAGCCTGTTGTGGCGCGCCGAGTGATGGCGGCGTTTCCGTTCCATATCGCCGCCACCGATGGTCGCGCGCGGACTGGTGTGTTGTCGACGCCGCGCGGCGACATCCGTACGCCGGCCTTCATGCCCGTGGGTACGGCAGGCACCGTCAAGGCTTTGACGGTGGAACAGGTGACGGCCACCGGCGCCGACATCCTCCTGGGCAACACCTATCACCTGATGCTGCGCCCTACGGCGGAGCGGGTAAGTCGGCTGGGCGGCCTGCACCGCTTCATGCGTTGGGAGAAGCCAATCCTTACAGACTCCGGCGGCTTCCAGGTGATGTCGCTATCCAACATAGCCAAGGTGACCGAGGAGTCCGTGACCTTCCAGAGCCATCTGGACGGTAGTCGCCACGTGCTGACGCCCGAGCGCTCCATCGAGATCCAGGCCGATCTGCTGGGCGCGGACATCGTGATGCAACTGGACGAGCTGGTGGCCCTTCCCGCTACAGGTGATCGCGCCGCCGAGGCCATGCGGCGCTCGGCGCGATGGGGTGAACGATCGAAGGCGGCCTTCGGTCATCGCGATGCTCAGGCGCTGTTCGGTATCCAGCAGGGCGGTGTCGACGAGGCGCTGCGTAGCGAGTCGGCCCGGCGTCTCATCGAGACCGGCTACGATGGCTATGCCATCGGCGGCCTCGCCGTGGGTGAGGGACATCAGGCCATGGTCGAGGTGCTGGATTTCGCCCCTGCCCAACTACCGGCAGATCGGCCGCGATACCTGATGGGGGTGGGCAAGCCGATCGATCTGGTCGAGGCGGTCTACCGGGGTGTCGACATGTTTGACTGCGTATTGCCGACCCGGTCCGGTCGTCACGGCCAGGCCTGGACCTGGGATGGTGCGATCAACCTGAAGAACGCGCGGTTCGCCGAAGACGACAGTCCGCTTGACGCCTCCAGTGACGTTTCGGCCAGTCGAGACTACTCGAAGGCCTATCTGCACCACCTCGTGAAGTCACAGGAGATCCTGGGCCAGGTGCTGCTGTCCTGGCACAATCTGGCGTTCTTCCAGGCGCTGATGTCGGAACTCAGGGCCGCGATTTCGGAAGGACGGCTGGAGGCTTTCCGTCGGGCGTTCTCGACGCGTCATTTCGCGTCGGATACTTCGGTCTAGGCTCTGTCTTCGCCGTCACAGCAGGCGACTTGGTCATTGTGTGTGTCGGTGCGGCGGGCGCTGGGCAACCGCGAGCCTCGCCAAGGCCCTTGAGGTATGCGCGGCGTACTGATCCCGCCAGGATAGCGCTCTGCACCAGCTTGTCATGACTGGCGGCGCCGGAGACACGTCGCACGACACCACGGAACGGAATGGCGCCCCCCGCCAGATCACCGGCAACGCTCAGCGCCGTTTGCTTGCCGCGATCCGCAAGATCCACCTCGTCGGACGGGAGTTGATCAAGGTCGGGCCCGAGCGCGGCCTCAAGCGGCCGAAGCAGACTGACCAATGTTGAGCATTTCCAGTTGCGCGGCGGCCGCTGGTAAGGGTCCTTGAGCGACTCCAGCAGGAGCTCTGGGATCTCGACTCTCATGACGTTCAGGTCGCGAAGCGGCGTGGTGGCTGCGCCCTGGACGCTACCCTGCTTCACCTGATCCGATGTTCGGACCTGATCGCGCGGATCCTGCGGCGGCGGGGGAGCGGTCCATTCCGTCCGGGTCTGAGCGGCCGCAGACGAAACCAGCCCGGCGACAGCGAGGGACAACACGGCAAGGCGAAGGGATGCATTCATGAGCTCACCGGAGGTCGACAACGCGCCAAGCAGTGTAGCCTGTCACGAATGTCGCTTCCACTTTCGGTCTCAGCCCTCTAGGTTCCGCGCCGCTTCATCGGGGCTGCCGTCAAAGGTCGCCTTGAGTCGCGGGCCGGTAGCTCAGTGGTAGAGCATTCGACTTTTAATCGAATGGTCGTGAGTTCGAACCTCACCCGGCCTACCAACTTTTAGTCGGAATTCCGGTTCCCAAAATGAATGGAGCCGGTGCGAGAGTTCGCCCGGCTCCACTACATGATCGGTTTAACAGGGACTATTTCGGCGCGGCTTCGCTTGTCTTCGCGAGGTAGGCCTCAAGCGCCTGGCGCGCCACCGTCTTGCAGCCGCTGGTTTCAGCGACCCGGACGATATCGTCCAAAGTCGTCAGGCTTTCCAGCGCGGGACAGATGCCGCCACGGCGGGCTCCGAAGGTCCGACCCTCGGGCGGCGGCTGGACCAGGGCGCGGAGCGTTTCGAAACGCGCTGCGTCCGCCGAGGCCAGTCGGGCGCCGGGCAGGGCCACGCCGCCGGCCGCGCCGCGCAGTGTGGTGACTTCGCCGGAGGCGCGCATCAAGGTTACAGTCTGGCCAGCGCCAAGCGCCAGTCGGGCGCCCGCGTCATAGGCTTGGCCGCGCTTGATCGCCGGATCCGAAGAGTTGACGACAATATAGTCGCTGGCCATCGCCACGCCGCCGAATGCAACGGAAAGGGCGACGCCGAGAAGTTTCTTTCGCATCAGGATTTCCCCGTAGTGCTGCTTTTCAAGTTCAGGAGCAGGTCGATCGACTAACACACTGGAGCCCTGAACGGTATCTGAACAAGTAGTGTGTCGTCTTCATATACGAGGCGGCCCAACGCCAAGACGCAGAACCCCGAACTTGGCGAGCCAGACCAGTCCGCGCTCGACGAAGGGGCGACGATCGGCGGGAATTTCGGCCATCAACGCCATCACTGAACGTGGGCCGTTGGTGAGGCGGGACACCAGGGCGGCAACCTCGCCGTCCGTTGGCAAGCGCGCAGCTTCGCTTCGGACGCCAGGTCTGTTCAGCCAGGCCGTCAGGCCGTCCTCGGAGAATGGTCGCGCAAGCGCTACAATGTCCGGGCCGGACAGGGTCGCGGTTGGATAGGCCTGGAACATCCGAAAGGGGTCTGGCCTGTAAGGGTTTTCCAGCGGCCCTTGTGCCGCCGCTGATTGTCTGCGTCGCGCCAGTTCGCTCCAGAGTGCTTGATACAGGGGAATGACTACACGCCAATCGAAGGATTCAAGGGCCCGCGCTCGCCCTGACTTTCCCATCCGGACTCTCAGTTCAGCGTCCGAAAGCACCGCCACAAGGGCGTCGGCGGCCGCGGCGACATCCACAGAGGTGAAAAGGGCGGTGGTCCCGGCGAAGGTGTCATAGGTGATCAGGCGATGTGCATGGGCGTAGGCCAGATCGGTTCCGAGTCCTGGTTTCGGCGTCAGCGTCGGGACACGGAAACCATCGATCCCGTGGCGAACAGTGCTGCGGTACCCGTCCCAGTCGCTGACAACGCAGGGCAGGCCCGCTGCCATGGCTTCCAAGGGCGTGATCCCGAAGGTCTCCTGGGTGTTATCCGAGAGGGACAGAAACACGTCTGCCGCCGACAGAATTTCGTCACGCGCCCCGGCTGAGCGGTCTTCAACAACGCAGATTTCCACGTCGGGGCAAAAAGCGCCCGCTGCCCGGACAAAGGCATCCTCGTCCTGGGGCCGGCGGGCGCCGCCAAACATGATCCAGTAGATCCGGGTTCCGAGCCGCTGCGCTGCTTCCTGGAGCGCGATGCCCATGGGACCGGGGTGCATCTTCGTATTCGCACTGAAGCGGCCGAGGTGTAGCGCTGCCGGTGCGTCTTCCGGAATTCCGAGTTTCTGGCGCCAGCGGTGTCGCGCCTCGGGCTCCAGATTGAAGTCTTCAACATGGAGCCCCAGGGGAATAGTGACCAACTGAGCCGGCGCAATCCGCGTGGCGCCGAAGCGGTCCTGTATGTATCCAGCCACACCTTCCAGTACAGTCTCTACGGCCTTGCGACCGGCCTCCGAGGTGCAAACCAATGCGTCCCAGGGTTCCAGCGGAGCAAGCAAAAGGCTGCTGATCTCGTCGACAATATGAGCTTCGGAGATGGTGTGGGTAACGCCGGTCAGCGAGTATGCCGTTCCGCCCAGCGCCCGGCGCGCCCAGGCCTCATAGGCGAGTTCCGGAGTGGGAATGTGCAGGGCGCCGGCTTCCGCGAATCGACCCCGCTCTTCCCGATCAAGCCAGACAACAGGTCGTGTCGGCGGGCCCAGTCTCTGGACAAGTTCTTCCAGCGTCGCACGGCTTTCACCGTGGTGATCCCAGAGGTAGATGGCATCCACGTCAGCGTGCTTCAGAAAACCACGCAGGAATCCTTCACCCGCCGAATGCCGCCCCATGGGTCGCGGAACGGTCGCGTTGAACGGCTCGGAGTTGAACTGGATCGCCGAGTTGGTCATGGCATTCCGGGG
>CAIVVM010000004.1 GCA_903909375.1 uncultured Alphaproteobacteria bacterium
CACAAACCGCGCAACACGCTCCCGAAGGTCCAGTGAAAACGGTCGAGTCATGCAGGCTGGCCTCCGGCCCAGCCCCCACCTTGAATCACGATCCGCAAACCTCGTGAATCCCGAATCCGTCAGATGCGGTCACGCTCTAGACCGGAGAAGATCCATCCCGGAAACAGCGCGCTGTGCTGTTAACCGAGTGAATCCAGTGTGGCGTCCAAGAAGGGTGTGGCGGCCTCTACGTCGGGGCGACCATGGCCACGCATCCGATGATCACCTGTGTTCTCCTCTCCCGCGAGAGCCAACGCCGGGACGAAAGCAAAACAGAAGCGATTTGCGGTCTCAGGCCGCAGCCAGTTCCTTGGCCAGGTTCGCTGCGACCTTGTCGAGGAAACCTTCAGTGGTGAGCCAACCCTGGGTGTCGCCGACCAGCAGCGCCAGGTCCTTGGTCATCGAGCCGCTCTCGACGGTAGAGACGCAGACCTTCTCAAGGACGTCGGCGAAACGGTCCAGTTCGGCGTTGCCATCCAGCTTGGCGCGGTGCTTGAGGCCCTGGGTCCAGGCGAAAATCGAGGCGATGGAGTTGGTTGAGGTACTCTCGCCCTTCTGGTGCTGGCGATAGTGCCGGGTCACGGTTCCGTGGGCGGCCTCGGCCTCCATCGTCTTGCCGTCGGGGGTTATCAGGACGGATGTCATCAGACCCAGTGAGCCAAAGCCCTGGGCCACGGTGTCGGATTGAACGTCGCCGTCGTAGTTTTTGCACGCCCAGACGTAGCCGCCAGACCACTTCATCGCCGCGGCGACCATGTCGTCAATCAGCCGGTGTTCATAGGTCAGGCCTGCAGCCTTGAATTTGTCGAGGTAATCCGACTCATAGACCTCCTGGAAGATATCCTTGAAGCGTCCGTCATAGGCCTTGAGGATGGTATTCTTGGTGGAAAGGTAGAGCGGATAATTGCGCGCCAGGGCGTAGGCGAAGCTGGCCTGTGCGAAGTCGCGGATCGAGTCATCGAGGTTGTACATGGCCAGGGCCACGCCGGCGCCGGGGTACTTGAACACCTCACGCTCAATGGTCTCGCCGTTGTCGCCCTTCCAGGTCAGCGTCATCGTCCCTGGGCCGGGGACCTTGAAGTCCGTAGCGCGGTACTGGTCGCCATAAGCGTGGCGGCCGATGATGATGGGCTGGGTCCAGCCCGGCACCAGGCGCGGCACGTTCTTGCAGATGATTGGCTCACGGAAGACCACGCCGCCCAGGATATTACGGATCGTGCCGTTGGGTGACTTCCACATCTGCTTGAGCTTGAATTCCTCCACCCGCGCTTCGTCCGGGGTGATGGTGGCGCACTTGATGCCGACGCCGTGCTTCTTGATCGCCTCGGCGGCGTCGACGGTCACCTTGTCGTCGGTGGCGTCGCGGTTTTCCATGCTGAGGTCGTAGTACTCAATCTCCAGATCGAGGAAGGGGAAGATCAGCTTATCCTTGATCCATTTCCAGATGATCCGGGTCATCTCGTCTCCGTCGAGGTCGACGACGGGATTGGCGACTTTGATCTTGGCCATGAGGGACAGGCGCTCCGGACGAATTGTGTTTGTGGCCGTATAGCCGCCACACGCGCCAACGCAAAGGCTGTGAAAGCGATCTAGCCGATCGCACGCACAGCGGCGCCTGCAACGCGGGCGATCAGGGCGTCCGCTGCAGCATCATCGACGGTCGAGCCCGAAAGAAAGGCGACGATGGCGTAGGCGCGTTTGTCGGCCAGGGTGAAGATGCCGACGTCGTTGCAGGCGGGCCGAAGGCCGAGGTGGTATCCGCTGAAGCCCGTGCGATGCGCCAGCACGGCCTCAGATGGCAAGCCCGCCCGCAGCCGACCTGGCGCGCTGACGTTGCGAACCATCATGGTGCGGAGCTTTTCTGTGGAGATTGCGGAGATCAGGTCGTTGCGATTGAGGCGCTGCAGGAACTCCAGCATGCCGCGCGGGGTGGCCGAATCGCGCCCGTCGCTCATATGCGCCCGCATGGCGGCCAACCGCGTGGCCTCGGGAATCCCTGCCCGCGCGGCGTCATAGACCGCACCGTCACGCCAGGCCGGCCGGAAAGAGGGCATACCGTTCACCTCGGGCTGCAATTCACGCTCATAGCGATCCACGCGGATGCCGGTGAGATTGCGCGAGGCCAGCCAGGCCGTAACAGCGCCGGGCCCTCCGACACGCTTCATCAGAACATCGGTGGCTGTGTTGTCGCTGGTGACCACCATCGCTTCCAGCAACTCGCCGAGCGTGTAGGTGTCGCGCTCTGGCCAGGCGCTCGCTACAGGCGAGAACTGGGTTGAAAGCTGAGTCTCTTGCAGGACAACGCGCTCATCGAGGGTCAGCCGTCCGCCATCCACCTCACTGAGCACGGCGGCGCCTACCGGCAGTTTGACCACGCTCTGCATGGGAAACGGCCGTTCCGGGTTGAACAGGTAGCTCTCGCTGTTTTCCAGGTTCATCAGCCCGACCCCCAGGAAGCCTGGGCGGGCGTCGGTGGCGATCGCTGTCACGGCGCGCTCCAGGCCGGCGAGATCAATCGCCGGGGTCCTGGACGTCGTGATCGGCATGGGCGCCTGGCAAGCCGGGATCATCAGCGAAGGGGCGGCGGCCAGCAGGCTTCTGCGGTCGAGGGTTGCCATCCTGCGAGGAGCCTTCTCTAAACGCGACATGGTTGAAGCATCACCGACAGCGCCCGTCATTATCCTGAACGCGCCCCAGATGGCGGAAAACATCGGTGCTGTAGCCCGGGTGATGGCAAATTTCGGCCTGGCTGACCTCCGGCTGATCAATCCGCGCGACGGTTGGCCACAGGAACGTGCATGGGCCCTGGCGTCAGGCGCGGAATGGCCGCTGAATGACGCTCGGGTCAGCGATTCGGTGCATGAGGCGGTCGCCGATCTCAATCTGGTGTTCGCCACGACGGCGCGACCCAGGGAACTCCAGCTGCCGATCCTGACGCCGCGAGCGGCGGCGGCCGAGCTTTTGGCGGCCTCGACGCGGGGAGAACGGGTCGGACTTATGTTCGGCGGCGAGCGCGCCGGACTTGAGACGGCGGACATCGCGCTCTGCCAGGCGGTCGTCACGATCCCTATCGATCCTAAGTTCCGGTCGCTGAACCTGGCGCAGGCGGTGGCGATCAATGCCTATGAGTGGCGTGCGACATTGAGCGATGCGCCGCCGACTATCTTCCGGGAGCATTCACCAGCCGCTGACGGCGCCGCAATGTTAGGCCTGTTCGAACACTTGGAAAGGGAACTGGACGTCGCAGGGTTCTTCCACCCTGCGGACAAGCGACCTTCAATGGTGCAGAACCTGCGCTCGGCGCTGGGCAAGGGGCGCTTGTCGGATCAGGAGGTGCGCACCCTGCGCGGCGTCGTAACGGCCCTGTCGCGGGGCCGCGGTCGGGTGCTGGACAAACTGGCCCGGCAGAAGGCTGAACGAGAGGCGGGCGAATGAGCTTTACCGCTCTGCTGCAGTCGCTGCCGATCCCCATCATCCAGGCGCCGATGGTGGGCGCCTCTTCGGACGGCCTGGCGATCTCTGTCAGCAAGGGCGGCGGATTGGGTTTCCTGGCCGCTGGTGCGATGGCGGCCGCCGAGATCGGGCCAGCCGTAGCCGCGATGCGTTCGGCGACCGACGCGCCTTTCGGGGTGAATCTGCTGATGGCGCCCGCTGTCGCGCCTGACCCGCTGGATGTGGCGCGCGCGCTGGACCGTCTGGCGGTCTGGTACGGGGAACTTGGCCTGCCCACGCCGGCGCCGCCCAACATCTTCGCCCCGGACTTTGAAGCCCAACTGGAGGCCTTGACCGCAGTAACGCCTCCGGTGGCCTCGTTCGCATTCGGGGTGCTGAACGGCCAGCAGGTCGAGGCGCTGCATCGGGCCGGCAGCTATGTGGTCGGCACCGCCACGACGGTTGCCGAGGCCCGGGCCTGGGCTGATGCAGGCGCAGATGGCATTTGCGCCCAGGGCATGGAGGCCGGAGGTCATCGCGGCCACTTTCTGGAAGACGTCGATGCCAGCCTGATCGGGACCATGGCGTTGATCCGCACTGTGCGCGCCGCTGTTGATCTGCCGGTTATCGCGGCGGGCGGGATCATGGACGGCCACGGCGTAGCCGCGGCCCTGGCGCTGGGCGCCGAGGCTGTACAGATGGGGACGGCGTTCCTGCTTGCCGACGAGGCAGTCACATCGCTGCCCTGGCGTCGGGCGATCGCTGGCGCCGGTGATGATCCGACGCGGTTGACGCGGGCCTTCACGGGCCGTCATGCTCGCGGGATCCAGAACCGGTTCATGCGCGAGATGCAGTCGATCCAGAACGAGGTTCCGGACTATCCGGTGCAGAACCGGCTGACCCAGCCATTGCGGTTGGCGGCCGCGGTGGCAGATGATCCGGATATGATCTCGCTATGGGCGGGGCAGGGGGTGGCGCTGGCTCCAACCGGGGCGGCCGCCGATCTGTTGCGGCAGTGGTGGGCGGAAGCAGGCGACGCGGCCAGAGGGGTCGTGGCGCGATATGGGCGGGGGAGCCAATCGTGACAGATCTCAGGACGGCGGCGCGTCTGGCCTATGTTTTCACACTGCCATTGATGGAGGTGGCCGCCACAAGGCAGCGGGGTCAGGCGTTGGGGCATGAGATGGGTGTGTTCTCCCATGTGCGCCGCCTGGCCAATCATCGTCACCGTGCGGTGACAACGCCCAATAACGACACGCTCTATTCCACCGCGCAGATCGACCTGTCGGCGGGGTCAGTCACGATTACCCTGCCGGCGGCGGGCGAGCGGTACCTGTCGTTGGCCCTGATGGACGCCTACACCAATAACTTTGCCATTCTCGGCTCCCGGACAACGGGCCCTGACGGGGGGACGTTCCGGCTGGTCGGCCCGGGTGAGGCGGTTGAGGGCTGGAATGTAATCCGGGCGCCTGCCAATCACGTCTGGGCCCTGGCCCGCATCCTTGTGGATGGCCCGCACGACCTCGAGGCGGCGCGCGAGGTTCAGGCCGGGATTTCGATGCAGGGGCCAGCAACAGAGACCCCGGGTCCCTACGCGCTGCGGTCGGCGGACTGGCGTGCATATTTCGACAGCGCGGCGGCCCTGATGGCCGCCAATCCGCCGCCGGTCACCGACCTTGCGATCCTGCGGGCCATAGCCCCGATGGGCCTTGCCGAAGGCTTCGATTCCCGCCGGTTCTCCGACGCCGACATCGCCGAGATCGAGGCAGGCGTCGCCGAGGCGCGCTCGGCGGTCCGCAAGGGCGGCCTGGGTGGGGCGAGCTATGTGGAAGGCTGGTCTTATCCCAGTTCGCGGCTAGGCGACTTCGATCAGGACTACGCCTATCGCGCCGCGGTCGCATTGTCGGGTCTGGCCGCCCTTCCACCAGCCGAGGCCATGTACATGCGTGCGGAGGGACACGGCGCCCGCGACCTGCTGGACGGAACGAAGGCCTGGCGCCTGCACTTTCCGGCAGACCGGCCGCTGCCGGTCAATTCGTTCTGGTCGCTCAGTCTCTACGAGGCGACGGACGACGGGCAGTACTTCTTCACCGATAATCCTCTTGAGCGCTATGCGATCGGCGACCGCACGCCGGGCCTGAAGACCAATGCCGACGGCTCGCTGGATATCTGGATCGGTCATGCCGACCCCGGTCCGGAGCGGGCGAGTAACTGGCTGCCGGCCCCGGCCGGGCCATTCGCCGTGTTCATGCGGGCCTACCTGCCTAAACCCGAACTGCTGGACGGCCACTACCGCCTGCCGCCGATCACCGAAGCCTAGAAGAGACCGCCACCGATGAACCGTCGCGACCTGATGCTTGCCGGCGCCGCCCTGGCGCTCGCCCCCGCCGCCCGCGCGACAGCTGCGCCCGCCAGTTTGAAAGACGCCGCGCGCGAGGCCTGGCTCTACGGCCTGCCGCTGATCGAGATGGCCACCAGGCGGGCCCGCGCCATGAGCGGCCGCGGCGCCATGCCGGCCGGCCTCAACCGGTTTGGGCACGCGCGGCAGCTGGCTGGCCCGCAATCGCGGGGGGTCACTGCGCCGAATAATGACACGCTCTATTCCAGCGCCTGGCTGGACCTTAGCCAGGGCCCGGTAACCCTGACGATCCCGCCGACTGGCGAGCGCTACATCTCGGTGGCGGGCATGAGTATGTTCACCGACAACAACTTCGTCCTGGGCACCCGTACGTCCGGCGGGGCGGGCGGGCGCTACACGATCGTCGGTCCCGGACAGTCCGGGTCGGGCCCCAACGTGGTGCGACTGGAGACGCCGCAAGGTTGGCTGCTCGCGCGGACGCTGGTGGACGGGCCGGACGACCTGCCCGCGGTGCACGGACTGCAGGACGCGCTCGGTCTGACCGGACCGAAGGGCGTGGCTCCACCGGCTTTTGCGGTGCGGAGCGCCCCGGCGCTGGAGTACTTCACCTCGGTGGCTGCGCTCCTGAAGTCCAACCCGCCACCTGCCACAGACGGGGCTCTTTTCGCGCGCATCGCGCCGCTGGGCCTGACAGCGCAGGGCGGGTTCGATCCGACGCGCTTTGATGCCGCAGCGGTCGCCCAGATTGACGCGGGCGTCGCCGACGCTCGCCGGGCCATGCAGGCGCTCCGTGTCGGCGGCGGGGTGCAGGGCTGGAGCTATCCGCGCAGCACCCTTGGCGACTTCAATCAGGACTACGCATTCCGCGCAGCTGTTGCCCTCGCAGGACTGGCTGCCCTGCCGCCGGCCGAGGCCATGTACATGAACCCGATGGGTGACCGGGGGCGGATGTTCACTGGCGAGGGGCCCTATCGGCTGAGCTTCCCCGTGGGTCAGCTTCCAGCCGTCGATGCCTTCTGGTCGCTGACGATGTACGAGGCCACGCCCGACGGGCAGTTCTTCCTCGTAGAAAACCCCCTCCGGCGCTACTCTATCGGCGACCGCACGCCGGGGCTGAAGACCAACGCGGACGGTTCGCTTGATCTCTGGATCGCGCGTTCAGATCCGGGCGGCGACCGTTCGGCCAATTGGTTGCCTGCGCCGGTATCCGGCCCCTTCACGCTCAGCTTCCGAGCCTACCTGCCACGGCAGGACTTCCTGGATGGCCGGTACCGGCTTCCGGCCATCCTCTTGGGGTAGTGCCTCAACCTGGCCTGGTCGACGCACCCCGGTGTAGACCAGATATGACATGGATCGTGGCGTGTATTGGAAGGTTGCGGTCACTGCCACTGTAGGCTTTCTCCTCAACAAGTTCGCTCGCTCAAGGCTTTAGCGTCGCCGGACGCTCGCCGGGCGTCTTGTGGGATCAGGTTTCAAGACGTTGCGCGGAAGCTCAACCGAGGCGCCAGGCGGCGCTCCTCGACCTTGACTCCGCACCCCCCAGACGGCATAGACGCGCGCTTCCAGCCGCCAGGGTTACCTGCGTGGCCGGAAACCTATGACGGGTGATGCTAGGCCGCCGTTGAAATCGCGTTCTCTTCAAGGGGACGCCGGCCCGCGTCGAACAGAGAGCTAACGATGTCAAAGCGCCACAGCGCCAAGTACAAACTCGACCGCCGGATGGGCGAAAACATCTGGGGTCGCCCGAAGTCCCCTATCAACACCCGCGCCTATGGTCCCGGCCAACACGGCCAGCGCCGGAAGTCCAAGGTCTCTGACTTTGGTCTCCAGCTCCGCGCCAAGCAGAAGCTGAAGGGCTACTACGGCAACATCACCGAGAAGCAGTTCGTCCGCATCTACAAGGACGCCGCCAGCCGCAAGGGCAACACCTCGGAGAACCTGATCGCGCTGCTGGAAAGCCGCCTGGATGCCATCGTCTACCGCGCCAAGTTCGTGCCGACCCCGTTCGCGGCGCGTCAGTTCGTCAACCACGGCCACGTCATGGTCAACGGCAGCCGGGTGAACATCGCCTCCTACCGTGTAAAGCCGGGCGACGTGGTCTCGGTGCGCGAGCGTTCGCGCAACATGGCCCTGGTGCTGGAAGCCCTGCAGTCGTCGGAGCGCGACACGCCGGAGTACATTACTGTCGACGCCAAAAGCATGTCGGCCACCTTCGTCCGCACGCCGGACCTGGCCGAGGTGCCTTATCCGGTGAAGATGGAACCCAACCTCGTGGTCGAATTCTACGCGTCGTAACCGACGCCGGATCGAAGCACATTCTGCGAAGGCCCCGGAGCGATCCGGGGCCTTTTGCTTTGCGGCGGGGTGTGGCGAAGTGGGCGGATGAACCGAAGGTACTTCGTTTTCTCGGCCCTGGCCCTGGCCGTCGGGCGTAAACAGGTGGATGCCTGTCGCGGCATTGCGAGGGAGCTTGTGACCCTGAGCTTTACGTGGGTCGAAATCGGAATCGCGCGCCGCACGAAGGTACTCCTACTCAATCCGTTGATCAGTCGGACCGGGTAGCTCGACACCCGTCCGCGGCAGCATCTCGGGCATCTCGGCACGCAGCCAGTCGAGCACCTTTTCGCGGATTTCGGCGCGCAGTTCGGTGGCTTCGTCGGCGTTGCGCGCGCTCACCAGGCAGCGGATCTCCATGGCCTTCTCGCGCACGTCATTGACCTGGACCTTGACGATCTGACCGTCCCAATGGGGCGAGGCTCTGGCGATGACCTCGACGGTGGCGCGCAGTTGCGCCAGGGGAACGCGCTGATCGAGCACCAGCATGACCTCGGCGATCAGGTTGGAGGTCTCGCGGGTCCAGTTCTGGAAGGGCTGCTCCAGGAAGTAGCGAAGCGGCACGACGAGGCGCCGCAGATCACGCAGGCGGATCACCACATAGGTCGCCTTGATCTCCTCGATGTGGCCGAACTCATTCTGGACGACCACGGCGTCGTTGATGCGGATCGGCTGGGTGAAGGCGATCTGGATCCCGGCCATGATGTTGGAGAGCACCGGCTGCAGCGCCAGACCCAGTATGATGCCTGCCGCGCCGCCCGCGGCCAGCAGGCTGACCCCGATCTGCTTGACACCGGGAATGGTGATCAGCGCCAGCGCCGTCGTCACCACGATGATCAGCACGTTCAACGACCGACGCAGGATCCGGGTCTGGGTCAGCATCTTGCGCGCGTGGGCGGTGTCGGCGACGTCGGACCGATGGTTTCGCAGGTAGATGGCCGCGGCGATGTCCGTGGCAGTCATCAGGACCCAGCCCACGAGCACGATGAAGGCCACCAGCAACACATGCTGCAGGGTCGCCGCGAGCGCGGGGTCCACCGGTGTCACCTTGAGCGAAAGGCTCAGCGCCGCGACCACCAGGGCGAAACGGCTGGGCGCCCGCGTCCTCACCATGAGGGAGCGGGTGAATTCGCCGCGCTTCTTCAGGCTTCGGGAGAGCGCGCGCACGATCAGGGCATGCAGCACCACGGCGGCCACCAACGCGGCCGCAATCAGGCTGAGGCTGACCGCCCAGTTCGGGACCCACGCGGGCAGGAAGGCGGAGAAAAGATCCGGCGGCATGTTAGCTGAACATCTCCGTCACCCAGTCCGGAACCCGCCGTGGCCGGCCGGTGGCTTTTTCAATCAGGACCCAGGTGGTCTTGATCTGCGCGCACATCTGACCGGTTTCGTGGTCCAGGCGGATGAAGCGGTCGAAGCGGGGGCCCTGAGCGGCCTCGGCGACCCAGGTGCGACCGTGGCAGGTTTCGCCCAGCTTGAGCTCGCGGCGGTAGTCGACCTCGTGGCGAAGCGCGATCCAGGCCCAGGCAGCTTCTGCTTCAGGCGGCGCCAGCGACAGCCAGTGGCTCGTGCCCATGTCCTGGGCCCAGCGCAGATACACCACATTGTTCACGTGGCCATTGGCGTCGATATCGGCGGGCGTAGGCTCGAACGTCAGCTCAAAGACCTTGCGGCCTGGGGGCGGTTCGAGCAGGCGGGTCACTCGGTCAGAAGGCCTTGCTCAGCCATCATGGCCTTCAGTTCGCCGCTCTCGA
This sequence comes from uncultured Alphaproteobacteria bacterium, assembly GCA_903909375.1. Taxonomy (GTDB): domain Bacteria; phylum Pseudomonadota; class Alphaproteobacteria; order Caulobacterales; family Caulobacteraceae; genus Phenylobacterium. Next base: position 9,919 of record CAIVVM010000004.1, read on the forward strand.
ACATCTCCTTGATGATGTCGCAACCGCCCACGAACTCGCCCTTTACATAGAGCTGAGGGATGGTCGGCCAGTCCGAGAAGGTCTTGATGCCCTCGCGCAGCGGATCGCTCTGCAGCACGTCGACGCCCACGAACTCCACGCCCAGGTGATCGAGGATCTGAACGCTCACGGCGGAGAAGCCGCAGCGGGGCTGTTCCGGCTCACCTTTCATGAACAGGATCACCGGGTTCTCGGCCACGGATTTGGCGATCCAGGCGTGGACGGGGTTGGCGGTCGCGGTTTCGCTCATCGGTCGCCCTTTCGGCAGAATTCTGGAGGGTAGAGCTAGGGACGCGACGCCTCCCGGTCAAGCGGGTCAGAGCGGCGTGGAGGTTTCCAGCGCCAGGGCATGCAGTTCCCCGCCCATTTTTCCCTTGAGTGCGGCATAGACCAGCTGGTGCTGGCGCACGCGGGGCAGGCCTTTGAACGCGGTCGAGACGATGCGCGCCTTGTAGTGATCGCCGTCGCCGGCCAGATCCTGGATTTCGATCTCGGCGTCGGGGAAACCCTCCTTGAGGACGGCTTCGAGGGCGGTATGGGTCATGGGCATCGGCAACATCTAGGCGTTTGGGGTCTGGGGCTCAAGGTTCCTCGATTTCCTCATGTGTCATCCCGGTTTCGCGGAACGCGAAGACCGGGACCTATAGACGCCAACGGCGCCGGAAAGGGCGTGGTGGCGACGTTGTGACGTCCTTTGCACAATCTGCGCGTATGGGTCCCGGTCTTTGGCTGACGCCAAAACCGGGATGACACCCGTTGGTGTTTGAACCTCAATCAATGATCGCGGAGTAGACCAGGCTCTTGAGTTGGCCGCGGAAGTTGAAGGTGCCCGACGGCATCAGCTGGGTCATGAAAACCATCGTCAGGTCCTCCTTCGGATCGACCCAGAAGATCGTCGAGGCCGCGCCGCCCCAGTAGTAGTCGCCGGTTCCCAGGCCGCCTGTGGCCACCTGGTCCATGGTCGAGGCAAAGCCCAGGCCGAAGCCCACGCCCTCGTTGGCGGTTTCGGAGAAGCCGCCGATGGCCACCTGGGTGAGGTCCTTGCCGCCGGGCAGGTGGTTCATGTGCATGATCTCCAGGGTGCGCGGCCCCAGGATCCGGTGTCCGTCCAGTTCGCCGCCGCGGCGCAGCATCTCGCAGAAGCGCATGTAGTCGGCGGTGGTGCCGGTGAGGCCGCCGCCGCCCGACTTGAAGGCCGGTTCCTTGATGAAGCTGCTGGTGGCCGGATCATCCAGCAGTTTCAGCTTCTTGTCGGGACCGCGTTCATAGTTGGCGGCAAAGCGGTCCTGTTTGTCGGCGGCCACGTGGAAGGCGGTGTCGACCATGCCCAGCGGGCCGAAGATCACGTCCTGAAGATACTGGGCCAGCGGTTTGCCGGAGATGATCTCCACCAGCGCGCCGCAGACGTCGGTCGCCAGCGAGTACATCCAGGCCTGGCCCGGCTGGTAGCGCAGCGGCACCTGGCTGAGCTTGTCCATGAACTCCATCATGGTGTCGGTGGTCCCGGCCGAGCGGATACGCAGGGTGCGGTAGATGTTGTCGATCGGATGCTGGACGCCCACGCCCGGCAGACCGCCGCCATAGGTAAGGCCGGCCATGTGCGACAGCACATCGCGGAAGGTGATGGGCCGGCCCGGCGCCTCGGTGACCATGTCGGCGCCTTCGCCCGAGACCCAGACGCGGTGGTTCTTCCAGGACGGCACATAGCGGCTGACCGGGTCATTGAGCTGGAAATAGCCCTGCTCATAGAGGGTCATGAGCGCCACTGACGTGATCGGCTTGGTCATGGAATAGATGCGGTAGATGGTGTCGTCGCGGGTGGGCTTGTTGCGCTCGATGTCCATCATGCCGAAGGACTTCAGATAGGCGATGTGGCCATGGCGGGCGACGGCCACCTGGCAGCCGGCGATCTTGGCCGGGCCGATGTAGTTGCGCTCGATATGGTCGGTGATGCGTTCCAGCCGGCCTGCGTCCAGCCCCGTCCACTGTGATTGCGCGTCCATCGTCTCTCTCCGGGGTAGGGTTTTTGGTTGTTAGACGGCATCATGGACGCTGAACGGCGGGATCGCCAAGAGGGAAGAGACACGATGAAAGACCTGGAAGCCCTGGCCGCCGAGATCGGCGCGCTGCTGAAGGACCGCGGCGAGAAGATCGCCATCGCCGAGAGCTCCTCGGGCGGGCTGATCTCGGCGGCCCTGCTGAGCGTGCCCGGCGCCAGCGCCTACTATCTGGGCGGGGCGGTGGTCTATACGCCCAAGGCCCGGGTGCTGCTGACCGATATCCCGCGTGAGGCCCTGGAGGGGATGCGCTCGGCCAGCGAGCCCTATGCCATGCTGCTGGCGCGCAACCAGGTGGAGCGCTACGGCGCGACCTGGGGGCTTTCGGAGACCGGGGCGGCGGGACCCACCGGCAACGGCTATGGCGATGCCGCCGGTCACACCTGTGTGGCGGTGGCCGGGCCGGTCGAGGCGGTGCTGACGATCGAGACGGGCGAGAGCGACCGCGGCGCCAACATGCGCGCGTTCGCGGCCGGCGCGCTGGAACTGCTGCGTCGGGCGATCGTATCGGCAGGGTAGGGGACAGGAACCGGAAAACAGGCTCCGGGGAACCCACGGAAGGCGCGGACGACCGCCGCGTCAGCCGGTGTCGGCGGCCGGTGGCGCGGCGGCGGTTGCCTCGTGGCCAGGGTCATCATCTTCCTGATCGGGCGGATTGTCCGGCGCCTCAGGCAGATCGCGCCAACGGCTGGCGAGGTCCTCGGAGAGGCCCAGGGTGCGGCAGGCGCGCCGCACCTGGACGTCCAGGTGTTCGGTGGTGAAGTCGGGCTCGACAAACCAGTCGTCGAGTTCGACGTCGAGGCGTTCGACGTAGTCTGGCCGGAGCGTGGCGTCCGATATCTCGGCATGGATCACGCGGCCGACGGCGTCCTGAAGCGCGCCGAGACGATCAAACTGGGCGTCTTCCTGGGCAAGCGCCCGGCCCATGGCGAGAAAGTCGGGGCTGGACGTGAGATTGGTGCGGTGGCGCTGGTCGGTCGGGTCCTGCGCCAGCTTCGCCTTCAGCGCCAGGGTCTGGCGCAGGCAGCGCGACGCGCGCTGATAGGACCGGCTGAGATCGGCTACCTCGCTCGCCTCGGTGGCGGCGAGGAGCTGGGCGTGGACATGCTTGGCTGCGCTGAGATCCATCTCAGCCAGCTCGGCCAGCATCTCGGCGCCTCGATCAGGGGTGGTCGCGGTCATGGATTGGAGTGGAACACATAGGTACGTCAGGATCGGACGTAGCATTTGGGCGGGCTGACGAAAGGTAGCAAAACCGCAGAAAACGCAGAGGGGCGCAGAAGGCGTCGGTGAGGCGCGGGGGAAGGTAGGGAAACGCACGACTTACGGTTCCCGATTTTCCGAGTTTGCCTCAGGGGTTCACGCCGAGATTAGCCAGTTGGCCGAAAGCCGTACGTTTCCCAACTTACCCAGCAAACGCCGTGCGCGTCCCCGCTCTCCCCCTCCGGTCACCCCCGCGCACGCGGGGGCCCAGGTGTTTTTCCGGCAGCGGGACGGTTCTGCGACCTGTGTCCATTGACCGCGAACCCACGCAAAGGGACGCGAACAGGTCGTGCTCGCCCCCTCGCGCCAGGCATCCGAGGCCCGGCGCCTCGATTGGG
>CAIVVM010000005.1 GCA_903909375.1 uncultured Alphaproteobacteria bacterium
CCGCCACCGCCCAGAACCTGCGCAAACTCGCCAAGCTGATCCCGCAACCGGCGCCCGCAATGGCCTGAGGGGGCGGGCCGCCTCGCCACAGCCCCGCCAACACCCGCGCCAGCAGCCGACTTCTTCAACAAAATCGGGGGAAATGAGGCTTTGGCTTAGCGACCGAAGTCGGACGCTCCCCACCTGCCCGCTGAGTAAGAAGCGTCACTCTCGCCGAAGGCGCATTGTCCGAATTAGGCGAAGCACATTTGGACCGCGATTGGACCCATTCTTCCCTTTTCGGCGCGTTCGCCAAGCTCCATGTGGACCTGTCCCGGTGAAGCTCCGGACGCTCGCTCAGGGCTGCCCGTCGCCACCCCGGCGGGCGACGAAGCCATAATAGGCCAGTCCCAACGCCAACCATCCGGCGAGCAAGGCGTAAGGTTTCCAGTCCGTGCCAAATCCGAGGCTGGCGATCACCACGGCGGCGATCATCCCGAGGCCTGAGAGAACCTTCACGGTCGAGCGACTGAAGCGCATCCGCGCTTGGGCGTGGATCTCCGGGTGCTTGTCTGCGACGACCCAGGCCGCCAGGCACGTGCCGAGGTACTTCATCATCGTCGGGATACTTACCGCCAGCAGCAGGAACAGCAGACTGGACGGCAGCAGCAGGCCCGCGCATGAAGCCCCGAAGGCGACCATGGTGGCGTTATGCGGGGTGCCGAAGCGGGGGTGAATGCTGCCCAGCGCTGATGGCAGCACACCGGCCCGGCCCATGGCGTAAAGGAAACGGGCGAAGACCAGGAAGACGGCGTTCATCGACTTCGATAGCGCGAGCACCGCCGCGGTCACGATCAGCGGCGTCGCCCATGCGCCAAGTGCGGCCTGGGCGGCGGTCAACAGTGGGGCGTCGCTCTTCGCCAGGGCGTCGGCCCCGATCAGGCTGAGCGCCGTGAAAGCGATGGCGACATAGACCACCACAGTCAGAGCGACCGCCAGGCCAAGGCCGAGCGGCACCACGCGCTTGGGATCGTCGACCTCCTCGCCGACCTCGGTGGTGGTCTCGATGCCGAGGAACAACTGGATCATGAGAGGCAGCGCCGCGATGATCGGCGTCCATCCGCCCGCGAACGCATGGGCGAAGAGTTGCGGCTTGAGCTGCGGCGCTCCAGCGATCACGAACACAGCGAACACCGCCAGCAGCAGCAGCATCAGGATGGTCTGGGTGCGCGCGGCCACGGCGACGCCGACGTAGTTCAGCGCAAAGACCGCAGTGAAGAAGGCCAGGATCAACGGCTTCTCCGGCAGGGTCACCACCTTGCCCAAGTAGTTCACCAGCACCCGTGCCAGCACAATCATTACCACCGCGTTCGACAACACCCGGAGCCAGACAATACCGAAAGCGAACATCGGATGGGTGAACTGCCGCTGCCACTCGAACGACGCCGCCGTCCTCGGCAGGGCTGAGGCCATGTAGGCGTAGACCAGCCCGAACAGCACCATCGGCAGGGCCGCCACAATGACCGCGATCAATATGCCTTCGCCGCCGACTTCGGCCGCCGGGCCAAGTACCGAGAAGATTGAGGCGCCGATGGCCGTGCCGGCCCCCAGCATGACGAGGTCGATAAGGCGGACGCCAGTACGGAGCTTTTCAGTCATGCGTTGTCCTAGAACCGGCAGGCCGCATCCGGGACCTTCGGGTCGCGGGCCCAGCGATAGCCTTCCACTACCGCCCCCCGCGGCAGATAGGTCACCGTCGTCCGGGATTCGCCCCGGCGCAAGGTGAGGGTGAGGGTCTGGGCCTCGTCGGCGCGCGCCTTGGCCACGTCACTGACCTCGACGATGGCATCGCCGTCACGCATCCCGGCCTGCGCCGCGGCCGAACCGGCGACCACGCCGCGGACGATCCGTTCGTCGTTCAGCGACGCGCGCGCGAAGCCCAGCTGAAACTGGCGGATCGGGTGGCTGACGACAATCAGGCACGGGGCGTAGAGGTTGGCCGGCGGCTTCAGGAGGCCGCCTGAGACCATGTGGTGATATCGCGCCTTCGCCGCGTCCGCGCCGATCTCCTGGCCTACCAGTTCAAGCCATTCCGGGATGCCCCGGGGCTCGCCGGCCACCTGGCGCCGGCGCAGCGCCTTGACGATGTCGTCCAGGCCGCGACGCCCCTGACTGGCCTCGCGGATCGTAGCGTCGGTCTGCTGCAGATAGAGCCATCCTCGGCCGTAGGGGACCGTCTGGGCGATGGGATCGGTCCAGAATTTCTGCGCCGCCTCAGGGTTCGAGGCCGCGATGTAGGGGTTGCTGTAGTAGGCGTCCGCGCGCTCGTTGAAGGTCTTCAGCAGACGGTCGACGCTGATCGCACCGGCGCGGAATGACAAGACGGTCGAGTAGTGTTCAGCCGCGCCTTCGGAATACCAGGCCGTGTCGCCATGCTCGCCCTGCATCGCCGGCCAGGTGTGCGCCATCTCGTGGGCCAGCAGACCCTGCAGGCTGTCGGCGGTGGGCTTGGCGGCGGCGTTGTAGCCAAACATGAAGGACTGGGCGAGGCCGGTGCCGCCAGTCCCCGAATAGGGATTCTGGCGTACGAACACCCGGTACCTCGACACCGCGTCGCCGAAAAAGCCCGACATCGCGCCGTAGAGCGCCTTCATTCGCTCGCCCAGAAGATTGGCGTCGAAAGGCGGATCGGAGAGCCAGTAGAAGCCGAAAGGCGCCTTCGGGTCGGTCGGGTAAGAGCGGACCGGTCCCACATAGTAATAGCTGAACGCCAGCACTTCGGACGGTACGACCGTGTCGACCGCACCCTCGCCCAGCGACCATACCCCACGCGCGCCGGCCGGCGCGGCGGTCAGGTCCCAGGCCAGATGAACCTGCCATGGACCAGGGCGAACCGGGGTCGCCAGGAAGCCGTTGCCGGAGCCTGCGAAGCCGCCGGCTTCCTCGCGCAGGTCGAACAGAGGGCCGTTGTTAGTTGCCGCGGTTACCTTGCGGGGCGGCGCCCGATAGCTGACCACCACGTCGCCGACGGACGCGCGACCAACACTCCAGCGTCGATAGACGCCCTGCGGCGTTGGTGGCTCCTCGGACTGGGTCAGCGGCAGCGGCCCCTGGTCGTCGCGTGCGGTCAGGGCCTTGCCGTCGTAGCGGGGCGTGGGGATTCCCACGAGCGACAGGGGCAGACGGACAAGTCCCTCGCCCGCCTTCAGGCCGGGCTGATCCAGCACCATGCGAACGCCGAGATAGCTGTCCGCGCCGCCTGTGGCGTGCGGGCTGAGCATCAGGTCGAGCTTAGGCGGTTCCGCGGCGAGCGCCGGCGCCGCAAGGGCGCCGAGGATCGTCAGGAACAGCCGCCTCACTTGGCCGGACCGGTCACTGGCGGCGGCGGGGCGAAGGGCCGGATCGCCAGGTGCTCGTAAATCTCCGCCGGATAGTAGGCGACGCCGCCGACCATGGTCATGCGGTTCTTGCGGAGCGCGCTGATGTCCCGGGTGGGGTCGCCCTCGACCAGGATGAAGTCAGCCAGCTTGCCGCGCTCGATGGTCCCGAGCTGGCTGTCGCGGCGGAAGTACTTTTCGCTGTCGAGAGTCGCGAGGCGCAGCGCCTTGCCGGGCGTGAGTCCGGCCATGACATAGACCTCCATCTCACGCAGCAGCGAGAAGCCCGTGCCGTCGTCGGTGCCGGGCAGCAGCTGGATGCCTTCGTCGTCCAGCAACTTCAATACCTCCAGCAACTTGCGGAACCCGGCCTGATAGTCGGCGTCGTCCTGCGGCGTGTTGATGGTCACGAAGCCCCGACGCCGGTAGCGCTGGTAGCCGATCGGCACATGGTCGAGGTAGGGCGCATCGCCCGCCTGCACCTGGCCGGAGCGGGACAGCATCAGTCGCTCGAGGATCATCGCCGTCGTGTCGAGCGCGACATGGCGGTCCTTCATCAGCTGGACCGTCGCGCGCACCCGGTCAGACTTGAGATCCAGGTCCTTGCCCCGCGCCATGCCGGTGAGCCGCAGCGGCGTGCGGGTGTCTTCCTTGGGCTCGAGGATCCACCCCAGCATCAGCTGGTTGATGTGGGCGATGTCGTCGTAGCCGTCGCGGATCACCCGATCCGGCGAGGAGAAGGCCGGCACGTGGCCGGTGACGCCGAGGCCCAGCCGCTTGGCCTCGGCAGCCACGGGAGCCACCCAGTCAGGCGGGAAGGAGTTGTAGATCTTGACCTGCCAGTAGCCGTGGTCGGCATACCAGCGCACGTCCTCCAGAGCCTGTGGCAGGGTATCGGCGATGAAGCCGTTGCGGGCCGAATAGGGGCTGCGGCCCTCCAGGAAGCCGTTGCGGACGATCCGCGGCCCGGCCAGCTTGCCGGCCTCCAGGCCCTTCACCATCGCCAGCAGTTCGTCGTTGTCGTTGCCCTGGTCGCGGGTGGCAGTGACCCCGGCGGCGAGATTGAACAGGTTCGACGCCAGGCTCGAGTGCGAGTGCATATCGTGCAGGCCGGGCACCAGCGTGCCGCCCTGCCCGTCGATCACCGTTTCGTCCTTCGGCGCCGGGCCGGGGGCGTCGTTGGCCGTGACCCCGGTGATCCGCTCGCCATACACGGTGACCATCGACAGCCCGCCGACCGCCATGGTCACAGGATTGAAGATGCGCACGTTGCGGATTTGCACCGGACCGGCAAAACGGTGCGCGAGCTTGGCCTGCGCCTCTTCGGCCCGGGCCTGGGTGATCTCGCGGTTGGCCTTCTGCAGCACCGGCATGAAGGCCTCGTAGCCCTCGCGGATCACGCCGCCGGCCGCGAACAGGTCGCCTTGGCGGTCGACGACCACGTGCTCCGGCGTCAGATCGATACCGGTCAGCTCGTAGATGGTGACCGGTACTGCGGCCTTACCCTCGCCGATCGTCAGCCTGCGGCCCTCGACGAGCGTCAGCTTGCCCGACGGCAGAACCGGCAGGGTATGGCCGGGCGCCTTCAGCAGCGCCTTCACATACAAGCCCAACATCCACGGACTGACGTCGTTGCCGATGTAGAGCAGCGGCTTTGCCGCCGGGACCTCGCCCTTGTCAGCCTGGCTCAGCCACTCGGCAGCGCCCGCCTTCCAGGTGAAATGCTCCTGCACCGGATTGCCGAACAGGCTCTCGCCCTCGATGGTCCAGGTGACGGGGAAGCCGGCGGCATCGAGATCGATCTGCTCACGGGCCTTGGGACCGCGGCCATTGTTGACCACCGCGTAGTCCACCGCGATGTGACGGTCTTTCACCTCGGCGGTCAGGTAGCCGACCTTTTCGCCGCCCGCCATGGCGACGAATTTCTGGGCCCGAGCCGATGCAGAGCCGGCCATACACAGAGCCATGGCGATCCCGGTGAACGCGGCGGCGCGGAACGACATTGGACACCCCTCTCCAGTAGGGGACATCGTACCTGGGAGATGCGGATTTTCTATTCGTAGTCCCTGACAGGAGCCCGGCCAGCGACACGTTCAATGCACCGCGCCGGAGCCGGCGACATAGGCTATGTCGCCTGCAATGGCGCGGCCCGACAGAACGAAAAGATAATCCGGCGCAACACGGCTAACGTCGTTTCAGGCATGCGAGGGGGAAGTCATGGCTTCGATCACCAAAAGGGACTTGTTGGCCGCTGGCGGGCTCGCCCTGGCCGCAGCGCCAGCCCTGGCCCAGGACGCGCCGGGCGGCCCCTTCGTCACCAGGCACACGGGCATCTTCAACGGCAAGACCGTCGACTACGTGGCCACTGTTGGCGAGACAATCCTCATCGGCCCGGACGGACGGCTCACCGCACGTTTCGTCTCCACTTCCTATGTGAGCGCGAAAGCCGAAAAGGCGACGCGGCCAGTGCTGTTCGCCTTCAATGGGGGCCCCAGCAGCTCCTCGGCGACACTGCATATGGTGGCGCTGGGTCCCAAGCGGATCGCCGTGGCGCAGGACCCGAAGGCGCCGGCGCCGGCGCCATCCATGGCCGACAATCCGCTGACCGTTCTGGACGTGGCCGATATCGTCTTCATCGATCCGGCCGAGACCGGCTATTCGCGGATCCTGCCGGCCGGCAAGCGGGAGTACTTCTACTCTGTGGAAGGTGACGCCCAGTCTGTGTCGGACTTCATTGTCGCCTGGATCCACGCCAACGGCCGCGAGGCGTCGCCGAAGTATGTACTGGGCGAGAGCTACGGAACCATGAGGGCAGCGCTGATGGCCGGGCAGCTGGCGAAGGTCATGCCGCTCGACGGCGTGTTCCTGTTCGGCCAGGCGGTGAACATGATCGAGACCAGCCAGCGGGCGAAGAACGTGCTGGCCTATGCGACCAACCTGCCGGCGCTGGCCGCCATCGCGGCCTATCACGGCAAGGCGACTGTCAAAGCCCGGTCGATGGACGCCCTGATCGACGAGACCTACGCCTGGGGCATGGGGGAGTACCTGCAGGCGCTGCTGCAAGGCAACGATCTGCCGCTCTCGAGACGCAAGGCGATCGCGGCGAAGCTGCAGGCCTATACGGGGATCGGCGCCGACTACTACCTGGCCAACGACCTGATCATCACGAAGGTCGCCTTCGCCCGTGAATTCCTGAAGGCGACGGGCGAACTCGTCGGAACCTATGACGCCCGCTACGTTGGGCCGGCTCCCCGACCAGGCGAGCGCGGCCAGGACCCGTTCACCAAGGTGCAGGCGGCGATCCAGCCGGCGATGCTGGAACACTATGCAACATCCCTAGGCGTCACGTGGCCGGCGGCAAACTATCGCGGTCAGGCGCCGGACTCCAACACCTGGACCTGGTCCGGCACCCTGGGCCCGGGCGGCCCGTTCCTGGACTACGACTACCAGGCCCGCATCTCGCCCGCCTTTGCCGCGAACCCGAAATTCCGGCTGATGATCGGCACCGGGATCTACGACCTGACGACCACCGTCGGGCCCGCCCGCTACATGGTGACCAAGAGCGAATGGCCCCGAGAACGGGTCTTCCAAAGGCAGTATGTCGGCGGACACATGGCGTACACCCACATCACCAGCCACAAGGCCTTCACCGACGATATCCGCGCCTGGGTGCTTGGCGGGAAGCCCGCCTGATGCGCCACGCGATCCTGGCCGCCACCCTCTGGACCGCCCTGGCCGCGACGCCCGCTGTCGCCACCGAGGCAGCCGCCATCACCCAACACCAGATCACGGTCGCCGGCCGGCCGCTGAAGTACACAGCCGAGGCGGGGCGCGTGCCCATCCGCGACGCCGAGACCGGCGAGCCCCACGGCTTCATGTTCTACACGGCCTATCGCGTCGCCTCGAAGACGCCGCGGCCGCTGACCTTCGTCTGGAACGGCGGTCCGGGCGCGGCCTCGGTCCTGCTGCACTTCGAAGCCGCCGGTCCGCGGCGTCTTGAGGGCGGCCGGCTGATCGACAACGACGACACCTGGCTGACCGACACTGACCTGGTTTTTGTCGATCCGATAGGGACGGGGTTCAGCCGGCCGGCGAAGGCCGAGTACGACGACGAGTTCTACGGCACCGTCGGCGACGTGGCCTCGGTCACCGAGTTCGTCCGGGCCTGGCGGCGACTGCGCGGGGAGACCGATGCGCCGGTGTTCCTGGCCGGCGAGAGCTGGGGCGCCGGCCGCGCGGCTAATGTCGGCTACGCACTGCTGAAGCGCGGGGTACCGGTCGCGGGAACGGTGCTGATTTCGGGCGGCTCTGGTCTGTCGTCCGAGTTTACCACCCAGGGCGACCTGGGCGCGCTGCGGATGGCGAACCTGGCCGCCACGGCGCTGTTCCATGGAAAGCTGGACCCTACGATAGGTGCCCAACCGGACCCCGCCCGCGCCGCCGCCGAGGTCTGGGTGCGCGAGACCTACATCCCTGCGCTCCGTCGGCTCTCCAGCCTCAATGACGCCGAGCGCGACGCCATTGCCGCCGGGCTGGCGCGGATCACCGGCCTGCCCGCCGACCAGATCGATCGCAAGTCGCTGGCTGTCACCCCCCGCCAGTTCCGCACCACGCTCCTGCCGGGCAAGGCCCTGGACACCTTCGATATGCGCCTTACGCGCCCGGCCGACGGCCGGTCGGCGACCGTGCTGCTGCGGTACTTCGCTGAGGATCTCGGCTACCGCACCGACCTGCCTTATATCGGCCTGGAAGACCTCGATCAGGGCTATCTGCCCGATGGCAAGGTGCCCCAGTCGGTCAATACACGCTGGAACTACGCCACCGGTCCGGTGACGCCCGACGAGATTAGGGTTGCCATCGCCGAGGCGCAGCGGACAGGTGCAGGCCCACCGCAGCTCGGTCCGCCGCTGCCTGGGACAGCCGAGGCCGTGGCGTTGAACCCGAAGTTAAAGGTGCTGGTCGCCACAGGTCTCTATGATTCACTCGGCAACTGCGCGGCCGACACCGAGCGCGCCCGGGGCCTCGCCGCGGCGCTGAAGGCCGCCATGAGCTTCCACTGCTATGTTGGTGGCCACATGATGTACCGCGACCCGGCCTCGCGCACCGCGCTCACCCGCGATGTTCGGGCGCTGGTCGCTCAGTAGACGCAGGCGCTGTCCGGTGCGCCCGGAACCCGCGACCACTGCCAGGCGTCGACGCTTTCGCCGCGCGGAAGATAGGTGATCGGGAACGTCCGGCCTTCGCGGGTGACCCTGAGGGTCAGAAGGCGCTTCGGATCGCCCTGCACGCTGTCCATGGCCACCGAATAGGTCACCACGTCGCCATCGCGCAGGCCCGCGCGGGCGGCTTCTGAGTCCGACTTAAGGCCACGGATCGTCTTGACGTCGCCCACCAGGGACTTCGGCTCGAAGCCGAGGTCGAAGCGCCGAAAGCGCGCCGTCCCCCGGCTGAAGCAGGGTCCGAAGTCTCCGGGCTCGGGCATCATCAGCCTGCCGGCCAGCATGTCGGCGGTGAGCTGGCGGCCTTGCGCGCCCAATTCCTTGAGCACCAGTTCGTCCCATGCCGCCGCGGTGGCCGCCTCGCCGACGACCCGGCGGCGCACCATTTCGCGGATCAGATCGTCCAGCGAGCGCCGACCGGCCGAAGCCTTGCGGATGCGTCCATCGAGTACAGCGAAGTACATCGCGCCGCGGTCGTATGGCAGGGTACGGATCCTGGTGTCTTCCCAGAACCGCGCGGCGATCTCGCGGTCGGGCGTATCGTTGAGGGCGTTGGTGAAGTAGCGGCGCGCTGTGTCGTTGATGTCTTCCAGATAGTCGTCGGGCGAAATCATTCCTGCGCGCAGGGGCAGCAGGGCCTGGTAGTGGACGGCGATGCCCTCGGAGTACCATTGGCCGACGCCGGTGGCGGTCCAGGTATGGATCATCTCATGCGCCAGGGTGCCCTTCAGCGCCTCGGGGTCCTTCGCCGTCTCTCCCCAGGTCAGCAGAAACGAGTTGGTCAGGGCCGCGCCGCCGCCGGCGTTGATCGGGTTGTAGCGCAGGATCACCCGGTAGGGAGGCTCGGAAGTGTCCTGGAAGAAGCCGCTCATCCAGCCATGCAGCCTTTCGGCCCATGTCATCAGCGGGCGCGGGTCGAAGGGCGGATCGCCCAGCCAGGCGGCGGAGAACCCCGTGGGCTTCACCGGTTCGGGAACCCGCCGCATCGGCCCGGCCATGAACAGGGTCGAGGACAGCCGACTGACCGTGCCGGCGGGCATCTGCACATCGCCCTCGCCGTAACTGGACATGGCCGTCGCGGTAGGCCCCAGCGCCTTCAGGTCCCACCGGATCGCGATGCGGTATGGCACCGTCGTTTCTGGCAGGAGCAGAAAGGTGTTGCCCACGCCGGAGACCCCGCCGCCTTCGGTGCGCAGGCTATACGGCGGACCCGAGCCGCGGCGGGGCGGCGTGTTGTCGACCGGCGCACGGTAGCGGACTGTAAGGTCGCCCTTGACCGCGCGGCCAGCGATCCAGTGGCGCGCGTAGGCGATAGCGACCGGATCGTCGCGGACGCTTAGCGGAACCTTGCCAAGCGCATCGGTGACTCTGAGACCTGTTAGCGTTGAAGCTACCGTGTCGGTGTTCGCAATGACGATCGGCAGAGTTAGCAGAGGAGAACCAGCCAAGGTCTCGGCCGCGGGAATACGTATTGTGACAGCCACCGAGCCCTTGCCGGCAGCGATGTCCATACGACCCGGGGCGATCAAGACGGAGAGCTCGGGCGGGGGCGCGGCTGCGGGCATCATACAGCCTCGTAGAGCGCCTTGGCTGCCGCGAGATCTTGAACGACGTGGCCCAAGGACTTGTAGACTGTAATCTGCTCGGATGACTGTCGGCCTTCGAGATTGCCCGTCAGGACCTGACCGATCTCGCCAACCACGTGGCTGTCGTCGACAAGGCCAGCGGCCTTGGCGTTCAGGAATTCCGCCCCTTGAGTGAGGACTCCCTCGCGACTGTCGGCGATAAAGCGCGAATTCGCCACCAGTTCATTGTCGACCTCGACCGGCCCGGCGCCGCTGGAGCCGACCAGGTTCAGATGGGTTCCCGCCTTCAACCAGCGGCCCAGCAGAATGGGGGTTCGCGCGTTCGTGACCGCACAGATGATATCAGCCTCAACGACAGCCGCCTCAGCGCCGTCACAGGCCGTCACGGGCAGGTCAAGCTCGGCGGAGACCTTTTCGGCGAAGGCTTGCGCGCGCTCCCGGCTACGGCCCCAGACTGTGATTGCCGAGATCGGACGCACCCGCGTCATCGCGCGTGCGTGGGTGAGGGCTTGCTCGCCATAACCCAGGATAGCCAGCCTGTGTGCTTCTGGCCGCGCCAGCGCGTCGGTGGCCACGGCGCTGGCGGCGGCAGTGCGGATGGCGGTGATCTCACCCGCGTGGGCGATGCAAACCGGTTCGCCCGTTTTTCCGTCGAACAGCACGACAACGCCCTGGTGCGACTGGATTCCCAGAGCGAAATTGCCCGGATAGACGCTGATTAGTTTGGCCCCGAAAACACCATCTGTGCCCATCGCGCCGGGCATGATCCCAAACACCCCGCGCTCTCCCAGCGGCAAGATCGAGCGCAAGTGCTGACGGGTCACTCCCTTTGAGAAGGCAATCATAGCCTCGCGCACCAAAGGGATACAAAGCTCATAGGTCAGCTTCGCGCGAACTTCGTCCCGGTCGATTATCCGCATGTGGCGCTCCGGCAAACCCAGAACGCGATGGCCATGTGGGGTCAGCCGTCGCGCCTGCGCTATCCGTTGGTCGGGTTCACTCTCTAGAACTTGGCGCGCAGTCCCACAAAGAATTGGCGTCCCAGGATATCGCCGTAAGTCCGCGTCGGGAACGAAGGCTCCTCGTCGGTGAGGTTGGTCACACCGCCACGCACCGTGTAGTTGCCGATTTCATAGGCCGCGGAGATGTTTTGGCGGATGTTTTCTTTGATATGCGGGGTCGGCGAGGTCTCGATCGTGGTGTTCGCGCCCTGCCGGACCGGCGACAGATAATTGAGCGTGTAGGTCGCCCGGAACGGGCCCAGGCGGTAGCGAGCATCGAACTTCACCGCGAGGTCCGGCGACGGACCGAAGCCGGCCGTGGATGAGGTATTGTCTACCCGGGTTCGGTCGAATCCGGTGACGGACTGCTCCAGCTTTTCGATCCGGGTCGCCTCGACGTTCAGCTCCAGTTCGCCGAGTTCACGGTCCGCGAAATACCGGCCGATCGGGAAGGCGTAGTTGATATTGTAGACCTCGCCACGGAACGTGATCCGGCCAGCGTTGAACGTGGTCTGCCGGGCGGTGGCGATGCCGCCCGTCGCGTTGCGGGTGAATGTGGAGCAGATGTCGGCCGGCTGCGGCGAGGAGTCAAAGCAGGTCGCGAGGAAGTTCTGCGGCGAGAAAGCCGACAGGCCATCCGTCAGGTCCACCTCGACCCGGTCCGCGACGATCGTCAAGCCAGGGATGAACCTGGGCTGCAGGACGAACCCATAGGTCCAGGTCTTGGAAATTTCGTTCTGGAGGGCGGGGTTGCCGCCCGTCGTGATCAGGGCCTGCGCGAAGTTCTCCGACGGATCCTGGAAGGTGGCGAGGGCGCCGTATCCAGGATTTGCCTGGAAGAGCGCCCGGCAGTTAGCCAGACGGGTGGTCGGCGCAGGGCCGCCCGAGATGCGGTCGGCGTCGCACGGATCGACCGCGATCGAACCCAGGGCCGTACGTTGCGGCGCGAACAGCTGATCGAGCGTGGGCGCCCGGAAGTTGCGGCTGCGCGAGGCGCGGAAGGTCACGCCCTCGACCACTTCCCATCGGCCGCCGACGCCCCAGACGTCTTCCTTGCCGGCGATGGAGTTGTCCACGTAGCGGTAGGCGCCGTTCAGCTCGACGGTCCGCGCGAAGGGCAGAGAGAACTCGCCGCCCAGCACAGGAACCAGCAGTTCGCCGGAGAATTCATCGGTATTGTATTGTCCGGACGTGGCGACCGTAGGGACCTGCGATCCCAGAACACCGCGCTGGTTGGCCGAGAACGGAACGAACTTGGCCTTTTCCTCGCGATGCTCGTAGGCCGCGCTGAACTTCACCGCGCCGGCAGGCAGGGCGAACAGGTCGCCACCGAGGCTCGCCAGGAAGTCGTCCTGGGTGTTGAGGTAGTCCTGCCCGGTGAGCGCCGTGGTGTAGAGGCGGGCCTCCTGGCTTACGTTGCCGACACCGAACGGATTCAGCGGCGCGCAGGTCGGGTCGTCGTTGGCGGACGAGGCGTCGGCGTTAATGCTGCAGACGATGGCGCCGGCGGAATTCCGCACCGCGTTGACCGCATTGTTGAAGCGGGTGGTCCAGACGCCGTAGCCGCTCTGCTCGCCATCGGTCTCGGCGTGGCTGGCCGAGATGTTCCAGTAGAAATTGCGGTCGCCCAGGTCGAAATCACCGTCCAGGGCGAAGAGCGCGCGAACCGTGTCCGTGCGGTATGTGTTCTCACGCGTCGGCAGCAGGTCGTTCCACCACTTCGACAGGAACAGCGGTGGGCCGCCCGGGCCGAGCAGGGCCGAAACAGCCGGTGCCAGATAGGGATTGGCGCGCGAGATCGAGATGGCGCCGGCACCGCTGGCGGCGTTGTTGAGCACAGTGTTGCTCGCCTGGTTGCCGTAGGGGTCGCGGCTTTCGACGCGAGCGAACATCACCTCGCCGGAGAACTTCAGGTGGTCGGTAATGTCGTAGTGGCCCAAGACCGTGCTGCTCCAGCGCTCAACGCCGGTGTAGAGTGCCGCCAGTTCCTGGTACGGATTGCCGTCGCCGCCGCTCGAGAACGGGATCGCGCCGACCACGCCCGTGTTGTAGGGCACAAGGGCTGTGCCCGTGCTGTTGAACTGCAACGGTGTCGTCGTGCCGGGCGCGCGGAAGATGAAGTTGGTCAGCGGTGCTGGCGCTGGCGAGAACAGAAGGCCATTGGCATTGAAGCTCGTGAAACGGGTATTCAGGTTCTCGCGGACCGACGGAAGGCCGTCGGTGTTGGAGACATTGGCCTCGTTCGAGATTGTCACCCGGCCGAGATTGCTGCGCGGACGATCATAGTCATACAGCGGGCGCGTCTTGGACCACTCGACATCGACGGCGATGTTCGCGCGGTCATCGAGGAAGTTGCGGCCCGTGGTCGCCCGCAGGCTCTGCACCGGATAGTCGTTGCGCGACGAGATGCCGTACTGGGCGTCAAGTTCCAGGCCGGTGAAGTCATCGCGCAATAGGTAGTTGACCACGCCGGCAACTGCGTCCGAGCCGTAGACTGCCGCGCCGCCTGCCTGGGCGATATCGACGCGCCTGATCAACCCCGTCGGGATGATGTTGGTGTCCACCACCCGGTCGCCGAGGCCTGACGACGAGGTCACGAACCGACGGCCGTTGACCAGGGTCAGGGTCCGGCCGGCGCCTAGGCCAAACAGGTTGGGGAACTGCTGGCCGCTGCCGGCGGCGGACCCGCTGCCGGCCGCCAGGGCGAACTGGGGCATGTTCGCGGTGAGTTCGTTGATCGCCTGGCCAGCCTGGATGAAGCCGCGATCCTGGATCGCCTGAGCATCAACCACCGTGACCGGCGCTTCCGTGGTGGTCTCGACGCGCTTGATCCGCGAACCGGTGACGATCACCTCTTCCACGTCCTGCGCGATGGCGGTCTGCGCCAGAACCGGGGAAGCTACCAGCAAGGCGAGGCCGCCCAGCACCGTCGAAGCGAGCAGGCGCCCGCGAACCGAATTGACGCTCATTTTATCCCCCGGATCTCGAGCCCGGGAGGAGCGCGCCTACCGCCCCCAACCCTAGCTCAGCCACTTGGAAGGTAGTTTCGGGGCGCTGGTTTTTCTTTTCGTTCTTCGAACCATTGCCAGCCTGAGGCAGATTGATAATGCGGCGCCTGCTTTGGAGGCGAATGGCCAATGCGTCGGATCCATGACGCACGATTCGCAGCGGGTGGGTCCGCTCATCCTTGACAGCAACATTACGCGCATCCGCTATGCGCCAAGCCATGCCTCAAGGACATAACTATGCCGGCCGCCCTCGATGCCATCGACATCAAGATCCTCGATATCATGCAGCGCGACGCTTCACTCTCGACCGGTGAACTGGCCGAACGCGTGGGCCTCTCCCAGTCGCCCTGCTGGCGCCGTATCCAACGACTTCGAGAGGAGGGTTACATCAAGGCTGTGGTCGCGGTGGTCGACCACGAGAAGTTGGGTTTCAAGATGCAGATCTTCGCGCAGGTGAAGATGACCACGCTCACCGAGACCGAGCGCGCCAACTTCTATCGCCAGATCAACAGCATCCCGGAGATCCTGGAATGCTGGACCGTGTTCGGTGAGATGGACGCGATGATGAGGATCCTGGCACCGGACGTGACCTGGTATCAGGACTTCATCTTCTCTGTGTTGCTGAAGCTGCCTGGCGTCGTCGACGTGCGCTCCATCGTGACTCTGTCGGCACAGAAGAGCACGCTGGCCGTGCCGCTCACCGCGCGACAGTTTCGTTGAGCCGGTTGAATAATTCATCCAAGGTCCGCGGGACCCAAGCCCAAGTTCGAAAGGATAATCCGGCGCACCGCCGCTAGGCTGGTCGCCGCAGAGGAACGCCGATGAAAGTCACACGCCGCGCCCTGGTCGCCGGCGCCGCCGCGACTCCCGTGGTCGCACAGGCACAGACCCCGCCGCCAGTGCTGCCGGCCAAAGCCGCCTTCGCGAAGATGCCGTTCGTCTACCTGGACTCCGGCTCGACCCACCCCATGCCTCTGGGTGCCCGCACCGCGCTGGAGGAATACCTCCGCTACAAGACCCGCGACGGATTGTGGCGCGGCTACTCGATGGACGACAAGGAGAAGTCGGTCATCGAAAACTTCGGGGCTTTGGTCGGCGCAGCGCCCGACGAGTTGTGCTTCATCCAGTCCACCACCATGGGCGAGAACCTGGTCCTGAAGGCTCTGGGCTTCCCGCAGGCCGGCGGACGAATCGTACCCGACGCCCTTCACTTCTTCGGCTCCTTCTACACCTACGGCGAACTGGCAAAGGACGGTGTGGATGTAGTCACCCTGCCGATGACACCCGAGGGCCGTATCGACATGACCGCCATGGCCGCGGCGATCAACGATCGGACGAAGCTGGTATCGGTCAGCCACATCTCAACCACCAACGGCTTCGAGCACGACCTTAAGGCGGTCTGCGAACTGGCCCACGCCCACGGAGCCATGGTCTATGCCGACATCGTCCACGGGGCCGGATCCACGCCCCTAGACCTGCGCGCCGCCGGCGTCGATTTCGCGGCTTCGGCTTCCTACAAATGGCTGATGGGCGACTTCGGCCTGGGTTTTCTCTATGTACGTCGCGAGGTGCAGGCGAAGCTGACGCGCCCGTGGTGGGGCTATCATCAGGTGGGTGGGACCTTCCAGACCCATACCAACCCCTTCGATCCGCCGGGCGACCGGCCCGCCGACTACGGCTACGAGACCGGTGCGACCGGCAAGTTCGCCATGGGCACCACCTCCTGGACCGGGGTCGTGCAGCTGGAGCACAGCCTGCGCTGGATCCGCGACGTCGGTGTCGCCAATATCCAGGCCTACCGTCAGCCCATGGTCGACACCATCCAGACCGAGCTGCGACGGCGCGGCTATCGGCCCATGACTCCGATGGGATCTCGCACCCCGCTGGTGGCTTTTGCGCTCAAGGATGCCCGGTCGAAGCTGGCCCAACTGCTTGCCAGCAACGACATCCGCATGACGGTGAGCGGCAACCGCTTCCGGGTCTCGCTGTCGGTGTTCAACGACATGAACGATGTCGACCGGCTATTGTCCGTGCTGCCCAAGGCGCCGCCCGCATGAGGCGCGCCGCTGTCATGGCTGCTGCCCTGCTCGTGGCGACGCCGGCTTTCGCCCAGCCGGGCGGCATCCCGATGTCACGGCCGACCGCGGCCGGCCCGGTCGAGTCCCTGCCCGCCCCGAAGCGGTTCGTAACCCGGCATAAGATAACCATCGGCGGACGGGCTATCGCGTACACCGCGATCGTCGGGGAGACCTATCTGCACAACCGGGCGGCCAAGCCGATCGGTTCGATCTTCTCGTTCAGCTACATCAAGGCTGGACCGGCAGATCCGAAGCGCCCGGTGCTGTTCGTGTTTAACGGCGGGCCCGGATCGTCGTCGCTCTGGCTGCACATGGGCGTCGTCGGGCCGAAACGGGTGGCGCTGGACCGCGAGGTGAACCCCTCCAATACCCCGCCGTTCGGCCTCGTCGACAATCCGTACAGCCTGCTGGACGTGGCCGACCTGGTGTTCATCGACCCGGTCGGGACCGGCTGGTCGAAGGTGGTGGGCAAGGGAGTCAACGCCGACTTCTGGGGCGTCGACGAGGACGCCGACACTGTGGCCCAGTTCATCGAACTCTGGCTTTCAGAGCACGGCCGATGGAACGCGCCCAAGTTCGTCATGGGCGAGAGCTACGGCTCGGTCCGCGCCGCCGTGCTGCCACGCGCGCTCATGGGCGGGCCGATGTATGTGGGCATGATGCGCGGGATCACGCTGAACGGCGTCATCCTTCTGGGCACCACCCTGGGCGCGCGCACCGGCGGGGGCGAGGCCGGCGGCGACGACCTGCGCCAGGCCCTGACCCTGCCCGCCATGGCCGACACCGCCTGGTATCACGGCCGCATCGACCGTCGGGGGCGCAACCTAGAAACCTTCCACGCCGAGGTCCTGGCCTTCGCCCGCGGCGACTATTTCGAGTCCCTCAAGAAGGCCCGGGCGGGGTCGCTGACCTCAGCCGAGAGGTCGGCGACCACGGCGAGGCTCGCGGCCTACACCGGTCTGCCCGCCTTGACCTTCGAGAAGTCCCTGGGCCTGCGGGACGCCGACTTCACCCGGCTGCTGCTGGCCGACAAGGGCCTTCAGGTCGGAACCTATGACAGCCGCTACACCCTGCCGACGGCAGGCAGCGGCAATGATCCGGTCGCCGACGATCCGGCCATGGGCCGTTATGTTCCGGGCTTCGTCTCGGTTTTCCACCAGATGGTCGAGGGAGACCTGAAGGTGACCATGGACCGACCCTATGGCGCTATCGTCTGGAAAGACCTGCTGCCGGCCTGGAACTGGAACCGCGCGGGCGTCCCCGAAGGCCAGAGCTTCGCTGTCGACCTCGCCATCGCCATGCGCCGCAACGAGAAGCTCAGAGTGCTGGTGGCCTCCGGATATTACGATCTCTCGACCCACTCGGCACCGGCGGAGTACGCGGTCGAACAGGCGAAGCTGCCTGCCGACAGGCTCATGCTGCGCCGCTATGCCTCGGGGCACATGCTATATCTTGGCGACACCGCTGAGGCCTTCGCCAACGACGTGCGCACCCTGATCCGCGACGCGATGAAGTAGCTACTGTGTCACGAACGCCCGCACCGCCTGGGTGAACCGCACCAGGTTCTCCGGATGGTCGTAGACGCCATGTGGCCCCGCGAAGTACGCGGCGGTCAGTTGCCCGGCCGGAACACCGGCCTGGTCCAGGGTGTAACGCCCGGAATAGGCTGGGGTGGTCAGATCATAGTAGCCCGCCGCCCAGAAAAGCCGAAGCTTCGGATTGGCCCGCATGGCGGCGCCAAGGCCGGCGAAGGGGTTAGCTCGGCCCTCGTAGTTCCACTGGGCGTTCACCGAGAAGTTCACACCGTAATAGGTGTCGGTGCTGGGGAAGCCGAGCTGTTCCGTCAGGTAGCGTCCGACCGACGGGCTGGGAATCGCGCCCAGTTCCGCCGGGCTGGGTGGCGGCGCGGCAGCAGCGCCTGGCACACGCTTTGGCACGACACCGAGGGCCGGATCGTCGATTGCCCCGTCCTGCCCCGGCTCCAGCGGTGCGGTCTTGGTGACATCCAGCAGACCGGTGCGCAGCGTCCTGTCCTTGAGGATGTTGAACATCCAGTCGTTCTTCGACACTCGCAGGTCATGCTGTTCGATGAAGTCCGCCGGCAGGCCGATGAGGGTCGACATTCGCGCGGCGACGCGGCGCTTCTCCGCCAGGGGAAGGCTGGCCCCGCGGATCAGGGCGGTGACATAATCGGTTCGGGCGAACTGCACAGTCTCGTCGAACACCTGGCCCACCGATCGCCCCTTCCGGCCGATCCGGCCGTGATACCAGGCACCCGCAGCCATCGTCGGCAGGGCCGTCACAAAGGGCATCTCCCGGCCGGGATTTTCCGCCGCGAGGGCGATCAGCAGCACGCCGTCGAGCGGCAGGTCCTGGGCCATCCCGACGATGGTGGCGGCCCGACTGGTGCCATAGCTCTCGCCGGCCAGGTACCGCGGCGAGGTCTCTCTGTGATTGGCCCTGAGCCAATCGACGATGACCGTCTTCACCGATCGGGCGTCGCCGGTGACGCTGTAGAACCCCTTCGGGTCAGTCCCCGGCAGCGGCCGCGAGAAGCCGGTTCCCACGGGGTCGATGAACACCAGGTCGACCGCGTCCAGCGGGCTGGCAGCGTTGTCGCGATAGCCGCCGCCGTTGCGGTCTCCGGCTGGCGCGGCCGTGCGGATCACCGGACCGAGGGCGCTCATGTGCAGCGGCGAGGACGAGGCGCCCGGGCCGCCGTTGAAGGCGAACATCACCGGCCGGCGCGCCGGGTCGGCGACGTCGTCGCGGACGTAGGCGATCGTGGTGGCCAGCGCCGCCGGAGCGCCCGCCGCGTCCCGGAGTAGCACATCGGAAACAGTCGCGGTGTAGCGCAACTTCTGGCCGTTGAAGGTTCCCTCGTGGCGAGTCACCGCGACCCGCGGCGGCGGCGGCGAAGGCTGTGCGTGAGCGGCCGCCAGCGGGGTCACGGCGAGCACAAGGGCCAGGACGGCGCGTCGGGTCCGGATGGTCATTCACGTCACCTCCAAGGTCTAAGCCTAGCTGCAGTGGGGCGGATTATTCTTTCGTTCTGCCAGGCTGGCAGTTCCCCCGGCGGCGTCCCCGCGCGTCGGGCAAAACGCTGGCGCATGACTTATGCGTGGGGCCGAACGCGAACGAATAGGGTCGTCAGGATTGCCCTGGTGGGCGGGTGAAATTGCAAAGAAAGTCCGCCCCCGGAGGCTAAGCTAGGGTGATGTCGCCGACCTCAAGTGCGACACGTCTGGGGATGGCGGCTTGAATTCGGTCATTTCGAACAGCGCAGCCAGCGCCCCGCCCCGGGCGGATGGCGGCGACCTGTTCGATTCCGCATCCTACTCGGATTTCGTCCGCGCGGCGATGCGCATCCGCCAGGCGAGGCCGGATGTGTCCCTGCTTTTCGAAAGCACCATTCGGGAGCCCGCGGACCAGTTGCTCGAGGTGATCCGTGAGGCGTTCTCTACGGATGTGTCATCGCGCTATGTCAGCGTCTTCACCGACGGCAACCACTTCGCCATCGAAGCCGTCTGCAAGCGATATGGCCTGAGGCCAGATCAGATCATCGCCACGACCGGCGTGACGTCGGGACTGGTCATGTTGTTCCGCGCCTTGCTGAGCCCCGGAGACCGGGTCCTGGCGGAGCGCCCCGGCTTCGATCTGGTCGCCCGGCTGGCGACGGCCGCGGGCGCTGTTGTCCAGGATCTGCCCCGCATTGCACCCGGATATGGCATCGATCTGGTCGATCTAGAGGCCCGACTCAGGACTGGCGTCCGGCTGGTGGTGATCACTAATCTGCACAATCCCTCGGGTATGCGCCTTTCGCCCGACGAGATCGCCGCGATCGGCGTCGTCTGCGATGGCGCTGGCACTATTCTTGTCGTGGACGAGGTCTACGCAGATTTCGCCGTGGCCGCCGGTGCGCCCGCCGCCGCCGGCATGGGGCCAAACATCATTTCCACCTCGAGCCTGACCAAGGTGTTCGGTCTGTTCGCGCTGAAATTCGGCTGGATGGCCGCCGATGCGCAACTGATCGCCGGTATCCGCGCTGCGGTCCCGGAAGGTGACTTTGGCGTCTCCAAGCTTTCGCACGCCGTCGCTGCTCACGTCCTGGAAGCGCCCGCCGCGTTCGAAGCACATTGGCAAGCGGTCCTTTCTGTCACCCGCCCTATAATCGAACGCGAGATCGGCGAATTGATACGGTCCGGCTATCTGGAGGGAACCCTTCCGGAGTTTGGCTGCATGTGCTTTCCACGGATCCCAGGGGTCGCAGACACGCGCGCCTTTGCGCGCAGGCTGCTGGCCGAACACGACCTCATCGTCGCCCCGGGCGAGTTCTTCGGGGCCGCTGGCCACATCCGCATTGGGTACGGCTCGGACGCCAGGTCTATGGCGGTTGGACTCTCGCGGCTGCGGGAAGCGCTCAACCGTCGCTGATGCGCTTGGCGCCTCGCCCCGCAGTTCTCCTCCTGGGCAAGGCCAGGGACGTGTTGCCGTTGACCATATCCATCCTGAGGCATGGCTCCATCCTTGCCACCCGACCATTTCGACAGACAAGTATGGGTTAGCCTGCCAGCACCGTCCGAAATGGGTCGTTTCTCCGCGTTGGATCAGCGCCGGAAACTCGCCGTTCCGGGGCGTGTCGATCCAAGCCCGCCAACGGCGAGAAACCGGAACAGACCCAACGCCCGCTCCTGACGCAAATGCGACGCTTTCACTAGCCCGCTGCGCGTCACTTGCTCGGTTCTCCGCGCCCACCCTGCGCCCGAAATCTATCCGACGTGGCACGCTGGCGTTTGCTCACTTCGTATCCAATACGCGCGTATGCGGCGATCAGGCTGCCGAAGCGACGTATGTAGGTGTTGGGGGCTCGCGTGATCTCGGAGGCCTCAATGAGGCTTGAGCTGAGCTTGCCGCGAACTGCGAACAGCCGACGCAATTCATCTAGCAGATCTTCGTCAGTCGGCGCTCGAGACCTAGGGTTGTCGCTCATGCAGCCATCAAATCAGTCGGTGCGTCACATGGCGAGCCCGCGCTGTAGGCGTTCGCTGGCCGTTGACCGCCTGACCTAAGTCGACTGGACTTCACCGCCGAAGGAAGCGGTGGTGTGGCCATGGCCGACACAGTCACCGACGCCCTTCTGACGATGCTCGCAGACGAGATTGAAGCTGCGCTTGAGAGCGTTGCTGCCGCCGACGCCGTCAGTCGCGCCGAGACCATTCAGACCCATTGCGAAAACGCGGCCGCCGTCGCTCGAGCGCTCGGCTTGGTGCCGACGGCCCAGCGACGCCCGTCATGACCTCAGCGCTTGCGGGTCAGATCCTCAAGGTCAACGCCAAGCGCGGCCGCCAGTCGCGACAGGATCAGGACCGACGGGTTCCGCGGCCGCGTTCAATGCCGCTGAGATAGGTCTGATGCATGTCGGATCGGTGGGCGAGTTCCTCCTGCGAGAGCCCGCGCTCGCGTCGGAGACCTTGCAGATTGAGGCCGACTCGGACCCGCACATCCATGGGTGCATGGCGGGTATCGGGTTGACTTTAGCCCATAGACTATAAGTCATAAACGCCAGGGTGGCGGTTGGAACGCATATGAGAGCTTACACAAGACCGATGCGGATCAGCGGTATGGGCGGGGAGGCCGAGCAGGTCTCCGCCCTTGAAGCGCTACCGCTCAAGGCCGGCTCAGACGGCCAGTTCAGTGAACGCTGGCTGCAGATGCTGATCCAGCGAAACCCGACCCTTCTGCCCGTCGACCAGATCGAGCCGGCGCTGGTCCCGCTTGTTCCAGTGTGTATTGAACTGCCTATCCCATCGGGCTTCGTCGATAATCTGATGCTGACGACAGACGGCGGTATCGTGCTCGTCGAGACCAAGCTGTGGCGCAATCCCGAGGCGCGGCGCGAGGTGGTCGGCCAGGTGTTGGACTACGCAAAGGATCTGTCTCGCTGGACCTACAGTGAACTTCAGCGCGCAATCCGCGTCGCGGCGAAGGATCCCCAACTGGATCTCTTCCGGCATGTGGCCGGACCTGACGCAGCACCGGAAGCAGAGGGCAAGTTTATCGACGCCGTGAGCCGGAACCTGCGTCTGGGCCGGTTTCTGTTGATCATCGCCGGCGACGGCATCCAGGAAAGCGCCGAGCACCTCACCGACTTCCTGCAACGCCATGTCGGGCTTCACTTCACCTTGGCGCTGGTTGAGATCTCATTCTGGCGGGCGCCAGACACCGGTGACGTATTTGTCCAGCCGAAGGTTGTCGCGCGAACGCTCCAGATCGAGCGCGCGGTGGTTAGGCTGGAGGAGGGCGTTGCCATGACGCCAACGCGCCTGACGCCGGCGCCGTCGACAACGAAGCCCACATCGATCTCTGCCGAAGGCTTCTACGACGCGCTCAGACTGGCATCGCCAAGCTTGCCAGAACGACTGCAGGCGTTCCTCACCGAGGCTGAGGCTCTCGGCGTCTACGGAGACATCCAGCGGGGCATGACGTTGAAGTGGAAGGGTCCAGGCGACCGGGTCTTCCGGCTGGGTCATATTGGCTCAGATGGGCGTCTCGCCACGGACTACGCGCACTGGGATGCACAGGCGGTCGGCCGTATCGATCTCAGCCATGCCTACCAGGCCAGGCTGGCTTCGGCTGTCCCAGGCGCCTCCATCCGGCAGACGCCAAACGTGGTCGGCTGGCGCATGGTCATCGGGTCTGAGAACCCTCCTGTCGCGGTGCTTCTCGATCATGGCGACGCGTGGCTGGCGGCGATCATGGACTACATCGCCGGCCTCGAACGCGCGCTGGCCAGCCCGGAGACTGTGTGACGCCGGACGCTCGAAACTCGGAAAGATCCTCCCATAGCTCTCTCGAGCGTGGGCGAGGGATGCTTCTGGGTGGGGCCGTTGGCGACGCCCTCGGCGCGCCGGTAGAGTTTTTGCTCCGGACGGAGATCCTCGAGCGCTTCGGTCCCGAAGGCATCACCTCGTTCGCGCCGGCCTATGGGCGGCTGGGCGCCATTACCGACGATACGCAGATGACGCTCTTTACGCTGGAGGGCCTAATCCGGGCTGCGCTTCGACAACACCATCGGGGCATCTGTCACCCGCCGAGCGTGATCGACTACGCCTACCGGCGCTGGTTCGCGACTCAGTGCGAGGACCCTTCCAAGGCGAAGGACTTCGACGGCTGGCTGATTGGCGTTCCTGAGCTGTGGTCCCGGCGCGCGCCCGGCGTGACCTGCCTTTCAGCCCTTGCAGATACGTCCAGGGCTGTGGGCCAGGCCGCCCGCAATGACTCGAAAGGCGCCGGCGGCATCATGCGCGTTGGCCCCATCGGGCTCTACGTCAACCGACCCTTTGAACTGGCTTGTGAAGCCGCAGCGCTCACCCACGGCCATGTCACCGGGATCGTCGCCGCAGGCTGGTTTGCGGATTGGATCTCGGAAGTCGCTCAGGGGCAGCCGTTTGTGGCGGCCGCCGAAGCCGCTCGGTCGCGCTGCCTGGGCCGAGCGCCGGAACTCGATCGAGCGCTGGCGGGCGCCCTTGCGCTGATTCCAGGCGACCCCGCCCCAGAGCTCCCTCGAGCCCTTGGGGAAGGCTGGATCGCCGAGGAAGCGGCAGCGATTGCGCTATGGTGCGTCGCGACGGCGGCTGACCCGATGACGGCCCTCGGCCTTGCCGTGAACATCGACGGCGACAGCGACACAACTGGCTCGCTGGTGGGCCAGGTGCTCGGCGCTGCGTACGGGACATCATGGATAGCGGACAGCTTCCTGGACGATCTGGAGTTGGTGGGGATCATGGAAATCTTGGCGAAGGATGCGGAAGGCGTCTTCAAACAAAGGGTCTCACTTGAGAATCCAGAAGCCCTGAGGCGTTATCCGCCCGGCTAGAAGGGACCTTCGCGATGCGGCGGGGTGGGCCGACAGGTCCTTGGCGGGCGCAAGGGTCGCTTAGCCGTTCTCTTCCTCCTCGTCGTCCGGGGGTTCGCAGGCGTACCCGGCCAACTCTTCAAGGAAGTGATAGTTTGCCGAAATGCATTCGACGAGAGCATCGACGTCGAGTTCATCCTCTTCCAGAATGACGAGGATGTCATTGGCCACCGCGCCCGCCTCTTGCAGCTTCTCGTTCTCGGCCGCCGGCCCTGCAATCTCGTCATCCCTTCCGCCGTTGTCGTTCGCCGCCATACTCATGACGTAGGATGCGCGCTGGAGGAGCCGGAGCACATCGCGCCGGGCGTACCGATCGCCTTTGGCGGCCGCCAGCATCGCGTTGTCGAGCACGGCCTCGATGACCAACACTTGCTCCTCTCCGTCTTGACCGACGCGAGAGACCGATCGCCCGAGCGCGCGCGCGATGATGTCGTCCTTCGACCGCGCCACGCCCTTGGGGCGGCCTTTCGGATTGCCAGACTGACCAGGCTTGAACTGGTGGTTCTTCGGAGGGTTTCCGTAGCCAGGCGGCTCGTCATCGTCACGATTGGACATTGAGCGCCTCTGCGTCTTCGGTGTCGTCCGGATCGACGATTTCGATGTCTGCGGCCTCGTGGGCGGCCTCATCGAAACTCTGACCCGTCTCTTCATGCATGGCGACTTTGCCGGTGAGCGCTTGCCACCGACGCACGATGAGGTCGACGTAGCGCTGCTCCAGTTCTATGGCGCGGCATCGTCGGCCAGTGCGTTCGCAGGCCATCACTGTCGACCCAGACCCTGCGAAAGGCTCAAGGACGATGTCCCCCGGCTCGGTGACATCGAGCAGGGCGTCTTCGAGCAAGGCCACCGGCTTCACCGTGGGGTGGTCCGCCAGGCCCCTGCGCGCGTCCGAGCCGAAGCTCGAGGCGCCAGGATACTGCCAGAGGTTGGTGCGGTAGCGACCGTTGCGGCCCAGCTGGACATTGTTGACGTGCGGCGCGCCCGGCTTCTTGAAGATCGGCAAGAGCTCATGCTGGCTGCGCCATAGCCCGCCCTGTCCGCCGTTGGCCTTGGCCCACACGACCAGGTTCAGGAGTTCAAGGCCGATCTCGCGGGCCACCGCCATGACGAGTTCGACACTGCGCCAATCGATGAATGTGGCCAGCAGGCCGCCCGGCATAAGATGAGGCAGGCACGCCTCGATCCATGCCTTGTTAAAGCCGCGGAACTGGTCACGGCTCATCTCACCGGTCGCCATGGCAAACTCGGCATGGTCCCCAGATGTCACGTGACCCGAGATCTGGACATTGAAGGGCTCGTCGGTAAACACGAACCGTGCCAGTTCACCCTTCAGCATCTGGCCGTAGAGCGCCTGGTCGCGCGCGTCGCCGCAGACCACTAGATGCTTGCCGAGGCGCCAGGCGTCACCGAGTTTGCTGACTGTGGGCTGATCGTCATCCCCAGGCGGCAAGGCATCGAGGGCGGGGTCCGGGTCCTCTTCGAGAAGCAGGGTGTCCAGCTCCGGGATCGTGAAGCCGGTGACCTCCATCGGGATTTCGGTTGGAAGGAGTTCGAACACCTCATTGCGAAGCGCGGGGATATCCCACTCACCCCTTTCACCGATCCGGTTGAGCGCGATGCGCAGCGTCCGCGCCTCGTCCTCACTGAGGTGATCGAGCACGATGCAGGGCAGGGTGGCCAAGCCCACTGCCTGGGCCGCCTTCCATTGGGCGACGCCATTGATGATCTGGCCATTGGGTCGGATCAGCGCCGGCGCTACGAGCCCGAACGTTTCGTAGCTGGTTCGGACGCGCTGCACCTGCGCCGAGCTTTGGCGCCGCACGTCCCGCGCTGGCGCGTGCAGTTTCTCAATCGGCCACTGGACGATCACGAGCGGTGGCGACAGATCGTTGCGCGGCGCCCGACCCGTCTGAGCTGCTTGCTGCTCTCTGAGGCCTTCGCGACGCCTGCGCGTGCTTTCCCTCAGAGCTGGACCAAGAGAACTTCGTTTGATGCTTAGAGTCATAGCTCCGCCCCCGTGAATAAACTCGTTGGGTGCAGAGTTTTCGGATCTGGAGGGGCGCGCGCCTTCGCTTCTCAACGTCTGCGCGCAGCCAACCCTCCATGAACCGCCAGAACCGCCAATCAGCGATCCCTAGACACATATCAAGTGTTCAAACGATGCGCGTCAAGCCGGGCGAAGGAGTTTTAGAACCGGCGTTAGATCCTCCCAAATCTCCCAACGTGGCTGCTTTCGGCTTCTCTCTGGATGTTCAAAGAAGCGGAGATTGACTCTTCATAAATCGTGGGCGTAGGAGGTCGGCGCTGTTGGTCATGGATGGATGCAGTCATCACTGCATCCATTTGTACCAACAGCCGCTGTGATGACTGCATCTGAACCCTAAACGCGAGAGGGACGATGCACGAACTTACCCTAGGACAGACGCCGCTTGAAGCGGCCCAGAACACGACGCCGGAGACGGCGGACGTGGAAATTTGCATGACCATTGCGACATCGGCGGAGCAGTCCGACGATGTCGCCGAAATCCTTGCCACGCTGGAAAAGCGCACCAACGTCGCGCATGGCCACCTTCTGGTGGTCGAGCGCCAGATCCGTGCTCTTCGAGAGCTGAAGCGCGCCGGGCCTGCAGAGACCCTAGCCTTGGACGTCATGCGGGACACATTCTCGTACGGCACGATGATAAAGCGAACGCCAGACGGTCAGCTGATTTCCTTTACGGGAACCCACTGGGCCCCGATCAGCGACGTCGCGCTTCGCGCGATCTTGCGCCCCCTAGCTTTGAAGTCGCCCGACCGCTACGGCCCGTCAGCACAGTCTGTGTCGGCGGCGCTCAGCATGATCCGGGATTTGGCGCCGGCGGCCGATGAGATGATGCGCGCGAAGCCTCAGCCCGTGGTCAATGTCCAGAATGCAGAACTCTGGATCGAGCCCGGCGGGGGTCTCTCACGCCGCGTGCATCGTTTGCACGACGGCCTGCAGCATGTTCTGCCTGTCGCCTACGATCCCGAGGCGACCTGCCCCGAGTTTGACAAGATGATCCACGAGGTCTTCGGCGCCGCCAAGGACCCCAAGGACATGGTTCGCCATCTGAGCGAACTCCTGGGCTATGCGCTCCAGCCGGTCCGTGACATTCCGGTGATCGCCTTCCTCTGGGGCGGCGGGGCCAACGGCAAGTCTACGATCCTGTCGATTCTCCAGGCTGTTATTGGTCAACAGCAGGTGTGGGCCGGCTCCCTGAGCGCCCTCACCAATGACAAATTCACGCTCCCCAACCTTCTGGGGAAGCTGTTGATCGTGGAGGATGACGCCAAGGACGGTGAGCGGATCAATGATGGGCTGCTGAAGAAGATCGCGGAAAACAAGCTCATCGACACCCGCCGTGTGCGATCCACGCACGGCCTGACATTTCGCTCGATGGTGATGCCGCTGATCGCCATCAACGGTGCGCCGACTTTGGATGACACCTCTCACGGGATCAGTCGTCGCTTGCAGGTGATCCCCTTCGAGCGACGGTTCACGCAGGCCGAGATCAACCCTCAGCTCGCTAAGCAGATCATCGAGACCGAGCTCCCCGGGGTCCTCAACTGGATGCTCAACGGGTTGTGTGCGCTTCGCGCCCGCGGCGCCTTCGATCCTCCTGCTGAGTGCGAGGTCGCGAAGGCGCGCTTCCTATGTGCCTCAAATCCGCTTCACGCCTTCATCGACGAACGCTGCGATCTCGTCGCCGACGGACGCACCTCCATCACGGATGTCTGGATGGGCATCATCTCCTGGTGCAAGGCTCAGGGCCAGAGGATCCCGTTCACGCGGCGCAGCCTGCGTGATCGGCTCAATGCGCTGGGCTTCGTGGTTCGAAAGTCCAACGTGATGGTGGTCGACGGTCTGGTCCTACGGGCCACCGAGTAGGCTGGGCTTAAGGAAACTGCGAGAGTTCCTCCCAATGCGCCCAGATCCAGGTCATCGGGACTGGACTGGGCCTTGGAAGGAAGCGTTGGTAGGTGCGTCCACGCCCGGCGCCGCTCCGGGCTCGTGCTGGTAGGGGCCGCGATCTTGCGGCCCCGCCAGAACGAGGACATCCTATGACCAAGCTGAACACCGCCCAGCGCGACTTGCTGACCCAGGCCGCCGCGACGGAGCACGGAACGATCGACGTCGCAGACGTCGCGAAGCCCACCGCCACCACCCTCATCCGACGCGGAATGCTGATCTCCATTCCCCAGGCTGAAGGCGCTAGCCGCCTCCTAATCACTGGCGCGGGCCGCGATGCAATCGGCCTACAGGAGAGCGAAACGGCGGCTCCTGAAACGGCGACAGAACCTGCAGCCGCCCCGCCGGCGCCGAAGGGCAAGATCGGCTCCGTGATCGAGATGCTGCGCGATCCCGCAGGCGCCACGATCGAGACCATGATGCAGGTCACAGGCTGGCAGGCTCACTCGGTCCGCGGCGCACTGTCTGGTGCGATCAAGAAGGATCGGGGCTTGACCGTCACCTCAGACATCACCCCGGCCGGCCGGGTCTACCGCATCGTTGAAGGAGCCGGCGCGTGAGCGCCGGTGACCTTCCGGAGGGGTTGGAGGTCATGACAACGCCCGAGCTTCGCCAGCTATGGGGCGAGCGACTTGGCGGCTCGCCGCCGGCCTTCCGGACCCGGGAGCTTCTGGGTTTGGCGCTGGCCTATCAGCTTCAAGCCCGGAGACATGGCGATCTCTCGGGCGCAGCACGGCGCCGGATCGCTGAGCTTGGTCGGCGGTTTAGCGAGGACCGATCGTTCACCCCGACGCCTGGCCCAACGTTGAAGCACGGATCCTCACTGATCAAAGAGTGGCGCGGGGTGCGCCATGAAGTCCGCGTGCTGGAGGAGGGGTTCAGCTACCAGGGAGAGCGGTTCGGGTCTCTGAGCGAGGTGGCCCGCCACATCACCGGGACCAAGTGGAACGGCCACCTATTCTTCGGTCTGAAGGCAAGGCGGCGATGACCCAAAGGCTCCGCTGCGCCATCTACACCCGCAAGTCCTCCGAGGAGGGCCTGGAGCAGAATTTCAACAGCCTCCATGCCCAGCGCGAGGCCTGCGAGGCCTACATTCTGTCGCAGACCGGCGAGGGGTGGTCGGCGATCAAGACCGCCTACGACGACGGGGGCTACTCCGGCGGGTCTATGGAGCGGCCTGGCCTCAAGCAGCTGATGGCTGACATCAATCGGGGGCTGGTCGACAACGTGGTCGTCTACAAAGTCGATCGGCTGACCCGGTCCCTCGCGGACTTCGCCAAGATCGTCGAGGTGTTCGAGGCCAAGGGCGTGTCGTTTGTGTCGGTGACCCAGGCGTTCAACACCACCTCCAGCATGGGCCGACTGACCCTGAATGTGCTGCTGTCCTTCGCCCAGTTCGAGCGTGAGGTCACCGGCGAGCGGATCCGGGACAAGGTTGCGGCCTCGAAGGCCAAGGGGTTGCGCATGGGCGGCCGGCCGCCGCTTGGCTACGCCATCGTCGAGGGCAGGCTGGCGATTGTCGAGGATGAGGCGACGCGGGTTCGCGCGGCGTTCGAGAGATTTCTGGCGCTCGGGTCGATCCGCGCGCTGCAGGAGGACGGCGTCGAGGCGAAGCGCTGGGTGAACAAGGCGGGTTTGCTGGCCGGCGGCGGCGACATGAGCCGGGGAGCCCTGGACTACATGCTGCACAATCCAGCCTACCTCGGGATCACCCGGCACAAGGACAAGCGCTACGAAGGAACCCATCCAGCCATTGTCAGCCAGGAGCTCTGGGACGCAGTCCAGGCCAAGCTTGCGCAGGCCACCGCCACACAGCCGGGGACAAAACTTGTTGGGGAGCGGGCGCACTTGGAAGGGCTGGTGTTCGACGACCGCGGTCACCCGATGGTCGCGGTTCATTCCAAGCGCGGGGTCAAGCGGTACCGATATTACCTCTCGCGGGCCAAGCTGACGGGCAGGGCCGAGGCGGGCTCCTTGCACCGCATCTCCGCCGGCATGCTGGAACAGTTCCTGACCGAACAGATGAGGCCGAAGCTCTCGCCGTCCTGGCGTCCGGAGGATGCCGAGATGGATCGTCTGGTCGCCGCCCTGCACAGTGTGACGCTGAGCGAAGACCAGATCGAGGTCCGAGCCATGAAGGCGGCGCTCAGTGTGGAGGCGCTGTCGGGGCAGGACGCGAAGCATCTCGACGCCGCGACCTCTAGCATCCGCATCGCGTTCCACATGCGCCGGCGCCAGCATGCTGTGACCCTTGAGGCCGCAGACAGAACGCCGGGCCAGTCGGCTCGGATCGACCGGGCGCTGGTTCGCGCTGTCGTCCTGGCGAAGACCTGGAGCCGCCAGCTCGAAAGCGGCGATGTTCCATCCATCAAGGCGCTCGCGCGTCGAGAAGGACTCTGCAACCACTACACCGCTCGCCTGCTGCCGCTGGCTTACCTGGCGCCTGATATCGCTGAAACCATCCTCGCAGGCCGCCAGGGATATGGAGTGTCGTTGTCGGGCCTGACGGCGCAGCCGCTGCCTTTCAGCTTGTCGGCGCAGCGCGACCTCGTCGCGCAGCTTTGTATGCGCGCGCGCTAGTTGCCAGCGGCATCCGAGGCGTTTGAAACGCGTAAGGTGCCTCCCAGATCTCCCATCCTCGTGGGCCACGGTTAGAGAAATTTCCCTGATAAATTCCCTGATACCAGGGAATTTCAGTTGCCGTCGAAGGCCCACAGATCGGCGCGCCTCGCTCCGGTGAACGGGCGTGATTTTGGAAAGGTACACTTCTGGAATGGCCCCAGAGAGCACGGCGCAAAAAGTCCCTGTGACGGCCGAAAACGGTCGCCTGGAGAGCCACTCAGTAGAGGGGGTATCTGGGTAACCGACGGACTTGTCGGCATTACTCCCGCACCTGGCGGGAGGACCGGTCTGGGGCCGGCCTAATTGGTCGGAGTGGCAGGATTTGAACCTGCGACCCCCGCGTCCCGAACGCGGTGCTCTACCAGGCTGAGCCACACTCCGACTTTAGGGAAGCGACCGTATAGAGGAGGGTCTGGCGCCTAGCAAGCGGCCCTTGACGCCATGGTGCTCAGGGGCGTTGCATCGCGGGGGCGGCTGCGCTATTTCCCCCGCTCCCGAGGGGTCAGCCCCTTGGCGAATCCCGTTCCTGCTGGGGAATGGTGTAATGGTAACACAGCGGTTTTTGGTACCGTCATTCTAGGTTCGAGTCCTAGTTCCCCAGCCAACGCCCCCTCAGAGCGCGATCCCCGCCGTATCCGGATCGCGCGTGTCGCCGCCGTTGAGCGGCTTCTGCATCCAGACGATGTCCACCCAGCGGCCGTGCTTGAAGCCGAAGCTCTTGCCTATGCCCCGGTGTTCGAAGCCCAGCGCTGTGTGCAGACCGATGGAGGCGGCGTTGCCGCTATCGCCGATCACGGCCACCAGCTGGCGCGCGCCCTGGGCCTCGCAGGCCGCGATCACCGCCGACAGCACCGCGCGGCCCACGCCGCGGCCGACTGCATCGGGAGCGATGTAGACGCTGTCCTCAAGGGTGTATCGATAGGCCTGTCGCAGCCGGAAGGGGCCCGCATAGGCAAAACCCAGCACCGCGCCGGCGTCCTCGGCGACCATATAGGGCAGGCCCAGATCGATAATCGCGCGGCGTCGGGTTTCCATATCCGCCGCTGATGGGGGAACTTCCTCGAAGGTGCCGAACCCGTGCAGCACATGATGGCCATAGATAGCCGCCAGCGCCTCGGCATCTCCGGACCTAGACGGCCGGATGATCATGTCGCTTTCCAACCTCCGTCCAGCGCCCAGATGGCGAAGGCGTAGTCCAACGCGATCTCCTTGAGAAAGTCGAAACGGCCTGATGCGCCGCCATGGCCCGCCTCCATGTTGATCCTGAGCAGGATCGGGGCGTCGCCTGTGGTGTTTTCGCGCAGTCTGGCCACCCACTTTGCCGGCTCCCAGTAGGTGACGCGGGGGTCCGACAGGCCTCCGGTCGCCAGGATCGGCGGATAGGACTGGGCCGAGACCCGATCATAAGGGCTGTAGCTCTCGATCAGGTCGTAGGCGGCGGCGTCCTCGATGGGGTTGCCCCATTCGGGCCACTCGGGCGGGGTCAGAGGCAGGGTGGTGTCGCTCATGGTGTTCAGTACGTCGACGAACGGCACCGCGGCGATCACTGCGCCCCACAGATCGGGCCTCAGATTGGCCACCGCGCCCATCAGCATGCCGCCGGCCGAGCCGCCATAGGCCGCGATCCGTCCCTTGGTCGCATAGCCCTCGGCGATCAGGTGTTCGCCGCAGGCGATGAAGTCGGTGAAGGTATTCGGCTTCTTTTCCTTGCGGCCGTCGAGAAACCAGCCCCAACCCTTGTCCGAACCGCCCCGGATGTGCGCCACGGCCCAGATCCAGCCGCGATCCACCAGGCTGAGATTGCGGATGGAGAAGCTGGGGTCCATGGCGTGGCCGTAGCTGCCATAGCCATAGAGCAACACCGGTGCTGACCCGTCCTGCGGCGTGTCCTTGAGCATCAGCAGCGTAATCGGCACCTCTGCGCCGTCCGCGGCCCGGGCCAGCAGTCGTCGCGCCACATAGCAGGCAGGATCGTGGCCCGAGGGAATTTCCTGGGTCTTGCGCAAGGTGCGTTGGCGGCTGGCAAGATCATAGTCGAACGTTTGGCGTGGCGTGGTCGGCGACTGGTAGACAAAACGGCTGAGGGTGGTCGCGTACTCGTAGCCGGTCTCCAGATTCAGCGCGTAGGCCTCCTCGTCAAAGCTGACGATGTGCTCTGCTCCGTCGCGGGCCATCACCACCAGGCGGTCCAGCGCATTGACGCGCTCGGCGCGGACGAGGTGGCCGGAATAGGCAGCAAAGCCGGTGATGTAGTGGCCGGGCGTGTGCACGATCCAGTCACGCCAGCTGGTCCTGGCGGGGATGGCCGCGTCGGATACGCACAGTTTGAAATCCACGGCCCCGTCGGCGTTGGTGCGGATCACCCAGCGGTCGGTCCAGTGATCCAGGCTGTACTTGATCCCCACACGGCGAGGCTCGGCCACTACGGGTGCTGCGGTCGGGTCGCGCGCCGGGATCAGCCAGATCTCGGTGGTCTCCTGATTGCCCACATGGATCAGGATGTGGCTGTCGTCAGACGCGGCGCCTACCCCGAGGAACATGCCGTCGTCGGCTTCCTCATAGACCAGCACATCCTCGCCGCCACGGGCGGGGCGGCGGAAGATCCTGGCAGGACGGGCGTTTTCATCGCGCCAGATCCAGAAGATCCACTGGCTATCCGGCGAGAACGTGAAGTCGCCATAGGCGCTCTCGATCGGCGTTCCCAACACCTGACCGTCGGCCAGCGACTTGATGTGGATCGTGAAGTACTCGGAGCCCTGTTCATCCACCGCCCAGGCGTAGAGGGCGTGGTCGGGGCTGTGGCTGGCGGCGCCCACCTGATAGTAGGCCTTGCCCTTTGCCTCGGCGTCCTCGTCGAGAAGCACCTCTTCGCCGGCCTCCGCGCCTCGCGGCCGGCGGGCGTGGACAGGGTGCTCCGCGCCCAGGCTGTAGCGGCTGTAGTAATCGTAGGCGCCATCAGGCGACGGAACGGAGCTGTCGTCCTCCTTGATTCGCCCCTTCATCTCGGCGAACAGCGCGGCCTGCATCGCCTCGGTGTCGGCCAGCATCGCCTTGGTCCAGGCGTTCTCGGCGTTCAAGTGGTCGCGAATGTCGGCGCGCAGCAGGGCGGGGTCGCGCAGCACCTGTTGCCAGTTGTCGTCCTTCATCCAGGCGTAGTCGTCGGTACGGGTGCGTCCCAGCTGCTGGGTGGTGTGGGGCCGGCGGGCGGCGATGGGGGGACTGGAGCGCTTCATGGCGCCTAGATGCGGCGCCGCGACCCCCGGCTCAAGCGGTCGCCGCAATTCAGTGTTTGCGCATCAGGGTGCGGGGCACGTATTGCGCACGTGCATTTCTTACGAGGACCTCATGGTCATGGATCTCGCCGTGGAGATCATCCACGCGACCGTTCAGCTGGAACAGCAGCAGACGGACGGCGCCCGGACGGTCGGCACCGGCTTTCTGATCCAGGCCCCGGGCCCGGATGGCGCGGCGCGTACGGTGTTGGTGACCGCCAACCACGTGTTCCAGAAGATGACGGGCGCCGACGCTCGCATCGGCTACCGCACGTCCAACAAGGACGGCTCATGGCAGTATGCGCCGAAGCCACTGAAGATACGCGATGCCAACGGCGCCGAGCTCTGGACCCACCATCCGACCCGCGATGTGGCGGTGATGACGATCAAGGCGCCGGAGGCCTTCGCCCGGGCGGCAATGCCACTGCAGTATCTGGCGGGCGACGAAACCTTCAGCCGCTATCAGGTCAAGACCGGCGACGAGATGATGGCTCTGGGGTTTCCCCGTGGGCTTTCGGCAAACGGGGCAGGGTTCCCGATCCTGCGGTCGGGACGGGTGGCCTCCTACCCCCTGGCGCCAGCGAAGATTTTCCCGACCTTCCTGCTCGATTTCTCGGTGTTCCCCGGCAACTCCGGCGGCCCTGTATTCGTCAGCCGGGCCCTCACGAAGGACAGTCCGGTAGAGGTAGATGCGGTCGATGGCGGCGGCGAGGATAACGGATTCATTGCCGGCTTGCTGACCCAGCAGGTGGAGCTCAACAAGGAACGCCTGGAAATCGGGATCGTGACCCACGCCCAGTATGTGCGCGAAACCATCGCCCTGCTGCAGGACCCGTCGGCGGAGTCCACCATCGCCAACTCCGGCGAGACCGAAGGCGCAAGGGCGGCAGCCGCAGCCGACGCATCGCGGGACGAGTGACATTTCTGCCTGGACGGCAGACATTCGTCGCCCCCCAAGGCCATACCTGGATGCGGGTATCGTCCGATCGTTTCGGCCTCTTGCAGCGCTATAGCGGCGGTCGGTGCGGTACAGACCTATGCTTCCGACTGGCCGTCCGGCTTTTCCTCGACCACGCGGATTCTTGCGACTGCCAGACGGCGATACAGGCGTCGGCGGCGCGCGATGGGCCACCAGTCGTAGAGAAAAATCTCGACCGGTCGCCAGTTGGCCACCCATCCCAGGATGATCAGGCCCTCGTTGTAGAACCGCCCGAAATAGCCCGTTCCAACGACGCCCGCGCTGGCCATGCCGATCACGACGCACGCGGCAAGGACAGAGATACCAATGGTGAGCGCGGCACGGCCCGTACGGAACAGTTCGCGCAGATCCCAGCCCAGCACGTCAGCGCGATAGGCGAAATAGTTCTGCATGGCTGCTTCAATATGCTGGGCCTCGTCGCTGACCGCCGCGTGCGTTGGCAGGTGGACGATGATCTCCACCGGTCGCTTGGCCGATGTCTCCCGGGCCCACCCGACCACATACTCCTCAACGCCCGAATCTAGATCGCGCTCTCGAAAGGGCAGTGGATCCAGCGTGTGGAAAAGTTGCCCGACATTCTGGATGCGGAGCTGGATAGGTGCGGAATCGGGGCGAAGGCGTCGAGCCATGACAATTCGTCTGGTTTTCTCTGGCGGCCAACTCTGTCGCCGTGGCCACCTTTAGATGGCGTGACCGCACTGACGTTGACTTCGCGCAACGAACCCGCCGCCGTAAACCCTTAGTCGCAGGGAGCCGCGTGGGCGGCGCCTCGGCACAATGGTCGCCGCACTGCTGACAGGGGTCAGCTACGCCTCGATCGCATCGCGCTACCCAATGGCGGCTGGCGCTGCCTATGCGGTCCAGCTGGCCTACCGCTCGCCATGGCTCAGTCATCTCGCAGGCCCGGCCATCGTCAGGCCGGGACGGGACAGTCTCCACCCGGCTCAACACCCGAAAGTCCGTGAGCCCCGGGGGGGCCGCGTAGATGCCGCGGCCTCCCCAGGACTCTCACGTTGGCAGAACTTAACCGCCGTAGATGATCGACATCGTCTCGGCGATGCAGGCGGGTTTGGCTTCGCCCTCGATCTCGATGGTGCACTCATTCTTGAGTTGCATACCGCCAGCCTTGGCTTCGGCGCCGATCAGTTTCTGGCGCATACGCACGCGCTTGCCCACGCGCACCATGTTGATGAAGCGGACCTTGTCCGAGCCATAGTTGATGCCGCGCGTCACGCCCTTGACCGGCAGCATGCCGGCGCCCAGGAACGGGATCAGCGAAAGGGTCAGGTAGCCGTGGGCGATCGGGCCGCCGATCTCCCGGGTGGCGCGCTCGACGTCGACGTGGATCCACTGGTGGTCGCCCGTCGCTTCGGCGAATTTGTTGACCCGCTCCTGGTCGATCAGCACCCAGTCCGACACGCCCACTTCCTGGCCGATCATTCCGGGCAGGTCCTTGATCTCGACGGGGTTCATGCGCTCTCGCTCCCTTGGTGTTTGAAACTGGGGCTACGCTCTAGCATCTGTTCGGGCGAGGGCAAGGCGGTGCGGTTCAAGCTTGCGGCGGCACGCCGTCGAAGATCAACACCTCGCTTTGGCTACTGGCCTGCCGCATGGCCAGCAACGGCTGATACTCCGACGACCCGTAGAAGGCCCTGAGTGTCGCCATGTCCGGAAACTCCAGCAGAACGGTGCGCTTCAGAGGCCGGTCGCCCTCCAGCACCTCAACTGCGCCGCCCCGGGCCAGGTAGCGACCGCCGAACCGGGCGATCAGGTTCGGCACGTCGCGTCTGTAGGCCTCAAACCCTTCCGGATCCGTGACGTCGATCTCGGCAAACAGGTAGGCGGCCATGATGGCCCTCCTCAGACGATCTTCGAGCCTTCCTTGCCCCAATAGGCGTCCCGGATCAGACGCTTGTAGAGTTTGCCCGTGGGGTGGCGGGGCAGTTCGGCCATGAAATCAATCACGCGCGGCGACTTCACGTGGCTGAGGTGCTGGCGCGCATAGGCCATCAGTTCGTTGCGCAGCGCGTCGCCCGCGTCGGCCCAGTCCAGGGGCTGGATCACCGCGATCACCTGCTCGCCCATCTCCTCGTGCGGCCCACCCACCACGGCGGCGTCGGCCACCTTGGGGTGGCCGATGAGCACGTTTTCGAGCTCCTGCGGATAGATGTTCACGCCGCCGGAGATGATCATGAAGCTCTTGCGGTCGGTGAGGTAGAGATAGCCCTCCTCGTCCAACCAGCCCACATCGCCCAGTGTCGTCCAGCCGTGCTGGTTAGTGCTCTCGGCCACTTTTTCCGGCGCGTTATGGTAGCTGAGCGGCGGTCCGCCGGAGAAATAGACCCCGCCCTCGGTGCGCGGCGGCAGGGCCTCGCCGTCCTCGCCGCAGATCTTGACCTCGGCGGTCAGGCCACGGCCGACCGAGCCCTTGTGGGTCAGCCATTCGGCGGCGGAGATGTAACAGAAGCCGTTGCCCTCGGTGCCGGCGTAGTACTCGTGGATGATCGGTCCCCACCAGGCGATCATCTGTTCCTTGACCGGAACCGGGCAGGGCGCTGCCGCGTGAACCGCCGACTTCAGCGATGAAACGTCATACTTGTCGCGCACCTCTTGCGGCAGCTTCAGCAGGCGCACGAAGTGGGTCGGGACGAACTGGCCGCAGTTGACCTTGTAGGTCTCGATATTGGCCAGCATCTGTTCGGGGTCGAATTTCTCCATCACCACCACCGTGCCGCCATTGCGGTGCACGCCCATGGTCCAGCGAAGCGGGGCGGCGTGATAGAGCGGCGCCGGCGAGATGTAGATCGAGGGATTGGGAAACCCGAAGACCTGCGTCGACATGTTGGCCAGCGGGGTTTCCGGATCGATGGGTCCGCCGGTGAGCACCGGCTTCACGCCCTTGGGACGGCCGGTGGTGCCCGACGAATAGAGCATGTCCGAGCCGGCGGTCTCGTCGGCGATCGGCGTGGTCGGAAAGCCGGCGCGCGCGGCCTCAAAACTCGCGAAAGGCGCCCGGGCATCGCCCACCATGTAGAGCTTCACACCGGGCAGATGCGCCGGCAGATCATCGATCACCGACCCGACGCCCGCCGAGGTGATCAGCACCTGAGCCCCGCAATCGCCCACGATGTACTCCACCTCGCCGGCCGTCAGCTTGGACGAGATGCAGGTGTAGTAGAGGCCCGATCGCTGGGCGGCCCAGGCGATCTCGAAGTACCGGGGACTATTGTCCATGAAGAGTGCGATCACATCTCCGGCCTTCAGGCCCAGCGACCGGAAGAAGTGCGCCCCCTGGTTCGAGCGCTCATCCAGCTCGCGATAGGTCACGGTCTCGCCCGTGCCCGCCATGATGTAAGCGGGGCGGTCGGGGTGGGTCTTTGCGAAGCGGGTCGGATGCATGGTCGGCGCGGGCTCCCTTTGCGACCGGTTCTGCGCCGGTCGTTTTGATTGTCATTGAGAAATGGGGGTCTTGACCTACCGTCCGTCAAGCTGGCGCAAGTCTCCCGAACCTAGCCCAAGGAACCAACTCTCATGCCTACCTTCGAAACCCTGCTCTATGACGTCGCCGACGGCATCTGTACGATCACGCTGAACCGGCCCGAGAAGTTGAATGCCTTCAACACCCAGATGATGCAGGACATGATCGCGGCGTTCGATGCTACCGACGCTGATGACGCCGTCCGGGTGGTGATCGTCACGGGCGCCGGGCGAGCGTTCTGCGCGGGGGCAGATCTTTCCGCCGGCGCCGAGACCTTCAACTACGACGCCCGCGACGCCCTGCACCGTGAGGCGCGTATGCGTGAGGGGGTGCAGCGGGACGGCGGCGGATTGCTCACCATGCGGATTTTCGAGAGTCTGAAGCCCGTAATCTCGGCGTGCAATGGCGCGGCGGTGGGCGTGGGTGTGACCATGCAACTGGCCATGGATATCCGGATGGCGTCGGATACCGCCCGCTACGGCTTCGTGTTTGCACGTCGCGGTCTGAATCCGGAGGCGGCGTCGTCCTGGTTCCTGCCCCATCTCGTGGGCGTCCAGACGGCGCTGGAATGGTGTTACACCGGCCGCATATTCCCGGCGCAGGAAGCCCATGAGAAGGGGCTGGTGCGGTCGCTGCATGCGCCCGAAGATCTTCTGCCCGCCGCTCGCGCACTGGCTCGCGAGATCGCCGATAACACCGCCCCGGTTTCGGTCGCCATCACTCGACAACTGATCTGGCGGATGGCCGGTGCGGCGCATCCCATGCAGGCTCACCAGGCCGACAGCCGCGGTATCCAGGCACGCGGCAAGTCGGGCGATGCGCGCGAAGGCGTGAGCTCGTTCCTCGAAAAGCGCCCGCCCAACTATCCGGACAAGGTCTCCACCGATCTGCCGGATATCTGGTCACACTGGACCCCGCCAACCTTCAGCTAGACGTCCATATGGCCCTTCGGGACTTACTCACCGTGGCGCGTCGATACTTTGCGCTACAGAGCAGTCTCTTGCTTTAGTGGAAATCGAACACCGATTTCTCTGGTTTCAGGTTGTGCGACTATCGTGATGCGGTTAAGCACCCCGCATCACGTTAGTGAATCGGGCAACAACGCCCCCAGCGAGCAAGCGTTCGGAACAAGAAAAGACATGGACGATAAGTCGGAAGTCATCGAAATGACCGCGGACATTGTTTCCGCCTATGTGGGCAATAACTCGGTATCGGCCGCCGACTTGCCGGGTCTGATCCAGAGCGTTC
Organism: uncultured Alphaproteobacteria bacterium; assembly: GCA_903909375.1. Lineage (GTDB taxonomy): Bacteria > Pseudomonadota > Alphaproteobacteria > Caulobacterales > Caulobacteraceae > Phenylobacterium. Next base: position 39,751 of record CAIVVM010000005.1, read on the forward strand.
ACCGCGCGCTGGCCAGTGTGTCCACAGGGACCGAGACCGTTGAGGTTGCGCCCAAGGAACCTGCCGTTCCGATCCGTCGTTCGATTACGCCTGACTATCTGATCTGCCTGGAAGATGCGCGGAAGTTCAAGTCGCTCAAGCGCCATCTGCGGACCAAGTACAACATGAGCCCCGAGGAATACCGGGCGAAGTGGGGTCTGGCCAAAGACTATCCGATGGTTGCCCCCAACTACGCCAAGGCGCGTTCCGATCTCGCCAAGCAGATGGGCCTGGGCCAGGGCGGCCGCCAGGCGCCGAAGAAGAAGACCCGATAACCTCAGGTTCAGGGACTAGCGAACGCCCGCCGGTTCCGGCGGGCGTTTTGCGTTTCTGAGACGCTGTCGCAGAAAAAGCAGCCGGATCTGGACTTTGCGCTTGCCGCCGATTCGCGGGTCAGGCGATATGTGATTCGTCATGAATCCAAGCCGTTATTAGGAACTTCGAAGATGGCGGCGCAGATCGGAGCCCCTGCTGCGGCCATTCGCGCCCATGAGGAGCTCTATGCCTACTGGAGTTCGCTGAAGGCGGGCGCGGGTCTGCCTATCCGTCGACGGCTGGATCCAGGCGGTATCAAACGCCTGCTGCCCACCGTAAGCCTTACAGAAGTGATCGCCGGCGAGACCCTGGACTTCCGGTTCCGGCTGGCCGGGACTGGCCTCTACAGCGTCTATGGCCGCGAGATTACGGGCCGGCGTCTATCTGAGGTGTACAACTCCGCCGCCGGTGATTACTGGCGCGCCGAGCTGGGCCGGGTGGTCAATGAGGCGCGGCCAGGCGTCGGCATCCACAATCTGGGCTGGCGCGGCGCGGCCCACCTCTCGATTGTCTGGATCCGCCTGCCGCTATCGCGCGGCGGCGCTGACGTTGACATGATCCTGGGCTACGACGCCGTGGTCGGCATGAGCGCCATGGCCAGCGGCATCCGGGCGGCCACAGCCGCCTGATCAAGGCATAGGCGCTCCGGGGGCTTCTCCTCTGGCATGGCCTGTAGGCCCAGCCTGGCAGCCGTCAGGATGTTCACGATCGAACAGTTGCCTTCATGGCAGACGTAGTCAAACAGTGCCGTTGTCGGGCCGAACACGTACTCGCCTCTGATGGGCCGGGTGTGGAGGTAAGGGTCCGTCACTGTGAACTCTTAGCGGATCTCGGTCGGCGACGTCCTCGTGAAGCGTTCGACAACCCGGGTCTGCGGCGAGCGGGCCAGACAATCAGCACCCTTTGTAAGGCCCGGCCGATAGTTCGAGGTTTCGACAACGAGGACGTTGCCCTCCCATCGTCCCGTTGGGTCGCCCTGCCAGGGCGGGTCCTGGGTTTCTCGCGTGCGACCGCCGCGCTCGCCAGGCTCAGCAGGGCAAGGCCCGGTATCAGAACATTGCGCATGGCTAGCTCACCGCTTCGGCGTCCCGACGGATCCTCGCCACCATCGAGGCCAGTCCATTGGACCGCTGCGACGACAGCGCTTCGATGAGCCCCAGCTTCGCAAAGGCGGCCTTGATATCAAACCCCAGAATCTCTGATGCGGTGCGCCCGGCGTAGAGCCTTAGCAGGATCGCGATCAGGCCCCGGACGATGTGGGCGTCTGAGTCCCCGCGAAAGCCGATCGCGCCGTCTGCACCCGGTTCCGTCACCAGCCAGACCTGGCTGGCGCAGCCGCGGACCTTGTTGGCGTCGCTCCGCTCTGCATCGCTGAGAGGGGCCAGGTCCTTGCCCAGATCGATCACATAGCGATAGCGCTCCTCCCAGTCCCCCAGGAGTTCGAACTCGTCGGCGAGCTCCGCCAATGCGCTGTCGATATCGGCCATGGGCGCGACTTAAGGAGGGTGCGACGTTGTAGCAACCTTGGATCAGGCTGCTGGCAGGATCACCAACGCCGTGAGGCCGCCGCCCGTAGAGGGCGTCAGTCTCAATTGCCCCGCCATGGCACGGCAGGTCAGGTCGCAGATCGGCAGGCCAAGGCCGGCGCCCTCCGAGTGCCGCGTAAGGGTGGCTTCGGCCTGCTCGAACGGCGCCATCAGTCGCGGAATATCGGCCTGATCAATCCCCGGTCCGTGATCCTGGATTTCGATCTCGACGGTTTCGCCCCGCACGCAGGCGCTGACCTGCACCACACCATTCTCCGGCGTAACGTTGACCGCATTCTGCAGGAGGTTGACGAGCACGGTGCGCAGGCCCCGCGGATCGGCGGCCACTGTGGGCAAGGTGTCGCGTCCCGCCACCACAACTGTCACCCTGCGCGCCGCCAGATCCGCACGCAGGGTCTCAAGCACATCGTCCACCGCCAGTTCGACGGACTCGGGGCGGGTCTCGAAGTCCAGCGTCCGGCCGTCCAGTCGCGCGATCTCCAGCACCTGATTGACCAGCTTCAGCAGCTTTGCGCCGCTCTGATGGATGATTTCGGCATAGTCCTTGTACTGCGGAGCCCCGAGGGGACCGTAAAGTTCCGTAGAGAGAATCTCGGAGAAGCCCAGGATGGAGTTGAGCGGCGTACGCAGTTCGTGGCTGACCATCCTCAGGAAGGAGCGCTTCTGTGCGTCCAGGATAGCCTCGACCTCGACAGTCGGCGGGGTGGCCGGATGAGACATGGGACGGCGTTGAACCCGGGCGAGCGTGACCTGCAGGTTCGCCTATTGCGCTTACGAAAGTCTTTCGCCGTGGCGGGTCGTCGTACGCGGCGCACGGGCGTAGTGTCGCAGCGTTACGCCAGGGGGCGGCAGGATTCGTGATGACCAGGGCTCGGCCCACCGCATCGACCGGGAAACCGCCGCGCGGCGTTGCGGGCGGGGCTGGCTGGCACCTTGGCTGGGCGCTGGCGGTCCTGGCGGCGGCCGGTGGGCTCGCGGCCGCAGGCCTGTTGCCGCAGGGACCCGAGGCGCTGGCGCTGGCGGCGGTGGGAACAGCGGCGCTGCTGGGCGCAGTGCTGTCGCGGCTGGGGCGAGGGGCGCGGATCGCAGGTGTCCTGATATGGGGCGTCGGGGCCACGGCGGCCTGTCACCTCACCGGCGGCGTGGCGGGTCCGCTCGCGGCCTGGTGCCTGGCGCCCGCGGCGGCGGGGTTGATCTGGCGCGATCGCGACCTGGGCGCTCTGGGCGCCGCCACGGCGCTGGCGGCTGCGGCGCTGTCGGCGCTGACGCCTGTGTTCCAGACCCTGCCGCAGCCGGACATGGCCCTGAAGCCCTGGCTGAGCCTGCTCGCGCTCTCGACTATGGTGGTGGGCTTTGCCGTCGGCCTGATGGGTCTGCTGGGCGAACTGCGTCGTGACCAGCGTCGGGATGCGCGCCAGGCCATGGAGCGGACGCTGCTGCATGACCAGCCGCACCTGCTGGCCCGGCTGAGCCCCGAGGGCGTTGTCCGGATCGCGGCGGGGGCTCCGGTCGCTGGTCCTGAGCCCGGCGACCTTGAAGGCCATCCCCTGGGGCGGCTGTTCACCGAGGCCGATCTGCCCGCGTTTGACGCCGCCCTGCGTGAGGCGGCCGCCACCGGCCAGGCGCTGGTGCAGGTGCAGGCGGCCTTCGACCCGGACCGCCGCCTCGAGATCGCGCTGCGCCCTGGCCCCGATGGCGATCTGATCGCCGCCGTGCGTGATGCGACCGTCCAGCACCTGCGCGAGCGCGCGCTCGACGGGGCCCGTGTGTCCGCCGAGCAGCAGAACGCCGGCAAGTCGCGCTTCCTGGCCAACATGAGCCACGAGCTGCGCACGCCGCTGAACGCCATCATGGGCTTCTCCGACATCATGCGGCAGCGGCTGTTCGGCCCCATGGCCGACCGCTACGCCGAGTATGCCGGGCTGATCCACGAGTCCGGCAGCCATCTGCTGGAGCTGATCAACGACATCCTCGACGTGTCGAAGATCGAGGCCGAGCGTTACGAGCTCACCCTGGAGCACTTCGATGCGCGCGAGGCGGTGGAGTCGGTGCTGCGGCTGATGCGCGGGGAGGCGGACCGACTGGGGGTGCATCTGCGCGCCGTCCTGCCGCCCGGGTCGATCTACGCCGAAGCCGACCGCCGGGCGCTGAAGCAGATCACCCTCAACCTGATCTCCAATGCGCTCAAGTTCACGCCCCGGGGCGGGGCGGTCACCCTGTCCCTGCAAGCGCGCAATGGAGGTCTTGAGCTGGTCGTCGCCGATACCGGCGTCGGCATCGCGCGTGAGGATCTGGAGCGGCTTGGACGCCCCTATGAGCAGGCCGGCGACGCTCAGCAGCGGGCGGCGGGGTCGGGGCTTGGCCTGTCCCTGGTCCGCGCCTTCGCCCTCCTGCACGGCGGCGAGATGAGCCTGGAGAGCGCCGTGGGTGCGGGCACCGCGGTAACGGTCCGGATGCCCGTGCTGGCGTCCGACCCGGCCATCCGCCAGCACATCTAGCGCGAGGCGAGCCGCAGGAAGGCGCGGCCGGCGGCGAAGTCGCCTACCTCCACATAGGCGGTCCGGACCCGCTCACCGGAGAACAGGAACTCCACGGCGATGGACTCGCGCGGGTCGAGGTCGCCCAGCGCCTGGGCGGCGGCCACCGGGAAGCGGAACGCCCAGCCTGCCTCCACAGCCTTGGGCAGCAGTTCCGGCCCGGCCGGGCTGCGGGCCTCGGCCAGATAGCTGCGGGTAGCGGTGCGCGGCGGCAGCTTGGCGCTCAGGGGCGCGGCCTTGCCGGTGGTGATCAGGTAGGGCCCCAGCGTGCGGGCGCCATCGCGCATGACCAGACGCGCCGCATAGGGTGTGCGGCCATCGGCGAAGGTCGCCACAGCCAGCAGCCCGTTGGCGCCGTCCCAGCCCGCCAGCCCGAAGGTCATCCGGTCCGCGCCGAACCGGCTGTCCTGCGACAGACGCCAGCGCGCCGCGCGGCCCGTGGTGCGATCGGCCCGCCAATCGGCGACATCGCCGGGATAGACCATACGGGAAATGCGCTGATAGCCGGCGAACGCGCTCTTCACGCGGTTGGCGGCGTCGACCACCCGCTCGCTGTCGCACTCCAGCCGGGCGGCGCGAAAGCGGGCGTCGCGCTCCAGGCTGGTCAGGGTTCTGGCGTCGGATCCGGCGCGGAGCGCCGCGCCCCGGGCCTGCTGCGTCGCCGCCGCCAGCGCGGCTGCGACCTCCGGCGAGAACAGACCGCAGCGGTCGCCCGCCTCGCTGGTCGCCGCACGTTCGATGAACAGGTCGACCGGCCTGGCCAGCGCCACGCCGGGGGCGGCCAGCACGGCCAGACCCGAAATACCCATCCACCGCCACGCCGGCCTCGCGCTTCTGCGCGTGCTCGTCATGCGTTTAGCCTCTCGCGGCCTTGTCTGGCCGTCTGGGCGCAAGCTGTACATCAGGAAGGTTGACCCGGGGTTGACGGGCGCCGGGCGCATCAGCGCATGGTCTGCGCCATGCTGCTGTCTGCCGATATCTGGGTTGGCGCCCTGATCCGCCGCGTCGAGATCGGCGGCGGTTTCGCCGTGGTCGTGCGCAAGGGCGACCCGCGCGCCGGCGCGGTGCTGGTCAAGATCCTGAACCGCAGCGACGGCACGGCGCGGCTGCTGGCCGAAGCCACACGGGGCGACGGCGACCGCATCTGGATGCAGCCGGTCGCCTCCACGGCCGAGCCGGACCTGGACCGCTATATCGAACGCGCCGTCCGCATCGACCCCGACGTCTGGGTGGTGGAGATCGAGGACCGCGAGGGCCGGCACTTCCTGGTGGAGCCGGTGGAGAAGGGCTGAAGCGCCTCAGCCGTCGTCGGCGAGTTCCATTTGGGGGAAGAGCCAGCTTTCCAGCGGCTTGGGCAGGCTTTCCCAGTCGGGATTGTAGCGCAGGCCGTAGCGTCGGCAGACGTCGCGGACCAGCCGCTCCACCGGCCTGCGGGCCAGGGCCGGATCGGCGACGGCGGCCAGCGCCTCATCGGCGAGGCGGTCCCGAAGGCGGGCGGCCGCGGGCCGGTCGAGACGCTCGGTCTCACGCTCGTTCCAGATGATCCGCTGGACCGCCCGCTGCAGGATCGCGCGGCGCCGGTCAGCCTCGGCCCTTGCCGCCGCCGGATCGGGCCGGCCTGGCTGCGCCAGTCCGCTCGCCGCCAGGCCGAGGTACGACAGGGTAGGGCTCTCGGCGGTCAGATCGACGCGCCGCCCGTGATTGACGTGATGGTTTTCCCAGCCCTGGGCCAGTCGCGCCCGGAGCGCGATCGACTGACGCAGCGAGCGGGTGACGCGATTATAGGCCCGCGTGATATCAGCCGCCTTCTCCGCATCCGCCTCGGCCATGGCCTCGCCATAGAGCCTCCGCGCCAGGGCCAGATCCATCGCCGCGATCTCCCGCAGGACGGCGTCGTCCTCAGGAAGTTCGGGAATGTTGACAGGGGCGGACATGAACAAAACAGGAACATACGGGTGGGCGGATGTCAACAGTTTTCGAGCGTCGGAGGGCGGGGAATTTGTCTGTGTTGGGCAAGGCGTGGCGTGGATGCAGCGCAGGCGACGGAGTTTGGATAGGATGCGCTGTCGCCGGGTTAGGGAAGGTTGGCGAAGGTTCCGAAGCCCGGTTTCCCTTCTGGGGGTCAAGTAAAGCGTGAATGTAGCTCAAACTCAGCGTTTAGCCGAGTGATAGCAACTACTAGAGTCTAGGAAACTTGAAAGCGCCGTCGTAGGGCAAGGCCAAACAGAAACACCAGAATGATCGCGAGGATTGACTCGAGGCTCGCCAAATTCCGGATGAGCGACGCCGTACCTGTCTCGTCGGCACGGAGCAGAAAGTTGAATAGAGTGTCCGCTGTTTTTGAATCCGAGGGCGCGGCAGTGACCGGCATCGTGTAGAGTGCCAAAGGTCTGTATACATTCAACATTGCGAGGTCGAATGCCTGTAACGCGGCGTCACCAACCGGAATTTGCCCCGTTTGATTTCCGATGTGCCCTCTGCCAAAACCGACACCAAAGAAAATAGCCGCGAACCCCGCTACCACCCCGACAAGCCATGCCAGCGGCCTGACGAACGATCCTCCGTAGTCGGAAGTCCATGCATACAGGGTGGAGAAAATCCGCTCTCCCACGGATATATCGGTTTGACGACGCCGCGCCCGAAGCTCGAACTGATGGAGGAGTTGCGCCCGCGAACTGTCGGCGGCCTGTGCCATGATCTGTTTCAGTACACGGCAGCCGCGTTCTAGTTCCCGCAGTCGCTGGTCTACCATCTCGGCGCGGCGCCCCGAGCCGGGGTTACTCCGGCCAACGCTCGCAACTGCATTTTCACGCTCGCTGAAGAAGATCGCCTTGGCATCTGTTGCCCGCACTTCGTCCATGCGAATGCTACCTTTGAACGTCGCGCCATCGAAGGCTGCGAAAGCGCAAAATCCGCTTCCTGTGAAGCTCACCTGCCGCTCGAATAGGGCCTGACGGAACATTCCATGCCAGTGCTCTGCTTGAGCTGGCCAAGTAAGGTCGTGAAAATAGGCGGGCTTATCAAACACAGCTGTGTGAAATCTGATCTCGCCCAGGAAATGAGTCCCCTCGAAATGCACGAGGTCGGAAAAAAGCGCGCCGTCAAAAGCCGTTTCGCCGTGGAATTCAGCCGCATCAAAATCGACTGGGCCACTGAACCTACAATCTGAAAAAGCGGCGATTCCTTTCCATGTGCTCTCGTTGAACGAGGCTCGCTGTTTGAATTGCGCGCCGACAAATTGCGCCGATGACGCAAATTCCACGGATTGGAACGACGAAAGTCCTGAAAATATGGCGCGTGTGAAGTTCGAAATGCCGCCAAATACTGTATCGTCAAAAACGATATCTTGTGAGAAATTTACATCTCGGAAAACAACGTCTGAACAAAACTGTGTGCGTAAAAACTCAGATGCGAAATGAAAAGTGGTATTCTGAAAGTCTGCAGCACCTAAGAATTCAACCGTGTCAAATATGCGATTTTTTCCGATGAACTTAGAACTTGAAAAATCGATAGCTGCAGCGAACTTGACGCGCGTGAACGCACCGTAGAGGCTCGCCGCAGAGAAATTTGCGTCGCATTCGAAAGTCACGTCGGAAAAACCGGCGCGGCAATGTGCTTCTACGAAGCTTGCATGATCTTGAAAGATCGTATCGCGAAATATCACAGTCTCTAGAATTTGGGCGCCTGCGAAGGATGCCCGACCAACGAAAATAACTGACTCAAAGTCCGTGAATCCTTGAAACTGAGCTCCATCGAAACTCACATCACCCAGGAATAGGGTCTCACGAAAGGACGTTGCGGGACCTACCGGGTAGTTATCTACTTTCCACGAGCCAAGAACTGCGGATTGTTTGAAGTTGAGGCGAAGCGGCGTTCCGTGAGAATCAGGGAAGTGCGGTGCACGTCGTAGGATAGTACCTTGAAACTGCGAGCGCCCATCCTGAGCAGTTGCAGCACCGCCGGGCTCGAAGGCAGAGTCGACGGCCATCATTACGAGTGTTTGAAGCAGTTCCTCAAGCTGCTGCCAGCCTCCGCTTGTTGGATCTGTCTTCCAGGTTTGGCTGCCGGTTTTTCCCATGGGCGGAAGGTGCGCGATGTGAAACTCCATCCTGTCGACTTCAATTAACAACCCACGCTGTCGCAATTGTAAGTCACTAGAGGTCAAATCACCCGTTACTGGATCCCGCCGCCAGTAATCTTGCAACGTTTTCTCGCCGTGCGTCGCGCCGTGCACCATATCGCCGTTTTGGCCGATGAACTTGTTTGCCAATCCCGCCCAGGAGTAGTCCGCCTCCCACCAGGCTTCCCACCATTTCGTTTCACGCGAATTCGCCTTCGACTCAGACCTGATCATGAGCGCCTCCCGGTTGTCACGTTCACATTTAGCGCTTCAGGGGCGAACTCGTAAGCTTGGGAAATACGGTGACAGGGAAATTGGGCGCAGATTTCCAAGCGTCCGGTTTGAGTATCGATCTGCCAGACTGACCCTGGCTGTGCTATGGCGCCCACACGAGGATCGACAGGGGTTGGCTACCTGGCGGATTCGCACGTAGCGGCGAACAAACCAACGATGTCGAACTCCGGGGGACAAGTCATGAGGCCGTTGATCGCCATCGCCGCCTGGCTTGCCATGGCCCTGGGCGCCGCCGCCCAGGCCCAGGATCGCCCGCCCATCTCGCGCGCCGCCGGCGGCAAGCCGGACCTGAGCGGCGTCTGGTCCAACGCCTCGCTGACCTGGCTGGAGCGGCCTGCGAGACTCAAGGGTCCGACGCTTTCCGAGGCCGAGGCCAAGGCGCGGGCCGCCGCCGATCCCATGAAGAAGGCTGCCGAGCGCGACGCCCTGCCCAGCGATCCCAACGCCGGCCCGCCGCCGGCCGGGGAGGGCGCGCTGGTAGCCGCCCATAGCGCCGTCTTTCTCGACGCTGGCGACGCGTTCGCCAGGATCAAGGGGCAGTACCGCACGGCCTGGATCGTGACGCCCGACGACGGTCGCCTGCCGCTCACCGATCTTGGCCGCCAGCGCTCACGCGAGGCGGCGGTGATGAGCAACCGCATGGACCCCGACGGACCTGAGGACCTGGCGCCGAATGATCGCTGCTTGATCGGGTCACGGGGCTCAGGTGGGCCGGGCATGCTCAACAATATCTACAACTCGAACTACCGCTTCCTGCTCACCGCAGACGCTTTGGTGGTCGTGGTCGAGATGGGGTTCGGGGTCCGAGTGATCCCGATCCTGCCGACCAAGGCCGCCGCCCAGGCCGCCCATGGCCCCGTGACCCTGCATCCCTGGATGGGGGACAGTACCGCCTGGTGGGAGGGCGACGCCCTGGTGGTCGAGACCGTCAATGTTCACCCTCAGCAAGGACGTTTCGGCCCGATCTTCCTGTCCGAAAAGGGCCGCGTCACCGAGCGTCTCACCCGCATCTCGACGGCTGAGATCGCCTATGAGTTCGCAGTGGAGGATCCGGCCTACTATACCCGGACCTGGAAGGCGGAGATGGTGTTGGCGGCCCTGACCGGCGACATCTACGAATACGCCTGCCACGAAGGCAACTACGCCTTGCCCGGCATCCTGGGCGGAGCACGCGCGACAGAGGCCGCCGCGAGAGAGCCGACAAGTTAACCCGGCCCAGCCACAGAACCCGCTTCCTCGCCCGGTCGATCAGGCCGCGACGGTCGCCTCCACCCACCGTCCGATGCGGCTCGGCCCTGAACTGACGGAGGGTCTGACGCTGGTCAGGTGTGGCTGGCGAAAACCTGGGTGCGGCCGCTTCGGTCCAGCAGCAACAGGGTGTCAAAAGGTTCGGTGACCCCAGAGGCCTGCTCCATCCCCGGCGATCCGATCGGCATGCCGGGGACAGTCAGGCCCAACGCCTTCGGACGGGTTTTCAACAGCCTGGCCACATCCTCAGCCGGCACATGGCCTTCGATCACATAGCCGCCGATCACGCCGGTGTGGCACGACGACAGCGCGAACGGGACGCCGTAGCGCTCGCGCACGGGCGCAAGGTCCTGCATCTCCCTGACCACGGCTCTGAAGCCGGCCTGGGTCATGTGGGTCACCCACGCCTTGCAGCAGCCGCACCACGGGGTCTTGTAGACAACAATCTCCTGGGCCCTGGCGGCCTGGGCGCAACCGGCGGCGATCAGCAGCGCAGGAGCGGTCGCGAGCAGTCCGCGCCGGGAGATATGGTGCTGCCGCATTACGTTCCCTTCCGGGGTCAAAGTCCCGCCACCCATGCACGCCAACCCTGCGACCGCTTCAGGGACGCGATCTTTCCGGCGACGTTTACACCCGATCGGTAGGCGCCATAGACCGTTACGGCATAGGGGGTGGGCGCGGCGTCGCCCGCGAAGTGAATGAGGTCAGACAGGGGTTCCGCGAAGACCTTTCGCGCGTCGGCGGCGCCGGGCGGCAGCGCGCTGTAGCTTCCCATCGCGAGCGGATCCGACGCCCAGTCATAGGACGTCGTGGCGGCGATGCTGTTGGCGACGTTTGACCCCAGGAGAGCCGATACGCGTTCAACGGCATAGGCTTTTCGTGCGTCCAGGGCCTGACCTGCAAGATCGCGCGCGGTGTCGTCTGACGCGATCAGGGTGAGCAGCGGATCGAACCTGTCGGCAATCAGGACTTCACGTCGCCCGCCCGCCAGATCGTCGAGATCGGCGTGATACTCGGCAAGTGCTTCGGTGGGCAGACCAAGTCGCATGCCGACCTTGAGGAACTGGCCCTTGTGGAAGGCCGCCAACGCCTGCTGCCTGGCGAGAGGCAGGGCGGGCGTGAAAATGATCGAGCCGCTGGCGAGCACGGTCGGCGGCACGGCAACGATCACCCGTCGGGCGGAAATGGCGCCCCAGTCACCCGACACCTTCACCCTGCCGGACTGCGACCAGTCCAGCGCCGCAACGCGATGCCCGAGCCTGACCGGAACACGGGCGAACACGCGCGCGATCAGGGACCCGTAGCCACCCTTGACGGCCAGATCGCCGCCATCGGTCAATGTCGCCAAATCCAGGATTGAGATCTGTTCGGGATTGGCCGCCATCGAGAATGCAGCGGCGCCAATGACGCCGTTCTGCCATAGATCATCACTCCCGAAACCGGAAATCGCGACATCTTTTCCTGAGGAGATCTGCGATCCCATCCGGCGCTCAAGCTGTTTTTCCGCGCGGGAAAACGATCGACCTGAGGCCGTCCGATCCAGAGGCGAACCCTGACGATAGAGTTGCAGGTTGCTGGTGCTGGCATCAACGAGCGGCAGACCCAGGGCGCGAGCGCTGGATCTGAAGCTGTTCACCTCGGCGTTGTGCAGCCAGTGCGCGCCCTGGTCAAAGGGCAGGGCAAGCGTCTCGCTCTCTGTCCAGGCGCGCCCGCCAATACGGTTCCGGGCCTCCAGAACGATGACCTTCAGGCCCTTGCGGAGAAGCGCGTCGGCGGCGCTCAGGCCGGCTGTGCCGGCTCCGATGACGACGACGTCCGTGTCGGCCTCGACGCCTGCGCGCAAGACTGTCGGCGCCGACAGGGCGGTCGCCACGCCGGCCAGAAATGTGCGACGTGCAAGAATGGAAGACACGGCGGAACGACTCCATTATATGACAAAGTTATCATCTTAAATATGACGATAATGTCGCGTTTGCAAGCCCCGGACGTGAAAAGCCTGACCTGTCGTGACTGAAGCCCACAAAAGTCTCGCCCTGCCGGCGCTCCAGAAGCGCGGCCGTGACCGCCAGCAATCCTTGCTGGATGCTGCTGAAGCGCTGATCGTGGAACGGGGGCTTGAGGGGTTCGCGATGGCGGATGTCGCGAAGCGCGCCAAGGCTGCGCATGGCTCTCTTTACCAGTTCTTCGCGTCGCGGACGGCCATTCTGGTGACGCTCCACGCCCGTCACATGGAGCGGCTGCAGGCTGCCTTGGCCGGCGCCAGCGCTACGCTCAAGGCCGGGCCCGCGCGCCCTCCGCCCAAGGTGTTCCTGGAGGCCTATCTGGCCCCGCTACAGGCATTCATGGCAGCGAACCCTGCCTATCGGATCCTGCGGCTTGGCATGCCGGAAGACTGGGAGGGCGCGGGTCAGGAAGCTACCCTCGATTCCGGCGTGGTCACAGAGTTGACCAACATGCTGGCCTGGCTTGCGCCAGAGGCGCCGGCCGCGACGCGAAATCTGTCAGCGCAGATCCTGCTGCAGGTGGTCGACGCCCTCTTTGTCCTGAATGCCTCCGACGACATGAAGGCGGAAGCCACGCGGTTGCTGGAGATGTATCTCGACGACCTGATCGGCCGGTACGCGGGGGTAGCATCCGGAGAGATCGCATAGGTGAGACAGGCGCCAGATTCCTCGGTCACCCGCGCAGGCCAGATTCCCGCGGGTCTCCGGTCTATCGCCAGGGAAGGCCTTCCCGGGGCCATGGGGGAAACCGGGCGACCAGACGGCCTTCGTGATGGACGAGGATCTGGTGGGGATGTTTGCTCTGGCCAATGGTGTCCAGCGCGTGGTCGTCGTTTCGGAACCACTGCTCCTGGCGCTCGAGGAGTTCTCCCGCCGCCCCCAGATAGCTGATGGTGTATGAAGCCACTGCGATCTTCCTGGCCGCTACCTCGATCATCCAGTAAAGGCCTTGCCTCAGGCGGGGCGTTGATTTCAGTCAAGACGGCCGTCCGAAATCAGACGATTTCTTGCAGGCACAGGGAACCTTTGCGCCGCGTCGAGCTTGAAGGTCGAAATGCTGCATTTTTCCGGGCTGCGGCAAGGGGCGGGATAGTGTCAGGTTCAACGTCGATGGCATGCGCATGGCTACAGTCCTGATCGTCGAGGACGAGATTTTCATTCGGCAGAACGCCGAGTGGATAATGGAAGATCTGGGCCACAGGTCCCTGGTCGCCGGCAGTCTTGTCGAAGCCATCGTCCATCTGTCTGCAGAGGCGGCCGTCGACGCCCTGTTTGTGGATATGCGGCTGGGTGAGTTCGCCCATGGCGGCTACGACGTCGCCAATCAGGCCATCGTACTGAAGCCCGGTCTGCGCGTGCTCTGTACCTCCGGGACCTGGCTCACCACGGAGATGATCGCCCGGTTCGTCCCGGGCGGCCGGTTCCTGCAGAAGCCCTATTCGCCCGCCGAACTGGGAAGCTCGCTGGAACAGCTTCTCGCCTGAAGACCGAAGCCTCGGCAGCCAGACTGCGCCATACGGAACTGAGTCAGGATACTCCATCTCCAAGTCCAACGCCGACAAGGGCCTGGCGCTCCCGAAGGCCGGGGCGCCTGCGAGCGGCTCCAGATTGAGTTCCGACGAGTCCAGGGTCGAGATCGGCGCCCTGCAGAGCGCGATCTTCAACAGCGCCAACTTCTCCAGCATCGCCACCGACGCCATGGGCGTGATCCAGATCTTCAACGTCGGGGCCGAGCGGATGCTGGGCTATTCGGCCGCCGAGGTGATGAACAAGGTCACCCCGGCCGACATCTCCGATCCGCAGGAGCTGATCGCGCGCGCCGAGGCGCTCAGCGAGGAGCTTGGCGCCTCGATCACGCCGGGCTTCGAGGCCCTGGTGTTCAAGGCCTCACGCGGCATCGAGGACATCTACGAGCTGACCTACATCCGCAAGGACGGGAGCCGGTTTCCGGCGGTCGTGTCGGTCACGGCGCTGCGCGACGCCCAGGACGCCATCATCGGCTACCTGCTGATCGGCACTGACAACACCGCGCGCAAGGTGGTCGAAGAAGAACAGAAACAGGCCGAGCAGCGCCTGCGCGACCAGCAATTCTACACCCGCTCGCTGATTGAATCGAACATCGACGCCCTGATGACCACGGATCCTTCCGGCATCATCACCGACGTCAACAAGCAGATGGAAGCGCTCACCGGCTGTACGCGCGACGAACTTATCGGGGCGCCCTTCAAGGACTACTTCACCGATCCGGGGCGCGCCGAGGCCGCCATCAAGCGGGTGCTGCGCGAGAAGTCGGTCACCGACTATGAGCTCACCGCCCGCGCCCGCGACGGCAATCAGACGGTGGTGTCCTACAACGCGACCACATTCTACGACCGAAGCCGCAAATTGCAGGGCGTGTTCGCCGCGGCGCGGGACGTCACCGAGCGCAAGCGGGTGGAGGCGGAACTGCAGCAGGCCAAGGCCGCCGCCGAGAGCGCCAGCCGGACCAAGTCTGACTTTCTGGCGAGCATGAGCCACGAGATCCGCACGCCGATGAACTCGATCATGGGGATCGCGGACCTGCTGGCGAAGACGGCCCTGACGCCGGAGCAGGACAGGTATGTGCAGGTCTTTCGCCGCTCGGGCGACAACCTGCTCAATTTGATCAACGACATCCTCGACCTTTCGAAGGTTGAAGCCTCCCAGCTCGAGCTGGAGCAGACGGGCTTCTCGCTGAATGATCACCTGGAGAAGGTGATCGAGATGGTGGCGCCGCGGGCGCTGGAAAAAGGCCTGACACTGACCTGCGAGATCGCGCCGGATGTGAACACCGAGCTGGTCGGCGACCCGACCCGGCTGCGGCAGGTGCTGCTCAATCTGCTGAGCAATGCGATCAAGTTCACCAACGCCGGCGCCGTGACCCTGCGGGTCGCGCCGGATGGGGACGCCGCGGTTCCGACAGCCGTCCGGTTTACCGTCTCGGACACCGGCATCGGTATCGCAGCCGAGCAACAGAGCCAGGTGTTTGAACGCTTCACCCAGGCGGACTCATCCACCACCCGGCGTTTCGGCGGCACGGGTCTGGGTCTGACGATTTCCAAGCGGCTGGTGGAGTTGATGGGCGGTCGCATGTGGGTCGAGAGCGAGGTGGGCAAGGGCAGCCTGTTCGCCTTCGCCGCACCCTACGAGATCTGGGTGGAGGCCAGTCGGCCGGAAGCCCAGCCGGTGGGCGAGGGCTCCAGGCCGGTGCTGTCGCCGCTGCGCATCCTGCTGGCCGAGGATTCTCCCGACAACTGCCTGATCGCCCTGGCCTATCTGGAGGACACGCCATACCTGGTGGAGATCGCAGCGACGGGGGCCATTGCCTGCGAGATGTTCGAAACCGGGCTCTATGACCTCGTCCTGATGGATCGGCAGATGCCGGTCATGGACGGCCTGACGGCCACGCGCCGGATCCGGGCCTGGGAACAGGCCAACGGCCGGGCTGCGACGCCGATCATCGCCCTGACCGCCTCGGCCCTCAAGGGGGATCGGGAAACATGCCTGGCGGCGGGGTGCACGGCCTATCTGAGCAAGCCCATCAAGCAGGACGTCCTGCTGCAAGCGATCCGCGATCACGCTTCGGAGATCCCTCCCGAGGCCCCGGACCTGCCGGCGCCGAAGGCCTCCACTGACCGGGCGGCGAGGCGCATTGCCGAGCAGACGCCCGCCTATCTGGACGGTTGCCGACGTGACGTCGTCTCCATGCTGGCGGCGCTGGACCGGGCCGATTTCGAGGCTGTGATCATCCTGGGACACAATCTGAGGGGCTCGGGCGGCGGGTTCGGCCTCCAAGCCATCACCGACTTCGGAGTCGGCATCGAACTGTCGGCCGGGGACGCGGACGACAGCGGTACGCGTCGGTGGTTGGGCGAACTGACGGCCTATCTGGACGCCGTCTGAGGCTCCGGAGACCGGTGCTCCGGAGTTTTCCGTCGATCGGTTTCCGGGAGGCGATGGCTGGCATGGCCCTTGCGATGCAACGGGGACTGCCAGGCCTATTTCTTCTTCCGGAGCACTCGATGCGTACTCGTCTTTTCGCGGCCGCCATTCTGGCCACCAGCCTTCTTGCCGCCAATACGGCCTCGGCGACGGTGATTCTGGCGTCGACTTTCGAGAACCCGCAGCTTTGTCGCGGCTGCTGGCAGGTTTTCCAGTCCGCCGATGGCTGGACCAAGCTGAGCGGCGCCGGCATCGAAATTCAGAACCACGCAGCCGGTAACCCGGCCGCCAACGGCGGCAACCAGTTCGTCGAACTCGATAGCCATTTCGCGGGCTCGAACAGTTCGATGTTCTATCAGTTCAACTACACCGGCGCGGTCACGCTCGACTTCCTGTACTCGCCGCGCCCCAACATCCCCAACACCAGCAACGGCATCACGGTGTTTCTGGACAACGTTGACCTTATGCCGGGCGTCATCACGGGCGCCGGCGGTCCGACCACGTCCTGGACCCAGCACACCCGCAACTTCAACGTTGTCGCCGGACAGCGCTTGATCTTCTCGGCGGCCGGGACCCAGGACACCCTGGGCGGATACCTCGACAATATCAACATCACCGCCGTGCCGGAACCGGGCGCCTGGGCCCTGATGATCGGCGGCTTCGGCCTCGCCGGCGCAGCGCTTCGGCGCCGCCGCGCGGTCGTCGCCCGGGTTTCGATCCGCTAGCGTCCTGCAGACGGGAGGTCCGGCCGCATCAGGGGTGCAACCGGGGCCGAAGGGACTCTAGACTGCGCGTCCAGACCCCTCGCGCTTCACCCGGACCCCGCCCATGCCGCCGGTCATCACGGCCTTTGAGAGCTCTCCTGATCGTGGCCGCGGCCTGGCGCGCGACATGCGCGTGCGGTGGGCGCTGGAAGAGGCGGGCCAGCCCTATGAGGTGCGCCTGAAGTCCTTCGCCGCCCTGAAGGCGCCGGATCATCTGGCGCTGCACCCCTTCGGCCAGATTCCGACCTTCGAGGACGGCGGCCTCGTGCTGTTCGAATCCGGCGCCATCGTGCTTCACATCGGCGAGCGATACCCGGGCCTGCTGCCGTCCGATCCCGACGCCCGGGCGCGCGCCATTGGCTGGATGTTTGCGGCGCTGGACACCGTCGAGCCGCCGATCTGGGATGCGGCGATGGCCGGTCTGCTGGAGAGCGACAAGCCCTGGTGCGTCGAGCGTCAGCCGATCCTCGAGGCCCGCGCCCGCGTACGGCTGGACCAGCTCTCCCGGCACCTCGGCGACGCCGACTGGCTGGACGGCGCCTTCAGCGCCGGCGACCTGATGATGGTGACGGTGCTGCGCCGGGCGTCCGGCCTGCTGGCGGACTATCCGAAATTGGCCGCCTACGTCGCGCGCGCCGAGGCCCGTCCGGCCTATCAGCGGGCGTTCGCGGCGCAGCTGGTGGTATTTGAGGGCGCGGCCCGGGACAGCTAGGCGCCCGCCACGCGCTTCCGCTCCGCGCCCCCACGTGATAGGCGCGCCGCATGTCCAGCTCTCCTGCCGCCGAGGCCGCGCGCCGCCGCACCTTCGCGATCATCTCCCACCCCGACGCCGGCAAGACCACCTTGACGGAAAACCTGCTGCTGGCCGGCGGGGCGATCCGGGCGGCGGGCGCGGTGCGGGCGCGGGGGGAGAACCGGCGCACCCGGTCCGACTGGATGAAGATCGAGCGCGAGCGCGGGATTTCCGTCTCGGCCTCGGTGATGACGTTCGACCACGACGGGCTGATGTTCAATCTGCTGGACACGCCGGGTCACGAGGACTTTTCGGAAGACACCTACCGCACCCTGACGGCCGCGGACGCCGCAGTCATGGTGCTGGACGCCGCCAAGGGCATCGAGCCCCAGACGCTGAAGCTGTTCGAGGTGTGCCGGCTTCGGGACATCCCGATCATCACCTTCATCAACAAGATGGACCGCGAGGCGCAGGATCCGTTCGAGTTGCTGGACGAGGTGTCGTCGAAGCTGGCGCTGGACCCGGCGCCGCTCTACTGGCCGGCCGGCTCGGGCGGGCGGTTCAAGGGGATGCTGGACCTGCGCCGCGACATGTTCCTGCCGTTCCAGAAGAAGGGCGGCGGCGCGGCGGGCGAGGACGACGGTCACCCGGATGCCATCGCGTTCCGGGGCAACGCAATCTCCCGCTACCTCGATCCCGACGAGCAGGAGGAGCTGTCGGACAATGCCGAGCTGGTGCTGGGCGCCGGCAAAACCTTTGACCCGCAGGCCTTCCTCGAAGGCCATATGACGCCGGTGTTCTTCGGCTCGGCCCTGCGCCACTTCGGCGTCGACCAGCTGCTGGAGGGCCTGGGCGCCTATGCTCCGCCGCCAAAGGCAGTGGCTGCCCGCAAAGGGGCTGAGGCCATTCACGTGGCGCCGGGCGACCGTGAGGTCACCGGCTTTGTCTTCAAGGTCCAGGCCAATATGGACCCCAACCACCGCGACCGGATCGCCTTCCTCAAGCTCTGCTCGGGAAAGTTCTCGCGCGGCATGAAGCTGAAGGTGCAGAACACGGGCAAGCAGCTCAGCGTCAACGCGCCGATGATGTTCTTCGCCTCGGATCGCGAGCTGGCTGAAGACGCCTTCGCCGGCGACGTGATCGGTATTCCCAATCACGGCGTGCTGCGAGTGGGTGACAGTCTTTCCGAGAGCGGGACCCTGCGGTTTGCCGGCCTCCCGAACTTCGCGCCGGAAATCCTGCAGCGGGTGCGGGTGAAGGATCCGCTGAAGGCCAAGCACCTGAAGAAGGCGCTGGAAAGCCTGGCAGAGGAGGGGGTGACCCAGCTGTTCCGCCCCGATCTGGGCGCGGACTTCATCGTCGGCGCGGTGGGCCAACTCCAGTTCGAGGTGATGGCCGATCGCTTGCGGGAGGAATACCAGCTGGACGTGATCTTCGAGCCCAGCCCCTTCGGCGAGGCCCGCTGGATCCTGGGCGAGAAGGCCGATCTCGAGGATTTCATTTCCAAGCATCGCAGCGCCATGGGGACCGATATCGACGAACAGCCGGTGTATCTGGCCAGGAGTTCGTGGGACGTCGGCTACGCCACCGACCGCTACCCCAAGGTCCGCTTCGAGCGATCCAAGGAACGGGCGTAGGGGTGTTGGTCGCTAGCAAGCGACATCCTCAAACCGTGTTATCCCGGTTTTCGCGCAGCGAAAGACCGGGACCCATATGCATAGACTCTTCCGGATTGTGCGCCGCGTCCGGGAAGAGAACTGGCTTCACCCCCGGTGCTTATGGGTCCCGGTCTTTGTCCTCCGGCCAAAACCGGGATGACACGCGTTGGGGCTTCGCGGGGGAGGTGAGATGATCATTCTCTACGGGGTCCCGGCCCCTGGCCTCGTCGATATCCCGGCAAGGGCCCTGCAGGTCTCGCCCATGATCCCCGGCGCCGCCGACCTTGCAAACCAGCCCGACGACTCGGCGGAAGAGGCGATCATCCTGGCCCCCGGCGGCACACTGGAGCGGGACTATGTGCTGGCCCAGGCGCTTCGGGTGCTGCGCCCCGGCGGCCGGCTTCTGGCCTTCGCGCCCAAGGACAAGGGCGGCTCTCGCCTGAAGAAGGCGCTGGAGGCGTTCGGCTGCCAGGTGGTGGAGGATGCTCGCCGCCATCATCGGTTCTGCAGCGTGACGCGCCCTGAGACGCTCATTGGTCTGGAGGCCGCCATCACCGCCGGCGCGCCGCGGATCGTGGAGGACCTTGGCGTCTGGTCCCAGCCGGGCGTGTTCAGCTGGGACCGGCTGGATCCTGGCAGCGCGCGGTTGATCGAGCTGCTGCCGCCGCTATCGGGGAAGGGCGCTGATCTTGGCTGCGGCGTCGGCCTGCTGGCGATCGCAGTGCTGACCTCCGGGCCCGTCACCGCGCTGACCTGCGTCGACCTGGACCGCCGGGCAGTGGACTGCGCGGCGCACAATCTGGACGATCCCCGCGCGAACGTGATCCAGGCCGATGTGCGCCGCCTGGGCGAAGATCTCTCGGGCCTCGACTTCGTGGTCATGAACCCGCCCTTCCACGACGGAGGCCGTGAGGATCGCGACCTGGGCGTGGCCTTTGTGCAGACCGCCGCGCGCTTGCTCCGCCGGGGCGGGGTTTGCTGGCTGGTGGCCAACCGGCACCTGCCCTATGAGGCGGCCCTTACCGCCGCCTTCGCCACGGTCACCGTCAAGGCCGACGCCGGCGGCTACAAGATCATCGAGGCGCGCAAGTGAAACCGCCCAAGGTTCCGATGGCCCGGCTGGACCGGTTGCTGGCCAACCTCGGCTATGGCTCGCGCCGGGAGGTCAGCGCGCTGGTGGCCCATCGGCAGGTGGAACTCGATGGCGTGGTGATCAAGGACGCCGGCGCGCGCATTGCGCTGACCCCGGATCTGTCGTCGCGGATGACCGTCACGGGCCGGCCTCTCGACCCACCCGCGCCGCTGACGCTGATCATTCACAAGCCGCTGGATGTGGTCTGCTCCCACAAGGAAGCGGGGCGCAGTGTGTATGAGTTGCTGCCGATGCGCTGGCGCGCGCGGATGCCGTCGCTGTCCACCATCGGTCGGCTGGACAAGGACACCTCCGGCCTGTTGCTGATCACCGATGACGGCGACTTTCTCCACAGGGTGATTTCGCCGCGCCATCACGTGGCCAAGCGCTATGTGGTCACCCTGGATCGTCCCCTGGAGGGCACGGAAGTCGACACCTTCGCGGCCGGCGCCCTGATGCTGGAAAGCGAGACCACGCCGCTGGCGCCCGCCACGCTGGAGATCCTTGGCGAGCGGCTTGCCCGCCTGACGATCACCGAGGGACGTTACCATCAGGTCCGCCGGATGTTCGCCGCCGTCGGCAATCATGTGACCGCACTGCACCGCGACCGGATTGGCGCCCTCGGCCTGCCGGATGACCTCGGCCCGGGAGAGTGGCGCGTGCTGTCGCCTGACGAGCAGGGCAGGATTTTCGCCTAAAGTGTTAACAGATAGGCCGAATTGATCGTGGATCGCCTCGGCGAATACTGCAGTAAGGCTACATCGACGTTAACCATACCGTGCAAGTTAACCACTTGTTAAAGTCTGCGGCTCCGGCTTTGCTGTGTTCCGAGAGGGTCCGGTCAGGTCGTTCCAACGTGGGACGCCGTCGGGTTCGGAGTCGGTCATGTTCGAACTGGGCCGTGAACTGAAGCGTTTCTTCTCCGCCGAGCGGACAAGAGCGCCATCAGACGGACTGACCCGGGGCGATACGTCGCTGCTGGAACTGCTGGATGCGCGGCTGCTGGCTCAGGAAGCCAAGGCCTCGGACATCGCTGCCGGTCGTGTCGGCGCCAAGGACAAGCCCGCCCGACGCCTGGAGGCCGCCATCGTCTGGCGTGAGGTGGCCCGGCGCACCGGTGATCCTGTAGCGCTGCGAAAGGCCGCCGCCGGTGCGGAGATCGCGGCCACAGGCTTTGACGCCACCCATCGTCGCGACGGCTGGGCGCGCGCGCGCTGTGAGCAGGCCTTCTGTGCGTTGCTGGGGGCCGAGATCTTCGGAGACCCGGGCCTTGCCGCCGCGGCCGAGGTCGCCTTCAACGAGGCGCGGTCATCGACCAAGGGTGGACTGGCCGCACCGCTCGCCGACATCGGGATCGCCGCCCTTGAAGGCCGTCGCCTGCTGGAAGGCTCCGACGTCGCTGCGGCGCGCGCCTGGGCGGCGCGGCTGAACGCGCCGATCGCCGCCCTCGACACCATTGCCAAACGCGTTCCGGCCGCCCGGGCGCTGGCCGCGGAAGCGCGTCTGATCCGGGCCGACCTCCTTTCGGGCTGGGGCGCCCGTCTGCGCGATGGCGACCTGCTGGACATGGCCGCCCAGGACGCCGCCGCCGCCGCCGACCGGCTGGACAGCGCCTTTGAGCCGCTGACCTGGGCGCGCGCCAAGATCGCCCATGGACAGGCCCTGGCCTTGCGCGGTGAAGCGGTCGGCGACGTCGACACTCTCGCCGCAGGGGCTGGCGCCCTTGCCCTGGCGATGGACAATCTGACCCGGGATCACAGCCCGCTGGACTGGGCCCGGACCCAGGTGGCGCTGGGGCAATCCCTGCAGGCCCTGGGCGAGGCTGCAAGCGACGCCCGGGCCTTCGAACATGCCGTAAGCTGCTTCGACCGTGCCAGCCTCGTGCTGAAGGATACGGCCACCTTGCCCCTGCGCGGCGTGGCCGCCAGCGCCCGGGCTATCTGTCTGGCGCGTGTCGCGGAAATCACCGGCGATCGCGCCGTGCTGGATGTGGCGGAAGCCGCCATGAAGATCGAACTGGCCGCGCTGTCCCCCGGTCGCGACCCGGTGGGTTGGGCGCTGGCGCAACTGCATCTGGCGCGTCTCTACGAAGCACGCCTGGGCATGACCGGGATCGACAAGGGCGAACGCGCCGCCGCCCTGATGGCGCTGGACGCGGCCCTCGACGTGTTCGGCGAACACGGCCTGCGCTCCGCCAGCGTGCTGGCCAATGATGCGATGGATCGCCTGCGCGACCGCTCAGACCGAGAGACCCGCTAGATCACGTCGAGATTGGATTGAATCAATCCAATCTCGAAGAACGTGATCGCCCCCATATGTTTGGAGAGGTCTGCGGGCGGAAAACCGGTTCCCACTTTTCCTCAACCCGCTCCAGACCTAGCGGCCTCGCCACCACCTTAACCCCGCCCGCTCGATGGCTTCGAGGGCGGCGTGCAGGGCCACGCCCATGGCCCCCAGCACCACCAGAGCCGCGATCATGCGGTCAGTCTGAAGCTTGTTGCCGGCATCGAGGATCTGCCAGGCCAGCCCGCGCACGCCGCCCGAGCCTGCCCCAAATTCAGCTACCACGGCGCCGATCAGGGCCAGCCCCGCGCCCACCTTGTGGCCTTCCAGCAGGAACGGCACGGCTGAGGGCAGGCGCAACCGCATCACCCGTTGCCAGCGCCCCGCGCCATAGAGGGCGAACAGGCGTTCCAGGTCGGGATCTGCCGAGCGCAGACCGGCTGTCGCGCCGGAAAAGATCGGGAAGAAGGCCACCAGAACGGCCAGGGTGACCAGGGCGCGCTCCGGATGATCCAGTCCGGCCCAGATCAGCACCAGAGGCGCGATGGCGACCACAGGCGTGACCTGCACAACCGAAGCCAGCGGACGGATCGCGCGATCCAGAAGCGGGCTGAGTGCGGTCAGGATCGCCAGCGCCTGGGCGATCAGGCTCGCCAGCACCAGCGAGATCAGGGCGACCGACAGGGTCCGCCAGGATGCCGCCACCAGCGCCGGCCAGTGTTCCGACAACGCCAAGGCCACAGCGGACGGCGGCGGCAGGAAATAGACCGGCACCTGCATCAGCCGGCAGGCAATCTCCCAGCCGGCCAGCAGGATGGCGATCAGGACGAAGGGGGCCAGCCGGCTCATGCGGCCACGCCTTCGGCCAGGCTTGCGGAAACCGCCTCCACCGTGGTCCGGAACGCCGCCTGGGTCCGGAATTGCGGGGGGCGGGGCAGGGGGCCATCAACTGAAAAGTCGCCGACGATCCGGCCAGGGCCGCGGCTGATCACCACTACGCGTGAGGCCATGTAGACCGCCTCCTCGACGTTGTGCGTCACAAAGATAATGGCGGGTTGGGTGGTCGCCCAGAGCGCCAGCACGTCATCAGCCAGGGTGCGTCGTGTGATTTCGTCCAGCGCCGCGAACGGCTCGTCCAGCAGCAGCAGGCGGGGGCTGGTCACCAGCGCCCGCGCCAGGGACACCCGCATCGCCATGCCGCCGGAGAGTTGGGCAGGTCTTGCGGCGACGGCGGCGCCAAGTCCCACCCGCGCCAGCGCTTCATCGGCCCGACGGCGGGCCTCGGGCCGGGGCGTACCCGCCAGCTCCAGCGGCAAGGCCACATTGGCCTGGGCCGACAGCCAGGGCGCCAGTGTCGGCGCCTGGAACACAACGGCCGTCTCGCCACGTCCGGCTGCCCGGGTCACGGTCCCGCGGGTCGGGGCCTCCAGCCCGGCCAGCAGGCGCAGCGCCGTGGACTTTCCGCACCCCGACGGACCGACCAGCGCCACGATCTCGCCGGCGGCGATATCCAGAGACATAGGCCCCAGAGCCAGACCCCGGTCGTAGTCGACCTCGACGTTGGAGAGGGTGACCGGCGACGTCACTTGGGCGAGAACGCCAGGGTGTAGGCTTTCGTGGCATCCAGCGTCTTCGGGTAGACCCCCTGGGCCTTGGCCATGTCGGCGAAGGCGGTCCAGCGCGCGTCGGTCATGGCGCCGACGGGTGCGCCTTCGGACCCCTCGATGATCTTGTAGCTCCGGAGTTTTTCCCGCGCCTGCGCCAGCACGTCGTCGGTCATCTCGGGATTGTCTTTGCGGATCAGGGCGTCGGCCGCCTTCGGGTCTCCGGCGAGGTAGTCGCGCCAGCCCAGGGCCGAGGCCTCGACGAAGGCCTTAACCGCCGCCGGATTTTTCGCGATCACCGCGTCGGTGGCCAGCACCATGGTGGCGTAGCCGGGGTAGCCCTCGTCGGCCAGCAGGAACACCCTGGGTTTGAGCCCCGCCATCTTCTCGATCGTGTAGGGCTCGGAGGTCACATAGCCCTGCTGGACGGCGCGCTTGTCGGCCAGAAACGGCGCGGAGTTGAAGTTGTACTTGCGCACCTGATCGTCGGTGAATCCGTATTTGGCTTTCAGCCAAACCCAGAAGGCCGTGACCGAGGCGTCCGACAACAGGATCGGGCGGCCCTTCAGATCGGCGATCTTCTCGGCGCCGGTGTCCGGATGAGCGATCAGAACCTGTGGATCTTTCTGCATGAAGGCGGCCACGGCCTTAACCGGCACGCCCTCCTGCGCGAGGTTCATGACGATGAAGCTGTTGGAGCCCATGCCCAGGTCGACCGCATTGGCGGCCAGCAGTTGCGGCACGTTCACGCCCGGCCCGCCCTGGACGATCTCGACCTTGAGGCCGCGCTTTGCGTATTCGCCCGAGGCTAGCGCCTGGTAGAACCCGCCATGCTCGGCCTGCGCGCGCCAGTCGGTGGCGAAGCGGATCGTCACCGGCGCATTGGCGGAGGGCGCGGCAGCCTCCTCCTTCTTCCCGGGAGAACAGGCCGCCAGCAGTGCTGCCGCTGCAAACGCCAGGGTACGTAAGGCTTTCATGGAAACTCCCGACTTGAACCGCGGGAGATTAGAGCGGTGGGGCGACGGTTCCAAGAGGACACATAGCAAGAGGGCGGCGCTCCGGTTACCCGAAACCCCGCCCTCTCATACAGATCCGTTGGGGGACCTGCGCCTCTAGGCCAACTGTCAGTTCGGTTTCGGGTCGCCCCGTGATTTTCCCTGACTGCCGATGTCCTGCCTTCCGCTTTGTCCCGGATTACTCCGTTTCCTGGCCTCGAGCCTGACACTCCGCCCGCTTGGTTTCCGGGTCTTCCGTTGCCGGATTCTCCGTCCGCCCGCGCCGCAGTTCCTGTCGGCATGTGAACGGTGCGCCTGAACGGAAAGGTGCGCAAGATGGTTAAGAGCGGCGCGTGTGACCTGTCGGTTGAGAACCGGTGGATATCCGGTGGGTCCCATCCGGAAACGTCAATTGTGACAGTTATTTGAAGCTGTCCACAGGAACTTGGAATCGAGGCTATCTGCCGGCCGCCAGAGCCTCTCGGCGCTCTTCCAGCGCCAGCCATTCCTCTTCCGCCGAAGCGACCTCCGCCTGCTTCGCTGCCAGGGCCTTGGTAAGCGCCTCGAAGCGCCCCGGATTGCGGCTGTAGAGACCCGGATCCGCCAGGGAGGCTTCCAGCTCGGCGACCCGCGCCGGACCCTCGGCGATCAAGGCTTCGAGTTCCTCAAGCCGCCGCTGGTCCTTGTAGGTGAGCTTTGCGACCGTCTTGGCAGGGGCCGGCTTCTGGGTCGTGGACTTGGCGGTTTCGGCCTTTGACAGCGCCCCGAAGAACCCGGGGTTCTGACGGATGAAGTCCTGCCAGCCACCAGGAGTCTCGACCGCGCGACCGGTCCCGTCCAGGCCGATGGTGGAGGTGGCCAGCCGATCGATGAAGTCGCGGTCGTGGCTGACCAGGATCAGCGTGCCCTCGTAGTCCGCGAGCATGTCCTCCAGCAGGTCCAGCGTGTCCATGTCGAGATCGTTGGTGGGCTCGTCCAGCACCATGACATTGGCGGGGTTGGCCAGGGCGCGGGCCAGCAGCAGGCGGTTGCGCTCACCGCCGGACAGGCTCTTCACCGGCTGGCGCAGCTGGCTCTCGCGGAACAGGAAGTCCTTGGCGTAGGCGTTGACGTGCTTGGGCTGGCCGCGCACCAGAATCTGGTCGCCGCCGAGCGGTGTCAGCACGTCCTTCAGCGTCATCTCCGGTGAGAGGGCGGCGCGGGCCTGGTCGATATAGCCGACGGTCAGGTTGGTCCCGAGCTTCGCCTCGCCGGAGTCGACGGCGATCTCGCCCAGCAGAAGTTTCACCAGCGTGGTCTTGCCGGCGCCGTTGGGTCCGACAATCGCCACACGGTCGCCGCGCAGGATGCGGGTGGAGAAGTCCTTCAGGATCACCCGCTCGCCGAACGCCTTGTTCAAACCCTTGGCCTCGACCACCCGCTTGCCGGAGAGCGCCGAGCTCTCCAGGCCCATGTGCATGGCGCCCCGGACCTCCTTCTGGCGTTCGGACTTCTCCTCGCGCAACGCCACCAGCCGGCGGCGGCGGCCCTCGTTGCGCGCGCGGCGCGCCGTGACGCCCCGCTCCATCCAGTGCTGTTCGCGTTGCAGCATCTTGTCGAGGCGGCGGCCCTCTTCGGCCTGCTGGGCCTCGATCTTTTCCACCCAGTCCTCGAACCCGGCGAACCCGGCGTCCAGGCGACGCACCTGCCGGTGTTCCAGCCAGAAGCACCGCTGGGTCACCCGTTCCAGGAAGGCGCGGTCGTGGCTGACGATCAGGGCCGCAGCCCGGCTGGCGCCGATCTGGGCTTCCAGGGTCTCGATGGCCAGGATGTCCAGGTGGTTGGTGGGCTCGTCCAGCAGGATCACGTCAGGGTCTTCGGCAAAGGCCTTGGCCAGCGCCGCCCTCCGGGTCTCGCCGCCGGAGAGACCCTGGGTGGATTTTTCGGGGTTGATGCCGAACGCGTCCAGCGCCGCCTCCGCCAGATAGGAGGCCGCCCCACCGGACGTGGCGTGGTCCAGCACCGTGGCGCCGGTGATCTCGGGCTCCTGCGGCACGAAGGCGACCGTGGTGCCGGGCGTGATGGTGCGGTCGCCGTCGTCGGCCTCGATCTGTCCGGCCAGAATCCGCAGCAAGGTGGACTTGCCGGCGCCATTGCGCCCCACCAGACAGGCGCGGTTGCGCGCGTCCAGGGCGAGGTCCACGCCGTCGAACAGCATCATCGGTCCGTCGGCGAGACGAACCTCTTTCAAGGCGAGGATGGGGGCTCTCATCGGCGCGCTGTCCTACAGGGTCCGGGCGGCGAAGCAAGTTCCCCCTTCATCGCGCGCTGCGGTCGGACTAAACCCGGCAGATGGCTGGCGAACCTTTCTGGCGTCGAAAGACCCTTGCGCAGATGACGGTGGCGGAGTGGGAAAGCCTCTGCGACGGCTGTGGTCTGTGCTGTCTTGTCCGTTTCGAGGATGAGACGACGGGCGAGGTGATCCCGACCCGGGTCCACTGCAAACTGTTCGATGCCGCGGCCTGTCGGTGCTCGAACTATGCAGATCGTCACAGGCACGTTCCCGATTGCATCAAGCTGACCCCGCACAACATCGAGGCGCTGGAATGGATGCCCGGCAGTTGCGCCTATCGCCGCCTGCATGAGGGGCGTGATCTGGCGGACTGGCATCCGCTGGTGTCCGGCGATCCGGAGAGCCCGCACCGCGCCGGCATATCGGTGCGCGGACAGACCATCAGCGAGGAAGTGCTGGCCGAAGCGGAAGATGCACTCGACTTCGCCGCCTGGGATCTGATGGTCGAGCGGGAGGGGTGAGAGTGATGTTGCAAAATCGCCACAGTGCGGCTTGCGTGACGTCGCCGCCCACCCAATCTAGAAGCCATCCTGCATCGTGATCATTGAAGGATTCTGACCAGTTTGGCGCGCGACCCCTATCTGGAGCTGGGCGTATCCCGGACGGCGACGGCCGCGGAAATCCGCAAGGCCTTCCACAAGCTTGCGAAGGCGAACCATCCTGACACCAATCCCGGCAATGCAGCAGCCGAGGAGCGTTTCAAGAAGGTCAGCGCCGCGTTCGACATCATTGGCGATGTGGAGAAGCGCAAGAAGTTTGACGCCGGCCTGATCGACGCCGACGGTCGCGAAAGTATGGGCGGGTTCGGCGCCGAGAGCCCGTGGGGCGGACGTCCGGGCGCGCGAGGCGGCGGATCGCGGGCCGAGACCTTCGAAGGCGCAGACCTGAGTGACATTCTGGGCGAGATGTTCGGCGGCGCGCGCGGCGGCCGTCCGGGCGCCGGCGGCGGGTTTGGAGGCTTTGCCCAGAAGGGCGCCGATGTCCGGGCCAAACTCGAGATCGATCTGGTCGATGCGATCCGGGGCGGCAAACGCAGGATCGCGTTCTCGGATGGCCGCACGATCGATGTGACCATTCCCAAGGGCGCACAGGATGGCCAGACGCTGCGGCTCAAGGGGCAGGGCGGACCAGGGCGGGGTGGCGCCGGCGATGCGTTCATCGAAATCACAATCCAGCCGCACGCGATCTATCGACGCGAGGGCGCCGATCTGGTCATGGACCTGCCGGTCGCCTTCTACGACGCGGTGCTGGGCGGCAAGGTCGAGGCCCCGACGCCCGACGGCGCCGTGACATTGACCGTGCCCCGATCGGCGAACACCGGAACGCGCCTGCGATTGAAGGGGCGCGGCCTGGTCGACGCCCAGGGCACACGCGGCGATCTGTTCGCCCGTCTGGTGGTCATGCTGCCCGATGCGCCTGACCCGGCGCTCGAGGCGTTTGCCGAGCAGCAGCGCCAGGATCGTCCTTATTCGCCCAGACGCCGAACTTAGGCTAAGTCCGAAGCTTGCTTAAAGTCGCGTTCAGCCGGGGTTCAGTCCCGGAGGCGTAGGTCGGGTCCGTCATGAAGCCAGTTTTCGCCATCGCCATGATGCTTGCCGCCATCGCTGCGGCCGCGCCGGCCGTGGCGGCGCAGGACGCTCGCCCGCCGTTCGGCGGCGGACGAGGCGAACAGGATCAGGCGCGCGACGGGGTCCGCTCGGGCCGCCAGGCGCCGCTGTCGCGCGTGTTGCAGATGATCGGCGCACGCTATCCCGGTCGTCATTTGAACACCTCGATGGGCGATGCCGGCGGCCGGCCCGCTTACTACGTTCAGTGGCAGATGGAGAACGGTCGGGTGGTGGTGTTCGTCGTTGAAGCCGAGTCCGGCCAGATCATCGGTCGCCAGGGTGGCTGAGGCCCAGGTTCAACCCAAGGAAGGGACGCTCTCTTGCGCATCCTGCTAGTCGAAGACGATCCGGACCTGTCGCGCCAGCTGAAGCTGGCGCTGGGCGATGCCGGCTATGCGGTCGACCACGCCCCCGACGGCGAGGAAGCCCAGTTCCTGGGCGAGACTGAACCCTATGATGCTGTGATCCTGGACCTGGGCCTGCCCAGGGTGGACGGCGTCTCGGTGCTGGAGCGATGGCGGCGCGAGAACATGGCGAGCCCGGTGCTGATCCTGACGGCGCGCGCCGCCTGGAGCGAGAAGGTGGCGGGCTTCGACGCCGGCGCCGACGACTATCTGACCAAGCCGTTTCACACCGAGGAACTGCTGGCCCGCCTGCGCGCCCTGCTGCGGCGCTCGGCCGGGCACGCCACCCCTAGCCTCTCGATCGGCGGCCTGCGGCTCGACCCGCGCGCCGCGCGCGCCAGCGTCAATGGCGAGCCCCTGCGGTTGACGTCACTGGAGTATCGCCTGTTGCACTACCTGATGATGCATCAGGGCCGGGTGATCAGTCGGACAGAGTTGGTGGAGCATCTCTACGATCAGGATTTTGACCGGGATTCCAACACCATAGAGGTGTTCATCGGCCGGGTCCGCAAGAAGATCGGCGCCGATCGGATCGAGACGGTCCGGGGCCTTGGCTACCGCCTGACCTGCCCCGCCGGTGAGGCGGACCCGGAGACGGCCGGCACGTGACGCCGGTGGGCCTTGGCCGACCCTCTCTGGCGCGGCGGCTTGTGCTGCTTGCGGTCGGCTGGAGCTTTGCAGCCCTGGTCGTCACGGCTGTTGTGCTGGCGCTCCTGTTCCAGCAGGCGGCCCTGCGCCGCTTTGAACAGACGCTTGGCGTTCTGGTGGACAATCTGATCGCGGGATCCACCTACGAAGGTGGCGCGCTGGTCGCGCCGGCATTCACCGACGCGCGGGCGCTCCGGGCCTATTCCGGGCTCTACTGGACCATCGCCGAACCTACGAAGGAAGGTCGCCTACTGACCGCGACACCCGCACGATCGCGCTCGCTCTGGGATGCCGAGCTGCGTCCGCCAGAGGATCTGCTACAGCGGGTAAGGGCCAATCCGGGACGACTGGTGACTTTCGATGCCGCCGGACCGCAGCCGGGCGAGCGCCTGCGCGGGGTTGCGCGGATCGCCACGATCGATGGCCATGAGTCCGTATTCCTGGCCGCGGAGGATCGCGCGCCGATTGACCGGGACGTGCGCAACTTCGTCGCGGCGACTGCGCTGTCGTTCGTGGTTCTGGGCGGAGGATTGATCCTGGCCGTCTTCGCCCAGGTGCGCATTGGGCTGCGCCCTCTCTTCCGGCTGCAGGGCGAGGTGGCGGCAGTTCGGGGCGGCAAGGCCGATCGGGTGCAGGAAGCCTATCCAACCGAACTGGAGCCGCTGGCCCAGGAATTGAACGCGCTGGTCCTGCATAACCAGGAGACGGTGGAGCGACAGCGCACCCACGTCGGCAACCTGGCCCACGCCCTGAAAACCCCGATCTCGGTGATGATCACCGAGGCCGGCCAGCGGCCCGGCCCTCTGGCCGACGTGGTGACCCATCAGGCTGAAGTCATGCGACAGCAGGTCGACCATCACCTTCGCCGCGCCCGCGCCGCCGCCCGCGCCCAGGGTCCGGGTGAACGCACCTCGGTGGCCGAGGTGCTGGATGAACTCTCGCGCACGCTGGAACGCATCTTCCAGGCCAAGGGTGTGATCATCGACTGGGACGCGCCTGACGACCTCTGGTTCGCCGGCGAACGGCAGGACCTGCTGGAGATCGCGGGCAACGCGATGGAAAATGCCGGCAAGTTTGGACGCCGCAGGGTCAGGGTCCGCGCCGATGGGGCTGGCGTCGGATTACTGCGGCTGGTGATCGAGGATGACGGCCCGGGATTATCGCCTGATCAACGCGAGGAAGTCATCCAGCGTGGCGCGCGGCTGGATGAGAGTGCGCCGGGCTCCGGCCTCGGCCTGTCGATCATCGACGAACTGGTCCGCGCCTATCGTGGATCGTTGACGCTGGGCGCTTCGCCGCTGGGCGGTCTGTCCGTAGCGATCAATTTGCCGCGCGCGCAAGCCTGATCTCATCTTTTACGCACAATCTTAACTCTGCCAGCGCCAACCTGCCGACGGCGCAATCCCAGGGGTCTTTATCGCCATGCCAGCGCTCGCAGCCCGGAAGATTGCGATTGTCGGGCATCTCGTTGAAAGATCGGCTGATCGTGTCCTGTCGAGCCTCAGCAAGGCATTGGCCGAGACGGTCGACGACAGCGCCCTGGGCGACGTCCGCAAGCTGGTTGAGGCCGAAGTCGCCGAGCGCCAGTTTCGCAACGCCGTGATGGAGCCACTGGCGCCGATGTTCGTCGGCGGAGCGCATGACCCCCGCAAGCTGACATTTCCCCTGGCGGCGTTTGCACTGATCTGGCGTGGACTGCGAAGTGTCGCCGGAGTCGAACTGGACGAGATCCGGCAGATGGCGGATGCAGACCCGCCGCACCCCGGAGTGTCTGCACGTTACGACCGTCTGGTCGAAACCACCGCTTCGGGATTGCGAGCACGCGCCAACCCTGACTTTGCGGCGGCGGCCGAACTTTGTGACCAGGCTCGCCCCGATGGTGCGAAGGAACTGCTGGCCTGCATGGACATAGCCGCCGTGGTTCGCCGCGCGGCCGTCAAGCTGCCGATGTGGATTGCGCACCCGGGCAGCGAGAGCAGACTGCCCGCACGTCTGGCCTACAACGATGCTTTGGCCGTCAGTAAAGGCGCGGGGCAGTACTATTTTCAGATGATCGCCGCCCAGCTGGATCAACGCTGGATGGTGCTCAGGATCATTTCGGCGGTCATGGAAAAGCCTAGCGAGCGCTATCTGGTAGATTCCGGACTGGCGGGTTTCACCGAGGACGTGCTGGACGAGGTCGATGAGGCCCTGACCCTGATCCGCGCCTTTGATCCGGAGGCAGGCCCCGAGGCGGGATATGCGGCCGCGCTTCTAGCGGAGTTGGCGGTTCGTCAGATCGTGGAAATTGAAACCAATGTCGCGCTAAACCGCAGTCGCGGCTGGGGTCGGCGGGTACACAGGCAGCGTCTGGGTCTGGCGAGCGCCGTCGAAGCTCGCCTTCGTGAAGCGGATGTCGCCGTCATTGCGGCATTGCCCATGCACGAGATCAAACAGTACGGCGTCCGCCGCACGGCGCCGCGTCTGTCGTCCGAGCCCGAGGTCGCCTGCGTACGCCGCGCCGAGACCCTGCTGTCCTTCAGCGCGGGCCTGCGCTCGGCCGTGAACTATGGTGGTTTCTCGGCCGCGCGGGGCGCGCTGGTGGAAAAGCTCAGCGCTGTTCTCGAGCTCTATGTGGACGAGACGGTCCAGCAAATCCGTCTGGACCAAACGCATGAGTCGGATGAGACGGACTGCGCGGAGGCTTTCCTTGAAGTCGCTGCCCGGTTCAGCGATCTGGTCGTGGGGGAAAAGGCGGGCGAACTTGTCCGCCGTCGCGCGCAGGTTGCCCGGTATCACGAATCCCAAATCGTCTTCATCGCCGATTAGCCCTCTCGCACCGGTCGTGCCTTTCAGCTACATGGCTGGTTATGTTCCTTTTCTGGGTCGTGGCAGGGTTCCTCGCCGCCGCAGCGGCGGGGTTGATGCTGT
Organism: uncultured Alphaproteobacteria bacterium; assembly: GCA_903909375.1. Taxonomy (GTDB): domain Bacteria; phylum Pseudomonadota; class Alphaproteobacteria; order Caulobacterales; family Caulobacteraceae; genus Phenylobacterium. The sequence continues at coordinate 72,884 of CAIVVM010000005.1, forward strand.
TGCGTGCGGCGCGTTCAGCGTCGCCGGCCGGCGCTGCGGATCCGGCGCAGGTCCTCTACAGGCGACAGCTTTCCGAGATCGATGACCTGGTGGATCGCGGCCTGATGGGCGAGGGCGAGCGCAAGGGCGCTCACGCCGAAGCCGGCCGCCGACTGCTGGCCGCCGCCGAGACTCCGGCCGAAACCTGGACCGAGGACCCGCGGGCGCGGGGTCTGGTGCTGTTGGCCGCTGCTGCTGCCCCGGCCCTGGCTCTTGGGCTTTATCTTGCGATTGGCGCGCCGGGCTTGCGCGATCAGCCATATGCCGGCCGACTTGAGGCCTGGCGCAAGTCCGATCTGAATACCCTGACACCACCGGAAATCGCCGCCGTCCTGCGGCAGGCTGTAAAAGAGCGACCATCAGAGGCCGAGGGCTATCGCCTGCTCGGCCTGGCCGAAGATGCCTCACAGAATCCCGTCGCCGCACTGCAGGCGCTGCGCCGGGCCTCGGAGCTCGCGCCGGAGCGGGCGGATATCTGGCGGATGCTGGGTCAGGCGGCTTTCGCTGCGGCGGGCGGCAAGATGGAGGGTGAGGCCGTCATGGCCTTCACCCGGGTTCTGGCGCTGGAACCCGGCGATCCCGCCGCACGGTTCTACCTCGCGCAGGGCAAGGCGGAGGCCGGACAAACGACCGCGGCTCTGGCGGATATGCGTGCACTGCTGGCCGACATGCCCCAGGGCGCCGAGGGCCGCGAGGCCGTTCAGGCCCGGATCGCCAGTCTTGAAGGCAAGCCCGCCCCGATCACCGGCGACCCGCAGGAACTGGCGATGATCAAGGGCATGGTGTCCAGCCTGGCGTCGAAGCTGAAAGCCAATCCGGACGACCCTGATGGGTGGGTGCGTCTGGTGCGGGCCTATGCCGTGCTGGGTGACATCGCCCAGCGGGACAGTGCCTATGCCAGCGCTCGGGCGCGCTATGCGCAGACGCCTGCCGTACTGCAACAGCTGGACGCGGCCGCCCGCGCGGAGCCCATGAGATGACCCTGCTTCCGAAGTCCCGAAAGGCGCGGATGCGCCTTTTGCTGCTCTCGATCATCGCGCCTGTGGTGGCGCTGGCCGCCGGACTGGCGCTCTGGGGCATGAGGGACTCGATCTCGTTCTTCTACACGCCCTCGCAGGCGGCCGAAGCCAAGCCCGAGCCTGGTCAGGCGATCCAGCTTGGCGGCCTCGTGGCCATGGGCTCGGTGGTCAAGCACACGGATGGGCGCGTCGAATTCACCGTTCAGGACAAGCTGGCGGCTGACCGGGTGGTCTATCAGGGCGATCTTCCGGACCTGTTTCGCGAGGGTCAGGGTATCGTGGCCGAGGGCGCCTATCAGCCGGATGGCGTCTTCAAGGCGACCCGGGTGCTGGCCAAGCACGATGAGAAGTACATGCCCAAGGAAATCGCCGAGGCGCTGAAGGAACAGGGCGAGTGGCGCGGCGATGGGGCTCCCCCGCCGGCCTATGAGGCCACGGTCAATGCGCCTGCGAAGTCGACGGGCGGTCCCACGTGATCGCAGAAGCCGGATCGTTCGCGCTGATCCTGGCGCTGGCGCTGTCTATCCTGCAGGTCGTGCTGTCAGCGGCGGGGCGGATGCGCCGGTCTCCGGCGCTGGCAGGCGCGGGCGAGGGCGCGGCGCTGGCGGCGTTTGTCGCGGTGGCGATCGCCTTTGCCGCCCTGATGCATGCCTTTGTGATCTCGGACTTCTCGGTGTCCAACGTCGCGGCCAATTCCCACACGGAAAAGCCGATGCTCTACCGTGTTGCCGGGACCTGGGGCAGCCACGAGGGCTCGATGCTGCTGTGGTGCCTGGCGCTTACGGGCTTCGGCGCCGCGGCGGCAGGGATGGGCCAGAGCCTGCCGCGTGGCCTGCGCGCCTCGACGGTCGCGGCGCAGGGCGTACTGGGAACGTTATTCCTGGCCTACACGGTGTTTGCCTCCAATCCGCTGACGCGGCTGGCCCAGCCGCCGGCCGAGGGGCGCTCGCTCAATCCCCTGCTTCAGGACCCGGCGCTCGCGGTCCATCCGCCCTTTCTCTACTTCGGCTATGTGGGCATGTCGGTGGTCTTCTCGCTGGCCGTCGGCGCGCTGATCGAAGGCAAGATCGACGCGGCATGGGCAAAATGGGTCCGCCCCTGGACGCTGGCAGCCTGGAGCTTTCTGACCATCGGGATCACACTGGGGTCCTTCTGGGCTTATTATGAACTGGGTTGGGGCGGCTGGTGGTTCTGGGATCCGGTGGAGAACGCCAGCTTCATGCCCTGGCTGGTGGCTACCGCCCTCCTGCATTCCGCCATCGTCACGGAAAAGCGCGGCGCGCTGGCCGGCTGGACCCTGTTCCTGGCGCTGGCGGCCTTTACGTTCTCGATGCTGGGCGCCTTCCTGGTGCGCTCCGGCGTCCTGACTTCGGTTCATGCGTTCGCGGTGGATCCGACGCGCGGTGTTCTCCTGTTGATGATCCTGGGTGTGACCTCGGGCCTGGCCTTCGCGCTTTTCGCCTGGCGCGCGCCAAAGCTTGGGCCCGGCGGCCTCTTCGCCCCCATCAGCCGTGAAAGCGCGCTGGTCCTGAACAACATACTGCTGGCGGCGGCGACGGTGACGGTGTTGCTGGGCACGCTCTATCCGCTGATCCGGGACGCCATGACCGGCGAGGCGATCTCGGTCGGCCCGCCCTACTTCAACCTGACCTTCACGCCCTTGATGGCCGCACTGCTGATCCTGCTCCCGGCGGGCCCGCTGCTGGCCTGGAAGCGGGGCGATGCGCGAGGCGTGATCCAGCGCCTGTGGCTGGCCGTGCTGATCGCGGGCGGCGCCGGCGTGCTGGCCATCGCCCTCGTCAGTCCGAAAAAGGCCTTCGGGGCCATGGGTGTCGCGCTCGGCGCGTGGCTCGTCGCCGGCGCGTTGGTGGAAATCGCAGAGCGCACCCGGCTGTTCCGGGCTACGGCCCGCGAGAGTCTGCGCCGGTTTGTGGGCCTGCCGCGCGGCGCCTGGGGCATGACGCTGGCGCACATGGGCCTTGGCGTTTTCGTGCTCGGCGCCGTGTTCGAGACCACGTGGAAGCTGGAGACCGCCGAAGCCCTGCCGATCGGTGGCAGCCTCAACATCGGCGCCTATCACGTAACCCTGGATGATGTTCGACCGTTCGAGGGGCCGAACTTCGATGCCGACCGGGCCACGCTGACGGTCACGCGGGCCGGGAAGCCGGTCTGCACGGTCCAGCCGGAGCAGCGTCAGTTCACCACCGGCGGCCAGACCACCTCCGAAGTCGGGCTATGCTATCGCGGCGCCTCGCACATCTATCTGGTGCTAGGCGAGCGGCGCGACGGCGAGGGAAAACCCAAGTGGCTGGTGCGCGCCTACTGGAATCCCTGGGCGTCGCTGATCTTCATCGGGCCGACGATCATGGCGCTTGGCGGGTTCGTGTCGCTGACGGATCGCCGTCTTCGCCTGGGCGTGGGCCGACGTCGGGAGCGGGTGGCATGAAGCGCCGCGCGCTCGTCGCCGCGTTTGCGGGCCTGCTGTGCCTGGCTGCGGCGTCCGATCCCGCCGAGCGTCTCCCCGACCCCGCCCAGGAGGCCCAGGCCCGCGCCATTTTCCGCGACGTGCGCTGTCTCGTCTGCCAGAACGAGTCCATTGATGACAGCGAGGCCGAGCTGGCCAAGGACCTGCGCAAGATCGTCCGCGAGCAGGTCGCGACGGGCAAGACCGACAGCGAGGTCAAGACGTTTCTGATCGACCGATATGGTGAGTTCGTCCTGCTCACGCCGCAGTTTTCGTCTGGAAATCTGATGCTCTGGCTTGCGCCCTTCTTCGTCGTTCTGGCCGGGGCTGCGCTGCTACTGGTCCGACTCAGGGTCCGGCCTGCCGAGGCCGAGCTGACCCCTGCAGAGGCCGCGCAACTGAAGAAACTGCAGCGGGATGAGACACGCTGACACGTTTGCGCCCAATATTGGACGTGATGCGGTGTTCAGGGTCTGTGAAAGCATGGCACGGGCGTTGCACTTCAGCGCAAGCTGCCTAGGTTGTTGGAACGCATCGGCCTTCATGTGATGCGTCGAGGGAAAATCAGACGAATGACGACCAAGAAGACGGGCTACCTCCTGGGCGCGGTTGCAGGGGTTGGCGTGATGGCTGCAGCGGTGGCTGGCGCTGGCATTCAGTTGCCCTCGGCGCAGGCGCAAATGCCAGCCGGAGGGCTGATCAAGGCCTCGACCGTCCCGATCTTTGCGCCGCCTCCCGGTGCGCCGATGACCTTTGCCGACATCTTCGACCGCGTATCGCCGGCGGTGGTGTCGATCAACGTGACCAGCCGGGCTGAAGCCCCGTCGCTGCGCCAGATTCCCGGCCTTCCTGCCCTGCCATTCGGCGGCGCACCGCGCGGGGGCCCCCAGGGCGAGGACGGCGACGGCCAGTCCGGCCCGTCGCGCCGGCCGACCCAGCAATCGGCGGGATCGGGATTCTTCATCTCGGCGGATGGCTACATCGTCACCAACAACCACGTGATCGAGAATGCCGAGACCATCAAGGTGGTCCTGAAGGACGAGCGTGAACTTGAGGCCGAAGTCGTCGGCCGCGACGAGGCGACCGATCTGGCGGTGCTGCGGGTCAAGGGCGGTCGGGGCCCGTTCCCGTTTGTGAATTTCGAGAATGCCGCCAAGCCGCGCGTCGGCGACTGGGTGATCACGGTCGGCAACCCCTTTGGACTCGGCGGCACGGCGACGGCTGGCATCATCTCCGCCTATGGTCGCGATATCGGCGAGACATTCGTTGACTTCATCCAGATCGACGCCCCGATCAATCGGGGTAACTCGGGCGGTCCGACCTTTGACGTCTTCGGTCGGGTGATCGGGGTCAACACGGCGATCTTCTCGCCGTCGGGCGGTTCGGTCGGCATCGGGTTCGCCATTCCGGCGGACGTTGCGGACTCGGTCACCAAACAGCTGATCAACGGCGGCAAGATCCAGCGCGGCTACATCGGCGCCACGATCCAGAACTTCACGCCGGAGTCTGCCGAAGCCCTGGGCCTCGGCGACCAGAAGGGTGCGATCGTCGCCGATCTCTCGCCGGGCGGTCCGTCCATGAAGGCCGGGCTTCAGGTGGGTGATGTGGTCGTCTCGGTGAACGGCACGGCGGTCAAGAGCTCGTCGGAGCTTACCCGTCAGGTGGCCCGTGTCCGCGCCGGCGATCTCCTGCGTCTGGAAGTCATCCGCGAAGGTAAGCGGCGCATGGTGGACATCCGCTCCGGCGTCCGTCCTTCCGAGCGCGAACTGGCCGCCAACAGCAACGAGCCAGGCAGCCCCGGGGGCAGTGGCGTTGTGCCGGGCGCGCCGGGCAAGGCCTCGGTGCTCGGGATGACAGTTGGTCCGCTGGACGATGCGGCACGCAATCGGCTCAACCTGCCTGCGGAGGTTCGCGGCGCCCTGGTCGAAACTGTCGATCAGAGTTCCGATGCGGGAACCAAGGGCCTTCGGCGGGGCGACGTGATCACACGGGTCAACGACCGCGCCGTGGCCACTCCCGCCGATTTGACCGCCGCCGTCGACGCCGCCAAAAAGGCAGGCCGCTCCAGTGTGCTGGTGGGTGTCCTGCGCAGCGGCCGCACCGCGTTTCTGCCGATCAAGATTTCGGGGTAGTCTCCTGGCCTGACAAGGGCGGGAATCACATGCGGATCTTGATTGTCGAGGACGACCTTGAGGCGGCCGAGGCCATGGCGCGTGGTCTGACCGAGGCGGGTCACGAGTGTGTCCGGGGCGCTGACGGTCGGGAAGGCCTTGCCGCGGCGCAGGGCGGGGCCTTCGATGTCATGGTCGTGGACCGCATGATGCCGAAGATGGATGGCATCCAGCTGGTCGAAACACTCCGCCGGGAGGGCGACCGCACCCCGGTGCTGTTCCTGTCCGCCCTGGGCGAGGTGGGCGACCGGGTTGACGGGCTTCAGGCCGGCGCCGACGACTACCTGGTCAAACCCTATGCCTTCCCCGAACTGATTGCACGCATCGAAGCCCTGGCGCGCCGGCGCGACACAGGGTCCGTCCACACGCTGCTCAAGGTGGGCGAACTGGAGATGGACCTGATCGCGCGCGCCGTTCACAGAGCGGGCAAGGCGCTTGATCTCCAGCCCCGTGAGTTCCAGCTCCTGGAATTCATGATGCGCCACGCCGGCCAGTCGGTGACGCGCACCATGCTGCTGGAGAAGGTCTGGCACTATCACTTCGACCCCCAGACCAACGTCATCGACGTGCACATCTCCCGCCTGCGCTCCAAGATCGACAAGGGGTTTGACCGGGCCATGCTGCAGACGGTCCGGGGCGCCGGCTACCGGCTGGATGCCTAGCTCGACCGCAGGGTCACCCTCGGGATGTCCGGCATGAAGATGCCCCGCCTTTTCCGGACCACGCCATTTCGCCTGACGGTGCTGATCCTGGCGCTGTTCGCCAGCGCGGCCTCGGCCTTTCTGGCCTATATCTATATCGCTACCGCGGGCGAGGCGACGCGCCGTACAGACCGCGATATCCGCCGCGAGATGACCTCGCTGATCGGCGTCTATGACCGCGCCGGCCCGGACGCGGTCAACCAGGCCCTGATAGAGCGGGCGTCGAGCGAGAAGCCGTTCCTCTATCTGCTGCTGACCAAGGATGGCCGGCGCATCTCCGGGTCGATCGAACAGTCGCCGGTGGAAAACTTCACCGGCCAACCCGCCTGGGCCAGTTTCCAGGTGACCGACATCAATGCCCAGGGTCGCGCGGTGAAACATCCCGCCCGTGGCCTGCAGGAACGGTTGAAGGGCGGCGAGGTGCTGTTTGTCGGCGCCGATGCGGGCGAGGATGAGGCCTATCTCGCCAGCATTGTCGGCGCCTTGCAGGCTGCGGGATTCCTGGTGCTGGCGCTGGGTCTGGGCGTGGGCGTGCTGGTCAGCCGCAATGTCTCGCGCAGCATGGTCAGCCTGATCGACGTGGTCGAGCGGGTGCGCAATGGCGAGACCGGGGTCCGGGCCCATGTCCGCGGCGCACGCGATGAGTTCGACGAGTTGGCCCAGGGCGTCAATGACATGCTGGACCGGCTGGAGCGCTCCATGGCCGGCCACCGGCATGCAGGCGACGCCATCGCCCACGACCTGCGCTCGCCCCTGACCCGGCTGCGTGCGCGCCTGGAGGCCGCATACATCGACGTGGAAGCCGGCAAGGGCAATGCTGAGGAGGCGCTGGCCCAGGCGCTGGAAGACACGGACGGGGTGCTGAAGACCTTCGGCGCGGTGCTTTCCATCGCCAGGCTGCAGGCGGCCGGTCAGGCGCCGAACCCGGTGGTCTTCGATCCGGCGGAACTGGCCGCCGACATCTCCGAGCTCTACGAACCCTTCTGCGAGGACAAGGATCTGGAGTACGCCGCCGAGATCACCGCCGGTCTCACGGTGCGCGGCAATCGCGAATTCCTGGCGCAGGCCCTGGCCAATCTGCTCGACAACGCCGTGAAGTACACGCCCGCTGGCGGCGCCATCATGCTGCGGGTGCGACGCAGGTCATCAGGGGAGGTGGAGTTCTCAGTCACCGACACAGGCCCCGGCGTTCCTGACGAAGACCGTGAACGGGTGATCCAGCGCTTCGTGCGACTGGAGAACAGCCGGAACGAAGCCGGCGCCGGGCTTGGCCTTTCCCTCGTCGCCGCCGTGGCCGAGGCGCATGGCGGACGGCTCGAGCTGTCGGAAGGTCCCGGCAAGGTCGGCGAAATGGGGCCCGGCCTGCGCGTGGCGTTCATCCTGCCGAGGGCGTAGAGCCTGTGCCCATGAGACTCGGCGACGCCATCAAGCCCTGCGGCCCCGTGATCGACGCCAAGGCGGCGGCGCGGGCGCGCATCGCGATCGGCGAGGGATTGGCGCTTGGGGAGCCGACCTGGGCGGCGCTGGATCCGGTGTTCGCCGCTTCGCCCTATCTGACGTCGCTGGCCCGGCGCAATCCGGCCAGGCTAGGCAGCCTCCTGGCGGCTGATCCGGCTGCCCGGCTGGAGGATCTGCTGGCCCGCACGAGGGCGGTTTCCCAGGGGCTGCCCGGAGAGGCCGAAGGCGAACTGCGTCGCCTGAAACAGGAGCTGCACCTGCTGACGGCGCTGGCCGACCTGGGCGGGGTCTGGGATCTGGATCAGGTGACCGGCGCCCTGACCAGGTTCGCCGACGCCGCGTTGAGGGCGTCCCTCGCCGTCGCCGCCCGGCAAGAGCTGACGGAGGGTCGCCTCATCCGCATTGCGGACCCCGACAATCCCGTCCCCGGCTGGTTCTGCATCGCGATGGGCAAGCAGGGCGCCTATGAGCTCAACTATTCCAGCGACATCGATGTTTCGATCTTCTTCGACCCCGAGGCGCTTCAGAGCGTGACGGCGCCCGGCGTGGAGCCGCTGGCGATGGCGCTTCGCCTGACCCAGAGGGTATCGGACCTGATGCAGGCCCGGACCGCCGACGGCTATGTCTTTCGCGTGGACCTGCGGCTGCGGCCGGACCCATCCTCCACACCCCTGGCCGTCCCGGTTCCCGCGGCGCTGGAATACTATGAAACCGTCGGCCAGAACTGGGAGCGCGCCGCCTTCATCAAGGCCCGCGCCTGCGCCGGGGACCTGGCCGCCGGCCAGGCGTTCCTTGACGAACTGATCCCCTACATCTGGCGGCGCAACCTCGACTTCGCCGCCATCGCCGACATTCACGCGATCAAGCGCCAGATCCATGCCCACAAGGTGGATGAAAGGGTCTCGGCCGCCGGGGTAGACGTCAAGCTGGGCCGCGGCGGGATCCGCGAGATCGAGTTCTATGTCCAGACCCAGCAACTGATCCTTGGCGGTCGCCACCCGGAACTGCGCAGCAACCGTACGCTGGACGCGCTTGGGGCCCTGGCGGCGGCGGGGCATGTCGGCGCGGCCGCTGCGGCCCAGATGTCCGAGGCCTACATCTGGCTGCGCGCCGTTGAGCACCGCATCCAGATGATTGCCGACGAGCAGACCCATCGACTGCCGGAGGCTGCGACAGACCGACGCCGGGTCGCTGTCCTGGCGGGCTACGATCAGCTTCGCGGGTTTGATCAGGCGGTGACGCGCACCCTGAGAACGGTCAATGCCCGCTACGGGGAATTGTTCGCCGAGGCGGAGCAACTGTCGTCCCGGTTCGGCAGTCTGGTGTTCACCGGCGTGGACGATGATCCGGAGACCCTGGCTACCCTCTCGCGCATGGGGTTCCCCGATCCGATGCGGGTCTCGCAAACCATCCGGGCCTGGCATCACGGCCGCGTGTCCGCGACCCGGACGGAACGGGGCCGGGAGCTGTTCACACGGCTGGCGCCGCGGCTGCTCGAAGCCGCCCACGCCACGGGTGCGCCGGAGATCGCCTTCAGGCGGTTCGGCGATTTCTTCGAGGGGCTGTCGTCAGGCGTTCAACTCCAGTCCCTGTTTCTGGCGCAGCCCAGGCTGTTCGAACTGGTGGTCCAGGTGCTGGCTTTCGCACCGCGACTGGCCAGCACCCTGGCCCGACGACCCGCAGCGATCGACGCCATGCTGGATTCCGAATTCTTTGACCAGGCCGATATCGGGCCCGAGCGCGCGCACATGGCCCGCGAGGTTCAGGCCGCCGGGGGGTTTGAGGGGGCGATGGACGCGGTGCGCCGCCTCCACCGCGAACAGGCTTTCCGGATTGGCGTGCAGGTGATGAGCGGGTCGTCCAGCGCCGAAGCCGCCGGGCATGCCTTCGCCGAACTGGCTGATCTGTGCATCGATGCCCTGGCGCCCGTGGCCCTCGCCGAAGCCGTGAGGCTCGGCGGCGACTTTTCGGGCGAGGTGGCTGTGGTCGCCCTGGGCAAGTGCGGCTCGCGCGAGATGAGCGCAACGTCAGACCTGGATCTGATGACGCTCTATCGGGCGTCTGACCCGACGGCGACGTCGTCGGTCAAGGGATGGGACGGATCAAGCTTCTATGGTCGCTTTACCCAGCGGTTGATCGCCGCCCTGTCCAGCCCGACCACCGAGGGCCAGCTATATGACGTGGACATGCAGCTTCGGCCGTCAGGCACCAAGGGGCCTGTGGCGGTGAGCTTTGCGGCCTTCGCCGACTACTATCAGGGCGAGGCCGAGACCTGGGAGTTGCTTGCGCTGACCCGTGCCCGGGTGGTGTGGGCGAGTAGCGACGCCTTTGCCGAAGCGGCTGCCGGCGTCATCGAGGCCGCCTTGCGCAGACCCCATGATCCCGCCCGAACAGCGGCCGATGTACGGGAGATGCGCGAGTTGCTTGAGGCCGAACGGCCTCCAAAGGGCGAATGGGATCTCAAGCTGTCACCGGGCGGGCTGGTGGATATCGAGTTCACGGCCCAGTTTCTGCAGCTGGTCCACGCCGATCAAGGCGGGCCGCTGTCGCCAAATACGTCAGCCGCACTGGATGCGCTTGGCGCCGCAGGGCTGGCCGACCCGCAGGCTCTGGACGCACTCTCGGCGGCCTGGCGGCTGCAGCAGGACCTGACCCAGTTGCTCAAGGTGGCGCTGGGTGACGATCCGCAACCGGACGATGAACCCAGGGCTTTTCAGGCGCTACTGGCGCGGGCTGGAGGCGCGCGCAGCTACAGAGCCCTACGCAGCCGTCTGACCGGCGTGCGTTCAGCGGCGCGCGCCGCCTACCTGGCGCTGGTCAGGGCCTAGACCCGTTTTTGGAGCGGGTTGCGGGCGGAAAACCGGTTCCCGCTTTTCCTCGACCCGCTCTGGCGAACGACGGAAACGGTTTGATCGCCCGTACAAGTTTTCGGGGTGCGAAACTGAACCACCGAGGACCTATGAAACTGATCCTGCTTACAGCCGCTCTGGCCCTGGCTGTCACGAGTGCCCACGCCCAGCCTGGTCGGGGCGGTGGGCCGCCGAACCCTGACGCCGACAATGATGGCAAGGTGACCCTGTCCGAGTTCAAGGCCGTCGAGACCGTGCGGCAGGGGCACATGTTTGGTCGACTGGACACCGACAAGGACGGCAAGATCACCCAGGCCGAAGTCGACGCCGTGGCCAAACAGCGCGAAGGCGATCGGCGCGGCGGTCGGATGGGCGGTATCATGCGTCTTGACGCCGACAAGGACGGCGCAGTCACCGCCGCTGAAGCCAGCGCCATGGCCCAGCGCCGGTTCGAAATGGCCGACGCCAACAAGGACGGCTGGCTCTCGAAGGAGGAGACAGCCATGATCCGGCAGAGGGCGCGCGGTGGTCCCGGACCCGGATAGGCGCGCCCCGGGAGCCAATGCGGTTGGGGGACTCCGACGACCAGTTGCTGGCGCGCGTTGCCGTGGGCGATCCCGCGGCAACGCGGGCTATGGTCGCTCGCAAACTGCCGCGTCTGCTGTCGCTGGCCGGGCGGATGCTTGGCGACGCCGCCGAGGCGGAGGACGTCGCCCAGGAGGCGTTCCTGCGGATCTGGAAACAGGCTTCACGCTGGCGGCCCGGCGAGGCGCGGTTCGATACCTGGCTGCACCGGGTGGCGCTGAATCTCTGTTACGACCGACTGCGTCGCCGTCGCGAGCTTGCATTTGCCGATCCGCCGGATCGTGCGGACGATGGGCCTGGCCCCGACCGGGGCCTGCTGGCGGCGGATACCGGTCGGCGGGTGGGGGCTGCGCTGCAGTCGCTGCCGGATCGTCAACGGGAGGCGATCGTGCTCTGTCACTATCAGGAGCTCGGCAACATCGAGGCGGCCGCCGTGATGGGAGTCAGTGTCGAGGCGTTGGAAAGCCTGCTGGGGCGAGGTCGTCGCGCCTTGCGTGTCGCACTCGCGGACATGAAGGGGTGAGACCATGAACGCAGAACGTTTCGAAGCCCTGGCCGAAGCCTTTGGCGGTGATGTGGCCCGCTGGCCGGCTGACGAGCGAGAGGCGGCGGCGGTGCTGATGGCCGCACGAGCCGACTGGGCGCGATCGGTGCTGGGCCTCGCCGGCGAAGTCGACACGGCGCTTTACGCCTATGCGCCGCCCCAGGCTTCCGTTGGCCTCGCGGATCGGATTGCGGCCGCCGGGCCGCGGCCAGGCCGCGGGCGCTGGATGGGTTTTCTTTGGCCGGCCGGCCTCGGCGCCGGGCTGGCGGCTGCCTGCGCCGCCGGGATTTTTGTGGGCGCCCATCTGTCTGCAGCGGCAGTCTCTGCGGAGCCCCTTGAGCCTGTGACGATGGCCGTGAGCGATCAGGACTTTGATTTTGACCTTGATGGGGAGGTGTGATGAGCACACGCGCGCTCTGGGTCGCACTGTCGATCTCGCTGGCGGTGAACCTCTTCGGGGTGGGTGCTTTCGTCGGCTCAAAGCTGTCGGACAGTCCGCGGGGGATGCTGGTCCCGGAAAAGGGGCCCGACCCCAGAACACGTAATCCGGTGGGGGCAGCAATCCGCGAACTGTCGCCAGAGGCCCAGGCGGCTTGGCGCGCAAGATCAATCGAATTCTCAACGCGCACTGCCCCGAAAATGCGCGAGGCCCGAACCCTAAGTCAGGCGGCGTTCCGCAGTCTGGGTGATCCAGAATTCAGTCCAGAAGCCGCGCGGGCAAATCTGGAGCGCGCACGAGCTCTGGAATTCGAAGGCCGGCTGGAAATGGACCGGCGGCTCGTCGCATTTGCGGAAACCCTCTCGCCCGCCGATCGCAGCAGGCTGGCCGAAGCCTTGGCCCGATCGAGGGCGCCGCGAGGGGACAGGCCGCCGCGATAGAGCTATCTGTCTCAAGCGGCGGCGGTTGAAACCGACATTGCCTCGCTCTGCCGAACCGGCAATGCGAAGGACGCCACAGTGCCTTGCCCCGGCGTGCTGCGAAGGTCCAGCAGCCCGCCGTGCATCTCCACCAGGGACTTTGTCAGGGCGAGCCCAAGACCGGTGCCCTGGGTGGTCTTGGAATGCTGACTTTCCACTTGCTCGAACGGTCGCGCCAGCCGCTCCAGATCCTGTGGCAGGATACCGATGCCGGTGTCGTGGACGCTGATACGGACCCGCTCGCCCAGGGCATCCTCGCGCCGCTCACCGCGAATGCTGATGCGGCCTCCGCGCGGGGTGAACTTGATGGCGTTGGATAGCAGGTTCAGCAGCACCTGTTTCACGGCCCGATAGTCGGCTTCCACCTCTGGCAGATCGACGAAGTCGAGGATGAGGCTCAGGCCGGCGGCCTCGGCGCGGTTACGCACCAGCCGTAGCGCCTCCTCGGCCAGCTCCTCAAGGCAGACAGGCTCGAATCTCAGGTTCAGCTTTCCCGCCTCAATCTTCGACATGTCCAGAATGTCGTTGATCAGCGCCAGAAGGTGCTGGCCGGAGCTCAGGATATCGCGCGCATAGTCCCGATAGCGGGCATCGCCGACCGGGCCGTACATTTCCCCGGCCATAATCTCCGAGAAGCCGTTGATCGCATTGAGCGGCGTGCGCAGTTCGTGGCTCATGTTGGCGAGGAAGTCGCTCTTGGCCTGGCTGGCGGCCTCAGCCCGGATCTTCTCGGCCTCGTATTTACGGGCCAGTTCCGAGAGTTGTTCCTGGCTCTGCTCCAGGTTCACGACGACCCGGCGCAGTTCCTCCTCCTTGATGCGTCGTACCTCTTCCTGGGTTTTGAGCACCGTGATGTCGGCGGCGGTGACCACCAGTCCGCCTTCGGCCGTGGAGCGTTCGGAGATCTGGACCCAGCGACCGTCAGAAAGCTCGGCCTCGCGCACGCCGCGGCGGCCACCGGCCGCCGGATGCTCCTGGCGAATGGCCTGACGCGCAGCCCGGGCCACCGTCTCGCGGCCGACTCCGGTTTTCGCCAGCTCGGCGTCGAGCTGGAAAAAGCCGAGGAAGTTCTTGTTGCAGAGCACCAGCCTGCCGTTTCGGTCCCACAGGACGAAGGCTTCGGACGTGCTCTCGATGGCGTCCCGAAGGCGGCCTTCGGCGGCCTGGGCCCGGGCTTGGGCCAGACGTTCCTCGGTGACATCCAGCGCCACCCCGATGATACGGGCGAACCCGCCTTCCGGGCTTTCGCCAAAGCCTCGGCCCCGGAAATCGATCCAGACGGGCCGCGCGCCCGCCAGGGGCGGCACCCGGAAGGAGACATCGAAGTCGCCATAGATCGCGGCCGTGGAGAGCGCCTCGCGCATGTCGTCGCGATGACCCGCAGCGACGCGGTCCAGCACTTGCTGGCCGCTGACCTCACCGCTGCGCCAGCCAAACAGCGAGGCGGTGACATCGGACATGAAGATCTTGTCGTCCGCCAGATCCCACTCCCAGATGCCACAGCGCGCCGCCTCGACGGCCATCCGGAACCGGGTCTCGGAATCACTTCGGGCGGCCTGGATCCGGTCGACTCTCAGGGTTTCGCGAAACAAGAAGACGCCAAGCGCGATGGCGGCGACCACGGGAACCATGAACCAGACGGCGAATTCGTAGACTCCAGCTCCGCCGGACAGGAGCCGGACCAGTGCGGCGACGGCGAACAGGCCCAGAAGGACAAGGACGCCCGCAATGGCGGGACGGACCAGCCGACGGAGCGGCGACGTGCGCGGGCGCGCCCGTCGTTCCGGCGTCACCCCGGCCAAGCCCTGTCCACCGCCCTCGGCCAAGCCTGCCAATCCCCCGCGTCCGGCGTTCGGCGACGCCGAACCGAAGCAGAGTCTAAGCTGATCCGGGGGCTGTGGTCATCGGGGTTCTCGACAATTCAGGCCAGGGCTCGCGCCGCCAGTTCCTGGACGTTTTTCGAAAGCCCCTCGACCTTGAGGATCCGTTCCAGCTGGGCCTTCATCAACTCGCCCAGCTCGGGCTTCAGCCGCCGCCAGCCGCCCAGCGGATCCACCAGCCGCGCGGCTGTCATGGGGTTGAATCGATCCACTGCGATGATCTGGTCGGCGAGGAAGCGATATCCGGCGCCGCTCGGATCATGGAACCGCGCTGGATTGAAGTTCGCGAAGCTGGAGACCAGCGCACGCAGGCGATTGGGGTTCTTGGCATCGAAGGCCGGGTGGGCGGTCAGGGCCAGGATGCGGCCGAACGCCTCCTCCGATGTATCGCGCCCCTGTATGGCGAACCACTTGTCGATCACCAGCGGCTCGGACGTCCATTTGGCGTAGAAGTCGCCCAGCGCCTCGTCGTAGTCCGCCCCGCCGATGTGCATCAGGGCGTACAGGCCACCCATGGCGTCGGTCATGTTGGCGGCGGCGTGATAGTGGCCGCTGGCGATCTCGGCGACGGCGCGCGTCGGGTTGGCGGCCATCAACTCCAGCGCCGCATTGCGCAGGGCGCGGCGACCGGCGCCGGCGGCATCCGGCGAGAACTCGCCCAGATTCTGAAGCCCGGTGTGGAGGCGGCGCAGTTCGGTGTCGAGGTGCAGCGCCAATCGCAGGCGCAGGGCGTTGCGGGCGGCATGCAAGGCCGCCGGGTCCACCGGGCTGCGCATCAGCGCCAGGTCACTCTCGGCCGGCAGCGCCAGCAACAGCGCCTTGAAGGCCTCGTCGGAGGCCTGATCGTTCAGCGCCCGACCCAATGCCTCGGCATAGCGCTCCTCGCCCACCTCGTCAGGCTTGCCCTCTGCGCGCGACAGGATCAGGTCGCTGGCCAGATCCTGACCGGCTTCCCACCGGTTGAAGAGGTCGGGGTCAGAGGCCAGTTGCAGATAGCGCGCCCGGGCCGGCGCGTCGGTCTTCAGCACCACCGGCGCCGAAAAGCCGCGCAGGGCCGAGATCACGGGCTGGCTGTCGACTCCCGTCAGGGTGACGGCCGTTTCGCCGCCGCTCAGCACCACGACGGTTTCGTCCGTCGCCACGCCGTCGCGCTCGAACGCCAGGGTTCGGCCTTCGGTGTCCAGCAGACCGATGGTCACCGGGATCGGCAGATCGCGCTTCACCGGCTGACCTGTCGTGGGCGGATTGGTCTGGGTGAGCGTCACGGCCAGCGACTTCGACGCCTCGTCGTAGCGCGCGCTCAGGGCCACGCGTGGGGTCCCGGCCTGTTCGTACCAGCGGAAGAAGTCGGTGAGGTCCCGGCCCGAGGACTCCGCGAAGCACTGGATAAACGCCTCGACCGTCGTGGCGTGGCCGTCCCAGCGCTCGAAATAGATATCCATGCCGGCCCGGAATGCGGCGTCGCCCACCAGGGTCTTGAGCATGCCGATGACCTCGGAGCCCTTTTCGTAGATCGTGGCGGTGTAGAAGTTCTCGATCTTCATATAGGCCGAGGGGCGCACGGCGTGGGCCAGCGGGCCCTGATCCTCGGCGAATTGGCGCATCCGCAGCGCCTTGACCGCCTTGATGCGGCCCACGGCGGCGCCGCGCATGTCCATGCAGAATTCCTGCTCGCGGAACACGGTCAGGCCTTCCTTCAGGCACAGCTGGAACCAGTCGCGACAGGTGATGCGGTTGCCGGTCCAGTTGTGGAAGTACTCGTGGGCGACTACGGCCTCGATGCGCTCATAATCCAGGTCGGTCGCGGTCGAGGGATCGGCCAGCAGGAGCGAGGAGTTGAAAATGTTCAGCCCCTTGTTCTCCATGGCCCCGAAGTTGAAGTCGCGCACAGCCACGATCATGAAGAGATCCAGATCGTACTCGCGGCCATAGGCCTGCTCGTCCCAGACCATCGAGCGCTTGAGGGAATCCATCGCATAGGCCGCGCGGCCCGCCATGCCGGGGTCGACATAGATGCGCAGGTCCACCGTGCGCCCGCTCATGGTGACCAGCTTGTCCTCCAGCACGTCCAGCTCGCCGCCGACCAGGGCGAACAGATAACTGGGCTTGGGGAAGGGGTCGTTCCAGACCGCAAAGTGACGACCGCCGGGCAGGGCGCCCCTGTCGATCAGATTGCCGTTGCACAGAAGATGGTGGAACCGGGTATCGGCCTCGATCCGGACGGTGAAGCGCGACAGCACGTCAGGCCGGTCGGGCCAGAAGGTGATCTTGCGGAAGCCCTCGGATTCGCACTGGGTGCAAAACCGGCCGCCGGACATGTAGAGCCCTTCCAGCGCCTTGTTGTTATCCGGATCGATCTCGACCTCGGTTTCCAGGACGAAGGCGGCGGGCGGGGCGTGGATGGTGAGGAATTCCGCGTCGATGGCGTGCTCGTCCGCGGAGAGCGTCCGTCCGTCGATGGCGACGGAGATCGGCTTGAGGTGCTCGCCGTTGAAGGCCAGAGGCTCGGCGTGGTCGCCGTTGCGCCGCACACTCAAGCGCGCCGTCACGCGGGTGGTGTTGGGCTGCAGGTCGAAGGTGAGGTGAACCTCATCGACCAGGTAGGCGGGCGGGCGATATTCGGAGAGCTGGATCGGTTGGGCTGTGTCTGTGCGCATGGAGCTTTCTAAGCGGTGGAGTGAGGCGGCGCCAAGGCGATGACGCGAGGTCATACTTTTCTTGTGCTCCATCCGGCGCAATGGTGCGGGCGGAAACGCGAAGTGCGGCCCGACCGCCGAAGAGGCACAGATGAATTTTGATTTCTCCGACGACCAGAAGTTCCTGAAGAACGAGGCGCGGAAGTTCCTCGACGCCAACTGCGGCACGGCCAAGGTGCGCAAGGTGCTGGACGACGAGAAGGTCGCCTATGACGCGGGCCTCTGGACGGCCGTCGCCGGGCAGGGGTGGCTGGGCGCGGCGATCCCGGAGGAGTACGGCGGCCTGGGGCTGGGGCATCTGGAGCTCTGCGCCATCGCCGAGGAGCTGGGGCGCGTGGTGGCGCCGATCCCGTTTGCGTCGACGGTCTATTTCCTGGCCGAGGCGGTGATGCTGGCCGGGTCCGACGCCCAGAAGGCCGCGTTGCTGCCGAAGATCGCGGCGGGTGAGGTCATCGGCTGTGTGGCCACCTCCGAGGGACCCGGTGTCCTGAACGCCGCGGGCCTTCAGGCCAGCGTCGCCGGCGGCAAGCTGACCGGGGTCAAGCTGCCGGTGACCGATGGCGATATCGCCACCCATGCGCTGGTGATCGCCAAGGAAAACGGCCAGCCTGGCCTGTTCCTTGTGGACCTCTCCGCCGGGGTGACGCGGGACGCGCTGCAGACCCTTGATCCCACCCGTGATGCGGCAAGGCTCACCTTCGCCGGCGCTCCCGCCGAGCGTCTGGGCGCGCCGGGAGAAGGCTTCGCCCTGCTGGAGCAGATCATGGACCGGGCCGCCGTGCTGCTGGCCTTCGAGCAATGCGGCGGCGCGGACCGGTGTCTGGAGATGGCCAAGGCCTATGCCATGGAGCGCTATGCGTTTGGCCGGGTGATCGCGTCGTACCAGGCGATCAAGCACAAGCTGGCCGATATCTACATCAAGAACGAACTGGCCCGCTCCAACGCCTATTACGGCGCCTGGGCGCTGAATACCGATGCGCCTGAGCTGCCGGTGGCGGCCAGCGCCGCGCGGATCGCGGCGTCCGAGGCCTTCTGGTTTGCGTCCAAGGAAAACATCCAGACTCACGGCGGCATCGGCTTTACCTGGCAGATCGACGCCCACCTCTATTACCGGCGCTCGCGCCAGCTCAGCCTGGTGGCCGGCGCGCCCCGGGTCTGGAAGGAACGGCTGGTCAGCCACCTCGAACGTCGTAACGCGGCCTAAGGAGCGGACAGATGGATTTCAACGACACCCCCGAAGAAGCCGCCTACCGCGCGGAAGTCCGCGCCTGGCTGGAGGCCAATGCGCCGAAATCGGCGGTCGCCGATGATGGCGAAGGCGGCGGCTCAATGGCCGCTTCAAAGGCCTGGCAGGCGAAGAAGGCGGCCGCAGGCTATGCCTGCATCACCTGGCCCAAGGAGTGGGGCGGGCAGGGCGGCAACCCGCTCCAGCAGGTTATCTTCAATCAGGAGGAGGCCAATCACCCGATTCCGCCCAACCCGTTCACGATCGGGCTGGGCATGTGCGTGCCGACAGTCGCGACGTTTGCGGACGCCGAGACCAAGGCCCGGTTCGTCGGCCCCGCCCTGCGTGGCGAGGAAATCTGGTGCCAGCTGTTCTCGGAACCCTCCGGCGGTTCCGACGTGGCGGCGGCGCGGACCAAGGCGGTACGCGTCGATGACGGCTCCGGCGACTGGATCATCGACGGTCAGAAGGTGTGGACGACGGGGGCCCAGTTCTCGAACTTCGGCATTGTGGTTACGCGCACTGACATGGATGCGCCCAAGCACAAGGGCATGACCATGTTCTGGGTCGACATGAGCGATCCGGGCATCGAGGTGCGGCCGATCCACCAGATGTCGGGCGGTTCGGGCTTCAATGAGGTGTTCTTCACCGGCGTGCGGGTCAAGGACAGCCAGCGGCTGGGGGCGGTCAACGACGGCTGGAAGGTCAGTCTCGTGACCCTGATGAACGAGCGTCTGGCCGTGGGCGGCGCGTCCGGCGCGGGCTGGTCGCAGTTCATGGAGGCGGCGCGCGGGATCACCGGCGTGGATGGCCGACCGGCGCTGAAGGATCAGGCGCTGCGTGAAAAGCTGGCCGACTGGTACGTGCAGGCCGAGGGCCTCAAGCACACTCGCAACCGCACCATGACCGCGCTCAGCCGGGGCCAGACGCCCGGGCCTGAGAGCTCGATCGGCAAGGTGGTGGCCGCCACCCAGATGCAGGATCTGGGCAATGAGGCGCTGGAGATGCTGGATCAGTACGGGATCATCAGCGATCCGGAGCTGGCGCCGCTCCGGGGCGCGTTCCACGCCTCGGTGATGTCGTCGCCCGGCCTGCGGATCGCCGGGGGCACGGACGAGATCCTGCGCAACATCATCGCAGAGCGCGTGCTGGGCCTGCCCGGCGACATTCGCGTCGACAAGGACGTGGCGTTCAAGGACCTGCCGACGGGGCGTTAACGCGGGTCGTAAGCCCGGCCGACCTCGGCCCTCGCGCCGACGTTCGGAAGGAACGCCGGCTCGCGGCGGGCTCTGGTGGCCTGTTCGAAGGCGAAGCCCAGGCTCAGCAGCCTGGCCTCGGACCAGGCCGGACCGATGAAGGACAGCCCGAGCGGCAGGCCGGTGATCTGGCCCGCCGGGACCGTCAGGTGTGGATAGCCTGACACTGCCGGCAGCATGGTGGGCGAGCCGAACGAGACGCCGCCGTTCACCGGGTCGACGATGGAGGCCGGGCCGTTGCTGGGCGAGACGATGGCGTCCAGCCTGTTGTCGGCCAGCATCCTGTCCAGCAGGCCGCGGGCGAGGCTGCGGGCCTGGGCGCGTTTTTCCAGATAGGCGGGATCGGTGATCGGCGGTTTGGCGACCGATTGTTCGAAGATCT
Source organism: uncultured Alphaproteobacteria bacterium (assembly GCA_903909375.1). Taxonomy (GTDB): domain Bacteria; phylum Pseudomonadota; class Alphaproteobacteria; order Caulobacterales; family Caulobacteraceae; genus Phenylobacterium. The sequence goes on from CAIVVM010000005.1 coordinate 93,071, forward strand.
CCTGGGCGAACAGCGGCATTTCGCGGGGCTCAGCCTTGTTGAAGGCGATCAGGGCTTCCAGGGTCCGTGCCGTGACGGCGGGCGGCGTCGTAGCCAGATAGGCGTCAAGCGCTGCCTTGAACTCGGTGCGCAGGCATTCGCCCTCCAGAGCGCCGATCTGGCCCATGACGGCGCCGTCGGTCTTCACCTCCACCAGCACGGCGCCCTGGGCTTCCAGCGCCTTCACGGCAGCGTCGAACACGGCGTCCGTCCCGGGCGAGCGACCCTTGTTGGGTGTCCAGACACCGATCCGGGCGCCCTTGAGCGTGGCGCCCTTCAGGGCGGCCAGATAGTCGACCTTTTTCGCATCAGCCTCCCTGGTGGCCGCGTCGGCGGGGTCGCTGCCGGCGATGACATTCAGCAGGGCGGCGGCGTCGGCGACGGTGCGGGTCATCGGCCCGGCGGTGTCCTGCTCGGGCGAGATGGGGATGATGTGGGTGCGCGAGACGAGGCCCACGGTGGGCTTGAGGCCGACGATGCCGTTCATCGCCGCCGGACAGATCACCGAGCCGTCGGTCTCGGTGCCGATGGCGAAGGCCGCCAGCCCCGCCGCCACCGCCGCGCCGGATCCCGCCGACGAGCCACAGGCGGTGCGGTCCAGCGAGTATGGGTTGCGCACCAGGCCGCCCACCGAACTCCAGCCGCTGATCGACCGGGTCGAGCGGAAATTGGCCCATTGCGACAGGTTGGCCTTGCCCAGCACGACGGCGCCCGCGTCGGTGAGGCGTTTGGCGATGGGCGCGTCGCGGCCGGTGACGTTGGCGGCCAGCGCCAGCGATCCGGCGGTGGTGGCCGTGCCGTCGGCGGTTTCGATATTGTCCTTCAGCAGGATGGTGACGCCGTGGAGCGGCCCCCGCAGCTTTCCCGCCCGCCGTTCGGCGTCGAGGCGGCGGGCATCGCCCAGGGCGCGGCTGTTCAGCGCCAGCACGGAATTCAGCTTCGGCCCCGCGCGGTCGATCCGCTCGATCCGCTCCAGATAGGCGCGGGCCAGCTGCTCGGACGTGACCTTGCCGTCGGTCATGGCTGCCTGCTGTTCGCCCGCCGAGGCGTAGGGACTGATCGTCTTGGCGTGGGCTCCAGAGCACAGCAGCGTGAGTCCCAGGGTGAGGGCGATAGGTCTGAACATGGCGCGCTCCGTGGGACGATGCGCCGTTGTAGCGCTTGGGTGGGCGGGCGCCAGTGGGTCGGGCGGCGGCTTGAGGGCTCGCTTCGATCCTTTGTTGCCCACCACAGATTGCCGGTTGGCAAGGTACGGCCTGGAGTTACAATGCATCTCATGGGCAGGGCCGCGCCACAGCCGGTGATGAAGCCGCATCCGTGCGGGCGAACCGGCGCGAGACGCCGCAGAAATGCCCCGGCCCTGCGCCGCTATCTCCACGGGCCCGGGGTGGATGAGCCGCTGGTCTGGTACGAGGGCGCGGGCGTGGCCGACCGGCGCTGGCTGCATGCCGACCGTCAGGGCTCGATCATCGGGGTCTCGAACGGGGCGGGCGCGGTGACACCCTATGCCTACGGCCCCTGGGGCGAGCCCAGCGACTGGACCGGCCCACGCTTCCGCTACACCGGCCAGGCCGCCTTCCCCGAAGCCCAGGCCTACCACTACAAGGCCCGCGTCTACGACCCGGCCATGGGCCGGTTCCTGCAGACCGACCCGATCGGACAGGAGGATGATCCGAACCTCTATGCGTATGTGAAGGGGAATCCAGTAAACAGGACGGATCCTACTGGGACCCAGGAGATACAGGCATTCGGGATTGCACAGCAGATCATGGACCAGTCTCAAGGAGACATGAACGTTGCCGTGCACTTGGCCCAGCAGGAAAGCGCTCGCGCGCTTTCTGGTGCGACCATCGCCGTTGGAGGTCCTATTGCAGGTGCCCGCGTCTTGACGATCGGCGGATCGACTGGGGGATTGGTCAGTGGTCCGTTTTCGCAAATGGCAGGAGGTTCTCCCAAGCAAGTTGCTACTGATATCCTGAAAGGAATCTACTCTGGCCTCGTGACGGCTTCTTCCGGTGGTATTGCAGGCAGGAACAAAGATGCGCGGGCCGTTGCCTCCGGTACCGGCGCGTACACGTCTGCAAAGGCCACGGGCGCATCCGAAAATGAGGCAAGAATTGCCGGAGCAGCAACAGCAGGCGCTAGCTATTTCGTGGGACCCTCAAGGGCGCTATCAGTGGGGAGTGTGTTGCAACAAGTAGTTGCGAAAATTGAACAAAAAGCGCTTTCGGCTGAAGCAAAGGATTTGGCGAAAGAAAAGGAAAATGAAAGGAAAAGGTAGTTTTATTAAGCGATCAATTGGAAAATTCACGAATAAGTTTCTATCTAATTTCTTCCGTATATTACTGGCATGCAATGTTGGAACAATTGCGATTGTTTCTATATACTTGCCTAGGATTGGAATCGAATCGTATTTTTCATTGGATGCGATTCAAGAATATGTGGAATGGATGTCAATGGTATCATTAGTCTGTATCCCAGTTACTGTTTTGTTAGTGATATTCGAAAATGATTAGCGATATCTGGGATCAAAACAGATAAATGACACGTCAGTCTCACCTGAAAGCGGGACACATACTGATTCCGCAAGGTAAACCCGGCGTGAGCGACGCCTGCGAAGATGCCCATCTCCCCAACCGCTCCGCCGCCTGAGCCCGTTCGCGGTCCTTCACGTAGGCTCGCGGTGCCCTTGAAGAACACCCGACCCCCCGACCCCCCTTTGTCGCGTGGGTGACGGAATGGGGTGACCGGCACACCAACGCATTCCAGACCTCTTCCGGCGCCGGAAAAACCCTGGGCCCCCGCGTTCGCAGGCGTGACCAGAAGGGACAGGGGCGTCGCGCTCGCCTGTTCGTGCTGTTCGTGTCGGTTCGTGGACAAATCCCTGCTGCGCCGCCGTCGCACGGCATCCCGGGCGAACCGCTGGATGCGCGCAGGTCGGGTGAAGACAACCGCAGGGCGCCTGGAGGCACCCAGAAGGCCGCCCGGAACGCGCCCACCGGGCCGCCTCAACGAAGCCCTCTGCGCCGCTCTGCGTTTTCTGCGGTTTGACAGGGGCGGGGGCCACATCACAAGTCGGCGTCGGCAGGGGTTTCCCGGTCTGCTGCGCGGCTGGCGGATGACGAGCTCCGGGGTGGACGGGTGATGCGTTCACCCGGTGGCGGCAAGACAGGCGGCCACAGGGGATTGCGTCGACACCTTGCCCCTACATGCGCCCTGCCGGGCGACGCGCCGTTCGATCCGCTACCGCAGCCTCTCCCCATGTCGAATCCGCACGATTTGCACGACATCTAACCTGACCCGATACCGGATCAGATAGGGCGACACTGTCGCCAGTTCTCGCAACTCGCCTACAGGTAGACCTCGCTCAGGATGTTCGGTGAGGCTATCGCCCGCGAGCTTCAGTCGCTGGGCCATGCGTTGCGCCGCCAGCGGCCGAAACTGGTAGAGCGCAAACCCGGCGCATCATCTCGGTCCCAGTCCCTTCAGCAACTCGGCTACCGCCGCGTCGAGCTGGGCGTCGCGGGAGTCGCCCAGGGCGCGTTCGACGGGGATGTCGACCGGGCGGGGATTGCGTTCCATGTTCCTGCCGCCGGCGTCGTCGACGCGGATGAAGGGCACGCGGAAGACCGAGCCGTCGATCAGGGTGACCTCGCTGGTGTAGATCAGCCAGCCGGCGGTGGGGGTTCCCACGACCTTGCCGAGACCCAGCCCGCGATAGCCCTCCACGAGATTCTCGGCGTCCGACAGGGTGTATTCGTTGGTGACGACGACCGTGGGCCGGTCCAGGGCGCGCTGGCCGAGGTTCTGGCGGCTGGGCAGGCCGAACAGGCCACGCGGGGTCATGGTCAGGAAGTTCCGGCGGGTGAAGATGTCCAGGATCTGGCCGTTCAGAAAGCCGCCCAGGTTGTTGCGAAGGTCGATGACCACACCGTCACGGCCCTGGTTCTGCGCGTCGAGGTCGATGTTGAGCTGGGTCACGCTGGCCGCGCTCATGCCGGCTATATGGACATAGCCCAGCCGGCCACCGCTGGCGGCCTCCACGTAGGCGCGGCGATCACGCGCCCACTGGCGATAGAGCAGGCCAGACGCCGTACCGAGGGTCACCGGGCGCACAACCGCCTCGCGCCGCGCTCCGGAGGCCGACGAAAGGGTCAGGGCCGTGCGTTTGCCGATCCGGTCCAGCAAGTAGCTGTTCAGGCTCGCGCCATCGCTCAGGGTGCGGCCGTCCACGGCCAGCAGCCGGTCTCCGACCCGGATCGACCCCTCGATGTCGGCCGGGCCCAGGGCCACGATCTCACGAACCGTCAGGCCCTGGCCGGTTTCATAGGCCTGCCTGTCGAAGCGCAGGCCGAGGTCGCCCACGCGGGAAGCCGGTGCGGCGCCGAAGCCTTCGGTTGGCCGGCTGACCCCCACATGGGAGGCGTCCAGTTCGCCGACCATCAGGTTGATCACCCGGCGTAGTTCGTCGGGGGTGCGCGCGCCCTGGGCGAAGGGCTCGAACCGCGATCTGAGGGCCGCCCAGTCCCGGCCATGGAAACCGGGGTCGTAGAAGTCGCGGCTGAGCGTCGACCAGGCCTGGTCGAAGATCACCTGTTTCTCCGCGTCGAAACGGACCGTCATCTCCGCATTGACATCGATGGTCCGGGGCTTGGGGCTCTCGACCGTGGTGACGCTGACGCGCCCGCCGTCGAGGTAGTAGATCTGCTTCGAGCCGGGATCGAAAACGTAGTCGTCCTTGGACCGCCGCCCGCCGGTGAGTTGCTCCGGCGCCGGTGGATCGCGGGCCAGTTCATCCAGGCTGTAGGCGAACAGGTTGCGGTTGGACCGGTAGACCAGGGTCTTGCCATCCGGACTGATCATGGGCGTATCGACCGACGCGCCCAGCGGAAGGAAGCCCGCGCGTTCTCTCAGACCCTCGAAGGCGATCCGGATCGGCTCGACCCTGGGCTTTTCGACCTCAGTCTTCGGCGCTGCCTGGCTGACAAGCATTGTACGAGAGGCGACCATGGCGGCCGGTGGCGGCGGGGCAGGCGCCGTGGGAACGCCCTTGAACAGGTCGCGGAAGGTGTCTTCCCGGTATCTGGGCGTGTTGGGCAGCAGATCGACGCGGACGATGCCGCTGTCCTCATTGCGCTGGCCCGTGTCGAACAGGATGAAGCGACCGTCCGGCGACCAGGCGATGGTGTCGCTGGTGGTCCCGTTGGCCAGGAAGCTGACGGGTCGGGCCTCACCGCCGCCGGCGGGCGCCACCCAGATATTGCGGAAGGCCCTGCGGTCGGTCACGGCGAATGCCAGCCACCTTGAATCCGGAGACCAGGCGGGGCGGGATCCCTCGCGTCGACCCAGGGCGCCCTTGAAGACCAGTGTCCCGGCCCGGGGCGGATCGCCGCCGCCAAGGCTGATCACGCGCAACTCATCACGACCGCGCACATAAGCCAGCGACTTGCCGTCCGGCGCATAGACGGGCGCCCAGTGATAGCCGGCGGCGTCGGTCAGGAACCGCTCCGTGCCAGTGGCGAAGTCATACTCAACGATCCGGCTGCCCAGGCCGCGTTCCGAGACATAGGCCAGCCGACGGCTGTCAGGCGACCAGACCGGGCTGGACTCGGGTCCGGGGGTGTCGGTGACCCGCTGGGCCGCGCCGCCGTCCCTCGTGGAGGCGGCAAACACCTCGCCGCGGGTGACCAGGGCCACCTTCCTGCCGTCCGGCGAGAGGGCCAGGGCCTGGAAGCTGGTCTCGTTCAGGCGCCGCTCGCCGGCGGCGGCGGGGGCGCCGCGGAGCGCCACCGGGACTTTGGTGACGGCGCCGGAGGCCGTATCCAGCCGCCAGATCTCGAACTCGCGCTCGAAGACAATGGCGCGGCCATCGAAGCTGATCGACGGAAACAGCACGCGGCCGTCCGTGAAGGTGGTGATGGCCCGGGGGCGGGCGCCAGGTTCGAGCCCGAGGCGCCAGAGATTTTCGACGCCACCTTCGTCGCTCATGAAGAACAGCGTCTGGCCGTCGGCGCTCCACATCGGCCAGAGCCGTTTGGATGATGCGCCCAGCAGCCTGCGATAGGCGCCAGTCTCGCCTACGGGCTTCAGCCAGAGCTCGGCCTCATCGATATGGGCGTGACCGTTGCGCCACCAGTCGTTGCCGGACCGGCCCTTGGCCATCAGGGCCAGGGTGGCGCCATCCGGCGAGGGGGCAGCGTTGAATTCGTTGAGATAGCGCTCGCGGCTGACCTCCAGCGGCGTGCCGCCCGCAGCCGCGACCCGGAAGATGTCGTTCTGGCCGGCGACGTCATTGGCGGCCGAGGTGAAAAAGAGCCACTTGCCGTCCCGCGACCATGCGTCCAGCCGTTCACTGGCGTCAGAGGTGGTCAGCCGCCGGATCTGACCTGTGGCCAGGGCCATCACATAGATGTTGGTCGCGCCGTTGCGATTGGACGTGAAGGCCAGTTCGCGCCCGTCCGGCGAGAACAGCGGGCGGCCTTCGGTGGCCGGATCGGTGACCAGAAGGCCCGCCGTACCGCCAGCCGCCGGCACGGTCCAGATGTCGCCGCCGGAGACAAATGCGATCTCCGCGCCATCCGGCGAGAGCGAGGGTTCGGCCAGCGTCGGACGCGGGGCGGCGAACGCCGGCATGGCGAGCAGGGTCACGGCAGCCAGGACGAGGAGTCCACAGCGAAGGAAGCGGGTAGCGGTCTTTGACGTCACGCCTGCCAGACTAGGGCCAGGCTTGGCCAAGCGCCAGAGCAGCGGCGGCCTTAGTCCTTGGCGCGTTCCTGATAGGAGCCGTCTTCCGTGAGGATCACCACCCGCGTGCCCGCCGCGATATAGGGCGGCACCATGATGCGGGCGCCATTGGCCAGGATCGCGGGCTTGTAGGAGGACGAGGCGGTCTGGTTCTTTACCGCCGGCTCGGTCTCGACGATTTCCACCGTCACCAGGCGTGGCAGTTCCAGCGCGATGGGTGTGCCTTCATGGGTGGAGAGCACCACGGTCATGCCGTCCTGCAGCCAGGGCGCCGCGTCGCCCACCACATCCGGGGGCACCACGACCTGATCGTAGTTTTCCGGGTTCATGAAGTGATAGCCTTCGCCATCATTGTAGAGAAAGTTGTAGTTGCGGTCGTCGACGAAGGCGCGCTCGACCTGCTCGGTGGTCCGCCACCGCTCCGACACCTTCACGCCGTCAGAGATGCGCCGCATGCTGAGCTGGGTGACGGGCGTGCCCTTGCCCGGGTGGATGTTTTCGGCGGTCAGAACGACGTAGAGCTTGCCCTCCATGTCGACGACGGAGCCCTTGCGCAGCGAGCTTGCGATGACTTTGACCATGGGTCCTCAGAGTCTGGGGCGGGGCCGGCGGACAAGGCCGCGCGATTCCGCTGATGAAATTCTTGTGGCGCCCCTATAGCGACTGGAGCCGAAATCGCCAGCCCCCAGCCGAGCCGCAACCTTGTCCGACATCGCTGAAAGTCCCTGGTGGTCGCCGGAACGCCGCGCAGACCGCCTGCCGTTCCTGGAAGCGCGGGGCCGGATCACCCGGGCGGTGCGAGGCTGGTTCGACGGGCGGGGCTTTGCCGAGGTGGAGACCGCAGCGCTCCAGATCTCGCCGGGCAACGAAGCCCATCTGCATGCGTTCGCCACCGAAGCGCTGACCACGGCGGGGGAGGGGCAGGCGATGTACCTGCACACCTCGCCGGAGTTTGCCTGCAAGAAGCTGTTGGCGTCCGGCGAGCGCGAAATCTTCACCCTGGCGAAGGTGTGGCGCAATCGTGAGCGCGGGCCGCTGCATCACCCCGAGTTCACGATGCTGGAGTGGTACCGCACGGGCGCGGCCCATGAGGTGCTGATGGAGGATTGCGCCACGCTGCTGGCGGTGGCGGCCGAGGCGGCGGGGACCGGGCGGTTGAGGTGGCGCGAGCGTGAGGCGGATCCTTTCGCCGAACCGGAGCGCCTGACCGTGGCGCAGGCATTTGAACGGTATGCCGGAGTGGATCTCTTCGGCGGGGACCTTGCCGCGCAAGCGCGCGCCCGGGGTATCCGGGTGGCGACGGACGATACCTGGGCCGACGTGTTCAGCCGGATCTTGGTGGAAAAGGTCGAACCGAACCTTGGCCAGGGCCGGGCGACGATCCTTTGTGAGTATCCGGCCTCCGAGGCGGCGCTCGCCCGGCCCAAGCCTGGCGATCCGCGGGTGGCGGAGCGGTTCGAGCTCTATGCCTGCGGGGTGGAACTGGCCAACTGCTTCGGGGAGCTGACGGACCCTGTCGAGCAACGGGCCCGGTTCGAGATCGAGATGGCCGAGAAGGCGCGGCTCTACGGTGAGCGCTATCCCATCGATGAGGACTTCCTGGCCGCGCTGGCGATCATGCCGCCGGCCAGCGGTGGGGCGATGGGTTTTGACCGTCTGGTGATGCTGGCTGCCGGCGCGCAGCGGATTGACCAGGTGCTGTGGACGCCGGTGGCTTGAGGTGGCGTTCCAGTCACAGGATGATGGACGCGGTGCGCCATCCGGCATATCTGCGCGCCGCATGACCACGCGCACTCTCAGGACCGTCGAGGATCTGGCCGCAGAAGGCATGGTGAGCGAGGCGAACCTGCCTGAACTGACGCAGGTGGCGGCGCGCTACGCCGTGGCGATTACGCCCGCGATGGCCAGCCTGATCGAGCCGGACGATGGCCCGATGCGTCGCCAGTTCGTACCCACATCCGCCGAACTCATCCAGACGCCGGAGGAGCGTGCAGACCCCATCGGCGACGACGCGCACAGCCCGGTTCAGGGGGTCGTGCACCGCTATCCCGACCGGGTGCTGCTGAAGGCCAATCACGCCTGCGCGGTCTATTGCCGGTTCTGTTTCCGCCGGGAGATGGTCGGGCCGGACGGGATCCGACCCTTGTCAGCCGCCCAACTGGACGCGGCCATGGCCTACATCGCCGGGCGCCCGGAAATCTGGGAGGTGATCATCACCGGGGGAGACCCACTGATCCTCTCACCCCGGCGGCTGCGCGACCTGGGGCAGCGGTTGGCCGCCATCGCGCACGTCAGGGTCGTGCGGTTTCACACCCGCGTGCCGGCGGTCGATCCAGAGAGCATCACAGATGAACTGGTCGGCGCGCTGAAGTCGTCGGGCAAGACCACCTGGGTCGGGCTTCACGCCAATCATCCGGATGAGCTGACCCCGGGGGCGGCGGCGGCCTGCGCGCGCATTGTCGATGCGGGAATCCCCATGGTCAGCCAGACCGTCTTGCTCAAGGGCGTGAACGACAATCCGGTGACGCTCGAGGCCCTGATGCGGCGGTTTGTCGAACTGAGGATCAAGCCCTACTACCTGCATCATCCCGACCTCGCGCCGGGCACCGGGCACTTCCGGACCAGCTTCGAGGAGGGTCAGGCGCTGATGCGGGATCTGAACGGGCGGGTCTCGGGCCTGTGCCAGCCGACCTACATCCTGGACATCCCCGGAGGTCACGGAAAGGCGCCGGTCGGCCCCTGCTATCTGGGCCCGGAAGGAGTGACGGATCCCAAGGGACGGGCCCACAGATATCCGCCCGTCTGACGGGTTCGCTGTGGCGGGAATGCTACGCTCCCGGGTCCATGGTGTGTGACCATATCGACACTGTCCGCGGGTAAGCTCAGATAGGGACGGATCCGTGAGTCGCGGGTGCGCGTAGAACCAGAGTGCGCGGCGCTGCGTCGCCGGGTTTTGTCGAGGAGGGCCGGGAAACATCATGGGTGGGCGTGGGTTGGCAGGCGAACGCGTGGCGCGCGGTCTTGCCCTGGCCGCACTGGCGCATCTGGTGGTTCTTAGCCCTGCAGTTGCGCAGCCTGTAACGCCGCCCGCAGCGGCTCCGGCCTTACAGGCGGTCGTCCCGCCGCCGCCGCCGCCACCGGTGGTCATCCCCGAACTGACGCCTGCCCAGGCGCAGACCGCGATCCGTGTGCTGCAGGCGGCTGATCTCCACGGGCTTCAGCCCAAGGCCTATTTGCCGGATGGGCTCTCCGGCGCACTCTCGCCAGCCCAGCAAAGCGCGCTGACCGAGGGGTTGCTGGACTATGCGCGCGACGTCCGGATCGGGCGTATGGCGCCGGAAGATTTCCCGGATGTCTGGGCCGTCCGCCCGGCCGCCTATGATCCCACTCCCGACCTGGCCCAGGCGCTGGTCGAGGATCGCCTGCAGACCTGGCTCGACAGCCTGCCGCCGCGCTATTCGGGCTATGCGGCGCTGAAACGTGGCCTCGCGCGCTACCGCGACATTGCGGTCTCCGGGGGCTGGAAGACACTGCCTGCCGGCAAGCCGATGGGGCTCGGATCCACCGATCCCAGGGTTGCAGCGTTGCGGGTGCGGCTGGCGGCCGAGGACCCGCAAGCGCTGGTCGTGGGCGCCGCCGTTTTCGACAAACCCCTGCAGGAAGCTGTGCAGCGGGCCCAGCGCCGGTTTGGCCTGAAGCCCGATGGGGTTGTCGGGCGCGACCTGCTGTCGCATCTGAACCAGCCGGTCGGCCAACGGGTGCTGCAGATCATCGCCAATATGGAGCGCTGGCGCTGGATGCCATCGACCATGCCCGCCACCCGGGTGCAGGTGAACGCGGGCGCCGCGGTGGTCACCCTGTTCCGCGACGACAGGCCGGTGATGTCCATGAAGGCGGTTTCGGGCCGTCCGGGTGACGAGACGCCGATGCTGGTCTCGTCGATCCACAGCGTGGTGATCAATCCGCCGTGGAACGTGCCCTACAGCATCGCGGATCGGGAGCTCTGGCCCAAGGAAAAGGCCAGTCCCGGCTATCTGGCGCGCAACGGCTACCGGATCATCGACGTTCCCGGTGGCAAGCCGCGTCTGCAGCAGGCGTCCGGCGACGAGAGCGCGCTGGGACGGTTCAAGTTCGACTTCGACAACCCCTTCGCGGTCTATCTGCACGACACACCGGCCAAGGGCGGCTTTGACCTGTTCGCGCGTCAGGCCAGCCACGGTTGCGTGCGGCTTGAAAAGCCCCGGGCGCTGGCCGAGGCCCTGCTGGAGGGAAACTCGACCTGGACGCCGGACGCCATCGACACCCAGTTGCTGGGCGACAAGACGGTGCGCGCGCGTCTGACGGCGCAGGTGCCGGTGTTTATCTTCTATTGGACCACCTTCGCGGGGGCCGACGGCCAGATGCACTTCCGGACCGATCCCTACAATTGGGACCGTGACCTGTTGCAGCGTGTAGGCGTGCTGTCCACGCCGGCAAAGCCGCCCCCGGCCAAGGCGTAGGAGGCCGAGATGCTGAAAACCGTACTCTGGATCGCATCGGCCTGCGCGGCGGTGTTGCTGGCGCTGGCGGTCAGTCGCTGGTTGCAGTTCGATGCGCCCGCCGAGCCCAGGCCCGCGCCCCAGATGATCGAGGAACCCGCCGCGCCGCCGGTGGTCGCGCCTCCGCCCCCGCCGCCGGTTGAGGCTGCGCCGGTCAGGACGCCGGAAGAGATCCAGATCGAGGAAGACGCCGCCGCCACGGGCATGACGACGGTGGAGCCGGAGCCCGTACCGCCCGCAAACTGATCAGTGAGCTACGCCCCTCGCCACTGGCGGACCCGGCCTGTGTCCACGTGGACGAAGTTTGAGCGGGGATAGTAACCGACGCCGCCGGCGGCCAGATCGAGCGCGGCGTTGCGCAGGTTTGACAGTTCCACGCCTTCAATCCGCACGTCGATCGCCTTGCCCAGCACATGCTGGCTGTTTTCGGCCACGCCGTTGCTGCGGCGGTTCAGCATGGCGTTGGTTCTTGGCGAGCGATAGCCGGAGATCACCTGGAAGGGGCGGGGGCTTTCCAGCCTGTCCCGGATGGCGTGCAGGGCATCGAACAGGGTGGGGTCGATGAAACGCTCATCCCCGGTGCGCCAGTCGCGCATGATCCGGGTCGCCTCTGCAAGCGCGTCGGGCAGATAGCTGCCGTTGGCGTAGTAGACCTCGTTGAAGGCTTCGCCGGTGTGCAGGTTGTCCAGGATCGCGCGGCGCGGTTCCCAGATGTCCAGTTGCCGGGCCCAGGCGGGCGCGGCGATGGCGGTGAGGCCGACCGCGGCCCCGAACGTCAGAACGTCTCTTCGGCGGACGAGGTTGGGCATTTAGCCTCCGGGCCGTCTTCGGGAACCCGCAAAATGGCGTCGCAATCCTTAACGTCAACCCCACAAGTCCGTGAGTGCGACATCGCGCCGCTGTTGCTTCTTTTCGCGCCTTGCGTTGCGCCGGCGGCCTCGCGCCGCTATCTGCTCGGCCGAACTCAAGCACATTCGAGAGCGAGCCGGACGCCCCATGGCGCAGCAATACATTTTCCAGATGCAGGGCCTGACCAAGGCCTATCCCGGCGGCAAGAAGGTGTTCGAGAACATCTGGCTGTCATTCTACTCCGACGCCAAGATCGGCGTGGTCGGCGTCAACGGCTCGGGCAAGTCGACCCTGCTCAAGATCATGGCCGGGATCGACAAGGAATTTAACGGCGAGGCCAAGGCCGCCGACGGCGTCAAGATGGGCTACCTGGAACAGGAGCCGCACCTGGACGAGAGCCTGGATGTCTGGGGCAACGTCATCAGCTGGTGCGAAGAGAAGAAGATCTTCGACCGCTACAACGCCATCGCCGCCGAGCTGGGCGAGAACTACACCGACGAACTCATGGAGGAGATGACTGCCCTCCAGGAGAAAATCGACGCGGGCGACCTCTGGGATATCGATTCCAAGATCGAGATGGCCACCGACGCGCTGCGCTGTCCGCCCAACGATTGGAAGGTCGACAAGCTGTCCGGCGGGGAAAAGCGCCGGATCGCGCTCGCCCGCCTGTTGCTGTCAAAACCCGACATGCTGCTGCTGGACGAGCCCACCAACCACCTCGACGCCGAGAGCGTCGCCTGGCTGCAGCACCACCTGGAAGCTTTCCCGGGCTGCGTGATCCTGGTCACCCACGACCGCTACTTCCTGGATCAGGTGACCAAGTGGACGCTCGAGCTCGATCGCGGCAAGGGCATCCCCTACGAGGGCAACTACTCCGGCTGGCTGGAGCAGAAGACCAAGCGCGTCGTGCAGGAGCAGTCCGAAAGCGTCGCCCGCCAGCGGGCCATGACCCGCGAACTGGAATGGGTGCGCTCGGGCGCCAAGGCGCGCCAGGCCAAGTCCAAGGCGCGTCTGGCGGCCTACGACGAGATGGTCCGCGAGCAGGAAAACAGCCGCGAGGCCCAGACCACCGCCACCATCCAGATCCCGCCGGGCCCGCGCCTGGGCAATCTGGTGCTGGAGGCCAAGGGGCTGTCCAAGTCCTATGGCGACAAGGTGTTGTTCGAGGACCTGAGCTTCACCCTGCCGCCCAACGGCATCGTCGGCGTGATTGGCCCCAACGGCGCCGGCAAGTCGACCCTGTTCAAGATCATCACCGGCCAGGAACAGCCTGACGGCGGCACCTTCCGCGTCGGCGAGACGGTGAAGCTGGCCTATGTCGACCAGAGCCGCGATGCGCTGGATCCGTCGAAGACGGTCTGGCAGGAGGTTTCCCAGGGCCTCGACGTACTGGCGGTGGGCAAGCGCGAGATCAACACCCGCTCCTATGTAGGCTCGTTCAACTTCCGGGGCGGCGATCAGCAGAAGAAGGTGGGGCTGCTGTCGGGCGGTGAGCGCAACCGCGTCCACCTGGCCAAGACCCTGACCACCGGCGGCAACGTCATCCTCCTCGATGAGCCCACCAACGACCTGGACATCGAAACCCTGCAGAACCTCGAGGAGGCGCTGGAGGAGTTCGCGGGCTGCGCGGTGGTGATCAGCCACGACCGCTGGTTCCTCGACCGTCTGGCCACCCACATCCTGGCCTTCGAAGGCGACAGCCACGTAGAATGGTTCGAAGGCAACTTCGAAGCCTATGAGGAAGACAAGAAGCGCAGGCTGGGCGCGGATAGTCTGATCCCGCACCGGATCAAGTTCCACAAGTTTACGCGATAAGGCTTGAAGGGGCGGGTTCGGTCGCACATCCCCGAACCCGGCAGGCTTTCGCTAAGCATGTGCGTTCAGCATGTTTTCCGAGTTTTCGGATCTACTGCTCTGCAAAGCCGATGCGGCACACAGGGCGGTTTGCGTCGTGTGCGCTGTGCCCGGCTGGCGAGGATGAGCGGCTGACGCGGGACGGTGTCTGCCATCGGCCCGTCGTTACTGTCGCTTGAGGGGCCTATGCCGGACTTCACGTTTGAGATGATCACGCCCGAGCAGGCGACCGCCTTTTCCGGCTCGGACACCTTTGCTTTCACCAGCCAGTTCGCAACCTTCACCAACATCTCGGTGGTTCAGAGCGGCGCAAGTCTGACCTTCGGGTTCCTGGGGCGCGAGGTGACGCTGGGGGCCGGGTTCACCAGTCAGGTGCGGCAGGTCCCGATCGTCAACGGCTCCACCTACGTCACGGGGACGGCGGCGTCGGAGACCTTCAACGGGGCGTCCTCGCAGTTCGAGGCGTTCTACGCCGGCGCCGGCAATGACACCCTGATCGCGGGCGCGGGAGACCGGCTGGCCGGCGGCGACGGCGTCGATCTGTTCGTCATCCCCCACGGTGTTCTGGGCGCCGCCATTGTGGACTTCAAGGCGGGCGAGAAGATCGCGATCGCTGGCGTGGCGCCGACGTTGCTGGACTACATCGAGGAGACGATCTTCGACATCGGCACCGCTACCAATCTGGCGACCAGCCGGATCACCTCCGGCGCGGCCAACTTCGTCCTTGTGAAGATCTCGGACACCGCCATTGCCGTGTTTGTCGACAGTTTGAACGAAGACCGTATCGGCGCGCGGTTCACGCTAGAAAACGTCAGCCTTGCGGACGTCGACCACTTGACATTCATCGCCGCGCCAGCGGGGCTTCTGCCGTCCACATCGCCTCAGGACATCCAGGGGACCACCGGGTCCGACGCCCTGGTCGGCGGGGTGAACACCGATACGATTCAGGGCCTTGGTGGCCAGGATACGATCAATGGCGGGGCGGGTGACGATGTCATCTTCGCGCTGGGTACGCCCGGCAACAATGCGTCCAGCGGCACAGGCCAGACCTATCTGCGCGGCGACGACGGCAACGACTCCGTCACCGGTGGCGCGGGATTCGACGACATCAACGGCAACATGGGCAACGACACCTGCGTCGGCGGAGATGGCGCGGACTATGTGCTTGGCGGCAAGGACAACGACAGCCTCTCCGGCCAGGGCGACGTGGACCTCGTCTATGGCAACCTCGGCAATGACACCTGCGACGGCGGCGACGGAGACGATATTCTGCGTGGCGGTCAGGACAACGACGTCGTCAGCGGCGGTCGGGGCGCGGATTTCGTTTCGGGCGACAAGGGCTCCGACACCATGAGCGGCGGAGCCGGGGCCGACATCTTCCATACCTTTGGCGATGCGGGCATCGACCGGGTGACTGACTTCAGCCTGTCGGAGGGCGACCGCGTGCAGTTGGCCCCGGGTACGCAGTACGTGGTCAGCCAGGTGGGCGCCGACACGGTCATCGACATGACGGGCGGCGGTCAGATGGTTCTGGTCGGCGTGACCATGAGCAGCCTGACGCCAGGCTGGATCTTCGGAGCCTGAGCCGGGATTGTCGCTCCGGATTGACCCGGCGCGCCTCTGCCGTCAGCCTCCTGCCTGAACGCTGAGGAGCTTCGATGCCTGTCATCAATGGAACGACTGCCGCTGACACGCTGACGGGCGGTGCCGAGCCCGACACTATTACGGGCGGGCTGGGCGCCGATTCCATGACCGGCGGCGCCGGTTTTGATCTCTATGTGATCGGGTCGAGCGACAGTTCGGCGGCGAGCGCACTCGGCAACAAGCCGGAGTTGCTGGATGCGATCTCGGGCTGGAGCCCGGCCGACCGGCTGCTGTTCAGCGGGGCCAATGCCCTGGCGTTTGGCAATTTTCGCAGCACCAGCGCCGACGACTATGATCAGGCCTACACGACCGCTCAGGACCTCTATCTGTCGGTGGGCGCCGAATATGTTGTGGTGCAACTGAACACAGATGCGATCGTCTTCGCGCCTCGCACCGGCCAGGCTGTTCGATTGGTGAATACAAACCGGGCCGACATTCAATCCTTCAACATCACCACGGGGACGCTGGGGGCGGCGCCCTCGGGCCTGCAGGAGTTAGGGTCACCGGGACATGATCTGCGGTCACTCCCCGATGGGGCGGACAGCTATTCCGCGGGCGCCGGCGATGACACCGTCAACGGTGGGTCAGGCAACGATACCCTGGCCGGGGTGGAGGGCGACGATCAGTTGTTCGGCGGCGCCGACAATGATGTGATCAGCGGCGGCGACGGGCGCAACTATCTGCGCGGCGATGATGGCGCCGACACGATCAACGGCGGGTCCGGTTTCGACGACATCAACGGCAATATGGGCAACGACTTCATCCTTGGCGGCGCGGGCACGGATTGGGCGGTCGGCGGCAAGGACGATGACACAGTGTTTGGCGAGGCTGGCGACGACATCGTCTACGGCAACCTCGGCAATGACACGCTCGGCGGCGGCACCGGCAATGATCTGGTGCGCGGCGGACAGGGCGACGACGTCGTGCGCGGCGATGACGGCAATGACATCATCGCCGGTGATCGCGGCTCGGACATGCTGAGCGGCGGGCTGGGCGCCGACACCTTCATCTCGTTTGCCGAGACAGGGACCGATCGGGTGACGGACTTCAACATCGCAGAGGGCGATCGGGTGCGGCTTGATCCCGGCACCCTTTACACGCTCAGCCAGGTTGGCGCCGACACCGTCATCGACATGGGCGCGGGAAACCAGATGATCCTGCAGAACGTGCAATTGGCGAGCTTGCCCAGCGGCTGGATCACGGTCGGCTGACCGGCACGCTCCACGCAGACGCAGGATTCAACGCTTCTTAGGCAGTCGGCGTTAGGTTTGGGCGTCGAACGGGACCGGGCGCGTGCGCCCAACCCTTGACGAAATATTCATATAAAGATATCTTTATGTCACGATGAAGCTGGCGTCTGGACAGATCGTGGAGGTGCTGCGGGCGGCGGGTGAATCCTCCCGATTGCGCATCCTTGCGCTACTGGCGCGGGAAGAGCTTGCGGTGCTCGAGCTTTGTCGTGTCCTGGACCAGAGCCAGCCGCGCGTCTCGCGTCACCTGAAGCTTCTGGCCGAGGCGGGACTGGTTGAGCGGTTCCCGGATGGCGCCTGGGTGTTCTATCGGTTGGCGGGCTCGGGCCGCCCGCGGGCGATGATCGATCAGGTTCTGGGGCATCTTGACCCGCAGGATGCGGTGCTGGCGAGAGACCAGGGTCGGCTCGACGTTGTTCAGGGCGAGCGCGCGGCCGCCGCGCAAAGCTATTTCGCCGAGCACGCCACGCACTGGGATGAAATCAGATCCCTCTACGTCTCCGACGCCGCTGTCGAAGACGTCATTCTTCGCGTGTCGGGTGAGCGGCGGATCCGGCGGTTGGTTGACCTGGGTTCCGGCACCGGCCGGATGCTGACGTTGCTGGGGTCGCGCGCCGCCCAGGCCCTGGGCCTCGACCTGTCCCAGCAGATGCTGAACATCGCCCGTCGCAACACGGCGGAAGCGGGGCTCGCCAATGTGGAGCTGCGCCACGGTGACATCCTGGATACCCGCCTACCGGATGCGACCGCCGATCTGGTCGTCGTCCATCAGGTCCTGCACTATCTGGGCGATCCCTCGGCTGCGGTCCGGGAAGCCGCGCGGCTTGTGGCGCCCGATGGCCGGCTGATCATCGTCGACTTTGCACCGCACGCTCACGAGTTCCTGCGGGAACAGCATCAGCACCGCAGGCTTGGGTTCTCCGATGAGGAAATGGCCCGTTGGCTGACGGAGGCCGGCTTGCCGCACCGCGCGCTTGCCGATCTGCCGCCGGACAAGCCGGATGGCCTCACCGTCAAAATCTGGGCCGCAGCCCGTTTGCCCCTGGAACAAAGGATCGCCGCATGACCCCTCCCACGGCTCTGGGACCTGTCGCGCGCGCGGGGGCCGGCGGGGGACCGCGCCCCAACATTTCGTTCGAATTCTCTCCGCCCAAGGGCCCGAAGTCGGAGGAGGCGCTCTGGGAGGCGATCCGGCGGCTTGAACCGCTCAATCCCTCGTTTGTCTCCGTGACCTATGGCGCCGGCGGTTCGACGCGGGAACGCACCCATCGCACGGTGGTTCGGATGCTGAAGGAGACCACCCTGCGCCCGGCCGCCCACCTGACCTGTGTCGAGGCCTCGCGCGCCGAGGTCGACGAGGTGGTGCGTGACTATTGGGCGGCGGGCATCCGCCATATCGTGGCCTTGCGCGGCGACCCGCCGGGATCGCTTGGCGGCGCCTATGTCCCGCGTACAGACGGCTATCAGAACGCCACGGAACTGACCGCCGGCATCCGCGAGATCGCGCCCTTCGAAGTCAGTGTCGGGGTCTATCCACAGATCCACCCGGAGAGCCCTTCGGTGGATCACGACATCGAGGTGCTGAAAGCCAAGGTCGATGCCGGCGCGACCCGGGCGATTTCCAACTTCTTCTTCGACATTGACGGCTACCTTCGGTTCATCGAGCGCATCCGCAAGGCCGGGGTCACGATCCCGATCCTGCCGGGAATCATGCCGGTCTCCAGCTACGCGGGCCTGGCCAACATGTCGCAACGGATCGGGGTGAGCCTGCCGGACTGGCTGGCCAATCTGTTTGAGGGTCTGGACGAGGATCCCGAGACCCGCAAACTGGTCGCCGCTTCCGTCGCCGCCGAAATGTGTGCGCGACTGGCCGAGGAAGGCTTCTCGGACTTCCATTTCTACACCCTGAACCGGGCCGACCTTACCTATGCGATCTGCCGGGTGCTGGGCGTGCGCGAGACCCCCCTCGAACCCAAGGAAGCTGCGGCATGACCCGCCAGGACCGTATCAAGGCTCTGAAGGCCGCCGCGAAAGAGCGTGTGCTGATCCTCGACGGCTCGTGGGGCGTTATGTTCCAGAAGCGTGGTCTGACCGAGGCCGACTATCGCGGCGACCGTTTCCTGGACCATCCGGGCCAGATGAAGGGCAACAACGACATCCTCTGCCTGACCCGCCCGGATATCGTGGCGGAGCTGCACGACCAGTACTACGCGGCCGGCGCTGACATCTCCGAGACCAATACGTTCTCCTCCACCTCGATCGGCCAGGGCGAGTACGCCCAGGAGGCAGCCGTCCGCGACATAAACCTGGCCGCCGCCCGGATCGCGCGCGAGGTCGCCGACCGCTGGACGGCAAAGGAGCCGGACAAGCCGCGCTTCGTCGCCGGCTCCATCGGCCCGCTGCCGGTGATGCTGTCCATGAGCTCCGACGTGAACGACCCCGGCGCGCGCAAGGTGACCTTCGACCAGGTCTATGCGGCCTATCGCGAGCAGGTCCTGGCGCTGCACGATGGGGGCGTGGATCTCTATCTGGTGGAGACCATCACCGACACGCTGAACTGCAAGGCCGCGCTGAAGGCGATCCTTGATCTGGAGGACGAGGGCTATGAGCCTCTGCCGATCTGGATTTCCGGCACCATCACCGACCGCTCGGGCCGTACGCTGTCGGGCCAGACGGTCGAGGCGTTCTGGAACTCGGTGCGCCATGCCAAGCCGTTTGCCATCGGGCTGAACTGCGCGCTGGGCGCTGACCTGATGCGACCGCACATCGCCGAACTGTCGCGGATCGCCGACACCCTGGTCTCGGCCTATCCCAACGCGGGTCTGCCCAACGCCATGGGCGAGTACGACGAAAGCCCCGACCAGACCGGCCATCAGCTGCACGACTGGGCGAAGGACGGGATCGTCAATATCCTTGGCGGCTGCTGCGGCACCACGCCGGACCATATCCGCCACGTAGCCGACGAGGTCCGGGGCATGAAGCCGAGGCAGATTCCGGAGCGGCCGACCGCCATGCGGCTGGCGGGTCTGGAACCGTTCGAGCTGGCCTGATGAGCAAGACCTATCCGCAGATCGACGAGGCGCTGGCCGCCTTCATTCGCGCGCAGAAGATGTTCTTCGTCGCGACAGCACCCCTCTCTGGCGAAGGCTCGGTCAACGTCTCGCCCAAGGGCTATGACAGCCTCGTGCTGATCGATGAGCACACCGTGGCCTGGCTGGATCTCGGTGGGTCCGGGGCGGAGACGCTCGCGCATGTACGCGAGAACGGGCGCATCACCCTGATGTTCTGCGCCTTCGAGGGCCCGGCAAACATCCTTCGTCTTTACGGACAGGGCCGGGCAGTTGCGTTCGGAGACCCCGGATTTGCCGAGCTCAAGGCCCTGTTCCCCACGTTCGACCGGGCGCGGGCCATAGTCGTGGTCACGGTCACCCGCATTTCCGACAGCTGCGGCTGGGGCGTCCCATTTTACGACTACAAGGGTGAGCGCGAGCAACTGCGTCGCCATGTCGACCATCGGCCCTTCGACGCGTGGGCCGAACGTCGGTACGAGGCCAATGCCGTCTCGATCGATGGCCTGCCGGCCCTCGTGCGGCCGGGAGCTGATTGACCTTGTATTTCATCGTGTCATCCCGGTTTCGCGGAACGCGAAGACCGGGACCCATAAACGCCGACGTCACCGGAAACGCACCGCCCGAACGAGTTCACCTCTCCCTTCACCTCTGAGCAAATGGGTCCCGGTTCTACGGCGCTGTGCGCCTTGACCGGGATGACAGGTCTTCAAAGAATGCGCCCCACCTTCGTAAACGTCGGCGAACGGACCAATGTCACCGGTTCGGCCAAATTCCGGAAACTGATCGCCGACGGGGACTATCCCGAGGCGCTCAGCGTGGCGCGTCAGCAGGTCGACGCCGGCGCCCAGATCATCGACGTGAATATGGACGAGGGTCTGCTGGACTCCGTCCACGCCATGAAGACGTTCCTGAACCTGATCGCCGCCGAGCCGGATATCGCCCGGGTGCCGGTGATGATCGACTCATCCAAGTGGGAGGTGATCGAGGCGGGTCTGAAGTGCGTCCAGGGCAAGACCATCGTCAACTCGATCTCCATGAAGGAGGGCGAGGCGAAGTTCATCGAACAGGCGCGGGCCTGCCTGCGCTACGGCGCCGCCGTGGTGGTGATGGCGTTTGACGAGGTCGGACAGGCCGATACCGCCGATCGCAAGGTCGAGATCTGTGAGCGGGCCTACAGGATTCTGACCGCGCAGGTGGGCTTCCCGCCGGAAGACATCATTTTCGACCCCAACATCTTCGCCGTCGCCACGGGCATCGACGAGCACAACAACTATGCGGTTGATTTCATTGAAGCGACGCGCCGGATCAAGGCGTCCTGCCCGCACGCCCGCATCTCCGGCGGTGTTTCCAATGTCAGCTTCAGTTTCCGGGGTAACGAGCCGGTGCGGCGCGCGATCCACGGCGTATTCCTGTACCACGCCATTGCAGCCGGCATGGACATGGGGATCGTCAACGCCGGCGACCTGCCGGTCTATGACAATATCCCCGAGGAGCTGAAGGTCGCTGTCGAGGATGTGATCCTCAACCGCCCGCAGCGTGACCCCAAACTCTCCAACACCGAGCGGCTGGTCGAGCTGGCGCCGAAGTACAAGGGCGGCAAGTCCGAGGCCAAGGGTCCGGATCTGGCCTGGCGTGAAGGCGACGTCGGACAACGGATCACCCATGCCCTGGTCCACGGCATCACCGAGTTCATCGAGGTCGACACCGAGGAATCGCGGCTGGCGTCGGAACGCCCGCTGCACGTGATCGAAGGCCCGCTGATGACGGGCATGAACGTGGTCGGCGACCTGTTCGGCGCGGGCAAGATGTTCCTGCCCCAGGTGGTGAAGTCCGCCCGGGTGATGAAGCAGGCCGTGGCCTGGCTGGAGCCCTTCATGGAGGCCGAGAAGGCAGGCAAACCCCGCGAACAGGCCGGCCGTATCCTGATGGCGACCGTCAAGGGCGACGTCCACGACATTGGCAAGAACATCGTGGGCGTGGTCCTGCAGTGCAATAACTACGAGGTCATCGACCTGGGCGTGATGGTGCCGCTGGACCGCATTCTGGACGAGGCCAAGGCGCACAATGTCGATATCGTCGGACTCAGCGGCCTGATCACTCCGTCGCTGGACGAGATGACCTATGTGGCCGCCGAGATGGAGCGGCGAGGCATGACCATCCCGCTGCTGATCGGCGGGGCGACGACCTCGAAAACCCATACGGCCGTGAAGATCGCGCCGAAGTACCCTTCTGGCTCTACCACCTATGTGCTGGACGCCAGCCGCGCGGTAGGCGTGGTCTCCAACCTGCTGTCGCCCACCGAAAAGACGAAATTTCTGGCGGCCACGGCCGATGACTACGAGAAGGTCCGCGCCCAGTTCGAGCGCGGGCAGGGGACCCGCGCGCGCGCCACCCTGACTGAAGCCCGTGCCAACGCCTTCAAGCCCGACTGGGCCGGTTATGTCCCGCCGAAGCCCAGCTTCCTGGGAACCCGTACCTTCGCGCCTTACGACCTGCCGGAACTGCGCCGTCACATCGACTGGACGCCATTCTTCGCCAGCTGGGAGCTGATCGGCAGGTACCCGCAAATCCTGGAAGACGAGGTGGTGGGCGCCGCCGCCACCGACCTGTTCGCCGATGCGCAGCGCATGCTGGAGCGCATCCTGCAGGAGGGTCTGCTCGAGGCCCGCGGCGTGGTGGGCTTCTGGCCGGCACAGGCCGATGGCGACGACATTGTGCTCTACGCCGACGAGGCCCGTACGACCGAGCGCGCGCGCCTGCACACCCTGCGCCAGCAGATGGTCAAGACCGGTGAGGGCCAGGCCAATATGGCGCTATCCGACTTCGTGGCCCCGATCGGCGGCCCTGCCGACTATGTGGGCGGCTTCGCCGTCACCGCCGGCCACGGCGAACTGGAGCTGGCCAAACACTTCAAGGACGCTGGCGACGATTATTCCGCCATCCTGGCGACGGCCCTGGCCGACCGTCTCGCGGAAGCTTTCGCCGAGGCAATGCACCGCAAGGTGCGCACCGAACTTTGGGGCTACGCCTCCGAAGAGCCTTTCGACCTGACACAGCTGCTCGAGGAAAAATACCGCGGCATCCGCCCGGCCCCCGGCTATCCCGCCCAGCCCGACCATACGGAAAAGGCGACCCTGTTCGACCTGCTGGACGCGCCAGGCGCGGCGGGCATGGCGCTGACCGAAAGCTTCGCCATGACTCCACCGGCGGCGGTCAGCGGCCTCTATTTCGCTCATCCGGACAGCCACTATTTTGGCGTGGGCCGGATCGAGAAGGACCAGGTCGAGGACTATGCCCGCCGCAAGGGCTGGACCGTCGCCGAGGCCGAGCGGTGGCTGGCGCCGATCCTGAGCTACGGAGTGTAGGGGGATTGCATCGTCGAGGAGGCGCGCGCCCGACGCTGTGGCTGGCCCTGCCGAGCCAGTCGCGCTAACTCACTTCCATGGCCAAGCACAAACAGAACCCGGAGCAAGAGATCTCCGTCGACGGCGAGGCCTATGTCTGGCGCATTCAGCGCCGGCCGCAGTGGTCCAGCGACGCCAACGAATGGCGGGGTATGGCGCTGGCCGTGCGTCACGCCGAGGGCCAGCGCGAGGCTTTGGTGGAGTTTCCGCCAGGCAAACAGCCAAAGTTTGGCGCACCACATCTCCAACCCTCCCAGATCGCCCCGGAGCTGGTCGCCCGCGCCATCGCCTCGGCCATTACGGCGGGTTGGGAGCCGTTGTCGCGCGGCAAGACCGTGGCGATCGTCGTCGATGAGAGCGGCGGCTGATACGGCGGTTTCGCCTCGGGGCGCGGCGCCAGGCTTTCGAAAATTTCTGTGCGCCAAAACCGCGATTGACTCGCCAAACCTGAAATGTTCTGTTTTTGTTCCGATCCACAGTCGGAGCGTTTCATGGTCAAGATCAACTATCGCGGCATCACCGATCCCCGGGCGATGTTTGAGGCGCTGCGGCCCTTTCGCCGGGCGCTGCTGGATCTCAAGGGCCGCTGCAGGCCCTTCCATCCGGACTACCTGATCCTCGACGCGGTCGACAAGGCCCTGACGACCGCAGCCTATCACTTCACCCGTGAGCCGGACTTCTATTCCGGCGAGCCGCACGGCTGATGCGCCTGATACCGCATGATGGAACCCAGGCGATGGGCGATTTCCGGCGCTATCCCGGCTGTCGCCTGCTCATTGCCTGCAGCGCCTGTTCCTGGTCGAAAGCCTACGATCCGGAGCGGGTCATCGACCGCCTGCGCGCGCTGAGGGCCGGGGGGCACGCAACCCGGGTGGCCGACGTGGCCCGACGGGTCCAGTGGACCTGCCCGGCGTGCGGCCGCCTGCGTTGGCGGGCGCAGTTCGCCTGGCCGCCGGGCCTGAAGCCGCGAGACATCCGGCGTCTGGCCGACCGCTATCGCAACTGACCATGACGACGGTCGCCCGCATCGGTCGTCTCAAGGGGCCGCTGACCATTCGCTGTTTCACCTGCGCGCATCAGGTGACCTGGAGCGTCGCCGAGGCCATCCGCCGCTTCGGCGGCGAGTGCATGGTCACCGACGCCCGGCGGCGCCTGGCCTGTTCGGCGTGTGGCGAAAGGCGTAGCCGCTGTGTCGACTTCGTCTGAAATACGCCAATAGAACCCTGGGCGGCTTCCAACCCACCCGAGCGGCGCTGTAGTGTTCGCCGATGTGCAACGCCTTTCGCCTGAGCACGCCGATCTCAGCCATCGAGGAGGTGCTGCGCCAGCTCGGCCTGCCGCTGAGCTATCCCGATACCGGCGCCACGCCCAACGACTGGCCGCAGATCGAGATGACCCGGCCCACCAACACCCTGCCGGTGTTTCGTCCGCTGGACCCGGCCCAACCTGGCGCCGGGCTCATGCTGGCCCAGCAGCGCTGGTGGCTGGTGCCGTTCTTCCATCGCGGGGAGACCAAGGCCTGGAAGGCCATGTGCACCAACGCCCGCGCCGAGACCGTGAAAACCAGCCGTACCTTCAAGGGGCCCTATGAGCGCCGCCGCTGCCTGGTTCCCGCCGACGCCTACTACGAATGGACCGGTGAGAAGGGCGCCAAGACCCGCTGGCGGTTCGAGCGGCCGGATGGCGACTGGTGGTCGTTCGCTGGCCTCTGGGACCGGTGCGAGACGGCGGAAGGGCCGCTGGAGAGTTTCGCCATTATCACCAAGACGGCGGGCCCCGACAGCGCGGGCTATCACAACCGCCAACCGGTTATCCTGGACAAGGCCGACTTCGCCCGTTGGCTCGACCTGTCCGCCGATCCCGCGGCGCTGCTCGCGCCCTCGCCTGAAGGGACGCTGAAGGTCACCCAGGCGTAGGGCGCGTCCAGGTCAAGCGTCTGCGAAGATCCGCTTGAAGTTGTCGGCGTAGAACTTGTCGCGCACCGCCGGAGCACGCTCGCCCAGCGACGCCTCGAACCGACCGATCGGATTGCGGCCGCCTTCGATGTGCGGATAGTCGCTGGAGAACAGGTAGAGGTCCGGGTTCGACTGGTCGATGAAGCTGCCGACCTCCTCGAAGACGAAGGGCGTGAAGGCCAGTTGCTGGGTGATCTGTTCCGACGGCGTGCGGCTCAGGCCCTGCAGGTTGGCGTCATTGCGGCTCCAGTGCTTCACCACCCAGTCGAGACGGCGCAGCATTTCCGGCACCCATCCGGCGCCCAGTTCCACGGCAGCGCCGCGTAGGCCCTTGTGGCGTTCCAGTACGCCGTCCAGCACCATCATGGTCAGGAACTGCTCCGGGCCCTCGTGCAGCAGGGCCACGTCCTTGGTCCGCAGGTTTTCGCCGCCGCCCAGCCAGTCCTTGGTGGGAGGGCGGCCATTGTTCATCCAGGCCTTGGCCAGCTGCAGCGGCGCACCGCCGACGTGCAGCACAAACGGCGTGCCGGTCTCGGCCAGCCGGGCCCAGAACGGATCGAGGTCCACGTGGCCGGGCGCGCGCTCACCGCAGGGGCGGTGCGGGATCCAGGCCGCCTTCAGTCCGTTAGCGAGGGAGAACTCCAGCTCGGCGAGCGCCAGCTCCGGGTCGTCCAGCGGAATGGCGGCCACGCCCATCAGGCGTTTGTCGCTCTTGCAGAATTCGGCCATGTGCCGGTTGTGAGCGCGGGCTGCGCCGTAACGCAGGCGATGCTCCAGCTTCGAACTGGGCGAGAACGGCATGCGCAGGCTGTGGGTAGCGAACACCAGCTGCTTCTTGAAGCCCAGCATATCCAGCGCCGTCGTGCGATCAGCGCTGTTGAAGGCGCCCAAGGCCTGGATTTCCTTGGATTTCTCGATCAGTTGAGGACCCATGGCGATCTGGGCGGCCACGTGTTCGGGGCTGTGGCGCCCGCCCTGGTTCATGATCACCGCCACCTCTTCGTCGGTGACGATGGAGGCGGAATAACTGACTTCCGGGATCTCGTCGCGCAGGGCCGGATCGGCAAAGTCCTTCAGGAAGTTGGGCAACTCCATGATGTGACTGTCGGCATCGTAATAGGCCCGGTTGGCCGGCGCGTAGGTCATGACGTTCTCCCGAATGGCCCAGGCGTTGGACCGGAGACCCTCCGGACCGCCCGTGGCGTTTGGCTGACTATGCGACGTCGGATGAAGCGAGTCACATGTGTTTGTGAGTTTCAGGCCGAAAGTCGCAGCCCGCGAAACGCGCGCGCCTACTTCCCCTGATAGTTCGCCGGTCGCTTCTCCATGAACGCCTTCATGCCCTCGAGCGCGTCTTCGGTTCGCAGCAACGGCAGCAGTTGCAGGAACACGTGGTGGACATGCTCATCGAAGCCTTCGGACAGGCCCATACGCATAAGACGCTTTGAGGCCTGCACCGCCAGCGGCGCATTGCCGGCGATTTCCAGCGCCAGTTCGCGGGCGGCTTTGGCGACGTCGGCCTCGGGAACCGCACGGGACGCCAGGCCCATGTCGACGCACTCCTTCGCTGTCAGGGTGCGGCCGGTGAAGATGATCTCGGCGGCCTTGGACCAGCCCAGCAGGCGGGGCAGGATCCAGGTGCCGCCGCTTTCCGGCACGATCCCGCGCTTGGTGAAGGCTGCCGCCATCTTCGCGGTGTCGGACATGATGCGGATGTCGCAGCCCAGCGCTGTGTCCATGCCGTAGCCCGCCGCCGAACCGTTCAGGGCGCAAATGGTGGGTGTGCCAAGGTTGAAAAGCACTGTGGGCGGGGTCGAGCGCAGGTCGATGTCTGTCGACGTGGAGGCGCCCTGCAGGCCGGTCGAGCCGCTGGATGCGCCGCGCAGGTCAAGGCCGGCGCAGAACGCCTTGCCCTTGGCCGTCAGGATGATGCAGCGGACATCCTTGTCGCGGTCAGCTTTCAGCAACAGCTCGCCAAGCAACACCAGCATCGGCCCGGAAATGGTGTTGAGCCGCTCGGGCCGGTTCAGCGTCAGTGTCGCGATGTGATCGGAGACTTCATAGAGCACTTCCGGGCTGGCATCGGCGGCGACGGCTGTGATCGGCGCGGCGGCGCCGCTGTCTGCAGGGGCTGTCATGGCGGTTCCTCGTGTTTTTGCGCGTTGCTCACAGGCTAATGCTGACTGACCGGTGTTGGAACCGGGAATTGCGGGCTCATGAGGCAGCCATGACTCGCGCAGGGCCGCCCGATGCGGAACAGTGGCGTTGTACAGGAGGAGAATGGCCATGGAATTGGTTGTCGCGCAGTTCAAATGGACCTGCCTGGTCCTTGGCAATGCCGCCTACCGCCGGAAGGCCGTCGTTCCTCTGATCATCGATGGCGCCTTGGTGGTCCTGTTCGCGATCTACCTGGCCTCAATGGTGTAGAATTCCCCAGCGGGCGGCCTTCGGAACACCATCTGGAGGTGTGTCGGCGCCCTTTTCGCCAAAGTCAAATTCTACCAATAGGAGAATTATGTTGCGTATCACGATACCTTATGGTTGAAATTTGGTTAGCGACGGGCATCGCCGTGTGAGTAGAGACTTCACGGACCCAAAGTTGTGATGACGATGCAGTTCAGGATCTCATTTGCAACGGTTGCGGCGCCGTCGTTTGCGGCCGGCAGCGCTTTCGCTGAACCCTGACGTGCAGATTAGCTCGCCTTACAGGGGAATCCCGTCGCGAACCGTAGGGAGCCTGCTATCCTCCTCCCCAATGGGCGCATTGCCCGACTGCCCAACCGGATCTAACTGATGTTTTCAGCTGCCAAGTCCCTGCCGTTGGTCCTCGCTACGGTCGGCGCCCTGTTCTTCGCCTCGGCCGCTCAGGCTGAGAGCTTTAGCTCGGTGCTTCCGGATTTCGGCGCACCGCCCTCCACATTCGTGACCACCTCCGAGCTGCCGACGTTCGACCCCTTTGCGAATGTGGCCAGCGAGGAGCAAGGACTGCTGTCGTTCACCTCTTACACCGCCGGCCAGGCTGAACTTCCCGCTTACGTGGGCCGGGGCGAGACGTCTTCGCTACCGTCGCCAGCGACCTGGGCCATGATGTTGGCTGGATTTGGCATGGCCGGCGCGATGCTTCGTCGTGGTCAGCTCTATCGCCTGGTCGAACACGCCGCCAATGGCGACACCCAAACCGAGGATTTCCATGCCCCGGACGACAAGAGCGCCATCGAGCGCGCGCTCAGCGTGGCCGAGGGCGTTCGCCTGGAACTCTGGCGGGGCGACGAACTTGTACAGCGCGTGGACGCGCCTTCCCGGGCAGCAGGCTGAACGACGGAATTCTCGCCGTCCAGCGTTGAACCCCTGATCTAGCATCCGGCTCGCAATGTTCGGACGCGCGGGGTTGCGTCTGTCCGGACATGCCCACATGGTTTCGTGACCGGATCGACAAAACCCGGCCCTCTTTCGGACGCGCGACGCCCTTAGCCAAGAAGGGGCGCGCGGCGCGTCGGATCGATACGGACGGCGGCGGGTTTGCAACGGGAGCTGACGATTTTCCGAACGACCAACCCAGTGGTGATGTGGCGACGCGTCCTGTTGATCTCGTGTCTGACGGCGTCGGCCGCACCGGTTGCCCTGGCTCAATCGACAACGACCGCAGGCGTCGCGCCAGACACCGACACGACAGTAGCCGAACTGGTGATCACCGCCGCCGCCGCCCAGTCCGGGGCGGTGGTAGGCGACGTCGTCCCGGAGCTTCAGCTCGATCCGGCAGATATCCAGGCCTATGGCGTCAGCACCATGGCCGAACTGCTCGGTCAGCTTTCGGCCCAGACGCGCAGCGTGCGGGGACTCGGCGGCGCGCCGGTGATCCTGTTGAATGGCCGTCGAATTTCAGGTTTTACCGAGATCCGCGACCTGCCCACCGAGGCGATCCTTCGTGTGGACATTCTGCCTGAGGAGGCTGCGCTCAAATACGGCTTTGCGGCCAGCCAACGCGTCGTGAACTTTGTGCTCAAGCCGGAGTTCCGCGCCGCGACAGCAGAGTTGTCCGGCGGTGCGCCGACCGCCGGCGGACGGAGTTCCGGTCAGGCCGAACTGGGCTTCTTCAGCATCAAGAATGACCGGCGCTTCAACGTCGACCTGAAGGTCGAGAGCAGCACTGCGCTGACCGAGGATGAACGCAATCTGGCTCCCTTGACCACCGTTCGGGCCTTTGACCTGGCAGGCAATGTCTCTGGGGCCGGTGGAGAGATTGATCCCGCGCTCAGCCGACTGGCCGGGCGCACGGTGACGTTGGCGGGCGTTCCCGCCACAGCCGCCTCGCGTTCCCCGACCCTGACGGACTTCGTGGCGACGGCAGGGACGCCCAATGTCACCAACACCGACCGTTTCCGCACGCTGTTGCCCGCTACCGATCAGGTAACCGCCAATGTTGTCTATAGTCGCCCCGTCGCCGGCGGCGTTCTGGCGACGTTGAATGCGACAGTGGAGGCGACCCGGAGCGACAGCCTTAAGGGCCTGCCGGGTATCAGCCTGCTGATCCCTGCTGGCCATCCCGTCTCGCCATTCAGCACGCCGGTGATCCTGGACCGCTACACGACCGCGCTCGGCCCACTCGCCCAATCGCGGGACAGCTGGAGCGGGCGGCTGGGCGGCGGCCTCAATCGCGATCTGGCCAACTGGCGACTGTCGCTGACCGGCGCATACGAGCATCAGGATACCCGCACCGACAGCGATACCGGGATCAATGCCCTGGCGCTTCAGACCCTCGTCTCCGCGCGTGCGCCGGGCTTCAACCCTTTCGGCGTCTTGCCAGCCGACCAGTTATCATTTCGCGAGAACGCGACGCGCTCGAAGTCCGACAATGCCGAGATCCAGGGTCTTGCCAGTGGTCGGCTCTTGAACGTTCCGGCGGGCGCGGTGCGGACCAGCCTGCGCCTTGGCGCCGAACGGATCGCGTTCAACTCAACCTCCGAGCGCCTGGGCGTAGCCCAGAGCGTGGACCTGTCGCGCAACGCCTTCACCGGCCAGGTCAATCTGGATGTGCCGCTGGCCAGCCGCCGCGCAGGATTCCTTGCAAGCCTGGGTGAACTTTCCGCGAACGGCAATCTGGCGCTGGAGGATCTGTCGGATGCCGGATCTCTGCTCACGGTCGGCTACGGCCTGAACTGGCGGCCGATCAACACATTCAGCCTGATTCTTTCGGCAAGCCACGACGAGGACGCCGCGACCATCCAGCAGCTGGGCAATCCGCTGGTGTTGACTCCGGGCGTGAGGATTTTCGATTTCGCGACGGGTCGCACCGTGGATGTCACTCTGATCAGCGGCGGAAATTCGGGCCTGAGCAGCGAAACCGCCGACACCCTCAAGATCGGCCTCAACTACAGCCCCTTCACCAAGCGTGACCTGGTATTCAGCGCCAACTATGTCGACACGCGCACCGACAACCCCATCGTCACCTTCCCCGCCGCAACAGCCGACATTGAGGCGGCCTTTCCGGAGCGTTTTCAGCGCGATGCCGCCGGAAACCTTGTGCAGGTCGACTATCGCCCGGTGAATTTTGCGCGGCAGGATCGGCGCAACCTGCGCT
The DNA here is from genome assembly GCA_903909375.1 of uncultured Alphaproteobacteria bacterium. GTDB lineage: Bacteria > Pseudomonadota > Alphaproteobacteria > Caulobacterales > Caulobacteraceae > Phenylobacterium. The sequence goes on from CAIVVM010000005.1 coordinate 123,997, forward strand.
GGGGATTCAACTATACCCAGCCGGTGGGCCCTCAGCCAGCACCGCCCCGAGGCCGTCCGGGCGGATCAGGCCGACCAGGAGGCGGACCACCGAGCGGCATGTCGGGCGGTCCACCGTCATTCGCCGCAGGGGGGCCGCCGCCCAGCGCATTCGGCGGTGGCGGTAGCCCGCGTGGCGGGCCGGGCGGGACCGGCGGACGGTTGCAGGCCAGCGTCTACCACACCCTGGTTCTGGAGGACCGCTTCCTGGTCCGGCGCGGTGGACCGGTGCTCGACCGGCTGGATGGCGCGGTGGCCGATGGTTCGGGCGGAGGGCAGTCGCGTCATGAGGTCGAGGCCGAACTGGGGGTCTCGGCCAAGGGACTGGGCGCGCGATTGACGGCCAACTGGAAGAGCGGCACCTTCGTGGACGCTGGCCCCGGTTCGCCCACCGGCAGCCTTCGGTTCTCGGACCTGACCAAGATAAATCTCCGATTGTTCGCCGATCTGGATCAGCAGAAACCGCTGATCGACAGGGCGCCCTGGCTCAAGGGCTCGCGCGTCTCGTTGTCGCTGAACAACCTGTTTGATGAGCGGATCAATGTCCGCGACGCCACCGGGGCGACTCCTATCGGCTATCAGCCCGCCAACCTCGATCCGGTGGGCCGCACGATCCGTTTCAGCTTCCGCAAGCTGTTCCTCTGAACGGAAAATGAGGTTGACGGGTGGCATCATCGCGCCGCCGCGCTATCTTGGTGGTCAGGGCTGCCGATGAGTAGCGGTGGCTCCAATGAAATCCGCACGACATCACGGTCGGTCATCTGGTCGGGCCGTGTGAAGGGAAACGCCGATGACCATGCTGACGAACCTCCGCCGGCCGCCGTACCGGACCTATTCGATCACCCAACTCTGCCGCGAGTTTGGCGCCACGCCGCGCGCCTTGCGCTTCTATGAGGAGCAGGGGCTGCTGACGCCGGGTCGGCGCGATCTGGCGCGGGTGTACTCCTACAAGGACCGTGCCCGGCTGCAATTGATCCTCCGTGGGCGGCGGGTCGGACTTTCAATCGCCGAGATCCGCGACATCCTCGACCTATACGAAGAGAAGGGCGAGGCTGTTCAGAGCGCCCAGGCGCTTCGCGTGTTCCGTCAGCGGATCGAGCAACTGGAAGCGCAACGTCAGGAAGTGGAAGACGCCATCCTGACACTCAAAGCCGCCGCCGGTCGCCTGGCCCGCCAACATCCCGACGCAGCCCAGATGGTCGAAGCCTGAAGGCCAGAAGCGAACTCCGCTTCGGCCTACACGCAGATCACGCCGGCGCGGGCGTCTGAATAGGCGCCGGCGGCATAGGCGACCTGGCCATTGACCAGGACCGTGTCGATGCCGGTGGCGGCGCGAACATAGCGCATGCCATCGCCGGGCATGTCGAAAGCGGGACGTTCCTCGCCGCGCCCGATGGTGGCGGCATCGAAGATCACGATGTCGGCGGCCTTGCCGGTTTCGAGACGGCCGCGATCCTTCAGACCCCAGATGTCGGCGGTTTCGGCTGTTATCTTGGCGACCGCCTGCTCAAGGCTGAGCGCGCCGGATTTACGGACGAACTCGCTGAACAGATAGCCGGTATCGCCGTAGGTCGAGAACGAGGCCAGATGGGCCCCGCCGTCGCTGGCCCCGATGTGCACCAGAGGATGCGCCAGCATCGGCCCGATACGTTCGGTGACCTCATGGCCTGCGTTGGCGTTGAGGAAGGCCACATCCAGCCCGTGCTCGAGCGAGAGGTTGATGAGGGCAAGCGCGGGGGCCTCGCCGCGGTCACGCGCGATGTCCGAAAGCGTGCGACCTGTCAGCTCCGCGGGTGCGCCATCGCCGCCCCGCACCACCAATCGGCCCATCATGCGCTCGCCGCCATCGGGACCGAGGTCAGCGACCATCTTTTCGACGGTTTCGGGGTCGCGCAGCGCCGCGATCCGGGCCTCCAGAGGTTGACGCAGGATACGCACCCATCGCGGCAGGCGGGCGAAGAACAGGCTGGGGCGCAGCAGGCTGAAGCTGATGTCGATGGGCCGGGTCTGCATCTGCGGCCAGACGCGGGCGCCACGGGCGAACTGTTCCTCCACCCGGGCCATAGTGCGGGCGACGTTGTCGGGTGTCGCAGTCGAGTCGAACACCGGCGAGAAGGTGGTGGGTATGTTGTGCTTCAGGCTGAGTTCGGCCAGCTGGTCGATGCGGGCGATGGTGATGTCGATGGCGTAGAACTCGGGCACGATCTGCAGCATGCGGCCGTATTCGCCGAGCACCTCGGACAGAGCGTCCAGCTCCTCAAACTGGGCGAAGCGGCTGGGCACCGGGCGGCCGTTTTCGTCCACGTCGACAAAGCTTGTCGAGAGCCCTACCGCGCCGGCGTCGAGGCATTCGCGCAGCATGACCTGCATGGCCGCGATCTCGTCGGCGGTCGCGGCGCGTTCCTGGGCATCGGCGCCCATGACCCACAGGCGTATGACGCTATGGCCCACCAGCGGGGCGACATTGACCGACAGGCTCTTTTCGATCGCGGCGCGGTATCCGGCGAAATCTTCCCAGGTCCAGTCGAACGCCTCGGTGAAGGCTGCGGGCGGCATCTCCTCGATCTGCTGGAACATGCCGATCACCCGCTGGCGGTCAGCGGCACGAAGCGGGGCGAGGGAGAGTGAACAGTTGCCGGGCACCACGCAGGTGATGCCGTGCTCCAGGGCAGGTTTGGCGGCCCCGTCCCACAAAAGCTGGACGTCAAAGTGAGTGTGAGGGTCGATGAAGCCCGGGGCGACGACACGACCTTCCGCCTCGACGAACCGGTGAGCCCCACCCTCGATCCGGCCAACAGCGGCGATCTTGCCGTCCTGGATGGCGACATCGCCAAGATAGCCCGGCCCGCCTGAGCCATCCACCACCAGACCGCCGCGAACAATGACGTCGTACATCAAAGACCCTCCACGATCCGGCGCCATGACTGGCCGGTCAGTTCATCCACATGGGTCGCCCCACAGGTTTTCATCAGCATGAGGCCGGTCGCCTCGTCGAGCACCACGGGGCCTTCGGCGCCGTTGGGATGACGCAACCGGACCAGCAGTTCCGCCGAGCCGTCGTGACCGGCGACAATCTGGGCGCCGATGATCACGGCTTCCGACGTCATCCGACCGGCGGCTCGACGAAGACGACGTCGGACCCCAGCAACAGGCCGGGCGGCCTGCGCATGGCGAAGATGTGCAGGTTCCAGCTGCGGATGGCGTCGACCGCCGCGCCCTGATCCTGATCGGGCAGGGCGCGGGCGGCGATCTCTTCCACGGTCTCGCCCGGCCCCGGGGTAACGAACCGGCGCTGGAGCGAGAGTGTCATTAGAGCATCTCGACGATGATGGCGGGCGCCATGCCGCCGGCGGCGCACATGGTGACCAGGCCGCGCTTCAGGCCACGCCTCTCAAGTTCATCGACGATGGTGCCGATCAGCATGGAGCCGGTGGCGCCGATCGGATGACCCAGCGCCATGGCGCCGCCGTTCACGTTGACCTTCTCGCGATCGAGCTTGAGGTCGCGAATGAACTTTTCGGCCACGACCGCGAAGGCTTCATTGATTTCCCACAGGTCGATGTCATCGGGGGTGAGACCAGCTTTCTTCAGCACTTTCAGCGCCGCCGGCACCGGGGCGTTCAGCATCAGGGTCGGGCTGTCACCCATATTCGCCATGGCGACCACGCGGGCGCGGGGCTTCAGGCCGTTCTTCTTGGCGTAGTCGCCAGACGCCAGCAGCACCACGCCGGACCCGTCCACGACGCCTGAGGAGTTCCCGGCATGGTGGAAGTGCTTGATCTTCAGATCGGGATAAACCTGGTTGATCAGGCCTGCGAAGGTAGTGCCCTTGGCGTCGAGAGGTACATTGGCCATGGCCTCGAAGGAGGCCTTTAGCGCAGCAAGACCTTCCTTGGTGGTCTGGGGACGCGGGAATTCCTCGTGGTCGAGCGCGAGCGTGCCGTCATCGTGGTAGACCGGGATCAGCGCGCGGTCGAAGTGGCCATTGCGGATGGCGTAGTCGGCGCGTTGCTGGCTGACCAGGGCCAGGTCGTCCAGCGCCTCGCGGCTGATCCCTTCCAGTGTGGCGATGGCGTCAGCGCAGATGCCCTGGTGCGATTGCGGATGCTGGGCGCGCAGGTGCAGGTTGCCCGAGTCCATCAGCATTGGACCGGCTTCCGGATCGGGCTTGGGGGCGCTGGAGGCCGTATAGGACATCATCTCGCAACCGCCGGCGATGACCAGGTCTTCCATGCCTGACATGATCTGCGCGGCGGCCAGGTTGACCGCCGTGATGCCGGAACCGCAGTAGCGGTCGAGCGTCACGCCGCTGGCCTTGATGTTGTAGCCGGCGTCGAGGGCAGCCATCCGGCCCATGTCGCCGCCCTGCTTGCCGCGCTGGGAGGACGTGCCCCAGATGATGTCGTCAACATCGGCGGTGTCGAGGCTGTTGCGTTCGGCCAGAGCCTTCAACACGGCGGCGCCAAGACGCTGGGGGTGCAGGTCAGCCAGGGCGCCTTTGCCCACCTTGCCGATGCCGCGCGGGGTGCGGCAGGAATCGATGATGTAGGCTTCGGTCATGATGTTTCCTCGTGAGTGGCGTAGCCGTCGTTACGCGTAGCCATCATCCCGGCCCTAGCGTCAGTCAACAGCTGAGCTCACTCTTGCTGAGGGTCGCCTCGGCGAGCATTCGGGCAACGGCAGCTCAGATCATCCCGTCCTCCAGCGCCGCCGGCAACACGCGGGTCAGAAGATCGGCTACTGACTCTTGGCCGGCGGCGTCGGCGATCAGGTCCTGGCGCACCTCGAGCTCCAGATAGTCGAGCCCGCGTGCAATGGCGTGATGTGGGACCGTGAAATCAACGTCGTCCATCCGGTAGGGCTCATTGTCGCCGACCTGAAGTTCGTCTGGCTCGGTCCGCAGCCGCGCCAGAACGGCGTTCGAGTAGTTGCTGGCTCCGAGATGCAGAACACCAAAGCGCCAGGGGCGAGCAAAGCCCTGCATTGTCGGGGTGAAGGAGTGCAGGGCGACAACAATCGTTGATTGCTCCCGCGCAGCACGGGCGTCCAGCTCCTCGGTGATGCGAGCGTGATAGGGCGCGAAAACCTGAGAGATCCTGGCCTCGCGTTCGGCAGCCGCCAGCGCCTGGTTGGCGGGAACAATCGTCCCGTCGCTCATCCCGGGAATTGAATCGGCGCGGGCTGGATCACGGTTGCAGTCGATCACCAGGCGGGAGAAGCGCTGGGCGATGAACGTCGCGTCCAGGGCGACGCTCAGGCGTTCTCCCAATCCGGCCACGCCTATGTCCCAGGCGATGTGTCGGCTGAGCGCGGGTTCCCGAAGACCCAATCGGCGCAGCCGCGGCGGAATGACGCGGCCGGCATGATCTCCCAGCAGCAGAAATGGCGATGGAGCGCCTGACTTCGTAACAATTGCAGCGTCACCTTGAGGATTGTCGCGGTGCTGCTGGGATGTGGTGTCGGAATCGAAGGAGCTTCGCCGCAATGCCTGTTGTCTCCATTCGTCACCTGACCACCTATCGTTACCGCACCCCGGTCGCGTTCGGCGAGCATCGCGTGATGTACCGGCCTCTGGAGAGCTTCGATCAGCGCGTTTTGTCGGCTGATCTGATGGTAGGGCCGGAGCCTTCACTCCTGAGCCACGTTCATGAGGTCAGCGGCGCTGGCGTGGCTGTTGTGCGTTTTGACTCGCGCGCAGACCGCCTGACCTTCGAGAGCCGGGTCACCTTAGACCACCTGCCGCGTCCTGCCTTTGATCTTGAGAGTGAGCGTTCAGTGATCGGGTCGGCCCGGTTCGCCTACGACCCTGACGAGGCGACTGACCTGGCGCTCTCCGTTGCGCGGCGACACCTCGATGATGGTGAAGTCGAGGCTTGGGCGCGGGGTTTTGTCCGACCTTCCGGCGGAACGCGCCTCTCCAGGGTGCTGTCGGACATGACCCAAGCCATCCGCGAGACCTTTGCCTATGCCCTGCGCCTGGATGGTCCGCCGCAGACACCCGTTGAGACCCTGGCTAGGCGAGCGGGCGCCTGTCGCGATTTTGCCGTTCTGCTGGTTGAGGCGGCCCGCAGTCTGGGCCTGGCCGCCCGGTTCACCTCCGGCTACGTCTATTCCGGCGCCACGAGCGTAGAGCGCACTGGCGGCGGACACGCCCACGCCTGGGCGCGGGTTTACCTGCCCGACTGCGGGTGGGTAGACTTCGATCCGACCAATGGACTTGTCGGCAATCAGGATCTGGTCCGTGTGGCCGAGGTGATTGATCCCCGTGCGGCGCTGCCGCTCTACGGATCCTGGTCCGGCCTCAAATCCGACTTTCTGGGCATGGATGTAGAGGTTGACGTGGCGATGGTCCCCACGATGCAACCCGCCGCGCATTTGAGAGTTGCGCACGGTCACTAGCCCAGGGGAGTCAAATGCGGATCCGGTGCGGATACGAGATAACGTACGAATGTCCGGCGCCGACGCCGATGCTGCTGATGCTCAATGTCCGGCCTGAGCGGACTTCAGACCTCGAAACGCCCGACATTATCCTGAGTGATCCACCGATCGATCTCACCCAGTACCGCGACCAGTTCGGAAACCTGTGCAGCCGGATCCTGGCGCCACAGGGACGTTTTAGCCTCAGGTCCGACTTCATCGTGCGCGATACCGGCCTGCCTGATCCGACGTTTCCGGAGGCCTGGCAGACGCCGGTCGACCAACTCCCCGATGAGGTCATCGTCTTTCTGCTGGGCTCACGCTACTGCGAGACTCAGGAGCTGAACGATCTTGCCTGGCGTCTGTTCGCCGATGTGCCGCCGGGCTGGGCGAGGGCGGAGGCCATCGTGGCCTACGCCCACGAGCGCATCACGTTTGGCTATGCCCACGCCAGGCCCACCAAGACGGCCACCCAGGCGCATGATGAGCAACTTGGCGTGTGCCGTGACTATGCGCACCTGGCCATCACCCTGTGCAGGTGCATGAACATCCCGGCCCGCTATTGCACGGGTTACATGGGCGACATCGGCATACCGGTAGATGGCGTGATGGACTTCAGCGCCTGGATGGAGGTCTACCTTGGCGGCGCCTGGCGGACCATGGACGCGCGCCACAACAAGCCTCGGATCGGCCGCGTGATGATGGGGATCGGCCGTGACGCTACCGATGTAGCGATGATCACCAATTTCGGCCCGGCGACGCTCATCGGCTTCAAGGTTGTCGCAGACGAGCTCCCGTAGCTGACCCGGGTCGGGGTGATTGGCTGATTTGCAGCCGCGATCGACCGAAACATTAGCGAAATGTAGTTGAGTCATCATTCGGTACGAAACTCTGCAATGGCGGTGCGACCGCTGACGACTTGGGGAAACTTTCATGAGCGCAGTTCGCTTCGGCGTTATTGGCCTGCTGGCCTCCACCGCCCTGATCGCCGGTTGCTCTACGGATAGCGCACCGCAGGCCATGAGCGCGGCCAATGCCGTCAACGCGGCGGCGACGGCTCAGGCCAGCGTCGACAACTTCATGCTGGTTGACGCCAATCTCGAGGCCCATGAACTGTTCCGCATGACGCTGGCTCCGGCGGTGGTGCTGATCACCCAGGCCAACGGGGATGCGGCGATCCAGAAACTGGCGCCGAGCGTCAACGCCATGGCTGCCGCCTACGGCGCCAAGGGCGTCGAGGTCCTGATGCTCAATTCGAACCTCAAGGACAGCCGTGAGGCCATCCTGACCGAGGCGCAGAAGGTCGGTTTCAAGGCTCCGATCCTGATGGACGTGAACCAGCTGGTGGGCGGAAGCCTGGGCGTGACGCGCTCGGCCGAAGCCTATGTGATCGACCCCAAGACCTGGACCGTGGTCTATCGCGGCGCGGTTTCAGGCGCGGCGGCGGCGGTGGATGCGTTGATGGCCGGCAAGCCGGTTCCTGCGGCGAAGATGGCCGGCAATGGCGCGGTCATCGCGTTCCCGGACCGCGGGATGGCTGCGAAGATCTCATACTCGAAAGATGTGGCGCCTATCCTCGAAGCCAAGTGCGTCGCCTGTCACCAGGAAGGCGGCATCGGCCCGTTTGCCATGAACAACTATGCGATGGTCAAAGGCTTCTCGCCGATGATCCGCGAGGTGATCCGCACCGATCGCATGCCGCCCTACAACGCCGATCCGCACGTGGGCAAATTCTCGGACGACCGCAATCTCTCGGCCAATGAGATCAAGACGCTGGTTCACTGGATTGAAGCCGGTGCGCCGCGCGGCGAGGGCGAGGATCCGCTGGGCAAGGTGCAGCACGTGGCCGCTGAATGGCCGCTGGGCAAGCCGGACCTGGTGCTCGACATCCCGTCTTACAAGGTCCCGGCCTCCGGAGTGGTGGACTACCAGCGCCCGTTCACGCCCAACAGTCTGACAGAAGGCCGCTGGATCCGCGCCTCTACCGTCAAGCCGGGTGACCGCCAGGCGGTGCACCATATCCTGACGGGCTGGATGAAGGACGTACCCGCCGCCGGTCAGAATTCGTCTGAAACGCGCTGGCGCGGGTCGGTCGGCGGTTATGCTGTCGGCGCGGAGTCCAATGTCTTCTCCGAAGAGGTCGGCACCTATCTGCCGGCCGGCGGCGCCGTGGGCTACCAGATGCACTATACGCCTTATGGCAAGGAGACTGTCGATAAGTCGCAAATCGGTGTGTACTTCCGGGACACGGTTCCGAAGTACATCATGCGGGGCGTTGTGGTGATCGACACATCTCTCGAGATTGCTCCCAATACGGCGCGTCACAAGGAAGTGGCTTACGTCGAATTCCCCAAGGATGCGCTGCTGTATTCGGCCTTCCCGCACGCTCACTACCGCGCCTATTCAAACGATCTTTGGCTGCAGACGCCGGATGGCAAGAAGACGCTGCTGCTCAGCATGCCGCGGTATGATTTCAACTGGCAGCGTTCTTATACGTTCGCCCAGCCGGTCAAGATCCCGGCCGGCTCGCGGCTGATCGCCAACTATATCTATGACAACTCCAAGGCCAATCCGTCGAACCCGGACCCCAACATCAAGGTGACCTGGGGCGAGCAGAGCCACGAGGAAATGCTGTTCACGTCGCTCAGCTTCCGCTGGATAGATGAGACGGCGGCGGAGCAGATCGATTCAGAGGCCCGTTTCGCCCAGACCCGACTGCTGGGAATGATGGACGACAACATCGACGGCAAGCTGCAGAAGACCGAACTGCGGGGCCGGATGGGCGCGATGATCAGCGGCGCCTTCGCCATGCTCGACAAGAACGGCGACCAGTCGCTGGACAGGTCCGAACTGGTGGCCGCTCAGGCGATGATGGGGCGTCGCCGCGGCACGCAGGCCACCACCACTGACGGCCCGTCTGCCTCGACACCCTTCGGCAGTTAAGGCGCGAAGCCGGGGCCGCCTTCCGCCCGGATGACGGCGCACTGAGAGGTCGCGCTGACGGCGTGCCGTCGTCAGCCACTTTCAGGCCGTGAATTGACGCCGATCAATGCCGTCGGGTTGCGGGTGGCCCACTGACGGGCGATGCCGGATGGAACCGCCTCGGCCCACCGCTATCTGCCGAAGCTCGTGACGACGCTCGCCGCCGGATACGGCCTGGGCACACTGCGTCGCGACGCCATGGCCGGCCTCACGGTCGCCATTCTGGCCTTGCCGCTCTCGATGGCTATTGCCGTGGCCTCCGGCGTGTCGCCCGACCGCGGCATCCACACCGCCATTATCGGCGGCTTCCTGGTGTCTGTTCTCGGGGGCAGCCGATACCAGATCGGCGGTCCAGCAGGGGCCTTCATCGTGCTCGTCGCCGCCACTGTGGCGCGGTTCGGGATCGACGGTCTTGTCCTTACGGTCCTGCTGTCCGGGGTCATGCTGACCATGATCGGCGCGTTGCGGCTCGGCGCGCTGATCCGCTACATCCCGCACGCCGTGGCGGTAGGTTTCACGAGCGGCATCGGGGTGACCATCCTGGCCAGTCAGGTCAAGGATCTGGCTGGCCTGAAACTTCAAGGCGTTGAGCCCGGCCCGATCCTGGCGAAGCTGGCGGTGCTGGCGCAGGCGCTGCCGACGCTCAACCCCGTAGCCCTGGCGCTGGGTGTCGGCACAGCCGCGGTCATCCTGGGTCTGCGACGCTTTCGGCCGGGATGGCCAGGCATGCTGATTGCGGTCATCGGAGCCACCGTCGCAGCGAGCCTGCTGCATCTTCCGGTGGAAACCATCGGCAGCCGCTTCGGCGGCATCCCCCACGGCCTTCCTGTCCCGCAGTTGCCAACGGTTAGCCTTGAGCGGTTGTCGGCGCTGCTTCCGACCGCGCTGTCATTCACCCTGCTCGGCGGTCTGGAAAGCCTGCTTTCGGCAAAGGTGGCGGACGGCATGACGGGGCGCGTCCACCGCTCCAACATGGAACTGGTGGCCCAGGGCATCGCCAACGTGGCCTCGGCGCTGTTCGGCGGCATCAGCGTGACGGGCACAATCGCGCGCACCGCGACCAACATCAGAGCGGGCGCCCAGACACCGGTCGCCGGGATTCTGCACGCGGTGTTTCTGCTCATCTTCATGGTTATCGCCGCGCCACTGGCCAGCTACGTACCGTTGGCCGCGCTCGCGGGTCTCCTGGTGGTCGTGGCGTGGAACATGGTTGAGAGACGCGAATTCGCCAGCCTCCTGACCCAATGGCGCGCCGCCGTTGTTCTCCTGGCGACCTTTGGCCTGACGCTGCTCGTCGACCTGACGGCGGGGATCGTTACCGGGTGCGGCCTTGCGGCCCTTTTCTGGGGGATTGCCAGGCTGCGCTCGAATTTCACGCGCCCTTGACCCGGCCTGCGGCTTTCGCCACCGCGGAGTGCATATTCCGCCGCCAATTGAGTCGCCCATGACCGCACCCCTTTCCGGCCACCATGTCGCCGTCCTTCTGGGCGGGCTTTCCTCCGAGCGCGAGGTGAGCCTGGTGTCCGGCCGCGAATGCGCTGACGCGCTGGAACGCCTGGGCGCGAAGGTCAGTCGCGTGGATGCGGGGCGGGATCTGGCCCAGGTGCTGGCGCGGCTGAAGCCTGACGTCTGCTTCAACGCCTTGCATGGGGCCTGGGGCGAGGACGGCTGTGTGCAGGGCGTTCTGGAAACCCTGGGGCTGCCCTACACCCATTGCGGCGTCCTGGCCTCGGCTCTGGCCATGGACAAGGCCAGGTCCAAGGCGGTGCTGGCCGCAGCCGGCGTGGTGGTGCCCGGTGGCGGACTGTTCAATCGCTTTGATGTGGCGGCCGCCCATGTGATGCCGCCGCCCTATGTCGTGAAACCAAATGCGGAGGGATCCTCGGTCGGGGTCTTCCTGGTGTTCGAGGGCGCCAACGGTCCGCCGCAGGAGGTTGTCGCGCCATCCTGGACCTTCGGTGAGGCGGTGATGGTGGAGCCCTACATCCGCGGCCTCGAACTGGCGGTCGGCGTCATGGACGGCAAGGCGATGACCGTAACCGAAATAATCCCGGCCACAGGATTTTATGACTACGACGCCAAGTATTCCGATGGCGGTTCCGAGCACGTTGTGCCTGCGAGAATTCCACCTCAGGTGTTTGAAAACGCAAAGAGACTTTCGGAGATGGCCCATGCCGCGCTGGGCTGTCGCGGGGTGACCCGGTCCGACCTGCGTTATGATGATGTTAACGACGTTTTGGTCCTACTGGAGGTCAACACTCAGCCGGGGATGACGCCCACCTCGCTCGTACCTGAGCAGGCGGCGGCGGGCGGGGTGGATTTCGATCGACTGGTGCTTTGGATTACGGAGGACGCTTATGCCCGCGGCAGTGCGGGGGGGATCGCGAGTCACGGCGAAACCTCGGGCCAAGGCGCCCGCTAGTCCGACCCGGCGCCCAGCGGCGAAGGCGGAGGGGAGTCGCGCCAGCCTGACCCCCAAACATGTTCTGATGATTGCCGCCGGGGTCCTGACGGTGACCCTGGGTTTGACCCTGGCGACCGGGGGCCGCGGCCAACTGATCGCGGACGGCGTGGCATCGGGCGTTGACCACAGCTTTGGCGATGCCGGGTTCCGGCTGGCGGCGGTTCAGGTGAAGGGCGCCTCCCGGCTGGCGACCCCGGACATTCTGTCAGCTGCCGGCCTCCACAAGGACCAACCGCTGATGGGGCTCGACCTCGCGGCGGTGAAGGGCCGGATCGAAGCGGTAGGTTGGGTCAAGGAGGCCCGGGTATCGCGGGTACTGCCCGATACGCTGCTGATTTCGGTGCAGGAACGTCGCCAGCTGGCGGTCTGGCAGCACAATGGCCGCAGCGTCGTGATTGACGACGAGGGCAAGACGATCCCGGAGGCGGATCCCGCTCGCTTTTCGGGCCTGCCGTTGGTGGTGGGCGCGGGCGGTGACACCCACGCCCGCGAGATCCTTCCTCTGCTGGCGCAACGGCCGCAGCTGATGTCGCAGCTTGAGGCCCTGGTTAGGGTGGATGACCGCCGCTGGGATCTTCGGCTGAAGGACGGCGCCCTCATCCAGCTCCCTTCGGTCGACGAGGAGCACGCATTGGGCCGCCTCGAGCGGCTTGAACAGCGCACAAGAGTGCTGGCGCTCGGCTTCGAACGCATTGATCTTCGCAATCCTGACACAGTGGCCGTCCGCCCGCGCGCCACCCAAACCCTCGCGCCCACCACGCCACCCGTCGATGGCGTGTAAGGATCAAGTGACCGACCCATGCTGAAAACCGCGCCCCGCCCGCAAGACGCCCGGACCACCGAGGGCCAGAAGGACGCCCGGCGGGTCGGGCCGCCGAAGGACAGCCGCGACGGCCTGAAGGCGGCGCTGGCGCCGCCGAAGGTGATCGCTGCCGTGGATCTCGGGGCCACAAAGGTTACCTGCTTCATCATGAAGCCCGAGGGTGTGCACAAGGGCGACCGCACGCTCAGCACCTGCGGCGTGGGCTATGTGCAGTCGCGCGGCATTCGCGGCGGCTCGATTGTCAATCTGGATGAGGCCTCGGCCGCCATCGCCCAGGCGGTGGAGCGGGCCGAAAATCTGGCCGGCGTCAACGTCCAGGGCGTCACCATCGCGACAGCCGGTGGCGCGCTGACGTCCACACGGGTGACGGGGCGGGTCTCCATCGGCGCCCGGCCCATCGCCGACAACGACCTGGTTCGCGCCATCAGCAATGCCCTGGCCCAGATCAAGCTTCCGGGTCGCCGGGCGATCCACATCCTGCCGATGGCCTGGGCCGTGGACGGGCAGGGCGGGGTACGTGACCCCCGCGCCATGTTCGGCAAGACCCTGGGCGTTGAACTGCTGGTGGTGTCCGTGGCCGAGACGGTCTTCAACACCCTGGGCGCGTGCGTCGAGCGCGCCCACCTGCAGCTGGACGGCGTGGTCGCTGCCCCCTTCGTCTCGGCGCTGGCGGCGCTGGAGGAAGACGAGATGGATCTGGGCTCGGTCTGCATCGACATGGGCGGCGGATCGACCTCCGCCTCGGTATTTCGCGGCGGCAGCCTGGTGCATGTGGAGACCGTGCCGGTGGGCGGTCAGCATGTGACGCAGGACATCGCCCGTGGTCTCTCTACCTCCATCGTCGGCGCCGAGCGGATCAAGACCCTGCACGGTTCGGCCATCGCCTCGGCCAACGAGGATCGCGAGATGATCGAGGCGCCGCCGCGCGGCGACGACCCAGGCGCCGGACCCGTCGTGGCGCCGCGCAGCCTGTTGAAGGGCATCATCGCGCCGCGCGTGGAAGAGACGCTGGAGTTGCTGCGTGATCGTCTGAAAGCTGCCGGCGCGCCCATAGAGCCGGGCGCGGGCCTCGTGCTGACCGGTGGCGCCAGCCAGCTGGCCGGCGTTCGGGAAGTGGCCGTGCGGGTGTTTGACCGCCCGGTCCGGCTCGGTCGCCCGCGCCGGGTGCCGCATCTGGCCGACGCCGCCTCCGGCCCCGCCTTCACCGCCTGCGCGGGCATACTCCACCGCTCGGCCTTTGGCCCGCGCGAAGCGGTGTCGACCAAGCAGCTGTCATCCACGAAGCTTACCCGTGCACCGCTCGACCCCCGCGCCAATCCGGTGGCCAAGGCTGCGGCATGGTTGAGGGACAATCTGTAGGGTTCGGCTCAGTTTACAGTCACTGGTTTCAACAACATCCGCTCATCCCGGCGAATGCCGGGACCCAGATCTCAAGGCTGGGAGGCTGACTGGAATCGCTGCGTGGACATAGAACCCGCCCCTGCGCCATTCCATCTGGGTCCCCTGAGTTCTCAAACGAAGTGCAACACTCTGGCGAGGGAGTGTTGCCATGGGATGCCGCTACCAGCAGCTCGATCTGGAAGAGAGATGTACGATTGCCCGCCTTCGCGAAGGCGGGCAATC
>CAIVVM010000006.1 GCA_903909375.1 uncultured Alphaproteobacteria bacterium
CCGGCCACCCAAACAGCGGCGCCGGGAGCATGGGTGGCCGGGTCAAGCCCGGCCATGACGAGTAAAAGAGGCTCCCTCAGCCCTTCTCCACGAAACTATCCAGCACCTTCTTTTCGCCGGCCTTGTCGAAGGCGACGGTCAGTTTGTTGCCCTCGACGGCGCGGACGACGCCGTAGCCGAACTTGATGTGGAATACCCGGTCGCCGCGTTTGTAGTCGCTGGCTGCTGACCCCGCGGAGGTAGCCACCAGTCGGCCGTCGCCCTCGATCACCTGCTGGCGGCCGGGGTGGCTGCCCTTGTAGCTGGACGCCTGGGCGCGGCGCCAGCCGGGGGAGGAATAGCCGGTCCCGAAGGCGGGGGTCTCGTCCCAGCGGCTGCCGTGCTGCTGCATGCCAGGGCCACCGCCATAGTAGCCGGTCTCGGATGAGGCCTCGACATCGGCGACCGGCAGTTCATCGACGAACCGCGAGGGCAGCTGGCTGGTCCAGCGGCCATAGACCTGGCGGTTGGCGGCGAAGGAGATCCGGGCCTCCTGCCGGGCGCGGGTGATGCCGACGTAGGCGAGCCGACGCTCCTCCTCCAGGCCCTTCTCGCCGCTCTCGTCCATGCTGCGTTGTGACGGGAAGACGCCTTCTTCCCAGCCGGGCAGGAACACCAGCGGAAACTCGAGGCCCTTGGCCGAGTGCAGGGTCATGATCTGGACGGCGTCGGCCTGCGGACCGCGATCCAGGTCCATCACCAGCGAGACGTGCTCCAGATAGCCCTGCAGCGTCTCGAAATTGGCCATCGACTGGACCAGCTCCTTCAGATTCTCAAGGCGGGTCTGGCTGGTGGGGCTCTTGTCCAGCCGCAGTGCGTCGGTATAGCCGCTCTCCTCCAGCACCTGCTCCATGATCCGCGCATGTGCGGTCCGCTCGGCCTCAGCGCGCCAGCGGTCCAGGTCGCGGAGGAAGTTGGACAGGCTCGTGCGCGTGCGCGCCGCCAGTTCATCCGTGCGGACCAGCTCACGCGCGGCCGTCGCCGCCGAAACCCCGTTCAGCCGGGCGATCTGCAACAGCTTCTGCACCGTGGTCTCGCCGATCCCGCGCTTGGGCACATTGACGATCCGTTCGAACGCCAGGTCGTCTTCATCCGAATTGATCAGCCGCAGGTAGGCGTGGGCATCCCGGATCTCGGCGCGCTCGAAGAAGCGCGGGCCGCCGACCACCGTGTAGGGGATCTGCAGCATGACGAACCGCTCCTCGAAGGCCCGCATCTGGAACGAGGCGCGGACCAGGATGGCCATGTCGCGGAACTTGCGCGGGTCCTTGTCGGTGGAGCCTTTCCTGGCGCGCTCGATCTCGTCGGCGATCAGCCGGGATTCAGCCTCGCCGTCCCAAACGCCGCGCACCACGACCTTTTCGCCGCCGTTCTGCTCGGTCCACAGGGTCTTGCCCAGCCGGCCCTTGTTGGCGGCGATCAGACCGGATGCGGCGGCCAGGATGTGGCTGGTGGAGCGATAGTTCCGTTCCAGCCGCACCACCTTGGCGCCCGGGAAGTCCCGCTCGAAGCGCAGGATGTTGTCCACCTCGGCGCCGCGCCAGCCATAGATCGACTGATCGTCATCGCCCACGCAGCAGAGGTTCTGGCTCTTCTGGGCCAGCAGCCGCAGCCAGAGATACTGGGCGACGTTGGTGTCCTGGTACTCGTCGACCAGCAGGTAGCGGAACCGGCCGTGGAACTCGGCAAGCACCTCGGGATGTTGGGTAAAGATCGTCAGGTTGTGCAGCAGCAGATCGCCGAAGTCGCAGGCGTTCAGCGTGCGCAGGCGCTCCTGATAGAGCCGGTACATCGCCTGGCCCTTGCCGTTGGCGAAGTGGGCATTCTCCGCGACCGGCAACTGATCCGGCCGCCAGCCGCGGTTTTTCCAGTGGTCGATCAGTCCTGCCAGCGCCTTGGGCGTCCAGCGCTTGGTATCGATGTTCTCGGCTTCCAGCACTTGCTTGATCAGGCGTTCCTGATCGTCGGTGTCCAGGATGGTGTAGTTGGACTTCAGGCCCACCAGTTCTGAGTGGCGGCGCAGGATCTGGGCGGCGACCGAGTGGAAGGTTCCCAGCCAGCGCAGGCCTTCCGCTGATGGCCCGATGATTGCCCCGATCCGCTCGCGCATCTCCCGGGCGGCCTTGTTGGTGAAGGTGACAACCAGAAGCTCCCACGGTTTGGCCCGGTCTGTCGCCAGGATGTGGGCCAGCCGCGTGGTCAGCACCTTGGTCTTGCCGGTGCCCGCGCCGGCCAACACCAGCACAGGTCCGTCGACGGCCTCTACAGCCGCGCGCTGTTCGGGGTTCAGGCCTGCGAGATAGTCCGCCGGCCGCGGATCGGCGCGTGCCAGGTCGCTGATGCGGATTGCGGGGAGATCTGGAGATTCGGACGGCGACATTGGAACATATGTAGCACAGAGTTCGGGTCTGCTAACCGCTGCGGTGTGTCAGCGCCGCGACCCGACACGCCGAAGCCAGGGCGCGTTCGCCGCGGCTGCGGTCGATCGTCAGGATCAACGCCGCGAGACTCGAATTGCGCGCGGCCGCCATCTCCTCGAGCACGGTCCAGAATTCGGGCTCGAGAGCAATCGAGGTCGCGTGGCCAGCGAGCAGGACGGAACGCTTTTTGAGGGCGGGCATGGACATCTTTTTTACCCCGTTTCCGCTAAACACAAAGGACCCCCTTGAAAAAAGATGACGGGGGCGTCATCTTTGTTGCTGTCGATGTCCACCAGGATTGCGTTCGATGTCCATTACCGCCGACGCTGCTGATTTCCGTGCCACCCCAAAGGCGGCTGCGCCAAAGCTTGAGTGGGGCGCCGCCTGGCGCGCGCTCCAGCGCCTGCTGAAGGACAAGGAAGATACCCACGCGGTGTTCGAAATCATGCGCGCCCTGACCGGCGACTCCATCGCCAAGGGCTACCAGCGCCTTCTGGACACGCCCGGGGGTGGTCGTATCGCCTATGAGCGTCAGGAGTTCGCGAGGAAGCTGATGGACGACGCCTGGCTCGACAGCCTGCCGGCCGGCACTGTCGGCGCGGCCTACCGCACCTTCATTCGCGCCGAGCATCTCTCCGCCGACGGCCTTGTGGAAATCAGCCGTGACAGCGGCGAGCAAATCGACGAGCCGCACCCCTATGCCTGGTTCGGCCGCCGCACCCGCGACGTGCACGATATCTGGCACATCCTATCGGGCTATCACCGTGACGCCCTGGGCGAGGCCTGTCTGGTGGCGTTCTCCTATGCCCAGACCCGAAGCCTTGGTTGGGCCTTCATCGCCTTCGGCGCCGCATCGACGGCGCGCAATTCCGGGTACCCGATGGTGAAGGCTATCTGGCAGGGATATCAGCGGGGCAAGGCGGCGGCATGGCTGCTGGGTCAGGACTATGAACGCCTGATGTCAGAGCCGCTCGAGGCCGCGCGCCGTCGGCTGGGCATCACACCCGCCACGATCTACGACTCGATCCCCGCAGATGTGCGTGATGGGGCCGTAGCGGCCTGAGGCCTGGACCTGCTTCCATGGCTTCTCGGTCTCGGCGCGACGCAAGCACCAGATCGGCGTCAGCGCCAGCTACCAGTTCTGAATGAGATGCGCGGGGGCGTTCAGTCCCCGCGTTTCTTGCCGTCCAGATCGCGCTGCGTTCGGGCAGCCTCGAGAGCGGCAACGGCCTTCTGATCCTTGGTAAGCCCGAACCGGATGCGGTTCCCGGACGCCTGAGACTTGCCTTCGGCGCGCGCCCGGGCCTTTCTGGCCTTGTTGAGATTGATCAGTTCCACCATCGCTCTGATCCTCGCTCCGGAGTCGCATCGTGCTGCGTAGTCTAGCTCTTCTGGCGGGCATCGCCACCGCTCTGGCGCCGATGTCTGCACGTGCAGGCCCCAGGGTGTGCGCCAGCTGTGTCACCTCGACCATGAAGCGCCTCACAGGCCCCGAACTGGCCGGGCGGGCCTGCGGTACAGATGATGACCTCGCCACCGCCCGTTACCTCGCCCGGCGCTTCAAGGCCTACGGCGTAAGGGGCGCCGCGCCTGGCGGCGGCTATCTACAGTCCGTGCAGTTCCGAGTGCCGGCCTACGCCTCACCGCCGGTCCTGCAGGTTGGGGAGGATCGATACGTCCACGGCGAGGGTATTCTGGTCCAGACACCCATGCCGGACGCCGCTGGGCCCCTGGTGATGCTGAACAAGGACGGCGCGCCTGCGGAGGGCGCTGGCCGGATCGTGCTCTTCGACGGGCCCTATGATCCGACGACCGCCGCAGCGCTGGTAAAGGCCGGTGCGCTCGCGGTCATCGCGACACCGCCGGACCGGCTTCTGAAAGCGTGGGATCAGCTCGCACTGCGCCCGCCTGGGCCCGTCGAGGTTCCGGGTGTCGAGGCGCCGTCGCCACGGCCCGCAGGCCCGCCAGTTATCTTCGCCCGCCCCGAGACGATGGCGACCTTGAAGCTGCGCGCCGGGACGTCTGCGCGGATCATCGCGACCCTGGGGTCGCCGATCCTGCGCACCACCTACAATGTGCTGGCGGAAATCCCCGGCCGATCCGGACAAGCCCGCCGCGAGGTGGTGCTGCTCAGCGCACATCACGACCACCTCGGCGTCATTGACGGGCAACTCTATCCCGGCGCCAATGATGATGCCTCCGGCACGGCTGCCGTGCTGGAGTTCGCACGGATTATGAAGTCGGGGCGCGGCCACAAGCGCACGGTCCAGTTCGCGCTCTTCGGCTGTGAGGAACAAGGCGGGCATGGCTCGCGCTACTATCTTGCCCATTCGCCAGCACCGCTGGTCGATATTGTCGCCAATCTCCAGTTCGAGATGATCGGGGTTCCCGATCCCAAGGACCGCAAGGCGCTCATGCTCACAGGTTGGGATCGTTCGAACCTGGGTCCGGCGCTCAAGGCCAGGGGCGCGAGCCTGGGTCCGGATCTCTATCCGCAGGAAAACTTCTTCATGCGGTCCGACAACTACCGGTTGGCGAAGAAGGGCGTGGTCGCCCAGACCATCAGCGCATGGCCGCTGCCCCCCACCTATCACCAGCCGACTGATACCCTGGAGAACGTGGACCTGGCCTTCATGATCGGCGTTATCCAGTCGCTCGCGGATCCAATCCGATGGCTGCTGGACAGCGACTTCAAGCCGGACTGGAACCCCGGGATGAAGCCTTAGCCTGGGTCCCGGCCGATCACCGGCACGATTGCGAACGCGGAAACCTGCCTCGGCGATCAGGCAAGCAGCTTGGCCTTAGCAACCTTCTCGGTGTCGGCCGGTTACCCCGGTCCCAGCCCAGGAGATCATCATGATCCACGAATCCAAAATTCTCGAACACATGGAAGTCATCGGCTCTGATGGCGGCCATGTCGGCAAGGTTGACCGCGTGATGGGCGGTGACATCGAACTGGCCAAGTTCGACTTCGGGTCAGGCTTCAAGCACCACCTGATTCCCATGGTCTGGGCGGAAGAGATCCTCGACAACAAGGTGTGCCTCAACACCACCAAGGACGCCGCCAAGGCCGCCTGGCGCGAACGGGCCTAGGCAAGACCGGGCGGCGCTGATCGCGCCGCCCGCCTTGCCTATTTCACGTTGGCGCAGAACCGCTGGATCCGCTGGCAGGCGTCTTCGAGCACCGCGTTGCTGGTCGCGTAGCTGATCCGGAAATGCGGCGAGAGCCCGAACGCCGCGCCCAGCACCACGGCTACGCCTTCGGTTTCCAGCAGCTCGACGCAGAAGTCGGCGTCGGACGCGATGACCTTGCCCGATGGCGCGGTCCTGCCGATCAGGGCTTCCACGGACGGATAGACATAGAAGGCGCCCTCCGGCGTCGGGCAGTTGATGCCCTGAGCCTGGTTCAGCATCGAGACCACCAGGTCGCGGCGACCCTCGAACAGTCTGGCGTTGGGCTTGATGAAGTCCTGAGGCCCGTTCAGCGCCTCGACCGCCGCCCATTGCGAGATGGACGAGGGGTTCGACGTCGTCTGACTCATCACCTTGGCCATCGACTTGATCAGGGCTTCGGGGCCTGCTGCATAGCCGATCCGCCAGCCGGTCATGGCATAGGCCTTGGAAACGCCGTTCATGGTCAGCGTGCGATCGTAGAGCGCCGGCTCCACCTGCAGGATGGTGGTGAATTCGAAATCGCCGAACACCAGGTGTTCGTACATGTCGTCGGTCAGGATCCAGACCTGCGGATGGCGCAGCAGGACATCGGCCAACGCGCGCAGTTCGGCCCAGGTGTAGGCGGCCCCGGAGGGGTTGGACGGGCTGTTCAGAAACACCCATCTGGTCCGCGGCGTGATCGCGGCTTCCAGGCCGGCTGCGTCCAGCTTGAAGCCCGACGCCACTGAGGTGGGCGCGGCGACAGGCTGGCCGCCTGCCAAGAGCACGATGTCCCAGTAACTGACCCAATAGGGCGTCGGGATCACCACCTCATCGCCCGCGTTCAACGTCGAGATCATGGCGTTCCAGATCACCGGCTTGCCGCCCGGCGAGACATTCACCTGGCTGGCCTTGTAGGTGAGCTGGTTCTCCCGCTGGAACTTGGCGACGATGGCGTCCTTCAACTCCGGAATGCCATCGACGTTGGTGTACTTGGTCTTGCCCTCCCGGATCGCCTTGATCGCGGCTTCCTTGATATTGTCGGGGGTATCGAAGTCGGGTTCGCCGGCGGCCAGACCGATCACGTTTTTGCCCTGGGCCTTCAACTCACGAGCCTTGGCGTCGGCGGCCAGGGTGGCGGAGGGCTTTACGCGGGCAAGCGCGTCGGATTCCCGAAACATGGGGGGAGACTCCCGGCTGGGGGTTGGCGAAACGGCGGGGGTTTAGCCCATGCAGTGGCGCACGCCTACCCGCAGAAGGGCGCCACTTCGCCTTGACCTGGCCTCAGGATCACGCGACGCCTCCGAAGGTGATGCGCCGCCTCTTCGAATTCCTGTCCAACCTCGACGCCCAGGCCTGGCGGACGCTGGCGGTGTCGTTTGTGCTGTTTGGCGGTGTCGGCGTTGTGTTTGTGTTCGGCGCCCAGCTTCTGGGGATCGACAGCGAGCGCACGCTGGAAGGGTGGCTGGGCGCGGCGCGGGGGCCGTGGTCCCTGCCGGTGGCGGTCGCGGCGTTCGCTGCCCTGGCGTTTGTGGGCACGCCGCAGATCGTGCTGATCGCTGCAGCCGTGGTGGCGTTCGGCCCGGTGACTGGCGCGGCCTACAGTTGGGTGGGCACCATGGTCTCTTCGGTGGTGGGCTTCTATCTGGGACGAACCGCCGGCGCGCGGACGTTGGAGCGGGTCTCTGGCGAGGGCGTGCGACGCTTCATGAGGTTGGTGGGCCAGAACGGCTTCCTGGCCAGCCTGATTGTTCGGCTCGTACCCTCCGCGCCGTTCATCGTGGTCAATATGGCTGCCGGCGTGACGCCCATGCGCGTGACCCACTTTCTGGCGGGGACGGGGATTGGAATCGTCCCGAAAATCGCGTTGACCGCTTTCGCGGGGGCCTCAATCCTGCAGATCATGCGCGGCCAGATCGCAGGTCATTGGGTGACGCTGCTGGCCGTTGCGGTCGCCTGGTTGGCGATCGGCTGGTTTGCGCAGCGCTGGCTGGGGCGGAGAGGGCGAATTGACCCCTAGGCCGCCGATCAGCAAGATTCTTGCTCAAGAGGACGCCTTTCACCTGATCCAGCGCAACAAGCTTGCGGCGCGACGTCCATTTCGCTACACGGTCTCCCATGCGCACGCGGCCTACAAGCCTGCTTCTTCTCTCGCTGGGGCTTAGCCGCCCCTGGGCGCCTCTCTAGGCACGCGCATGCTCGCGGCCGGGCGATCCAGGGGTTAGAAGACCTCCGCCCCAAGACTGAAACACCGCGAAGAGATCTGAATTCCCATGACCGACCCCGTATCAGAGTCCGCCCCGGCGCCGTCTGACCGTGTCATTGTCTTCGACACCACCATGCGTGATGGCGAACAGTCGCCCGGCGCATCCATGTCGCACGACGAAAAGCTCGAGCTGGCCAAGATCCTCGAAGACATGAAGGTCGATGTGATCGAGGCGGGCTTTCCGATCGCCTCCAACGGCGACTTCGAGGCGGTCCGCGCCATCTCCGGGATCATCACCGAAAGCGTCGTCTGTGGTCTGGCCCGCGCCGGCATGGCCGACATCGAGCGCTGCGCCGAGGCGATCCGGAAGGCGAAGCGTGGCCGCATCCACACCTTCCTGTCCACCAGTCCCAGCCACCGCGACCACATCCTGCACGCCAGCCAGGAAGACATCCTGGAGATGATCACCAAGTCGGTGACCCATGCGCGTAACCTGTGTGGTGATGTGGAATGGTCGGCCCAGGACGCCACCCGCACCGAACCTGACTTCCTGCGTCGCTGCGTGGACGCCGCCATTCGCGCCGGGGCCGGCACCATCAACCTGCCGGATACGGTGGGCTACAGCTATCCATCCGAGTATGGCGACATGTTCCGCGACATCATCGAGAACGTCGAGAACGCCGACACGGTGATCTTCTCCACCCACTGCCACAATGACCTGGGCCTGGCCGTCGCCAATAGCCTGGCCGGCGTGCAGGGCGGGGCGCGGCAGGTGGAGTGCGCCATCAACGGCATTGGCGAGCGCGCCGGCAACGCGGCGCTCGAAGAGATCGTCATGGCGCTCAAGGTGCGTGGGGATCACCTGCGGTTCCACACCGGCATCGAGACACAGCACATCACGCGCGCCAGCCGCTATGTCTCGGCGATCACCGGGTTCCCGGTCCAGTTCAACAAGGCCATCGTCGGCAAGAACGCCTTCGCTCACGAGAGCGGCATCCATCAGGACGGGATGCTCAAGGACCGCGGCACCTACGAGATCATGCAGCCCGAGGACGTGGGGCAGGGCTCCTCCAATCTGGTGATGGGCAAGCATGCGGGCCGTGCGGGGTTCCGCGCCAAGCTCAAGGACCTGGGCTACGAACTGGGCCAGAACGCCCTGAACGAGGCCTTCCAGCGGTTCAAGGACCTTGCTGACAAGAAAAAGCACGTCTTCGACGACGATATCGTGGCCCTGGTGGACGATGCATTGGCCAGCGGGGCCGATCGCGTCCAGGTCAAGCACCTGCGGGTGATCGCGGGGACCGAGGGGCCGCAGGAGGCGTTCCTGACGGTCACGATCGAGGGCGAGGAAAAATCAGCCAACGCCACCGGCGACGGCCCTGTGGACGCGGTGTTCAACGCCATCCATGCGGTGATCCCGCATACGGCCATCCTGCGCCTCTTCCAGGTTCATGCGGTCACCGAAGGCACCGATGCCCAGGCCCAGGTATCGGTGAGGCTCGAGGACGATGGCCGCATCGCCACCGGCCAGGCCGCTGACACCGACACTCTTACGGCCTCGGCCAAGGCCTACGTCAACGCGCTCAACAACCTCTTTGCGCGCAAGGAAAAGACTGCACCGGGCAAGGTCGCCAGCGGGTTCTGACGCCGTAACATCGTGTCATCCCGGTTTCGCCACAGGCGAAAACCGGGATCGTTGCTCACCTGATCGCTGGAGGTTCACGCACGCCGTGGGTGTGGGTGGGTCCCGGCTCGGCCTTCGCGGCTGCGCCGCTGCGTTGGCCGGGATGACGGATTCAATTGAATGCTCTGGATTTTCCTCGCCGCTGCAGCCGCGCCTTTGCAGGTCGCACGCAACGCCATGCAGCGGGGGCTGGTGGGTGATGCCGGGCCGTGGGGCGCAACGCTTGTGCGCTTCCTGTTTGGCCTGCCGTTTTCGATCCTGATCTTCGCGGTCATGTGGACGATCACGCCGGACGCCCAGCCTGATCCTTCGGCCCGGTTCTGGATCGCCGCGGTTGTCGGCGCCATCAGCCAGGTCGCGGCGACGGGCGCGCTGCTGATGGCGATGCGCAGTTCGGGATTTGCGGTGGCGATCATGCTGCAGCAGTCGTCCCTGCCCATGGCGGCTATCCTCGGCTGGCTGGTTCTGGGTGACGCGCTGGGCGTCGCAGCCTGGTCGGGCGTGGCGGTCGGGACCATCGGCCTGGTCGTTCTGTCCTGGCCGCGTCAGGGGCAGGCCAAGGCGGATCTGCCGGGAGGGTTGCTGGGGCTGGCGGCGGGCGCGGCCTTTGCGGTGGCGTTCAACGCCTATCGTCAGGCGGGGCAGGCGTTTGATGCGGGCCACCCGCTCTACTCGGCGGCAGCGGCCCTGCTGGTCGCCCAGACGATGCAGTCGGTGGTTCTGTCGTCGATCCTTGGGTTGACGCGGCCTCAGGCCTTGCGGTCTGTGTTCGGGACATGGAAGCCGTCGCTGGCTGCCGGCTTTTTCGGGTCTGCCGCCTCGGCGTGCTGGTTCGGGGCCCTGGCGCTGGCGCCGGCGGCGCCTGTCCGGGCGATCGGTCTGATCGAGGGTCCGATCGCCGCTGCAGTTGGTCGTCGCCTGTTCAAGGAACGGCTGTCGCCTCGCCAGTGGATCGGCGGCGGGCTGACCGCAGCGGGGGTACTGCTCACCGTCCTGGGTTGATGGCAGGGGCAGCACGGTCTCAGGACCGGACGCCAACGCTTCACGTCATTGCGCAGTAGCGGTACACAACGCGAGTTGCGAGATCCCGCTGCAAACCTGGAGACCCGACCGTTGATCGCACGCCGGACCTTCTTCCGCGTCGCATCGGGCGGGCTGGCCTTCGCGCTGGGCGCAGGTCCTGGCAGGGCTCAACCCGGCGGGCCGACCGTGGCCGCCGCGTCCGATCTTTCCGCGGCTCTCCCTGAAATCGCCGCGCAGTTCCGCCGGCGGACAGGGCAGAACGTGAGGCTCACCTTCGGCTCATCGGGCAATTTCACCCAGCAGATCCTGAACGGCGCGCCCTATGAAGTCTTCCTCTCGGCGGACGAGGCCTATGTGGAGACCTTGCGTCAGGCGGGGCGCGGAGAGGGCCCGGGCGTGCTCTACGCCATCGGCCGGATCGGATTGTTCTCGCCCAAGGGATCTCCGGTCCAGGTGGACGGCGCGCTCGCCGGTCTGGGAAGGGCGCTCCGCGCCGGGCAGGTGAGCAAGGTCGCCATCGCCAATCCTGAACATGCGCCCTACGGCCGGGCGGCGCGCGAGGCCCTCCAGGCGGCGGGCCTGTGGGATGACCTGCAGGGGAAGCTTGTTCTCGGCGAGAACGTCTCGCAGGCGACCCAGTTCGCTGTAGCCGGTGGCGCGCAGGCCGGCGTGATCCCGCTCTCGCTGGCCCTGACAGCACCGGTCAAGGCGGCCGGAACGTTCGCCCTGATTCCGGAAGACCGGCATAAACCCCTGCGTCAGCGGGCCACCCTGCTGACCGGCGCCGGCGCTACGGCCCGTGCCTTCTACACCTTCCTGCAGGGCGCAGAGGCGCGCGCGATCTTCACCCGCTACGGCTTCACCGTGCCCGGGGGGCGCTAGCAGCTTGGATTGGGAAGCGTTCCGTCTATCGCTGGTGCTGGCGGCCTGGACGGTCGGCCTTCTGCTGCCGCTGGGCCTGGTGCTGGCCCGATGGATCGCCTTTCACAGGTTCCGTGGACGCGGCGTCCTGGAGGCGTTGATCATGGCGCCGCTGGTGCTGCCGCCGACAGTGCTCGGATTCTATCTGCTGAGCGCGATGGGCGCCAATGCGTCACTGGGCAAGGCCTGGAGTGCGATGTTCGGGCATCCGCTGGCTTTCAGTTTCGAGGGCCTGGTGGCCGCTTCTGTCCTGATCAACCTTCCCTTCGCCGTGCAGCCGATGCAGCGGGCCTTCGAGGCCCTGCCGCCGGATGTCCGTGAAGCCGCCTGGGTCAGCGGCCTCTCACCCTGGCGCACGTTCTGGCGTATCGAGGCGCCCCTGGCGTGGCCGGGTGTCCTGTCGGCGTTCGCGCTCACCTTCACCCACACACTCGGCGAATTCGGCGTGGTTCTCATGGTCGGTGGATCCATCCCAGGCGAAACGCGGACCATCGCACTGGCGATCTATGATCGGGTCCAGGCCTTTGACACCCACGGCGCCGGGCTGATGAGCGCGCTTCTGCTGGCCTTCTCCATTGGCGCCATCGCCATCGCGACGGCGGCGAGCGGCCGCGTTGGACGCCGTCATGGCTGAGCCTGGTCTCTCCATCCGCCTGCATCAGTCCGGACCGATCCCGTTGAACGTCGCCTTCACCTGCGCGCCGGGCGAGGTGCTGGGTCTGGTCGGCCCCTCCGGCGCGGGCAAGACGACAGCGCTTCGGGCGATCGCCGGCCTCTACCGACCGCGCGCCGGACACATCGCGGTCGGTGACGAGGTCTGGTTCGACAGCGATGCGCGCCGGTTTCTGCCGCCGCACCGTCGTCGGGTCGGGCTGGTTTTCCAGGAACACGCCCTGTTTCCCCACCTCTCGGCGCTGGACAACGTCGCCACGGCACTGCTCGAAATTCCCCGCGCGGAGCGACGGGACCGGGCCGCGAGCCTGCTGGCGCGGGTGCATCTGGAAGGCCTCGAGACCCGCAAACCTGCCCAACTTTCCGGCGGCCAGCGCCAGCGCGTGGCCATCGCCCGGGCTCTGGCGCGCGAGCCGCATGTGCTGCTGCTGGATGAACCGTTCTCGGCAGTCGACCGTCGTACGCGCGTTCATCTGTATGAAGAGATCGTTGCACTTCGACAGGGACTTTCGATTCCGATGTTGCTGGTCACGCACGATGTGGACGAGGTTTCGAGACTCGCCGACCGGTTGTGTGTGCTCGATCAGGGGGAGGCCCGGGCGACGGGAACGCCTGCAGAGGTGCTGGCCGACCCTGCCGCCAGGGCGCTGCTTCTGGGCGATCCGCCGGCCTGAACCCGCACTCGCGCCGCAGGCGAATTCGCGCAGGCCGTATTAGGCCTTGAAATGACCAAGGTGTCAGGGCAGAGGGTCCTGAATATCCGCCAGACAAAGTTAACCATCTCAGGCGCAAACTCGCGCTACAGGTCGGTTGGGCTTTCGCCTTGCAGACAACTTGTCTTTTCCGCCCCAACTCGTCAGGGCCTTGCATGATCTCATCGCTCTTCGGCGCCATCTCGAACGATATCGCCATCGACCTCGGAACCGCCAACACGCTCATCTACATGAAGGGCAAGGGCATCGTGCTCAATGAGCCCTCGGTGGTGGCGCTGCGCAATGTGGGAGGCCGCAAGGTCGTTCACGCCGTGGGCATCGAGGCCAAGCAGATGCTGGGCCGCACGCCTGGCCACATGGAGGCTATCCGCCCCATGCGCGACGGGGTGATCGCCGACTTTGAAGTCGCCGAAGAGATGATCAAGTACTTCATCCGCAAGGTTCACAACCGCAAGGGGTTCGTGAACCCCAAGGTGATCGTGTGCGTGCCGTCCGGCGCCACTGCCGTTGAACGCCGCGCCATCAACGATTCCTGCCTGAACGCCGGCGGCCGCCGCGTGGGCCTGATCGACGAGCCGATGGCGGCTGCGATCGGCGCCGGCCTGCCAATCCACGAGCCGACCGGTTCGATGGTGGTCGACATCGGCGGCGGCACCACCGAGGTTGCCGTGCTCTCTCTGTCGGGCATCGTTTATTCGCGCTCGGTCCGCGTCGGCGGCGACAAGATGGACGAGGCGATCATCAGCTACATGCGCCGCAACCATAACCTTCTGATCGGCGAGACCACGGCCGAACGGATCAAGAAGGAGATCGGCACCGCCCGCGCGCCGGCTGACGGCGAGGGTCTGTCGATCGAGGTCAAGGGCCGCGACCTGATGCAGGGGGTCCCCCGCGAGGTGCGGATTTCCGAGAAACAGGCCTCGGACGCGCTTGCCGAGCCGGTTGGCCAGATCGTGGACGCCGTGAAGATGGCGCTGGAAGCCACGCCGCCGGAACTGGCCTCCGACATCGCCGACAAGGGCATCATGCTGACCGGCGGCGGCGCGCTGCTTCGCGGCCTGGACGCTGAGATTCGCGATCACACTGGCCTGCCGGTGACGGTGGCCGACGACCCGCTGTCCTGTGTTGCGCTGGGCTGCGGCAAGGTGCTCGAACATCCCAGGTGGATGAAGGGCGTTCTGGAATCCACCCTGGCTTAGGCGGCGCCCGCGCGGGTGGTAGGGGTCGAACCTAGATGTCCTACAGGGACAATCCGCTCGGCGAACTGAGGGTTCCCCTGACCTGGACGGCGGGGATCGTGTTTCTCGTTGTGCTGATCGCCTCCGTGGCGGTGTTGCTTTCGGATCGCCGCGAGGTCTTCGATACCGACGCCTATGGTCGCCCGCGCACCTTGTCTGACAAGGTGATGGCGCCGGTGGGCGATGCGCTCTCCACGCCCGGCCGATTGACCGGGCAGGGGGTTGACGGCGTCAAGGGCTACTTCTTCGCCGTGTCCGAGAACCGCCGTCTCAACGAAGAGCTCAAGGAAATGCGCCAGTGGCGCGACGTGGCGCTGGCGTTGCGCGACACCAACGAGCGCTATCGCGCCGTCCTGGGCCTCAAGACCGATCCTCCCATTCCCATGGCCTCGGCGCGAATTGTCACCGATAGCCGCGGACCCTTCGCAAATTCCCGCCTGGCCAACGCCGGCAGCGAAGCGGGGATCAAGCCCGGCAATCCTGTGATGAGCGAGAACGGCCTGGTGGGTCGCGTCGTCGGCGTTACGGACGGTGTCAGCCGGGTTCTGCTGCTCACCGACGCCGCCTCGCGCACGCCGGTGATGATCGACCGGACCAATTCACGCGCCATTCTGACCGGCGACGGCGGACCCAATCCCAGGCTGGAGTATCTGCGCGGCCAGGACCCGGTGCGCAGCGGTGACAGGATCCTGACCTCAGGCGATGGCGGCGTTTTCCCCCGGGGACTACCGGTCGGCGTAGCGATCAAGGGGCTGGACAACCGCTGGCGCGTGGTGCTGGCATCCGACAAGGCGGCGGTCGACTATGTGCGGATCCTACTGTTCCAGGACTTCACCCAGGTGGTCAATCGCGCGGGCCTGGAGAAGGTTGAGGTCCCGCCGGCGACACCTGGCGCTTCAACCCTGCCGCCGTCGGCTGCCACACCGCCGGCTGTCCCTCCGCCTGCCACGCCGCCTCCAGCCACAGTACGTCCGGCTCCCGGGCCCGCCCCGCGACCTGCCGGAGCGACGCCGTGAGCAACGGCGGCGCACAGCCCCTGGCGCCCTGGCGGTGGCTTGGTGTTCCCATGCTCCAGGTGATCCTGGCCACCTTCCTGCTGGCGCTGCCCTTGCGTTTCTGGGGGCTGAGCCTGCCTGAGCCGGTGTTCGCCCTGCCGGTGGTCTATGCCTGGGCGGTCATCCGCCCATCCATGCTGGCGCCGGTAGGCGTGATGTTGATGGGATTCTATCTGGATCTGCTCTGGGGCAATCCCCTTGGATTCTGGGCGGTGTGCCTGTTGTTGCCCTATGGCCTGGTGCTGAGCGGGCGGGCGATGCTCGCAGGACAAAGTCGCCTGTTCATGTGGGCCTGGTACAGCGCTGCGACCGCGCTGGCGCTTGGCGCCGGGTACATCTTTACGATGCTGGACACCCAGAATGCGCCGAGCCCGGTGTCCGTGGGTTGGCAATTCCTCGCCACAGTTGTGCTCTATCCCTTCGCCGACAGGCTCATCGACCTGTTCGAAGACGCAGACGTGAGGTTCCGCTGAGCGTACCATGACCGGCCCATCGATCTTCTTCGAAGAGGTGAACGAGCGTCAGGGCGTATTCCATCGGCGCGCCGTCCTGCTGGGCGCCTTCGCGGGCCTGGGCCTGACAGCCATGGGCGGGCGTCTGGCCTATCTGCAGCTGTTCCAGACCCAGCGCTATGAGCGGCTGTCGACCTCGAACCAGTTCAATTTCAAGCTCATGCCTGCGCCGCGCGGAGTGATCGTTGACCGCAACGGCGCCGTATTGGCGGCCAATCGCCCCAACTTCCGGCTGCTGGTGGTCCGCGACAAGGGCACAGATACCGAAGCGACCCTCAAGACACTGGCCAGTTTTGTGCCGCTGGACGAGGTTCGCCAGCGCCGCCTGCTCAAGGATATCAACAGTGCGCCGCGCCGGGCGCCGGTTTCGGTCATGGAGGACATGACCTGGGAACAGTTCTCGGCCGTCAGCGTGCGTGCGCCGGAGCTCACCGGCGTCACCGCCGACATGGGCGAGGTGCGGGTCTATCCCTATGGCGGCGCCTTCGCCCACGTTATTGGCTACGTCGCCAAGGTGAACAAGGACGACATCACAGCTGCCGGCCCGAACGCGGACTCGATCCTGCTTCATCCGGGTTTCAGGATCGGCAAGCAGGGCGTCGAGAAAGCCTTTGATCTGGAGCTTCGCGGCCGGCCCGGCGCGCGCAAGGTCGAGGTCGATGCCAACGGGCGCGAGGTCAGCCACCATGGCGAGGGCGACATCCCGCCGCAGCCGGGCGCTGAAATTCAGCTGACCCTTGATGTCGATGTCCAGAACCGGGCGCTGGAAGTCTTCGGCGAGGAGAGCGGCGGCGCTGTCGTGATGGATTGCCGCACCGGCGACATCCTGTGCATGACATCGGCTCCCAGCTTCGACGCCAATCGTTTTGTGCGAGGCCTTACGGTCGCTGACTACCGCGGCCTGGCGACCTTCGAGCGCAAGCCCTTGCTGGACAAGTGCCTGTCAGGCCTCTACCCGCCGGGCTCAACCTTCAAGACAATGACTGCGCTGGCGATCCTCGACGCGGGCATCGACCCGGATATCCGCGTCAACTGTAGCGGCGGGATGAACTTCGGAGGCCGCTACTTCCACTGCCACAAGCGCGGCGGGCACGGCTCGCAGAACCTGCGCGACGCCATCAAGAACTCCTGCGACACCTACTTCTACACCATGTCACTGCGGGTGGGGCCGGATCGCATCGCCATCGCCGCCCGCGCCTTCGGCCTCGGCCAGATTTATGACATCGGAATCCCGGGTCAGAAGAAGGGCGTCGTGCCCGACCGGGCGTGGAAGAAGCGCTACTTTGCGAAGAACGAGGCCCAGCAGCCCTGGTGGCCGGGCGAAAATCTCTCCTACGCCATCGGCCAGGGCTATCTGCAGGTGAACTGTCTGCAACTGGCCGTGATGACGGCGCGGCTGGCCAACGGACAGCGGGCGCTCAATCCGCGTCTCGTTCGCTCGGTGGGTGGCAAGGAGCTGCCAAAAGGATCGGACGCGCCTCCACTGCCGTTTGCGACCGAGCACATCCAGTATGTTCGTGACGGCATGGCGGCAGTGACCGAGGCGGGCGGCACCGCGTTCCGGGCCAGCCAGCTGGGCCTGGGTGACATCCTGATGGCCGGCAAGACCGGCACCGCCCAGGTGCGCAACTATGACAAGGGCGGATCACGCGGCCAGGGCGGGACCTGGCGCCTGCGCGACCACGGCCTGTTCGTGGCCTTTGCGCCCATTGACGCCCCTCGTTACGCCATCGCCGTGGTGGTGCAGCACGGTATGGGCGGGTCGACCGCCGCAGCGCCGCGTGCGAGGGAGATCATGCGCACCACGCTGTTGAAGGATCCGGAGATCCGCGCGCGGATCGAAAAGCCGTTACCGATGCCGGAAATGGCGCCCGACCCGGAACTGGACACCGTGCCCCAGTCCACCACCATCGAACGGACGGCCGCCATCCCTGGAGGTCCGGCATGACCGTGTCCGCCCTGACCCGCCCCGGTGAACGCGATCGGCTGACCGTCAAGCTGACCGAAATCGACTGGCTGTTCGTCCTGGTGTTGTGCCTGATCGCCGGCGCCGGATCGCTGATGTTGTTCTCCATCGCCGGATCTTCCTGGACACCCTGGGCGGCGGCGCATGCCAGTCGGTTCGGGATTTGCGTTGTGATCCTGATCGCTCTGGCGATGGTGGATCTGCGGGTGTGGTTCGCGCTGGCCTATCCGATCTATGGCCTGGGCGTGCTGTTGCTGATTGCGGTGGAACTGGTCGGCGACATCAGGCTGGGCGCCCAGCGCTGGTTGTCCATTGGCAGTTTCAGCTTTCAGCCCTCCGAGGTGATCAAGATCGGCATCGTCCTGGCGCTGGCGCGGCTCTATCACGGCGTGTCGGCAGAGCGCGCCCGGCTTTCATGGTGGTTGTTCATTCCGGCGTTGATGATCGCCGTCCCGGTGCTGCTGGTGGCGCACCAGCCTGATCTGGGCACCGCCTTGCTGATCGCCATGACCGGCGGCGCCATCGTGGTGCTGGCCGGCCTCTCCTGGAAGATCATCGCCACCGCCGTGGCCGGCGTGCTGGCCGTGATCCCGCCCTACGTGATCTTCGGCATGCACGACTATCAACGTCAGAGGGTGCTGACCTTTCTCGACCCGGAGAGCGACCCCTCGGGCTCGGGCTATCACATCCTGCAATCTATGATCGCGCTGGGTTCCGGCGGCCTGCTGGGCAAGGGCTACGGGCTGGGCTCCCAGAGCCAGCTCAATTTCCTGCCGGAAAAGCAGACCGACTTCATCTTTGCCGCGCTCGCCGAGGAGTTCGGTTTTGTCGGCTGCGCCTCACTTCTGATCCTCTATGCTGCGGCGATCTTCATGGCGCTGCGGACCTCCTATCTCAGCCACAGCCACTTCGGACGGCTGGCCGCGGCGGGCGTCACCGCCACCTTCACCCTCTATGTGATGATCAACGGCCTGATGGTGATGGGCCTGGCGCCGGTGGTGGGCGTGCCGATGCCGATGCTCAGCTATGGCGGCACAGTTATGCTGACGGTGATGATCGGGTTTGGCCTGGTCCAGTCTGTCCGGGTGCACCGGTATTCCGAAGTCACCAGCGGCAAGGGGTCATTTGTCTGACTTCATTCTGCCCGCATCTGATGTATGATGCGTGATGCAGGAGGGTCCAATGCGAACGACACTTGCGATCGACGACGACGTTCTGCTCGCGGCAAAACATATGGCCCAGGTACAGGGGCGGCCTGTCGGACAGGTCATCTCGGACCTCATCCGCGAGGCGCTTGCGCCTGCGACGCCAGCCGAGCCGACCTACCTGAATGGCATCTTGCAGCTACCGGTCAGACCTGGCGCAATCGTCACGCCCGAACTGATCAAACAGCTTGATGACGAGACGCAGTGACGTTTCTGCTCGACGTCAACATTCTCATTGCTCTCATCGACCGGTCCCATGTCGACAGTTCGCGGGCCCACGCCTGGTTTGCTCACGAGGGGCGCCATTCGTTCGCAACCTGCCCTCTGACCGAAAACGGCGTCCTGCGTATCGTTGGCGGACCGCGCTACCCGACACCGCATGGTTCAGCCTCAGCTGTACTGCCAGCGCTTGAGGCCCTATGCGCCCTGCCGGGTCATGTGTTCTGGCCGGACGCCATAAGTCTGCGAGATCAGCAGCATCTGGTTCGCCGCCGTCTTCTCAGTTCCGGCGACGTGACGGATGTCTATCTTCTGGCGTTGGCCGTCGCCAACGGCGGACGCCTGGCGACCTTTGATCGAAAAATCCCGGCTGACGCTGTCCCCAATGGGGCCGCAGCCCTCTGCTTGCTGACTTAACTCAAACCCTGAGCGCCGCCTCCGTCGCGCGGACCAGACCATCGACGATTCCCGGCTCGGTCGAGGCGTGGCCTGCGTCCCAGACCACTTCGAAACGCGCCTTCGGCCATGCCGTCTTGAGGCGCCAGGCGCTGTCCATCGGGGTCACCACATCGAAGCGTCCCTGAACGATCCAGCCCGGGATATCGGCCAGCTTGCCCACGTTTTCCAGAATCCAGTTCTCGCTGTCGAAGAACCCGCCGTTGGCGAAGAAGTGGCACTCGATCCGCGCGAAGGCGATGGCGAAGTCGATCTCGTTGAACTTGGATGGCCGGGCTTCCGGGCCGCGGATGGAGATGGTGTCGCCCTCCCACTGGCTCCAGGCGGCCGCCGCCTCGGCCTGGATGCGGCGGTCGGGATGGGTCAGGCGCTTGTGGTAGGCGCTGATCATGTCGCCCCGCTCTTCCAGCGGGATCGGCGCGCAGAACCGCGCCCAGGCGTCGGGGAACAGCATTGATGCGCCGTCCTGATAGAACCAGCGCAGCTCGCGCGGGGTGAGCAGGAAGATGCCCCTGAGCACCAGGCTCTCCACCCGTTCCGGGTGGGTGATGGCGTAGGCCAGCGCCAGGGTGGAACCCCAGGACCCGCCGAAGACGCACCATTTCTCCACGCCCAGATGCTCGCGCAGCCGCTCGATGTCGGCGATCAGCGACCAGGTGGTATTGTCGTCCAGGCTGGCGTTGGGCCGGCTCTTGCCGCAGCCGCGCTGATCGAACAGAGCCATTCGCCACTTCGACGGATCAAAGAAGCGCCGCATGGTGGGATTGATCGCGCCGCCGGGGCCGCCGTGCAGGATCACGCAGGGCTTGCCGTCCTGCACGCCGCACTGCTCGTAGTAGATCTCGTGCGGCCCGTCGGTGGCCAGCCAGCCTGAATCGAACGGCTCGTTGTCGGCGAACAGACCCCGGCGGTTCGAGGTGGACGAGAAGGCCTGCGCCGGGGTGTTGCGTTCCATGAGCGTCTTTTACTTCGGGAAACGCCTGTCGAGCCAGCCCAGGATCAGGGCGTTGACCTCATCCGGCTTTTCCTGCTGCGTCCAGTGGCCTGAACCGGCCACCATCACCGTCTCCAGATCGCCGATGAAGCCCGCCATGTGGTCGGCGGCCGACGGGGGCAGCACGGCGTCCAGCTCGGCGGTGATCATCAGGCAGGGCAGACCGTCGATCCGGGTGGGCAGGGTCTCTGCCCGTTCCCAGTTGCGGGTGAAGTTACGGTACCAGCTGACCGGGCCAAAGAAGCTGCCAGCCCGGAACGCCTCGGCGAACACGGCCAGTTCGTCCGGCGTCAGCAGCGGTTCGCCGCCGGTCACGCCGTCCCAGTTGCGCAACAGGTCCTTGAACGCAAATGTCGATCCCGAGGCGTCGGGCGGGACTGTAACCGGCTGTGCGGCGGGTTTGCGCATGAAGAAGGCCATGGTTCTGGTGGTGTCGGCGCCCAGCACCGCCTCCGGCTCATCCGGATTCTGGAACCAGACGATGTACATGTCCGGTCCGAAGCGCGCCCTCATGATCGCGATAGGGTCGGCCGGCGCACGCGGCATGAAGGGGGTGTTGAGGCCGATGACGCCCGCCACGCGATCGGGATGGATCAGCGGCATCTGCCAGACCACGATGCCGCCCCAGTCGTGGCCGCAGAAGATCGCCTTCTCCACGCCCAGATGGTCCAGCAGGCCGGCCATGTCGGCGGTGAGCTGATCGATATCATAGGCGTCCACGGCGTCGGGCTTCGACGACAGGCCGTAGCCGCGTTGGTCCGGTGCGATAGCCCAGCGTCCCGCCGCCTCGCAGGCCTCGAGCTGGTGGCGCCACGAGAACGCCAGCTCCGGGAAACCGTGGCAGAAGATGATCGGCACGCCTTGCCCGCGCGGTCCGACCTCATAGTAGGCCAGCTCCACGCCATTGACGGAGGCCTTCTGGACCGGCGGCATCATGGTTTCGAGCGCTGACATGCGGGGCTCCGTACGGTTTGGGGTATCGCCGACCCCTATCGTTCGAGTAGGCCATGGGCGCCGTGACGTCCGCCAACCCTTCATCCGCTTCGCCGCCGACGCCCTGGGGGTTGGTGATCCTGCTGGGATCGCTGACTGCCATGGGGCCGCTGGCGATCGACATGTACCTCAGCACCCTGCCAGCTATTGGTCAGTCCCTGCGCGCCACGCCTGCCTCTACCCAGGCCACGGTGTCGACGTTCCTGGCGGGGATGGCGATCGGACAGCTGGTCTACGGACCCTGGTCGGACCGGATCGGGCGACGCGCGCCGATCATGCTGGGTGTGGTGATTTTCATCGCCGCCTCGGTAGCCTGCGCACTGGCGACGTCGGTGGAGCAGCTGCTGGCGGCGCGGTTCGTTCAGGCGCTGGGCGCCTGCGCCGGGGCCGTGGTCTCGCGCGCTGTCGTCCGGGACACCTTTGACCACACCGAAACGGCGCGCACCCTCAGCCTGATGATGCTGATCATGGGCCTGGCGCCGATCCTGGCGCCTTTACTGGGCGCGGCCCTGCTGGCCTTCGGCGGCTGGCGGCTGAACTTCTGGTTCATGGCCGCCTTCGGCATTGTGGTGGGTGTGATTGCGGTGTTGCGCCTGAAGGAGTCCCGCTCCGAGGCCACGGCGCGCCAGGCCGCATCCGAAAACCCCTTCCAGTCCTATGCGGCGCTGCTGCGTCAGCCGCGGCTGGTAGGCTATGCGCTGGCCGGGGCGTTGAACGGCGCCACCCTGTTTACCTACATCGCCACATCCCCCAGCCTGATCATGGGAACCTACGGCTATTCCGCTGCCCTCTTCCCCTGGATATTTGGCCTCAACGCGCTTGGGATCGTGGGATCGGGCCAGATCAACCGGATGATCCTGCGCCGCGTTCACCCTGACCGGGTGCTGAGCGTGGCCAGCCGCATTGCCGTAGGCCTCGGCGTCGCCCTGATGATCGCCGCCTATACGGGCATTGGTGAACGATGGACGGTGCTGCCGCTGGTGTTTCTGGTTTTTTGTAGTCTGGGCTTCATGCAGGGCAACACCACCGCGGGCGCGCTGAATGTCGACCCCCTGCGGGCCGGTTCGATCTCGGCGTTGATGGGCGCCGTTGGCTTTGCGGCGGGTGCGCTGGCGTCCACCCTGGCCGCTGTCCTGCATGACGGCTCAGCCCGGCCCATGGCGCTGGTGATGATCCTGGCGCTGGCGGGGTCCGCCCTGGCTTTAAGGTTCCTGGCGCTGCGACCGGCTCAGGCTTGAGGGTCGACCCCACGTGCGGCCCAGGCCAGCACGGCCCAGCCGATCAGGAAAAGCAGTCCACCGATGGGCGTGATCGCGCCGAACCAGCGCGGGGCGCCCAACGCCATGGCGTAGAGGCTGCCCGAAAAGATCACGACGCCACTGAGGAAGAAGGCCGGTGCATATCTTGCCCGCCTGGCGCCCACCTGAATGAACGTCGCGCAGGCCAGCGTCGCCATGGTGTGCATGAAGCCGTAGGTGGACCCGGTCCGCAGCCACTCCTGAGCCTTGGGATCGTGCACCCCGTGAGCCGCGAACGCGCCAACCGCCACGGCGACAAATCCGCTGATCGCCGCCAGCGTCATCCAGTTCCGACGGGTCCAGAAGCCCATGCCTAGCCCCAGACCTGCGGACGACGGTCCTTCCAGGGTGCTTCCTTCTCCAGTTGCCCGGCCAGACGGAAGAGGGTCGCCTCGTCGGCATATTTGGCGGTGAACATCATGCCGATGGGAAGGCCGTTTGTGTCCATCTCCAGCGGCAGGCTGAGCGACGGCTGACCTGAGAAGTTGAACGGCGGCGTGAACGGGAAGGCGCGCCCCTGGCGCCGGTTCACCTCGCGAGGCTCCAGGTTCACCGGGTCTATATGGCCGATCTCCGGCACCGGCGTGCCCAGTACCGGGCTGAGATAGACGTCGATGTCGGCGAAGGCCGCGAGCGTGGCGCGGTTCAGCATCCGCATGTCCTGCAGGGACCGCAGCGCGTCGGCGCCGCTGACCTTGCGTCCTGATTTCAACGAGGCCCAGGTCAGCGGCTCCAGTTCGTCCGGCTCAGGCTCACGACCGATCTCGTCGATCAGGCGCGCCATGCCGGCAGCGAAGTTGGCGGCGCCCGCCGGACCCCGCGCGGCATAGAGCGCGCGGTAGTCGATCCCCAGACCGCGTTCGAACACGTCGTGGCCCAGTCGGCGAAGCAGCTCGGCTGTGCGTTCCAGCGCCGCCTGGATCTCGGGGTCGATGGGGCGGCCATTGGCGGTCTCCGACGACCAGGCGATGCGTAGCCTGCCAGGGCTCTTGCTCACATCCTCCAAATAGAGGCCGGACTTCGGCGGCGCGGGGTAGGGCGAGAACGGCTCGGGATAGCCTGTGGCGTCCAGCATGGCGGCGCTGTCGCGCACCGTACGGCTCACCACGTGATCCACGACCAGGCCGTAGGTGTAGTCGTACCCGTCCGGCATGTTGGGATTGCGGTCGCGAGTGACCTTCAGGCCTACCAATCCGCAGCAGGCCGCGGGAATCCGGATTGAACCCAGGCCGTCCGAGGCGTGGCCCATGGGAACGATGCCGGCCGCCACCGCCGAGGCCGAGCCGCCCGACGAGCCGCCAGCGATGTGCCCGGGGTTCCACGGATTGCGGCAGGGTCCAAGGTGGGCGCTCTCCGTGGTGCCGGTGATGCCGTACTCGGGCGTATTGGTCTTGCCGATGGGGATCACGCCGGCGTCACGATAGCGCGCGGTCAGGCCACCATCCTCGGCGTCGATCACGCCTCTTGCAAAGCGGCTGCCCGAGGTGCGCGGCCAGCCAGCCACAGGCATGGCCAGATCCTTGATCAGAAACGGCACGCCGCGAAACGGGCCGTCAGGCAGGGCGCCCGTGGCCCGGGCCCGGGCGTCATCAAAACCCTTGTAGACCACCGCGTTCAGGGTGGGGTTGTGCCGCTCGACACGCGAAATGGCCGCCTCGACAAGCTCGGCCGGTGTCACCTGCTTCGTGGCGACCAGCTGGGCCAGTCCCAGGCCGTCGAAGTCGGAATAGTTGTCCATCAGCGGGCTCCAGCAGAGAGAAAGGCCAGTTTCTCGACCGGCGCGAGATCGCGCACCTGGGTCTTCAGGGCGCCGAACGACGCTTCCGCCGCATCAAGCGCGCCGTCGATATCGGCCTCGGTCATCGCCGCGCAGAGGAACATGTTGTGCCATGGGTGCACATAAACGCCCCGCGCCAGCATTTCCGAGGCGAAGCAGAACCCCTTCCGAAGGTCCGGGTCATCGTCGAACAGGAACAGCGGCATGGTTCCGGGTCCGGTCTGACGGAAGCCGAAACCGGCGGCCCCTGCGCGCTCGGTGAGGCCCGCGCGTAGGCGTTCACCCAACCCGGTGATCCGTTCCAGATAGTCCGTCTCGCGGATCAGCCTGAGCGTCTCCAGACCCGCCGCCATCGGCGCGGCCTGATACCAGAACGAGCCGGTCACATAGATGGCAGCAGCGGCCTTGCGGGCCTTGTTCGACCCCAGCAGCACCGAGATCGGATGGCCGTTGGCGATGCACTTTCCCCAGGACGACAGGTCGGGCTGTATGCCCAGCCGGCTCCAGGAGCAGTCCCGCACCAGACGAAATCCAGCCCGGACATCGTCGACAACCAGAAGGGCGCCGGTCTGGTCGCAGAGCTCTCGCGCCCGTTTCGCATAGGCCGGATCGGGGTCGGCCTGGTCGATGAAGGCGTCATGCTTGAACGGCGCGGCAAAGATCGCGGCCAGATCATCGCCCGCTTCGGCCACTGCAGCCTCCAGGCTGGCGACATCGTTGTAGTCGCAGAAGATCTGGTTGGCCCGGTCGGTATCGATTGTTCCGGCAGGACGCGGCACGCACCAGGGGGCAGCGCCATGATAGGCGCCCTTGGCCCGGATCACCTTCTTGCGCCGCGTGTGGGCCCGCGCCGCCGACAGCGCCATGGTGGTGGCGTCCGTGCCGTTCTTGCAGAAGATCGCCCAGTCGGCGTGGGTGACCATAGCCGTCAGCGCTTCGGCCAGTTCCACCATCAGCGCCGTAGGTCCCGTCAGCGTATCGCCCTGGCCCAGCTGACGAACGAACGCCGCGTCGATGTCGGGATGGCCATATCCGAACAGGTTCGGGCCGTAGGCGCACATGAAATCCAGATAGCGGTTGCCGTCCACATCGGTGATGTGGGCGCCGTCACCGCGGGCGAAGAACTGCGGATAGTCGTCCGGCAACAGCCCTACCGACTGATGTCCGAACATCCCGCCCGGGATAACCGCCTCAGCCCGTTCCCTCAGCTGTCGATCCCGACTGTTCGCCCGGCTCATCCCCGTCTCCCTGATCGTTGTTCAGGAGAGCTTACGCCGGGGGGAGGGGATGTGGGGAGTCCTGAACGTACGGCATGTCGGAGGGATAGGCGGCAATCCCTCAACCTGCGACCGTGGGCTAAATACAACGGTCTACGCCAAAGGTTTGCCTAACCCCTCGGGAAAAGACGTGCGCGAGATTTCTTCATCCAACTGTCTCCGAACTGACATTTACAGCCGATAGGGCCCTCTAAGTTTTTTAATGTGAGGACGTGATGACAGTTTATTCAATTCGCGGAATGGCGTTATACACTACATGTGCTTCAGCATTGCTGGCAGGTTCGGCAGCTATTGCTCAAGTCAATACGACAGGTAGCGCTGATTCCACGGCTATTGAAGAGCTGATCGTCACCGCGCAGAAGCGCGAACAACGCACCCTCGACGTCCCGATCTCCCTGACAGCGTACTCCGGTGACTTCCTGGACGAGGTTGGTGTGCAGGAGTTCGAGGAACTCTCCCTTTTCGTCCCGGGTTTCGAAGTCCAGAACCAGTCGCCCAACAATCCGGGCTTTGTTATGCGTGGCATTACCTCGGATGACGGTGGCGCCACGGTCGAGCCCCGCGTGTCGGTCTTCCAGGACGGCGTGTCGGTCTCCAAGTCGCGCGGGTCGTACATCGAGCTCTTCGACAACGCCCGCATCGAAATCGCCAAGGGTCCGCAATCGACCCTGTTCGGGCGCAGCGCCCTGATCGGCGCGGTGAACATCGTCCAGAACAAGGCTGACCCCAGCGGCTTTGCCGCAGCGGCGAAGTTCGAAGCCGGGAATTTTGCCTACCGCGGCATCGAGGCGATGGTGAACGTGCCGCTGAGCTCCACCTTCGCCGTTCGCTTTGCCGGCCGTATCAAGAAGCGCGACGGCTTCGTAGAGAATCTGCTGGGCGGCCGCGACTTCAACTCCACCGATACGGCCGCCTACCGCGCCGTTCTCAATTGGCAGCCGAACGAAAGCCTCGATGCAGACCTGATCTTCAACTACGAGGAAAACAACCCGTCAGGTACGTCATTCAAGTCGCTGACCTATCTGCCGACCGACACCCTGACTGGCCGGGTTCTGGGCGATCTGGGTCGGAATTCCGGCGCGGCTCTGGCGTCCAGCGACGGCTTCGCGGGCGGGCGTGATCTGGGCCTGGAGCGGACCACCTGGGGCGTCACGGGTCTCGTTGGGTACAAGATCAGCGAGACGCTTCAACTGTCCTCGATCAGCGCGTTCCGCCGTTTCAAATCTCTGGAAATCTTCGACGCAGACGGCTTCTCGCTGCCGCTCTTCGTTTTTGCGGAAGACGCGCGTGGTGAGCAGTACAGCCAGGAATTCCGGATCAACTACGACAGCGGCGAGCGCCTGAGCGCCTTTGCCGGCGTCGGCTATTTCCACGAAGATGGATCCCAGGCCGTACCGCTGCAGTACAATGAACGTGTATTCGCCGCGCGCACCACGCCGGCCCTGGCCGGCCTGCTGGGCTTCACGGCGCCGAACGTGGGTTCGCTGGACGCCATCAACTCGACGGCCGCGCTCAGTTCGCTGAAGCTGGTCCACCGCGAGACCTTCCAGAACTACGGTCGCACCACGTCGTACGATGTGTTCGCCGATGCGACCTACAAGGTCACCGACCAGCTCGAGGTCTCCGCCGGCATCCGCTACAGCGACGACGACAAGCGCTCCGGATACCGCGGCGCGCTGGACAATGGCGGGTCCGTTCTGACCAGCGGTTCGGCGGCCAACGCCGCCAATCCGGCCACTGCGCGCGGCATCTTCCTGCAATCAACCCCGGGCGGTCTTCCCCAGTACAAGTCCTTCTCGGACTCCGGCCTTACCTATCGGGTCGTCGGCCGCTACGCCGTATCAAACGACATCAGCCTATTCGCCGCCTATTCGCGCGGTCGGCGTCCGGAGGTGTTGTCACCGGCAGCGCCTGCGGCGCCGCAGGGCAACGTCCGCTTCACGGCGGTCGCCGCGGAGATCGTCGACTCCTACGAAGCCGGCGCGAAGACCCAGTGGCTTGATCGTCGTCTCTCGCTTGAAGGTTCGCTCTATCACTTCTCGTACACGAACTTTCAGACGAGCATCCAGACCGCTCCGGGCGTGTTCCAGACGATCAGCGCCGGCGACGCCTCGTCGACGGGCTTCGAGGGCCAGGTCAACTGGAAGCCGACCGGCCAGCTGACGTTCTTCGGCACCTATGGCTACAACAACGGCCGCTTCGACAATGGTCGCTTCGAGGGCAACAGCTTCCGCCTCTCGCCGGATCACACGGCGTCATTCGGTATGAAATTTGTCGTGCCCGTGTGGGAAGGCGATCTGACCTTCCTGCCGACCTACACCTGGCAATCGAGGGTCTTCTTCGACAACGACAACGATATCCCGGCGCTGCAGAGCACCGGAGACCGGGTTCAGGACGAGGTCCAGGGCGCCTATGGTCTCGTGAATGTGCGCGTGTCCTACCAGCCGACGGACGCGAACTGGCGGGTTGAGGCCTTCGCCTCCAACCTGTTTGACCGTGAGTACATCAAGGACGCCGGCAACACGGGCGGCGCCTTCGGGATCCCGACCTTCATCGCCGGCGAGCCCCGCTACTTCGGCGCGTCGTTCTCGATCAAATACTAGGCCGTTTCAGTGTGACGATCCCCCTCCGGTCACCCCGCTCTTCAAGGGCGGTCGGAGGGGGTGATGTCAGCCCGCCTTGAAGCCGGGTCAGTCCTGAAGGTTTTCCTGAGGGTTCGGCTCAATCCAAGGCCAGCAATTTCAATAGCTTTCGCTCATCCCGGCCCGCTATCTCGGCCTGGCCGGTGAATTCGGAGCGTTCTTGGGCGCAGCCAGGCTGTCAATTGATCGATGTCGATCGTTCCGGTGGCGACCCCGAGCATCGTCGCCGTTGCGTCCTCGTCCGTCGCGACCAGAACAACGCCGTTGTCCTCCAGCAACTGACCGAGTGCGATGAAAGCCATGCGTTTGTTGCCGTCGACGAAGGGGTGGTTGAGGGCGAGACCCACGCAATAGGTGGACGCCAGCTCAAGCAGGTCGTCGACGTTATCGTACAGCCTGCGGTTCAAAGGGCGGGCAAGCGCGGATTCGAGCAGGCCTTCGTCGCGAAGCCCCGCTGCTCCGCCGGAAGCAATGACCACGTCCTCGTACAGCGCCAGCACAAGCGCCTTGTCCAGCCAGACCGGCTCCGCCATGGCAGTTACTTGGCGAGGGCCTGAAACGTCTTGTCGTAGCGCTTCAGGAACGCGCGACCACGTTCGCGGCGCGCTTCGAAAGACAGGTCGAGCGCGCCGATGGACAGTTGTCCATCCTCCGAGACCTGAAAGCCCACCTCCTGGCCAACAACGGCGCCCAGAAGCGACTGGGCTTCCGGGGTGAGCAGGATTGCGGGGCCTTTTTCGGTCTGATCAATCTTCAGGACAATCATCGGTCGGACTCCTCGGCAGGAGTCTACCACAACCTCCGTGTAGGGTCTTGCTCGACCATTTCAGGCTGACAGGACGTGGAAAACGCCGAGTCCTTGCCGACTGATCCTAATCCCCAAACCCCACAAATACCGTCGCCTCTTCCACCGACTTGCGTTCCGACACCACGGCGTTGGCCGGGAAGGTCTCGTCCGGCCAGCCCAGGGCGATGCTCTTCATGATCACCTGATCGTCGGCGATCCCGGCATGCTCACGCACCACCGGTGACTGCATGATGCCCTGGCTGTTGATCACGGCGCCAAGTCCGCGCGACCAGGCGGCG
This sequence comes from uncultured Alphaproteobacteria bacterium, assembly GCA_903909375.1. Taxonomy (GTDB): domain Bacteria; phylum Pseudomonadota; class Alphaproteobacteria; order Caulobacterales; family Caulobacteraceae; genus Phenylobacterium. The sequence continues at coordinate 29,550 of CAIVVM010000006.1, forward strand.
TTGACCAGAGCCGTCGCCACGGCGCCGCAGTCGAAGGGTGTGTCGTCGCTGCCCGCCAGCACCTTGTCATAGGTGATGATCACGCAGACCGGCGCATCGAACTGACGAAAGCCACGCATCACCCAGTCCTGGCGCATCGCTGCGTCATCGCGCGCAATGCCCATCGCGGAGAACAGCTGTTTGGCGACGCCGATCTGCCGCTCGCGGTGCTGGCCTTCAAAGGCCTGTCCGATGCGGAATTCGCGGGAATGAGGAATTCCCGCCAGATTGCGCTCGGTATTGCCGGCGCGGATCCGGTCGAGCGGCTCGCCGGTGAGGACGTAGAAGTTCCACGGCTGGGTGTTCATCGACGACGGCGCGCGCATGGCCAGACCGATGATTTCCTCGATCAGCGCCTTCGGGACGGGATCGGGCTTGTACCCACGAATGCTCCGGCGGCCGAGGATTACGTCGTCAAATTTCATTCTGGTGTCCCTGAGGCTGGCGCGGTTGGCAAAGCGCTTTAGCGGTATCGATTTCCGGTGTCGACCAGCCCGGCGGTGTTCCGGCGGCGTGTGCGCCATAACGGGGCTGTCGGGTCGCGACTCCCTGTAAGGACGCCCCATGTCGCTCCCCGTCCGGCTGGGCCTGTTCTATTCTGCGATCTTCATCGGTGTGGGCGCGGGCTCGCCCTACATGCCGCTGTGGTTCGCCGAGCGGGGGCTGACGGGCGCCCAGATCGGGCTGATCCTGTCGCTGCCGATGATCGCGCGAGTGTTCACGGCGCCCTTGCTGGCGGTCTGGGCCGACAGTTTCCGGTTGCGACGTACGGCGCTGGTTTTTCTCAGCCTGATGGTGGCCGTCGCTTATGCCCTGATGGCGCTGCCGCTGGGGTTTGCGGGCTGGACTGTGATCTGGTTCGCCGCCTCGTCTGCGCTCTCCACCATCTCGCCACTAACGGATGTGATCGCCCTCAAGCGAGCCCGGCATGACGGGTTCAACTTCGGCTGGCCACGCGGGATGGGGTCGGTGGCCTTCATGGTGGCCAATGTTGGCATGGGCGCCATCCTGACCTGGGGGTCGCCGGATCTGGTGCTGGTGTGGATCACAGCGGCGGTGACCCTGACAGCACTCGGCGCGCATCTGCTGCTGCCCCCGGACCCGGTGCACGAGGCAGGGCAGGTCCCCTCAACGTCCGGCCGCTTCGCTGGCATCGGCGTGTTGCTGCGCGATCCGGCTTTCATGACGGCCGCGCTGGCGGCGGGGCTGATCCAGTCGGCGCATGCCTTCTACTATGGCTTTTCCACCCTGGCCTGGAAGGATCAGGGCATCCCGGCCAGCATGACGGGCATCCTCTGGGCGGTTGGCGTCGGTGTCGAAGTGGGTTTCATGTGGTTTCTGGAGCCCTGGCGTCGTCGAATCGGCCCCAGGACGCTGCTTGTGATCGGGGGTGTCGCGGCCGTCGCGCGCTGGACCGCGCTCGCATTTTCACCGCCGCTCTGGCTGCTGTTTCCGCTCCAGGCGTTGCATGCGCTGAGCTATGCGGCCGTCTTCTTCGCCTCGCTGCAACTGGCTGAGCGGCTGTCGTCGCCCGCCAACGCCTCGGCGGCGCAGTCCATCAACTCTGCCCTGTCGAGTGGCGTGCTCATGGGTCTGGCGACGCTGGCCTCCGGGCCGCTGTTCGACCGCTTCGGCGCGTATGGCTATCTGCTGATGAGCGCCATGTCCGCCGCCGGGCTGCTCTGCGCCTTTCGTCTCTATGGCGTCAGGAAGCTGGACCCAGCCTGACGTGGCGACACGCTTGATCGCGCGGGCTGCGCCGCCAACTATGTCCGCGAACGGAGTATCGTCATGCGCGCACTGAACGTCACCGCCCCCTGGGGCCTTGATGCGATCCAGGTAGTAGAAGCACCCGACCCGACGCCGGGGCCCGGTCAGGTGCTGGTGCGCATGAAGGCGGTGTCCCTGAACTACCGCGACCTGCTGATGGTCAACGGCATGTACGGCCGCGGGGCCGCCACGACGGCTGACGTGATCACGCCATTCTCCGACGGTTGCGGCGTGATCGAGGCGGTGGGCGCGGGCGTTACGAAATTCAAGGCCGGCGACCGGGTCGCCACCCTGTTCTTCCAGAACTGGAACTCCGGCCCGCCCAACCTCGAAAAGCTGATGTCGGCTCTGGGCTTTCCGATCCCGGGCGCTGGCGCGGAACTGCAGGTCTTCGGACAGGATGGGGTGTCCAAGGTCCCGGAGTTTCTGACCGATCAGCAGGTCGCCACCTTGCCCTGCGCTGGCCTCACGGCATGGCGGGGTCTGTTTGAGGATGCGCGGCTGGAGCCTGGTGACACGGTGGTGTTGCAAGGCACAGGCGGTGTCTCGATCTTCGGCCTGCAATTCGCCAAGGCCGCCGGGTATCGCACCGTGATCACCTCGTCGTCAGACGAAAAACTGGCCCGCGCCCAGGCGATCGGGGCCGATCACCTGGTCAACTACAAGACCACCCCCGCCTGGTCGGGACCCGTGCGCCAGGCGACCGGCGGTCGCGGGGCGGACTTCATCATGGAAGTCGGCGGCGGCGGCACCATCCAGGAAAGCATGAAGGCGATCCGCATCGGCGGTCACATCGCCATCATCGGCGTGGTGGCAGGCGCTGGAGACCCCTTCAACCCGGCCGCCCTGATCGGCAACTCCGCCAAGCTGCAGGGCCTATCGGTGGGTTCGCGCGACATGTTCGAGGCCATGTGCCGCGCGATTGATTTGCACAAGATTGGCCCCGTGGTGGATAAGGTGTTCCCATGGACCGACGCCAAGGCGGCGTTTTCCGCCATGGCCGGGGGCGAACACTTCGGCAAGATCGTGCTGCAGTTCTAGGAGAACGGCCATGAAGACCAAGGGAATCAATCACCTGGCGCTCGTCTGCCGTGACATGGCCGAGACGGTGAAGTTCTATACCGAGGCGCTGGGCATGCCCCTGGTCAAGACGGTGGAACTGCCGGGCGGCGGCCAGCATTTCTTCTTCGACTGCGGGGGCGACACACTGCTGGCCTTCTTCTGGTGGGCTGATGCGCCCCCGGCCGCGCCGGGCATCGCCTCGGTGAAAGCATTCCCGATGGATCCCAAGACGGCCGTGGGTTCCATGAACCACGTGGCCTTCGATCTGGACGAAAGCGAACTGGAAGGCTCGATCGCGCGGCTCAAGGCTGCGGGCGTCGAGGTCTCGGTGCCGGTGGTGGTCAACCACGACGACAGCCCTATGGGCGCCGCGGCCGAGATGCACGAGGGCGTCTGGGTGCGCTCGGTCTACTTCCGCGATCCCAACGGCATCATGCTGGAATACGCCGCCGTCCTGCGCGACTTCACCCCGGCTGATGTGGCCCATGAGCCGGCGCGGGCGGTGGTTTCGGCCTAGTTGTTGTTCAGCCAGACGTAGATCGCCTCGGCCGCCTGTTCTGGGGTCATGGCCGTGGTGTCGATGCGGATCTCCGGGGACTCGGGCGCTTCATACGGGCTGTCGATGCCGGTGAAGTTCTTGAGGTCGCCGGCGCGGGCCTTGGCGTAGAGGCCTTTCACATCGCGTCGTTCAGCCTCGGCCAGCGGGGTGTCGATGAACACCTCGACGAACTCGCCCGCCTCGACCCGCTCACGCGCCAGCTGTCGCTCGGCCCGGAAGGGTGAGATGAACGAGACCATCACGATCAGGCCCGCATCCACCATCAGGCGCGAGACTTCGGCGACCCGGCGGATGTTCTCAACCCGGTCGACGTCGGTGAAGCCCAGGTCCCGGTTCAGGCCATGGCGGACATTGTCGCCGTCCAGCACATAGGTGTGGCGACCCTCGGCGTGCAGGCGTTTTTCCAGCAGGTTGGCGATGGTTGACTTGCCGGAGCCGGACAGGCCCGTGAACCAGATCACCCGGCCCTTGTGGCCCATCGCCGCGGCCCGGGCGGCCTTGTCGACGTCCATGGCCTGCCAATGGATATTCTGGCTGCGTCGCAGGGCAAAGTGCAGCATCCCGGCGCCGACGGTGCGGTTGCTCAGGCGGTCGATCAGGATGAACCCGCCAAGGTCCTTGTTGGCGACATAAGGGTCAAAGGCGATGGGCGCGGAGAGCGACAGGTTGCAGACGCCGATCTCGTTCAGCTCCAGCCGGGTCGCGGCCAGTTTCTCCAGGGTGTTGACGTTGACCTTGTACTTCGGCTCGGCGACCTGGGCGGTCACGGTCCGCGCGCCCAGCTTCATCAGATAGGGTCGACCGGGCAGCAGCGCCTCGTCGTCAAACCAGACGATGGTGCTCTCGAACTGGTCTGCCACCTCGGGCGGCTGGCCAGCCAGCGCGATCACGTCGCCGCGCGAGATATCGATCTCGTCGTTGAGGGTGAGGGTGACCGATTGACCTGCCACCGCTTCAGGCAGATCGGCGCCCAGGGTGACAATCCGCGCCACCGTGCTCTCCCGGCCCGAGGGCAGGGCCTTGATCCGGTCGCCGGGTCGGATGACCCCGGATGAGACCAGACCCGAGAAGCCGCGGAAGTCGAGGTCCGGCCGGTTGACCCACTGAACGGGCATCCGGAACGGCCGCGCCTGCAGGTCGTCCTCGACCGGCGCATCCTCTAGCCAGCGCAGCAGCGGCGCGCCGGCGTACCAGGCCATCTTCGAGGACGGCTCGGTGACGTTCTCACCCTTCAGCGCCGACATCGGGATGGCGGTGAAGTCGGTGATGCCGATCTGGGCGGCAAAGGCGCGGTAGTCCGCCAGGATCTCGTCGAACCGGTCCTGACGGTAGTCCACCAGGTCCATCTTGTTGATCGCCAGCACCACGTGGCGGATGCCCAGCAGGCTGACGAGATAGCTGTGGCGGCGCGTCTGGGTCAGCACGCCCTTGCGCGCATCGATCAGGATGATGGCGGCGTCGGCGGTGGAGGCGCCCGTGACCATGTTGCGGGTGTACTGCTCGTGGCCGGGCGTATCGGCGACGATGAACTTGCGCTTGTCGGTCGAGAAGAACCGATAGGCCACATCTATGGTGATGCCCTGCTCGCGCTCTGCGGAAAGGCCATCGACCAGCAGGGCGAAGTCGATATCGCCGCCCTGGGTGCCGACCTTCCTGGAATCAACCTCCAGCGCCGCCAGCTGATCCTCGAAGATCATCTTGGAATCGTAGAGCATCCGCCCGATCAGGGTCGACTTGCCGTCGTCCACCGAGCCGCAGGTCAGGAACCGAAGCAGCGACTTGTGCTGGTGGTGGAGAAGGTAGGCTTCGATGTCCTCGGCGATGAGGTCCGAGGTGCTCATTTCGTAGGCGGAGGTCATCAGAAATAGCCCTCCTGCTTCTTCTTCTCCATCGAGGCGGCCTGATCGTGGTCGATCATCCGGCCCTGACGCTCGCTGGTGGTGGTCAGCAGCATTTCCTGCACAACTTCCGGCAGGGTCGACGCCTTGCTCTCGACGGCGCCGGAGAGGGGATAGCAACCCAGGGTCCGGAACCGCACCGACTTCATCATCGGAACCTCGCCGGGATGGAGCGGCATTCGCTCATCGTCGACCATGATCAGCGTGCCGTCGCGGTCCACCACCGGGCGTTCAGCGGCGAAATAGAGCGGCACGATCGGGATGTTCTCCAGGTGGATGTATTGCCAGATGTCCAGCTCGGTCCAGTTGGAGATCGGAAACACCCGGATGCTTTCGCCCGGGTTCTTGCGCGCATTGTAGAGCCGCCAGAGTTCCGGCCGCTGGTTCTTGGGATCCCAGCGGTGGCCGGCCGAGCGGAAGGAGAAGATGCGTTCCTTGGCGCGGGACTTCTCTTCATCACGCCGTGCGCCGCCGAAGGCAGCGTCAAAACCGTACTTGTCCAGCGCCTGCTTGAGGCCTTCGGTCTTCCAGATGTGGGTGTGGAACGCCGAGCCGTGGGTGAAGGGGTTCACATTCTGGGCGATCGCGTCGGGGTTCTGGTGGACCAGCAGGTCCATGCCCAGTTCCTGCGCCATCCGGGCGCGCATGGCGTACATGTCCCGGAATTTCCAGGTGGTGTCCACGTGCAGCAAGGGGAAGGGCGGCCGCGACGGATAGAAGGCCTTGGCCGCCAGGTGCAGCATCACGGCGCTGTCCTTGCCGATGGAATACAGCATCACCGGCCGCTCGGCCTCGGCCACGACCTCCCGCATGATGTGGATGCTCTCGGCCTCTAGCCGCTGCAGGTGGGTCAGGGTGTCGGACAAGGGTGATGCAGGCTCAAGGAGACAAGGCGCCGGGGTGTGCCTGTCAGTTAGCGAGGAGTGCCTGTCAGTTAGAGTGGCGCCGTGATCGCCGCAACCCGAGCGGCGCCCAGTAATTCTTCCTATCCTTGCAGGGAAGGTCGGACTGAAAGCGCCCTGGTGTGTAGGTTCTGATCGTTAGACGATCCATCCATCCGGGAGCGTCGAGATATCGACGCCCACCAGGATCATCTGGTGGCCGGTGCCCATAACAATCACTGTGTCGGCCCCCACTTGCACCAAGCTGTAGGTGGTTCCGGGGGCCAGAACGACGCGGTCGCCCTCAGCAAAGTTGAAATCCAGAATGCGATCGATGCCAGCGTCTTGCGACCCGTTGAAAGTGTCTGCGCCGCTACCGCCGCTGATCGTGTCGTCGCCACGGTCTCCCGACAGAAAGTCGTCCCCTGCGCCGCCGTCCAGAACATCATTGCCTTTACCGCCGCGGACCCAGTCGTCTCCAGCCCCAGCGTCGATGATGTCATCGCCCTGGTTGCCGTTGATGTCGTCGAAGGTGGCATCGCCATTCATGAGATCGTTGCCCTCGCCGCCGCGGAGGTAATCGGCACTGGCGGCCCCGATGATGGTGTCATTGCCCGAACCGGCAAGAACCTTCGTCTCGTCAGCCGCGGCCACGATGTAATCACCGCCCGATACGACGGCGACGGTTGCGCTGGCCCCTGGGGCCGGTGAGAGCGCAGGCGCAGGCGCAGGCGCAGGCGCAGGCGCGGGAGCGGGAGCGGGAGCTGGATCTGGAGCCGGAGCCGGCGCAGGCGTGGGAGCAGGAACAGGCGCGGGCGTAGGCGCAGGCGCCGGAGTAGGAGCCGGAGTAGGAGCCGGAGCCGGCACAGGCGCAGGCGCAGGCGTGGGAGCAGGAACAGGCGCGGGCGCAGGCGCAGGCGCGGGAGCGGGAGCTGGATCTGGAGCCGGAGCCGGCGCAGGCGTGGGAGCAGGAACAGGCGCGGGCGTAGGCGCAGGCGCCGGAGTAGGAGCCGGAGTAGGAGCCGGAGCCGGCACAGGCG
>CAIVVM010000007.1 GCA_903909375.1 uncultured Alphaproteobacteria bacterium
ACAAGACCCTGACGGCTGAGGCCATTGCCCGCGATGGCAGCGCACGCCAACTGACCGATCTGCTCGGCTCGGAGGGTGGCAGAATGTATCTGCTTCTCGATACGGCAGCCGGCGACATGCTCTGAGGTCGGGCCGTCCCGGTTGAGACGGGACGTTCGATACGGGGCGCAACTGGTCAACTCCGGCTCACCCGGACAAGATGGAACTGAGCCTGTGCGTTCTGGTCAATCTTCTTGAACGAATTGCCGCGCATAGTAAGCGGAGCCATCAATTTTCCACGCTCCCGGGGGCGCACTTTGAAGATTCTGATTACAGGCGGGGCCGGATTCATCGGGTCCGCAGTTGTTCGCCGCGCGATTGCCGACGGGCATCAGGTTGTCAATGTCGATGTCCTGACCTATTCGGCCAACCTGGAAAATGTCGCCGGGGTCGAGGGCGACCCGGGCTATGCCTTCGAACAGGTCAACATCTGTGACCGCCCCGCAATCGAGGCCGTGTTCGCCAAACATCAGCCTGACGCAGTGATGCACCTGGCTGCCGAGAGCCACAACGACCGCGCCATTGAGGGGCCACTGGATTTCGTCCAGTCCAACGTCATGGGAACGGCCGTGCTGCTCGAAGTGTCCCGCGCCTACTGGAGCAAGCTGGAGGTCGCCCGGAAGGACGCGTTCCGCTTCCATCACGTGTCGACCGACGAGGTGTTCGGCGCGCTGGGCGAGGACGGCGACTTCACCGAGGACACACCCTACGATCCCAACTCGCCGTATTCCGCGTCGAAGGCGGCGGCCGACCATCTGGTTCGCGCCTGGCACCGCACGTTCGGCCTGCCGATGGTGCTGACCAACTGCTCGAACAACTATGGCCCCTACCAGTTTCCCGAAAAGCTGATCCCGACGGTGATCACCCGGGCGCTGGAGGGCAAATCGATCCCGGTTTACGGCGATGGCCGGCAGGTCCGGGACTGGCTGCATGTGGACGACCACGCCGACGCCCTGTTGCTGGTGCTGAGCAAGGGCCGCCTGGGTGAAACCTACTGCATCGGCGGCGACGCGACGAAGCGGAACCTGGAAGTGATCAACATCATCTGCGCCCATCTGGACCGGATGGCCCCGGCCAACACGCCACATGCCGACAAGATCGCCTTTGTCACCGACCGGCCGGGCCACGATTTCCGCTACTCCATCGACGCCTCCAAGCTGGCCGACGAACTGGGCTGGACGCCGCGAATGCCGCTGGGTGAGGGCCTGGAGGATACCGTGCGCTGGTATGTCGACAACTACAGTTGGGTGGAGCGGATCCGGGAGCGGGGCTTCCAGTCTGAACGCCTGGGTCTGGTGAAGGCATGAGACGCGGTATCGTCCTGGCCGGCGGCGCCGGCACCCGCCTGCATCCTCTGACCATCGCCGTCTCGAAACAACTGCTGCCGGTCTATGACAAGCCGATGATCTACTACCCGCTGTCGGTGCTGTTTCTGGCCGGCGTGCGCGAAATCCTGATCATCACCACGGCCGAGGATCAGGCCGGTTTCATCCGCCTGCTGGGCGATGGCTCGCGGTTCGGCGTGAAGTTCGAGTACGTTATCCAGCCAACGCCAGGCGGCCTGGCCGAGGCGTATCTGCTGGGCGAGGACTTCATCGGCGGCGAGCCCAGCGTGCTGATCCTGGGCGACAACATCTTCTTCGGGCAGAATTTCGTTCAAATGCTGAAGTCCGCCGACGCGCGCAAGGACGGCGCGACGGTGTTCGGCTATCCGGTGCACGATCCCGAGCGCTATGGGGTGGTCGAGATGTCGCCGGACAACCGGGCTCTGTCCATCGAGGAGAAGCCCGCGAAGCCCAAGTCGAACCTGGCGGTGACCGGCCTCTATTTCTACGACGGCCGCGCCAGCGAAATGGCCAAGACGCTCGAGCGCTCAGCCCGCGGCGAACTGGAGATCACGGCGCTCAATGATCTCTACCTCAAGCAAGGCGAGCTTCACGTGGAGATGCTGGGTCGAGGCTTCGCCTGGGAAGATGCCGGGACGCACGACAGCCTGATCCAGGCCGGTGAGTTGATCCGCACCTTCGAACAACGTCAGGGCCTCAGGATTGGCTGCCTGGAAGAGATCGCCTTCCAGAATGGCTGGATCGATCAGGCTGAGCTGGTCAAGCAGGCGGAGTTTCAAGGCAAGAGTGAGTACGGAAAGTACCTGCGTAGTCTTGCTAACTGAGCCTTGGGGGGTACGAGACTGTCGTTCCGTTGAACGACATCAGCATCTCGTGTCTGCGAACGCCAATGCCGCATGGGCATGCCTGGCCTAGTAGAGCGTTGAGCGCCACGTGGCACTCTGACGCCGTCAGCCCACGAAAACGCTGCTCCCCAACAGTCCGCTCATCGAAACCCCCACCAGCACAACCGAACCGGCGCTCATGGTGATGACGGTGTCTGCGCCGACCTGGGCCATGGTGTAGGTGGTGCCGGGCTCCAGCTGCACCCGGTCGCCCTGGGCCACGCTGAAGTCCAGCACGCGGTCGACCCCTGCCTGGCTGAAGGAGTAGAAGATGTCGGCGCCCGCGCCGCCGGTCATGGTGTCGTCGCCTCGGTCCCCCGAGACGAAATCATTGCCGCCGCCGCCGCTCAGGGAATCGTTCTGCTGGCCGCCGCGGATAGTGTCTGCGCCATTGCCGCCATCGCAGGTGTCGTCGCCAAGATTGCCGTAGACCAGATCGCCGCCGTCCTCGCCGAACAGCAGGTCATTGTCCTTTCCGCCCACCACCCAGTCATCACCCGGTCCGCCGGCGGCGGTGTCATTGCCCATATTGCCGTTGATGTCGTCGAAGTTGACGCCGCCCACGATGGTGTCCGCGCCATCGTCGCCGCGGAGATAGTTGACGCCGCCTGGATCGACGATGGTGTCGTCACCCTGTCCGCCAAAGACCTGGTCATCGCCTTCGCCGCCGTCGGCGAAATCTGCGCCGGAGCCGGTGTTCAGCGTATCAGCGCCGGCGAACCCGCGCAGGCTGTCGTCGAGACCGGAGCCGGTTAACGCGTCGGCGCCGGCAAAAATCCCGGCCTTGACCGAGGCATTGTCTCCCGCCAGCACCCAGCCACGGAAGGTGGAGGCCGACAGGTTGAGGCCGGAGATGTCGTAGGCCAGGCCTGCATCGGTGGCGACGACGATACGGTTGATGGTCCCCGCGCTGGGAGGACCGCCCCCCGCGAACTGGAAACCGACGCCGAAGAACTGGCTGATCACGCCGCCGGCCCGGATTTCCTGGGAGGTGGCCGTCGAGGAGGTGACCTGACCAATTGCCAGGGGCCCCAGATCCAGAAGATCGAAATCGATGCCGGAGACTCCAGCGACAAATGTGGCCATGACCGCCTCCTGATCCGGTGATGTTACCGGTTTCGCCCGCGCACTCAATGGCACGACGTGCGACGGACAATCCGTCGCACTTCGTGAAAGAAGCGTACACCAGAAGCTGTCATGGTTGCGGCGGTAGACTTTCAAGTCGCATCTCGCCAAGCTCACGATGGACGAGGACCCTGGAGTGAGGAACTCAATGCCACGCAAACCGGCGCGATGGTTCGCCGTACTCGCCTTGATGACCCTCGCGGCCTGCAGCGGCGCGAGAGGAACCGGCGGCGCTGCGGGCGGAGCCCCGATCACGGCGGCTGAGGCTTCCCGTTTTCTGGCGCAGGCCTCTTACGGGCCAACCGATAGCTCGATCAGCGAGGTTCGGGCCAGCGGCTATTCCCAGTGGATCGATCAGCAGATGATCGCGCCGCAATCGACAACCCACGTGGAAGATCTGAACGCCCGCTTCGAGGCCCTGAGGGCCGCGAACCCGGCGGCGACCCTGAACCCCGCAGACTTCTACTGGAGCTTCTGGGAACACGCCGCGACCGACCAGGACCAGCTCCGGGAACGCATGAAACTGGCGCTGTCGGAGATTTTTGTGATCTCGCTCACCGACACCAATGTCGGGACCCTGGGCGCCGGCTCCTACTATGACATGCTGGGGGCCAACGCCTTCGGCAACTTCCGCACGCTGCTGGAGCAGGTGACCCTGCATCCGATGATGGGCGTCTATCTGACCTGGCTGGGCAATCAGAAGGAAGATCCCGTCACCGGGCGTAGTCCGGACGAAAACTATGCGCGCGAAGTCATGCAGCTGATGACCATCGGCGTGGTTCAGCTGAACCAGGATGGCACCGCAAAGCTGGATGGGCTGGGCCGCACCATCCCGACCTACACGACGGACGACATCGCAGGTCTCGCAAAGGTTTTCACCGGCTACAGCTACTATTCGCCGAACCCCAGCTCGAACACCTTCCTTGGGCGCAACAGGGCGCCGGACGCGACAATCAGGTCCATGATCGCCTACCCGGCCTTTCATTCCCTCAGCGCCAAGACCTTCCTGGGTGTCAGCATCCCGGCATCCAACGTCGCCAACCCATCGGGTGATCTGCAGATTGCCCTCGACACCCTGTTCAACCACCCGAACGTAGGGCCGTTCATCTCGAAGCAGCTGATCCAGCGACTGGTGACCAGCAATCCGACCCCCGCCTACGTCAGTCGGGTGGCCGGGGTGTTCAACAACAATGGACGTGGCGTTCGCGGCGACATGAGCGCCGTCGTCCGGGCGATCCTGCTGGACACCGAGGCGCGAACCATCGCTTCAGGGTCGGGAGGTGGCAAGATCCGCGAGCCGATCATCCGGATGGCGAACTGGATGCGGGCTTTCAAGGTGACGTCCGACACCGGCGAGTGGCGGATCGGCTCCACCAGCGCCAACACCTCGCTGGGTCAGACCGCCCTGACCGCACCTTCGGTCTTCAACTTCTTCCGGCCGGGCTATACGCCGCCCAACACCCGCGTGGGTGCGGCTGGTCTGGTCGCTCCGGAGTTCCAGATCGTCGATGAGGTGACGGTCTCCGGTTATCTGAACACAATGCAGACGACGATCGATGCGGGCATCGGCGCCACCGCCAACGGCCTGCGTGATGTTCGCAGCACCTATGCCTCCGAGATCGCCATCGCCAACGACGCCAACGCCCTGGTGGACCGGGTCAACCTCCTGCTGCTGAACGGACAGATGTCGTCCACCTTGAGAACGCGCATCGTGGACTCGGTAAACTCGGTGGCGATACCGGCGACGGGTGTGCAGACCACGGCGCTGACAAATCGCGTCAAGCTGGCGATCTACATGACGATGGGCTCCTCCGAATACATGGTGCAGCGATGAGCAACAGCATGGACCGCCGCCATATGCTGCGCCTGGGCGGGGCGATGTCGGTATTGGGCGCGGGCGCACCGTTCGCGCTGCAACTGGCGGCCGCCGGATCCGCAGCCGGGCAATCGGCGCCCGACTACAAGGCCCTGGTCTGCATCTTCCTGTTCGGCGGCAATGATGCGCACAACACCGTTCTGGCCACGGACACCGACACCTGGGGCCGCTATTTCGCGACGCGCAACACGGGCGCTGATCCCATTGCCTTGATGCCTCCGGGTACGCCGCCGGTGGCGGTCGGACAGACCAGCTCCCTCACAGGGCGTGTGGCGGCGGCCAATACGCCCGAGGCCTGGGGCGGGGTTCTTCCGATCACCCCGATTACCAGTCAGCCGATCCCGGCCGGCACCAACGCCTCGACGCGGACCTTTGCGTTGCATCCGTTCATGGGGCCGCTGCAGTCCCTGTTCAGCCAGGGCCGGCTGGCGATCCTGGCCAATGTTGGAACGCTGATCCAGCCGACAACCAAGACCCAGTATCAGGCGCGCTCGGTCCCCCTGCCGACCAGCCTGTTTTCGCACAATGACCAGCAGTCCACCTGGCAGGCGCTGTCCACCGAGGGCGCGCGCACGGGTTGGGGGGGGCGGTTCGCTGACCTGGTGGCCAGCATGAACGGCGGCAACACCCTTTTCACAGCGGTCTCAACCGCCGGCAATGCGGTTTTTCTCTCGGGGCAATCGGTCGTTCAGTACCAACTCTCGACCGGCGCCCAGCCGGCGGTGGTCATTACCGGGCAGTCGGGGAATACGCTGTTCGGATCATCGCTCGCGCCGTCGCGGGTGCGCGATTTGATTACCGACACCAACCTGACCAATAATTTCGCGGCGGACTATTCGACCGTGGTGGCGCGGTCGATCACGGCGTCCAGCACGATCAACGCTGCCTTTACCCAGGGGGCGGTGACCGGCGTTCAGGCGGCCCCTGCCTACACCAACCCGATCAGCGGCCAGACCGAGGCCAACAGTCTGGCGCTTCAGCTTCAGACTGTCGCGCGGATGATCGCTGCGGGCCCAGGACTCGGCGTCAGGCGCCAGGTCTTCTTTGTGAGTCTCGGCGGTTGGGACACACACGATTTCCAGAATACCACCCAGCCAAATCTGCTGGCCAAGGTGGCGCACGCGATGGCGTATTTCGACACGGCGATGTCCAACGTGGGCGGTATCGACCGTCGCGCGCAGGTAACGACTTTCACCGCCTCGGATTTCTCGCGGACCATCACCACAAATGGCGACGGCACGGACCATGCCTGGGGCGGCCACCATTTCATCATGGGCGGGGCCGTGAAGGGGCGGGACATCTACGGCCAGTTCCCAACTATCGGACCGGATGTCGGCGGCTTCAACAATCCGGACAATATCTCCGGCTACCAGATCCCCACGACATCGGTGGACCAGTATGGTGCGACACTGGGTCGCTGGTTCGGGGTGTCAGAAACCGACCTCGATCTGATCTTCCCGCGTCTGGCCGGTTTCCGAAGCCGGAACCTCGGATTTCTCTAGGACCTCGGACGAAGGCCGATCCAGGCTTCACGAACCGTCGCCAGCCGGGGTTCGTCCATGGTCTCCACCTCGTGGCGCACCTCGAACGAAAGTCCGGCCAGGTCGCCGCGCCGCCACTTCAGGACCACCTCGAAGGCGATGCCTGTCTGGTGCATCAACAGGATGAAGCGAGGCGGCAGCTTGTAGAGCGACGAGACGTGAATCTTGGCGCCGCTGGCGCTCAGGTCGCGCAACTCGCAGTCCGCCCACATCGCCAGCTTGTCGCCAAAATAGGCGCGCACGGGCTGGCGCACCGCTTCACGTGGGTCGACCCGTCGTTCGACATGAATTGACGCTAATCTCTCCATGACTTCTGGCCCCCCAGGAATTGCCGTGCGTGACGAAATCACAGCCGGCCTCAGCGCAATCCACGCCCTAGGCCTTCCTCATGCCACGGAATGATTTGTACTTTGTTTAGAGCGCGGCGGCTCTCGACAGCGACTGTCGCGCGCCGCGGGGCCGGAAATGGACCTCGCTGACCCGCCGGGCGCCGCCTGTCCGATCCAGCTGGACGACCACATCGATCACCCGCGAGACATAGGTCTGCACCTTGTCCCAACCCAGATCTATTCCGGACGTCAGCGACAGCAGCGCGATCTGGTCCAGAGCGCCGGCCGGACTATCGGCATGCACGGTCGTGAGCGATCCCGGATGGCCGCTATTGACCGCACGCAGGAACGCAAAGGCCTCCCGGCCGCGCAGTTCCCCGAGCAGGATGCGGTCCGGGCGTAGTCGAAGGGCGGCGGCCAGCAGCGCATCGGCGTCGACACGGGCTTCGCCAAGATCTCCGCGGACGGCTACCAAGCCTACGCTGTTGGGATGGTCCAGCCGGACCTCCGGGGCGTCCTCGATCACCACCAGCCGCTCCGCGCGGTCGATTTCCTTGACGAGGGCGTTCAGCCCGGTGGTCTTGCCGCTGCCGGTGCCGCCGGAGATGACGATGGTCTTGCGCAGGCGCACGGCGCGCTGGAGGAAGGCAGCCAGGTCGCCGGTCTCGAGCAGGGCTTCCAGTTCCGCGTCTGCCTGGGCCTCCCGGGCCGGGTCGGCGCGGGCAGCCACGTCGAACAGGCCGTCGCGCGCAAGGTCGGTGACGCTGAGATCCGAGATCAGATGCTTTCTGACCGCAAGGGCCAGGCCGCCCCGTGTGGCCGGGGGCGACACCACCTGCACGCGGCTGCCGTCGGGCAGGGTGGCTGATAGCAGGGGTTGTTCCCGGTTGACGCCCTGATGGCTGGCCGCCGCGATCTGCCGGGCCAGGCGCTGCAGGGCCATCTCGGTGAGTTCGTCAGCGGGTTCCCGACACATCGGCCCGGAGGTCGTCTCGACCCAGACCTCGCCGGGACGATTTATCAGTACATCGGTGACGTCAGGCCGTGAAAGCCAGGGTGCGAGCGGGGCCAGATAGGCGCTGAGATAGACGTTCGCGGTCAACGGACGACCGCTGAGAAGTCCAGGTCCCGGGCCACCGAAACCTGCACGGGCACGCCCTGGGCGACCTTGATGGTGTCGGGGATGTCGATCTGCTTCTGAAGGGCGATGGAGGCAACCTGGTTCGCCTGGGTTGTAGAGCCGATGACCAGGGTGGTGTCGTTTCCACCGGAGCCACTGGCCAGCGCTGTGGTTCCGGCCGAGATCACCGACAACAGGATGGCTGACCCGAAGCGCTTGAAGAAGTGACTGTCAACTTCGCCTTCCAGCCCGCCGCGGCCCAGCCGGTCAGTCGCCGGGGATCCGACGTCAATGCTTATGCCTGTGGGCGTGATGATCCGGGTCCAGACGACGAAAGCCCGTGTCTGGCCGACAGCCGCGGCGCTCTTGTACTGACCGATCAGCTTGGAGCCGCGCGGCACCAGAACCCGGCTGCCGTCGAAGCTGCGGACGTCGCGGCTGACTACGGCGCGGACCGAGCCGGGCAGGTCGGAATTGATGGCGGTCTCCAGCACGGCGGCGATGATCGCGCCCTGGGGAATGGTGCGACCAAGGTCGCGCATCTGGCTGGCCCGGGCGGTGTCAGATGTGCCGCCAGCGACGCGGGCAGAAAAGCGTTCCTCTGCGGACTGGCGTGTGTCGTTTGCGGGACCGGCCTGTGCGCCAGCTCCCGCCACGGCAGCTGCCTGGGCAACCTGGGTCGCGGCAGCGTCGGCCGGAGCGCTGAAATCCACAACCAGGGCCGGCGCTCGCCAATGCGCTTCGGCCGGATTGACCTGTGGTGTGACGGCGGACTGGGTAAAGGGTGGCGCCGTAGGCGCGGCCTGTGGCGGCGCCGGCGGCGGCGGCGGCGGCGGTGTGGCGGGCGGGGCGGGGTTGGGCGTAGCCGCCGGCTGGGGTGAAACCGGCGCCTGGGCGCGCGCCTCGCGACCACTGCTCAGGCCGTTGAAAACCAGAAGGCCCAGCACGCCGGCGCCGGCCACGCCGGCCCATACGGTCAGAGGCGATTGCGGCTGCCGCACGCGCGGTTTCGATGCCTCGCCGTGAGCGAAGACTGGGCTGAGCGCCGCTTGTGGTTGGTCGTTGCGCGTCATCGCCGCCACCAGGGATCCTTCTTGCGCTGCCGAAGCGCGCTGGCCTCCTCCACCCGGAAGCCGTCGTTGTAGATACGGGTGACTTCGCTTCCCCGCCGCAGAACGAAGCTCTGCGCTATCCGGTCGACCACAACATAGCCGTCGCGCTCTCGGCTGTTGACCACAGACTCTCCGCCATCGGGATCTACGACGTAGATCGCCGGGAGATCCTCTTCGCGTCGAAACGAGAAGTAGGTGTCCTGGCCGTCATCGAACACCCTGACCGGCAAGGTCTTGCCGGAGCCATCATAGGAATAGGCGGCGTTGCGTTCCACAGGCGGCGGGGGCGGCGGCGGTGTTTCGATCACCGCCATCACGGGCAGTTCATAGAGGAAGCGCACGGTGAACGGCAGGTTCCGCGACCCCTGTTTCTGGACGCTGAGCTGGAAATTGTAGCGCCGCAGATTTGTGATCACCGTCATGTTGGTTTGTGGTCGCGCCGACATCGGCTTCAGGAACAGCAGGTTCGCACGGCGATTGGGGGTCACCTGCCATCCAAGAGAATCACCGATCGCCACGTTTTCGATCTTCTCGGCAGGATCGAACTCGACCGAGAGCTGAAAGCCCAGCGCGCTGCGCAGTTCGACCACTGCAGACGGATCGTAATCCACCACATGGATGCGAGGGTCGCCGGGCCCGGGGCGCGGAACCACCGCCAGGGCGGGCGTGGCGCACAGGGCAAGGATCACGGCGAGGGTGCGGGCGCGGATCATCGGGCGGCCTCAACTCGGCGGGCGGACACCGCGGGGCGGCGATAGGTGTCACCCAGACGCGGGCGGTCCTCGAACACCAGGGATGTCTGGCGGCCCGGGGACGTGGCGGCGGCCATGGCCACAGCGCGTGAGCGGGTCTCGCTCTGGACAGTATCGCGCTGAAGCTCATAGGCAAGTCGCTCGGCGCGCGAGGGCTGGGGCAGGGCGGAGGTCGGGTCGCCCTGTGCTGCGGCGCCGCCGGCTGTTCGCCCGTCGGAGTCTCGGCTGGAGCCAAGCGTTGGTAGTCTGAAGCTCATGGCCATGACGATGGCGCCGAGGGTCAGCGCCATCTGGCCAGCGCCGAACACAAAGATCAGAGCTGCGGCGCTTATGGCCGTCTGCGGGTCCAGCGTCTGTCCGCGACGCTGGTCCGCCAGCGTCGTCAACCAGGGGTCAAGCACAGTCAGCATGAGTACGACCAGCAGCCATGTCACCAGCGTCGTGAGCGCAGCTGCGACCATTGCGCGGACCC
>CAIVVM010000008.1 GCA_903909375.1 uncultured Alphaproteobacteria bacterium
CCGGGCCAGGCTGGATCGCCGGGGCGGCGCCCCACCACATGGACATGCAGTTGCGGCGTCAGGTTGCCCAGTTGGCCGACGTTCAGTTTTCCCACCGGCCATCCCACAGCCTGGCCGGCCGCCCGAACGGCCGCGCCGGCGGTGACGATTTCCGCCATCAGGACCACCCGATCCCCGTGCGACAGGTCCTCCAGCTCACGAAGCCCTGCCTGCCGGGGGATCAGCACGAGCCAGGGCCAGCGGGCGTCGGTCTGCAGGCGCACATGGCAAAGCGCCAGGTCGCCGACCGGTTCGGACGTGGCGGCGAAGGCGGGATGAAGTTCGAACATCACCCGTGCCGCCTGCGGCATTGCGGCGGCGCCGTCAACGGGTTACGGACGCCGCGACAATCCCCATCAGGAGCCGCCCCATGGCCAAGAAGCCCATTCGCGTTGCAGTCACCGGCGCCGCCGGAAACATCGGTTACGCCCTGCTGTTCCGCATCGCCTCGGGCGAGATGCTGGGCAAGGATCAGCCGGTCATCCTGCAACTGCTGGAGATCCCGGTCGAAGGTCCGCAGAAGGCGCTCAAGGGTGTGGCGATGGAGCTGGAGGACTGCGCCTTCCCGCTGCTGCAGGACATGATCCTGACGGGCGACGCCGAGGTGGCGTTCAAGGATGTGAACTGGGCGCTGCTGGTGGGCTCCAAGCCCCGCGGTCCCGGGATGGAGCGCGCCGACCTGCTGAAGGACAACGGCAAGATCTTCATCGCCCAGGGCCAGGCCATCGACAAGGTTGCCGCCGATGACGCGCGTATCGCCGTGGTGGGCAACCCCTGCAACACCAACACCATGATCGCCGCCAGCCAGGCAAAGCGCCTGACGCCTGACCGCTTCACCGCCATGGTGCGCCTGGACGAGAACCGCGGCCGCGCGCAGCTGGCCAAAAAAGCTGGTGTTTCGGTCAACGACGTCTCCGACCTCTTCATCTACGGCAACCACAGCCCGACGATGTTCGCCGACTTCACGCACGCGAAGATCGGCGGCAAGGACGCCGCCTCGGTGATTGGCGATCAGGCCTGGCTGGAAAACGAGTATCTGCCCACCGTCGGCAAGCGCGGCGCGGCGATCATCGACGCGCGCGGCCAGAGCTCGGCAGCCTCGGCGGCCAACGCCCTGATCGATCATGTCCGTGACCTGTCGACCGTGGGCGCGATCCATTCGGTCGCCGTCAACAGCGAGGGCCGCTATGGCTTCGCCGACGGCGTGTGGGCCGGTATGCCGGTAAGGACCACGGCGCCTGGCGCCTATGAGGTGATCACCAGCTACGAGATGGACGACTTCGCCAAGTCGAAGATCAAGATCACCAATGACGAACTGGTTGGCGAGCGCGACACCGTCAAGGATATGCTGGGCTAGGGGGAAGCCCCTCTCCCTCTCCGCTTCGCGGGGGGCGAGGGGATGCCTCAGATCCAGCCGCGCTCACGCAGCAGCCCGGCATAGGTGCGGCTGACCGGCACCTCCGCGCCGTCCTTGAGCGTCAGTGTCGCGCGGCCATCCCCACGCCTGGCGTCGGTGATCGCGTCGCGGGCCACCCACCATGACCGGTGGACCTGAGCGCCCTCGATGCCCTGCAGTTCGTCCACCGCATCGGCCAGCCTGAGCAGGATCAGGTCCTGGCCCTTGGAGGTGTGCAGGCGAAGGTAGTGATCCTCGGCCTCCACGGCCCAGACTTCGGCGCCGCGTAGCTTCAGTGGCATCCGTTCCAGAAACTTCGGCGGCGCGGGGTCTGCATAGGTCATTGCCGTGCGACGGGACTCCACCAGGAGGTTGATGGCGGTCAACGCCGCCGAGACCAGCAGGACATACCCGAACAGGAACGGGATCCCGGCCAGCGGCATGCTCGATCCCAGGACGAACCGGCTGGCTGTCCATACGAACAGGGTGAAGGGAATCGACATGGTCAGCGCGGCGACCCCGCCAATCAGCCAGGCATTGTCCGTAAGACTTCTGGCCCGACGCGCGATCGTTGTGGTGACGAATGAGCCCCAGCCATATCCGACGGCCATGACCGGCAGCCAGTAGGCCAGGCGTCGCAGCAGCGGCGCTTCATAGGTTCCAAACGCGCCGGAGAAGGTCAGGAACAGCCCGGCGGCCAGGGTGATCGCCAGGCCGCGGACGTGGTTGGGCGGAGGTTCTGCCTGCGGATTGACGCTGCTGGTCCCGGTCATCGGCCTGTCGCCCGCGATGCGTGAATGGCGACCGGCGCCGGTTCGCGAACTGCGGACGCCACCCCACGTAACCTCGCTAGCGCTCCTGATCTCACCGCGTCATGTCCAGCTCAACCCGGGCCGCGCAGCGCCGCCGCCCCCGATCGAGTGGAGATAGAGGATGTCGACTGTTTCGCAAACGCCCGCCAGCGTTCCGATGACCTTCGGGTTACGCTTGGGCCTTTCCATGGTGGCCGTGACGGCTGTCCTGGGTCTGGCGATGGGCAATGTATTCACCCCGGTCATGAAGATGGCGGCCAGGGCCCGTCCCCACCTGCCGGACATGGCGTTGTTCACCGCGCTGTCGCCGGTGATCCAGGTTCACCTGCTCACGGCGCTTGCCGCACTGTTGCTGGGCGGCGTTCTGATGGTGGTTCGCAAGGGCCGGACATTCCACCGGGTCGCCGGGTGGGTCTGGGTCTCGCTGGTCATGGTGACGGCAGGCGCTACGGTATTCATCACCGAACTGAACCATGGCGGTTGGTCCTGGCTGCACCTTTTCACCGGTTGGGTGCTGCTGATCACGCCTCTGGCGGTGTTCTGGGCAAAACGCCATGACGTTCGCCGGCATCGCCGTACAATGATGGGTCTTTTCTACGGCGGCTTCGCCATCAACCTGGCCTTCGCGTTCATCCCGGGACGCACCCTGTGGATGATGTTCTTCGGCTAGCGCCGGTTCCGCTAGGTTAAGCCCCGTTGCGCAAGGCGAGATTCCGGGCTCCGCGCGGTTGTCATCAGATGGCGCGGCGCCTATAAGCCGCGTCACTCGCTTTGAAGGCGAGCCCGTCGGCAGCCGACCCCAAGGCCTCATGAACATTCACGAACATCAAGCCAAAGCCGTCCTCGCAGAGTTCGGTGTGGCGGTCCCGCGCGGCTTTGCCGCCTTTACTGTACAGGACGCGGTCGACGCCGCCGCCAAGCTTGGAGGTCCGGTCTTCGTAGTGAAGTCCCAGATCCACGCCGGCGGGCGCGGCAAGGGGCGCTTTGAAGGTCTGGGCCCCGACGCCAAGGGCGGGGTCCGGGTTGTGAAGTCCGCCGAGGACGTAAAGACCAGCGCCGCCGAGATGCTGGGCCGGGTGCTGGTGACCCATCAGACAGGCCCCAGGGGCAAGCAGGTCAACCGCCTCTACATCGAAGAAGGCGCGGCGATCGCGAAGGAATTCTATCTGTCCCTGCTGGTGGACCGCGAGACCTCACGGGTCTCCGTCGTGGCCTCCACCGAAGGCGGCATGGACATCGAGGAGGTCGCCCACTCGACCCCTGAAAAGATCATCACCTTCTCCATCGATCCCGCGACGGGCGTTTGGCCGCATCACGCGCGGACCCTGTCCGGCGCGCTGGGCCTGAGCGGCGGACTTGCCAAGGAAGCCGCCGTCCTGCTGGGCCAGCTCTACAAGGCCTTCGTCGACAAGGACATGGCGATGCTGGAGATCAATCCGCTGATCGTCACGGGCGATGATCACCTGCGGGTGCTGGACGCCAAGATCAGCTTCGACAGCAATGCGCTTTATCGTCAGCCGGATATCGTGGCGCTGCGCGACGAGACCGAGGAAGACCCCAAGGAGATCGAGGCCTCGAAGTTCGACCTCTCCTATATCGCCCTCGACGGCGAGATCGGCTGCATGGTGAACGGCGCAGGCCTGGCCATGGCCACCATGGACATCATCAAGCTCTACGGCGCCGAGCCCGCCAACTTCCTGGACGTGGGCGGCGGCGCCGACGAGGCCAAGGTGACGGCTGCGTTCAAGATCATCATGGCTGATCCCAATGTGAAGGGCATCCTGGTGAACATCTTCGGCGGCATCGCCCGCTGCGACACCCTTGCCAACGGCGTCGTCGCCGCCGTCAAGCAGGTGGGCCTGAGCGTACCGCTGGTGGTGCGCCTGGAAGGCACCAACGCCGAGCTCGGCAAGAAGATCATCAACGAGAGCGGCCTGAACGTCATCGCCGCCAACGACCTCTCGGACGGCGCCGAGAAAATCGTCAAAGCCGTGCGGGGCGCTGTCTGAACCATGTCGATCCTGATCAACAAAGACACCCGCGTCATCTGCCAGGGCATCACCGGCGCCCAGGGCACGTTCCATTCCGAACAGGCCATCGCCTATGGCACCAAGATGGTGGGCGGGGTCACGCCGGGCAAAGGCGGGACAACCCACGTCGGCC
Organism: uncultured Alphaproteobacteria bacterium; assembly: GCA_903909375.1. Lineage (GTDB taxonomy): Bacteria > Pseudomonadota > Alphaproteobacteria > Caulobacterales > Caulobacteraceae > Phenylobacterium. Next base: position 4,411 of record CAIVVM010000008.1, read on the forward strand.
TGCCGGTGTTCAACTCGGTCGGTGAGGCTGTCCGAGAGGTCGGCGCCGACGCCAGCGTCATCTATGTGCCGCCGCCCTTTGCAGCGGATTCGATCCTGGAAGCCATCGACGCCGAGATCCCGCTCATCATCTGCATCACCGAGGGTATCCCGGTCGCCGACATGGTGCGGGTGAAGCGCTCGCTCTCTGGCTCGAAATCCAGGCTGATCGGACCCAACTGTCCGGGCGTGCTCACGCCTAATGAGTGCAAAATAGGCATCATGCCGGGAAACATCTTCCGCAAGGGCTCGGTGGGTGTTGTCTCGCGCTCGGGCACCCTTACCTACGAAGCTGTGTTCCAGACCACGCAGGTGGGCCTGGGCCAGACTACGGCCGTCGGCATCGGCGGCGACCCCGTCAAGGGCACCGAGTTCATCGACATGCTCGACATGTTCCTGAAGGACCCGGAAACCGAGTCGATCATCATGATTGGCGAGATTGGGGGATCGGCCGAAGAGGATGCGGCGGCGTTCATCGCGGCCTCGCCGATCAAGAAGCCGATGGTGGGTTTCATCGCGGGACGTACGGCGCCGCCCGGGCGGCGCATGGGTCACGCGGGCGCGATCATTTCCGGCGGCAAGGGCGGCGCCGAGGATAAGATCGCCGCCATGGAGGCCGCCGGTATCCGGGTATCGCCGTCGCCGGCGGCGCTGGGCACCACGCTGCTGGATGTTCTGAAAGGCGCCTGATCCGGTTTGCCGGCCCCGGGTGTCGAAAAGGGTTAAGCAAATAGGCGTACAGGTCTTCGGCGTCGTCGAATGCCCGGCGTCGCAAAAACCAGGTTTAAGGGCGGTTGCGCTCGGCTCCTTCTTGCGAAGTCCGTGGCCCCGCCCCGGAAGGCGAAGGACATGGCGGACGACGCAGGCCGGATCAATGAGGTTCTGGCCGAAACTTCCTTCCTCTACGGCGGCAATGCGGCGTTCGTAGAGGATCTCTATGCCCGGTGGACGGCGGACTCCAATGCGGTCGCCCCGTCCTGGGCGGCCTTCTTTGCATCCCTGCTGGACCCCTCCGCCGATGTGATGCGCGCGGCCGGCAAACCGGGCTGGGCGCGACCCGCTGTGCCCGCCCCGCGTCCCGACTGGCTCTCGGCGATCGACGGCCTCTGGCCCGCGGTCGAAGCCAAGGTCGCCAAGACCATCGAAGCCCGGCAGCCCATGGCCTCGGTGGATCAGATCCGCGCCGCGACTCTTGATTCCCTGCGCGCCATCATGATGATCCGTGCTTACCGGATGCGCGGGCACCTGAAGGCCAATCTGGACCCACTGGGCCTGGCCACTACGCCGGGCGACGCGTCGGAACTGGACCCGGCCAGCTACGGCTTCGCCGAGCCGGATTTCGATCGTCCGATCTTCCTGGATTATGTGCTGGGTCTGGAGACGGCGACCGTCCGCGAGATTCTGGAGATTCTGCGCCGGACCTACTGCGGCAATGTGGGCGTGCAGTACATGCACGTCTCCGATCCCAAGGAGAAGGCCTGGCTGCAGGAGCGAATCGAGGGCCGTGACAAGGAAATCGCCTTCACGCCCGAGGGCAAGGTGGCGATCCTCAAGAAGCTGATCGAGACGCAGGGTTTCGAGCAGTTCCTGCATCGCCGCTTCCCCGGCACCAAGCGCTTCGGCCTGGACGGCGGCGAGGCCATGGTCCCGGCGCTGGAGCAGATCATCAAGCGCGGTGGCGCCATGGGGGTGAAGGACATCGTCATCGGCATGCCGCACCGCGGCCGCCTCAATGTCCTGGCCGCCGTGATGGGCAAGCCCTACCACGTGATCTTCCACGAGTTTCAGGGCGGCTCGTCCCTGCCCAGCGACGTCCAGGGCTCCGGCGACGTGAAGTATCACCTGGGCGCCTCGTCGGACCGCGAGTTCGACGGCAACGAGGTGCATCTGTCGCTGACCGCCAATCCCAGCCATCTGGAGATCGTCAACCCGGTGGTGATCGGCAAGGTTCGCGCGAAGCAGGCCTTTACGCTGCGCGAACAGCCTGACGCCGGTCGTGGCCATGCCCTGCCTCTGCTGCTTCATGGTGATGCGGCGTTCGCCGGTCAGGGCGTGGTGTCCGAGTGTTTTGCGCTCTCCGGCCTGCGCGGCTACGCTGTGGGCGGCACCATGCACTTCGTGGTCAACAACCAGATCGGCTTCACCACCAGCCCCAAGAACAGCCGCTCCTCGCCCTATCCGACGGACGTGGCGCTGGCGGTCGAGACACCGATTTTCCACGTGAACGGCGACGATCCTGAGGCCGTCACCTTCGCCGCCAAGGTGGGCACCGAGTATCGCCAGCTGTTCGGCAAGGACGTGGTCATAGACATGTTCTGCTACCGCCGCTTTGGTCACAACGAGGGGGACGACCCCACGATGACTCAGCCGCTGATGTACGCGAAGATCAAAGGGCACCCGACGGTCCGCGATCTCTACGCCCAGCGCCTGGTCGGTGAAGGTGTCGCCACCCAGGCGGCTGTAGATGGCTGGATCGCCGAGTTCGACAAGTTCCTCGATGAGGAGTTCGAGTCCGGCAAGGCCTACAACGCCAACAAGGCTGACTGGCTTGACGGCAAGTGGTCGGGTCTGAAACTGCCGTCGGGTGACGAACGTCACGCCACCGGCGTGGCCAAGCAGAAGCTGCTCGACCTGGGTCGCAAGCTCACCTCCGTGCCCGAGCATGTCACCGTTCACAAGACCGTCGAGCGCGTCATCGCCGGCCGCCGCGAGGCGATCGAAACGGGGGCAGGCGTCGACTGGGCGACGGCCGAGTCGCTGGCTTTCGCGACCCTTCTGGACCAGGGGTTCCCGGTGCGCCTGTCGGGCCAGGACAGTGTGCGCGGCACCTTTAGCCAACGCCACTCCGGTCTGATCGATCAGAAGACCGAGGAAGTTTATTTCCCGCTGCGGAATGTGGGGCCTGACCAGGCGCACTTCGAGGTGCTGGACTCAGCGCTTTCCGAAGAGGCGGTGCTGGGCTTCGAGTACGGCTTCTCCCTCACTGATCCCGACACCCTGACGCTTTGGGAAGCCCAGTTCGGCGATTTCGTGAACGGCGCCCAGGTGGTGATCGACCAGTTCATCTGCTCGGGCGAACGCAAATGGCTGCGAATGAGCGGCCTCGTCATGCTGCTGCCGCATGGCTACGAGGGCCAGGGTCCGGAGCATTCCTCCGCCCGTCTCGAGCGGTTCCTGCAGCTCTGCGCCGAGGACAACATGCAGGTGGTCAATGTCACCACCCCGGCCAACTATTTCCATGTTCTGCGCCGCCAGCTGCTGCGGGAGTACCGCAAGCCGCTGATCGTGATGTCGCCCAAGAGCCTGCTGCGCCACAAGCGGGCGGTATCGACCATCGCCGACATGACCGCGGGCACCGGGTTCCACAGGGTGATGATCGACGGCGCAGAGGCCGGCTGTGATGTGGGCGGCGTTACGCTGAAGCCCGACGCCGAGATCAAGCGCGTTATCGTCTGTTCTGGGAAGGTCTATTTCGACCTGATCGAGCAACGGGCGAAGTCTGGCCGCGACGATGTCTACATCCTGCGCCTGGAACAGTTCTATCCGTGGCCGTTGAAGTCCATGACCAATGAGCTGAAGCGGTTTGCCAACGCCGAACTGGTCTGGTGTCAGGAAGAGCCCAAGAACATGGGCGGCTGGCAGTTTGTCGATCCCTGGCTGGAGCTCACGCTGGAGCGCATGAAGATCAAGGCCAAGCGCGCCCGCTATGTGGGTCGCCCGGCTTCGGCTTCGACCGCCGCCGGATTGATGAGCCGCCATCTGAAGGAACTGGATGCCTTCCTGACCGAAGCATTCGCCTGAACCACAACGACCCCGCCTGCGTTTGACTGCGATCCAAGGAGCTGATCCCCCCAATGGCCGACATCATGACCCCCGCCCTGGGCGAGTCTGTCACCGAAGCAACGGTGGCGCGCTGGGCGAAGAAGGCCGGCGATGCGGTCCGCAAGGACGAGATCCTGGTGGAACTGGAAACCGACAAGGTCAGCCTCGAGGTGGCCTCGCCATCTGACGGCGTACTCTCGGCCATTACGGCCGAGGAGGGCGCGACGGTGGAGCCCGGCGCTCTGCTGGGCCGGATCACGGAGGGCGCCGTCGCCGCAGCGCCCAAGGCGGCTGCTGCGCCCAAGGTCGAGGCGCCCAAGGTCGCCGCGCCCGCTCCGGTCGCCAAGGCGGTGGCTGAGCCGGTGCTGGCGCCGTCGGCCCAGCGGATCGCTGCGGAAAACAATCTGTCGCCGGCCGCCATTCCGGGTACCGGCAAGGACGGCCGGGTGACCAAGGGTGACGCGCTCGCAGCTCTTGAGGCCCGCGCCGCCGCGCCGGCCGCTGCCCCCGTCGCCAGCGCCCCTCGTCCGGTCCACGAGCGCGAGGAGCGGGTGAAGATGACCCGCCTGCGCCAGACCATCGCGCGCCGGCTGAAGGAAGCCCAGAACGCCGCAGCCATGCTGACCACCTTCAACGAGGTGGACATGAGCGCCGTTATGGCCGTGCGCAATCAATACAAGGACGTCTTCGAGAAGCGCCACGGCGTGAAGCTGGGCTTCATGAGCTTCTTCGTGAAGGCGGTCGTCCACGCGCTGAAGCAGGTGCCCGAGGTCAACGCCGAGATCGACGGAACCGACATCATCTTCAAGAACCACTACGACATCTCGGTCGCCGTCGGCACCGAGAAGGGGCTGGTCACGCCGGTCGTCCGCGACGCAGACCTGATGAGCCTGGCAGGCGTGGAAAAGGAAATCGGCGCGCTGGGTCGCAAGGCCCGTGACGGCCAGCTGGCCCTGGAAGACCTGCAGGGCGGCACCTTCACCATTTCCAACGGCGGGGTTTACGGCTCGCTGATGTCGACGCCGATCCTCAACGCGCCCCAGTCCGGCATCCTCGGCATGCACAAGATCCAGGATCGGGCCATGGTGGTCGGCGGCCAGGTCGTGATCCGGCCGATGATGTATCTGGCGCTGAGCTATGACCACCGCGTGGTGGATGGCCAGGGCGCGGTGACCTTCCTGGTGCACGTGAAGGACGCCATCGAGGACCCGCAACGGCTGTTGCTGGATATCTGATTTCCACTTTCTCTGGACGGGGCGCCTGAATGGCTCAGTACGACGTCATCATCATCGGCGGCGGCCCTGGCGGCTACAATGCCGCTATCCGCGCGGGACAGCTGGGCCTGAAGGTGGCCTGCGTTGAGAAACGGGCCACGCTGGGCGGCACCTGCCTGAACGTCGGCTGCATGCCCTCGAAGGCCCTGCTGCACGCGTCGGAACTGTACGCCGCCGCCAACACCGAGTTCTCAAAGCTCGGCATCGAGGTGACGCCGCGTCTCAACCTGCCGCAGATGATGGCGCAGAAGGCCGAGTCGGTCAGCGCGCTCACCAAGGGTATCGAGTTCCTGTTCAAGAAGAACAAGGCCGACTGGATCAGGGGCGCGGGCAAGATCGCGGGAACCGGCAAGGTCGAGGTCACCGCCGAGGACGGAACCGTGACGGTGCTGGAAGCCAAAAACATCGTCATCGCCACCGGTTCCGAGCCCGCCGGCCTGCCCGGTGTGGTCGTTGATCAGGACCGGATCGTGGATTCCACCGGCGCGCTGACGCTGCCGGAAGTGCCCGGCCATCTGGTGGTGATCGGCGCCGGGATCATCGGGCTGGAACTGGGCTCGGTCTGGCGCCGCCTGGGCGCCAAGGTCACGGTGGTGGAGTTCCTTGACCGGATCACGCCCGGCATGGACGCCGAGGTGGCCAAGACCTTCCAGCGCGTGCTGACCAAACAGGGGATCGCCTTCAAGCTGGGGTCCAAGGTCACCGGCGCCAAGACCACCAAGAAGGGTGTCAGCCTGACCTGCGAACCTGTCGCCGGGGGCGCCGCCGAGACGATTGACGCGGACTATGTGCTGCTGGCTATCGGCCGCAAGCCCTATACCGAAGGCCTCGGGCTGGAGAACGTGGGCATCGAGACCGACAAGCGCGGCTTCATCCCGACCGACCACTTCAAGACCTCGGCGCCCGGCGTCTGGGCGACCGGCGACGTGATCCTGGGCCCAATGTTGGCTCACAAGGCCGAGGAAGACGCCGTCGCCTGCATCGAGTTGATCGCCGGCAAGTACGCCCATGTGGACTACAATCTGGTGCCGAGCGTGGTCTACACGGCCCCCGAAGTGGCCTGGGTGGGCAAGACCGAGGAACAGCTGAAGGAAGAGGGCCGCGCCTACAAGACCGGAAAATTCCCCTTCAGCGCCAACAGCCGCGCCAAGATCAACCACGAGACAGACGGCTTCGTGAAGGTGCTGGCCGACGCGGCTACCGATGAGGTTCTGGGCGTCCATATGATCGGTCCCCAGGCGGGCGAGATGATCGGTGAGTACTGCGTGGCCATGACCTTCCGCGCCGCCTCCGAAGATATCGCCCGCGTATGCCACCCGCATCCGACCCGGTCGGAGGCGTTGCGCCAGGCGGCCATGGGGGTCGAAGGTTGGACGATGCAGGCCTGAGCGTCCGCCGCGCCCGGCCGGACGAGCTGGCCGACTGCGCGCGCGTCTACCTTCGCGTTCTCACCGAAACCTTCACCTGGCTGCCCTCGGACCGGCACAGCGAGGCCGACTTTCTCAATGCCGCGCGGGACGAGGAGATCTATGTCGCGCTGGAACGCGGGCGGATCGTCGGCGTGGCGGCGCTATACCGGCCCCAGACCTTCCTGCACTCTCTCTACGTGACCGAGCGCGGACGGGGCATCGGCCGGATCCTGTTGCACTATGTTCTTGCGGCGGCGGGAGGCCGGCTTTCGCTCAAATGTCAGACGGCGAACAAAGGCGCGCAGACCTTCTATGCGCGGGAGGGCTTTCGTTGCGTCGAAGCGGGGGAGGATGGCGGCATCGCCTGGCTGCGATTTGTGCGCGGCTGAGGCGGTAGCCTACGCGTGCGGATGCGCCGCCGAATAGGCGCTGAGCAGGGCGGCGGCGTCCACCTCGGTGTAGCGCTGCGTCGTCGAGAGCGAGGCGTGGCCCAGCAGTTCCTGGATCGACCGCAGATCAGCGCCGGCCCCCAGAAGGTGCGTCGCAAAGGAATGCCGCAGCGCGTGCGGCGTGGCGCTGGCCGGCAGACCCAGCCGGCCTCGCAGGCGTTGCACCGTCGCCTGCACATGACGCGGGCTGAGCGGGCCGCCCCGCCTGGCGCGAAACAGCGCGCTGTCCGCTTCCACGACGAAGGGAACCTCGGCCAGATAGGCGTCGATCGCCTCCCGCACGGCGGGCAGGACAGGGACCATGCGGGTCTTCGACCCCTTGCCGGTAATCCGCAACAGATCGCCAAGCGGCGCATCCGACCGCTTCAGCGAAAGCCCCTCGGAGATGCGCAGGCCGCAGCCGTAGAGCAGGGTCAGCACCGCCGCGTCGCGCGCCGACTCCCAGACGTCCTGGTCGGCGTCGAGGCCCGGCTCAGCCAGAAGTCCCGACGCCTGATCCTCGGAAATCGGGCGGGGCGCACCGGGCCTCAC
>CAIVVM010000009.1 GCA_903909375.1 uncultured Alphaproteobacteria bacterium
GGCGATCACCCCGGCGGCCAGTCCGAACCGCTGGCGCGCCAGTTCGTTCACGCGACGGGCTAGGTCAGAGTTGTTGCGCGCCTCCAGCAGGTCCACCACGGCCCCGTGGGTCTGGGCCTGGGCCACGAAATTGGCCCGCGCAGTTTCCTCGAGCAGGTGGCGCTGTTCGGCCTCACGCTGATGTGCGGCATGGACGCGGGCCAGGGCGGCAGGGGCGAATTCCACCACATTGTCGGGGGCGATCTTCAGGCCCAGATCGGCCAGCAACCCCTCGTCGCGGCGCAGGAAGTCGGGGTTTTCGGCCAGGAACCGGCGCACGGCGACAGGCTCGACCGCGGCGTCTTCAAAGCTGAACTCGGCCTGCGATCCGTCCATGCGTCTTTTGCCCCCTAAAGGATGGACTGCCCCGTCTTGGCCCAGTCCGCCATGAACTGTTGGAGCCCGCGTTCGGTTAACGGGTGCTTGAAGAGCGCCAGGAAAACGTCCGGGGGGATCGTGGCGCAGTCCGCGCCGGCCAGTGCGGCTTCGGTCACATGTTGCGGCGAGCGGATCGACGCGGCCAGGATTTCGGTGTCGAAATCGTAGTTGTCGTAGACCGCGCGGATCTCCGTGATCAGATCCATGCCGTTGGCCCCGTGGTCGTCCAGACGGCCGATGAAGGGGCTGATGTAAGTGGCGCCCGCCTTGGCCGCGAGCAGCGCCTGGGCCGCCGAGAAACAGAGCGTCACGTTGGTCTGGATACCTTCGGCGGTGAACTCTGCCGTTGCGGTCAGACCCTCGCGGGTGAGCGGCACCTTGACGACGATGTTGGGGGCCAATGCGGCCAGCTTGCGACCCTCGGCCAGCATGCCAGCCACGTCCATGGCGGCCACCTCGGCGCTCACCGGTCCGGAGACGATGCCGCAGATCTCGGTGATCACCTCCAGCATGTTGCGACCGGACTTGGCGATCAGGGTCGGATTGGTGGTGACGCCGTCGATCAGGCCGGTAGCGACCAGATCCTTCAGGATGGCGGTGTCGGTGGTGTCGAGGAAGATCTGCATTCGTTTGATCCCGGGCTTGTTCGCGGCGCTTGTAGCTGCGAAGCCCGCAGGCTCACAACCCGCCGCGCACAATGAGCCGAATCGCCTCTGTCCTGATCCCCATGCCGTTGCCGGAGGCGTTCGACTACGCCGAGCCCGAAGGCATGGCGCTTTCCGCGGGCGATCATGTGGCGGTTCCCCTCGGCCCGCGCCTGGTGCGCGGCGTTGTGGTGGCCTTGCGGGACTCCCTTGGTGGTAACCGACCGCTGAAACCGGTCGCCGAGCGTCTCGACGACCCGGCGCTTCCTCCGGGGACTGTGGAGTTCGTTCAGTGGGCCGCGCGATACGCGGTGGACAGCCCCGGCCAGCCGCTGGCGATCGCGCTGCGGGGCGCCCGCACGCCGAAGTCCCGCCCGGTGCGGGTCGCCTCGGCGACCGGCCTCATGCCGGCGAGGCCCACGCCTGCCCGCGCCCGTGTTTTGGAGGTGCTCGCCAAAGGTCCGGTCGCGCCCGTCGAACTGGCCCGCGCCGCCGGTGTTTCCTCCGGTGTGGTCAAGGGGCTCATCGATGAAGGTGTTCTGGCGCTGCACCAGATCACGTCTGAAGCCGCGTTCGATCCTCCGGATCCCAGCCTGCATGGCGCGGCGTTGAACGCCAGTCAGTCCGCCGCCGCCGCGGTCCTTTCAGGCGTCGTGAACGCGGGGGGCTATAGCGTCGCGCTGCTGGACGGGGTGACGGGCTCGGGCAAGACCGAGGTATATCTGGAAGCTGTGGCTGCGGCCCTTGCCGCCAGTCCGGACGCCCAGGTGCTCATCCTGCTGCCCGAGATCGCCCTGACCCAGGCGGTCATTGCAAGGGTTTCCAGCCGCTTTGGCGCCCAGCCTGGCGAATGGCACTCCGATGTGGCCCCGCCGGCGCGACGGCGGGTGTTTGACGCGGTGGCTGCCGGGCGCTGCCGGATCGTGGTCGGCGCCCGCTCGGCATTGTTCCTGCCTTTCCGGAGGCTGGCCCTGATCGTGGTCGATGAGGAACACGACACCTCCTACAAGCAGGAGGAGGGTTTCATCTATCACGCCCGCGACCTGGCTGTTGCGCGGGCGAGGATCGAGAACGCCGGCGTGATCCTGGCCTCGGCCACACCTTCGCTGGAGACCCTGCGCAACGCCGAGCAGGGCCGCTATCGCTGGCTGAAACTGACGGCGCGCCACGGTGGCGCGGTGTTGCCCGACATCGATCTGGTCGATCTGCGTGAGACGCCGCCGGAACCCGGCCAGTGGCTCTCGCCACCGCTGCGCCTGGCCATGGCGGAGACCTGGGCGCGAGGCGAACAAAGCCTGCTGTTCCTCAACCGGCGCGGCTACGCGCCGCTGGTGCTCTGCAAGGCCTGCGGCGAGCGCATGACCGCGCCCGACACAGATTCCTGGCTGGTTGAGCATCGCTACAGCGGGCGGCTGGTCTGCCATCTCACCGGCTTCTCGATGCCCAAGCCGGCCGCCTGTCCACACTGCGGGACCCGGGACAGCCTGGTCTCCATCGGCCCGGGGGTCGAGCGGGTCGAGGAAGAGGCCCGTGAACTGTTCCCGGAAGCGCGGGTGGCGGTCTTCTCCTCCGACACCATCTTCGACGCCCGCGAGGCGCGCCGGATGGTGGAGAGTATGGCGGCGGGCGAGATCGACATCCTGGTGGCCACGCAAGCGGCCGCCAAGGGCCATAACTTCCCCAGGCTGACGCTGGTCGGCGTGGTGGATGCGGACCTGGGACTGAGAGGTGGTGATCTGCGCGCCGCCGAGCGCACCTATCAACTGCTGGCTCAGGCGACGGGCAGGGCGGGGCGTCGCGACCTGCCGGGCAGAGCCCTGCTTCAGACCTATGCGCCCGAGCACGCGGTGATGCAGGCATTGAAGGCCCAGGACCGCGACGCCTTCGTGGCCGCCGAGATGGCAGAGCGCGAACTGGCTGGACTGCCGCCGTTTGGCCGGCTGGCGGCCGTCATTGCGTCCGGTCCGGACGGCGCCCAGCTGGAGGCGTTTATGCTCAAGATGGCCAAGGCTGCGCCCAATGCGCCGGGAGTGGAGGTCTATGGTCCGGCCGACGCCCCGCTTGGTCTTATCCGGGGGCGTCGCCGAAAGCGGTTCCTGGTACGGGCCGATCGCACCGTCGACCTGTCGGCCTACATGGCGGCGTGGCGGGCCAGGGTAAGGCCACCCGGAGCGATCCGGGTGGCCATCGACATCGACCCTTACAGCTTCCTCTGACGGATCAGTGGAGCGATTTGTCGGCGGCTGCCGGTTTCTTGCGTCGCGAGAGCATATTCAGAATCTCGACGAAGGCCGAGAACGCCATCGCGACGTAGATGAAGCCCTTCGGAATGTGGATCCCGAAACCATCGGCGATCAACACCACACCGATCATCAGCAGGAAGCCCAGGGCCAGCATGACGACCGTCGGGTTCTCGTTGATGAAGTTCGCAAGCGGGTCAGCAGCGAGTAGCATCACCAGTACGGCGATGATCACGGCGGCGAACATGATCGGCAGGTGGTCCGTCATGCCGACAGCCGTGAGGATCGAGTCCACCGAAAAGACCAGATCGAGCAGGATGATCTGGAAGATGGCGGAGCCCACGTTGTTGATCACAACGTCCTTGGTTTGCTTTTGACCATGCTTTTCATTGGGGTCGACCTTCTCGTGAATCTCGAGGGTGGCCTTCCAGACCAGGAACAGGCCGCCGGCGATCAGGATCAGGTCGCGCCAGGAGAACATCAGCTCAAAAGACGGTTCGCCGTAGGCGTTTGGCAGGCCCTGCCATGGCAGTTCGAACACGGGCTTGGTGAGGCTGGCGATGAAGGCCAGCGTCGACAGCAGCCCCAGGCGCATGACCAGCGCCAGCGAGATGCCGATCCGCCGGACGCGCGCACGGTGTTCCACCGGCAGCTTGTTCGACAAAATCGAAATGAAGATCAGATTGTCGATGCCGAGCACAATCTCCATCACGACAAGCGTGACGAAGGCCGCCCATGCAGCTGGGTCCGTGACCAGCGCGGCGATATCCATAAAAACCCCTCCCGAGTTGCCCCGCTATCTAAACATTCTTTTGTGAATCGCTAGGGTTGCGGCGATGAACGTGCGGGCGCCGATTTTGTGATCAGGCCTGCTGCCGCCCGCGCGAGGCTTTCTGAGAAATTCTCCTCTTGGGCGAGTCCCGCCGAACACATGCGCCGGCGCCTTGAGCTCTTGTTTCAGCTTGTTACAGAAGTATGAAGTTGGGACTTATGTAGATTAGAATTCATCAAAAACAGGGTAAATTTCAATATATAACTAGCATCAATACAAAAAATCACGGCGTGTTCGCCAATAGTTTTCGGGAATCGCCGACATTATGCACGACATGACAGGATTTATACTTATTCAGAATTCTTAACAGGAATCGCGATCCTGTCCGGCAATCTGCATAATCGGAAGGCAGGTGGCACGCAGATCGCGTAAACCCTCTTTTCACTCAAGCGAGATACGGTTATCCCTTGGCCTCAAAGCCGCCCCGGAGTACCCGAAGCATGCTGAAACGGACACGAGCCCTGATTGGTTCCCTGACCGCCGCGGCTGTTGTCGCCTTCACCCCGGCGGGTGCGGTGGCCGATACCTACTGGCAGTGTGTTCCGTTCGCGCGCCTGATTTCCGGAATCCAGATCTTCGGCGACGCCTGGACCTGGTGGACGCAAGCCGCCAACAAGTACGAAACCGGCTTCCAGCCACGCGCGGGCGCGGTTCTCTGTTTCAAGCCGACCCAGCGGATGCGGCTTGGCCATGTGGCCGTCGTCAGCCAGGTGCTGACGGATCGGGTGGTCCAGATCACCCACGCCAACTGGAGCCCGATCGAAGGCTCGCGCGGCAAGGTGGAAAAGGACGTCACCGTCATAGACGTGTCCGCCGGCGGCGACTGGAGTCAGGTCAAGGTCTGGTACGATCCCAGCCGGGACCTGGGCGGATCAACCTATTCCACACACGGTTTCATCTATCAGGACACCACAGCCCGCGTGATGGCGGCATCCGGCCTCAGTCGCGTGCAGAACGGCGCCATCGCGGTGGCCCAGTCCGCTGCGTCGCAGATGGCTGGCGCCATGCGACCTGGCCAGGGTCCGATGAGCGTGCTCTCGCAGGCCGCGGAATCCACCGACCGCATCGCCGCGCTGATCGCGGCCGCGACCCGGCAGGATAACGACCCGCCCCGCTAGAGCATGGCAGCTTCAAGTGGGCGCCGGTTGAAGCGCCCGTCATTCTCTAGACATATGAAAGGCCCTGCGGAGGCGACGGCATGATCAATGTCCTTCGACGCGGCCAGATCAGCGTCCAGGCGATAACGATCCAGGCCGGTTGGCGCCCGGAGCCGGATATTGTCTGGATCGACCTGTTGCGACCCACCCGCGACGAAGAGTTGGCCGTGGAGGCCGCGCTTGATCTGCAACTCCCGACCGTAGAGGAAATGGAGGCGCTTGAGCCTTCGAGCCGCCTCTATCAGGAAGGCGGGGCCACGTTCATGACGGCGACACTGCTGGCCCACGGCAGTGAAGCGGCGCCTCACGCCACCCCCGTGACCTTCGTGCTGGCCAAGGGCGTGCTGATTACGCTGCGCTATGAGGACCTGCGGGCCTTCCGGATCTACGGGGAGCATGCGCGGTGCGACGAGGCATCGCCCAGGGCCGGGCCGCTGTTGGGCCTGCTCGATGCGGTGCTGGAAAGGGTGGCCCGGATTCTCGACGAAACCGAGGATCGGGTAGCCGAGGTCTCGGTTGTGATCTTCAAGCGGCCGCCAGGCGGCAACTTCCGACCCTTGTTAACGGGCCTGGCCCAGGCGCAGTCGGTCATCGCGCTGGCCCGGACCAGCCTTGTAAGCCTGGGCCGCCTGCTGAGCTTCGCAGCGCTGGCCCCCGAGATCGCAGACGACCGGGAAGCCCGCGCGCACCTGAAGACCCTGCAACGCGACGCCCAGTCGCTTACGGAACACACCAGCCACCAGGCCAGTCACCTGGGATTTCTGCTGGATGCAGCGTTGGGGCTGATCAACATCGAGCAGAACGGGATCATCAAGTTCTTCTCGGTGGTGGCGGTGATCTTCATGCCGCCGACCCTGATCGCGTCAATCTACGGGATGAACTTCGACGTCATGCCGGAGCTCCACTGGCATGCTGGCTACCCCATGGCGGTGGTGGCGATGGTGGTGGCCGCCGTGTTGCCGGTGTTGTGGTTCAAGCGCCGCGGGTGGCTGTAGCTTTCGACAAAACGTCGGTCCCTTAAGGACGTCTCGCAACGCATCCTTAAACGGAATCGGGCGTTATGGGGACTGACCCATGTCATCCCCATCTCAACAACATCATCTGGCCGTCGATCCTCAGGGTCTGCGCGAGGCGCTGGCCGCTCACCAGCGGTATCTTGCTGGCCGGCCGGGCGGGCGACGCCTGAACCTGACCTACGCCGATCTGGCCAACTGCTCGCTTGAGGGCCTCGATCTTCGCGATTGTGACCTGACCGGCGCACGTCTGAGCGGTGCGACGCTGGCGCGATGCAATCTCAGCCGGGCCATCCTGTTCGGCGCCGACCTGCGCGAAGCCGACATGCGCTATGTGAACCTCAAGCGGGCCGACCTGCGCGGGGCCAGCATGCGCGGCGCCAATCTGGCGGGCGCGGACCTTGCAGGCTGTGATCTGCGCGAGGGCCGCATCGCCCTGCAGGACAAGCTGGATGGCTATCGTATCGTGCGACACGAACATCGCCCGGGAGAACTCAACTTCGCCGTCCTGGCTGGCGCCAACCTCGCCGGCGCCCAGATGGCCGGCGCCGTGGCCATGACCTCCGACTTCACCGACGCCAACCTCTCGGAAGCGGTGATGACCGGCGCCAAGCTGATGCGCGCCGTCCTCGACGGCGCCGACCTCTCCCATGCTGATCTCGGTGGCGCAGACCTGACCGGCGCGTCCCTGAAACGAGCGGTGCTGAACGGCGTAAATCTCAGCCAGGCCCTGCTGGACGATACGGACATGACCGACGTTTTGCGTGCGCCGCCGTCGATCTTCTATGTGCAGAACCGCTCGATCGCCGACATCGTCTCCGACCATGAGGCCTTCTGTGATACCGGCGGTCGCAAGGGCTCGGTGACGCGGCTGGCTGCGGCGGACTTTCGAGCGATGAAGACGCTCCGCAAACGACGGCTGTCCGGCCTTCAGGCGCCGCGGGCCGTATTCTTCGGCCTGGATATGGAGGGCTGCGAGCTGCAGGGCGGGAACTTCACCGGTTGCGATTTCCGAGGCGCGAATCTTCGCGACGCCGACCTCAGAGGCGCCACCTTCAACCTGGCGCAGATGGCGCGTGCCGACCTGCGCGGCGCCAAGCTGGGGCCGCTGGGTCTGAGTGACGGCCGGTTCGTACGCACGGACTTCAGCCGCGCGTCCCTGAGGGGCGCTGACCTGCGAGGCGCCTACGCCTATCGCGCCCGGTTTCTGGGCGCCGAGATGGACGGCGCCCGTATCGCCGGCTGCGATCTGACCGGGGCGGAATTGAGCGCCTGAGGCTCTGGCCTTTGCATCTGCCGCATTTCTGCGCCGATCCGGATCTCGCGTCGGCGGAAATTGCCCTGCCGGTCACATGCCCTTTCGCAGCACGGCCAGATCCGGGAACACAGCGTCTCGCTTCTCAGCCTTTGCCCGGAACGCCTCGCCCATATGCGGGCCGCTGAACATGGCGGTCTGCCAGACAGCGATATAGTCGAGCCCGTCTTTCAGGCTGTGGTCGCGGGCGTAGTTGATCATCACCTTTGAACCGGTCACGGCCAGGGGCGCCTTCGCGGCGATTTCCCGGGCTGTGGCCAGGGCGTGGGCGACCACCGCCTCGTGGCTGTCGAAGACCTCGTTCACCAGCCCGATCTCCCGGGCTCTGTGGGCCGGCAGCCTGCGACCGGTGTAGGCCAGCTCGCGCACCCAGCCCTCCGGGATGAGCTTGCAGAGCCGGGGGAACGTTCCGACGTCGGCGGTCATGCCGATGTTGATCTCCTGGATCACAAAGAAGGCGTCGGTGGTGCAGTAGCGGATATCGCAGGCGCTGGTCATGTCTACCGCGCCGCCGATGCAGCCGCCCTGGATCGCCGCGATCACGGGCATCCTGGCCTCATCGAGGCACGAGAAACAGTCCTGCAATCCCTTCACGTGATGGCGCATGGCCTCGGCGTTGACGTGGCGGTCCTGGGCGGCCGTCTCGGCTGTGCCGCCGCCGGTGAAAACGGCCAGGTCCATACCGGCGCAGAAGTGCTTTCCGGTCGAGGAGATAACGATGCAGCGCGCGCGTGCGTTGTCGTTGATGTCATTCACGATCAGCGGCAGCTCGTTCCAGAATTCCCGCACCATGCTGTTCATCGCCTCGGGGCGCTTCAGCTGGATGTGCGCGACGTGGTCCTCGATCGAGACGTCAAAACAGGTCCAGTCGGTGGTGGTGAGGTCGATGGCGGCGGGCGCGTTCATGGCGAAGTCCTGTGTGGCCTTCCCCAACCATGCGACCCGGACGCAGGGGAAATCCAGAGCCGTCTCGCCGACCCGGGGATTCAGGCCGGATCAGGCGACGGAACCTTGCGGACGTGGGCGTCGATCAGCGCCTCGGCGGCGCCGCGTGCCGCCGCGACCGGACCGTCGTCACCAAAGAGCTGGCTCGTCACGAACACGCCTTCGATCAACAACAGCAGACTGTCGGCCAGCTTCTTTGGCTTGCGCGCGTCCATGGCCCGGGTCAGGTCACGCAGACGCTTGCGCATCTGGGCCTTGTGCGTCACCGCCACCAGGCGTCCGGCATGGGCGGGGTCCGGATACTCCACCGCAGCGTTCGAAAGGCCGCACCCGCGATAGCCCTTGCGCTGAGCGCGAACTTCAAGGGCGTCAAAATAGGCCAGGATCTGCGCGCGCGGGTCGCCAGGATGGGAGTCCGCGGCGGCGTCGAAGAACGACCACAGTCTGGCGGCCTGATCCTCAAGGTAGGCGGCGATCAGCTGGTCCTTGGAGCCGAACGCCCTGTAGAGCGTGGGTTTGGTCGCCCCGGCCTTCGCCACGATCTCGTCGACGCCCACGCCGCGCGATCCTTCACGATAGAAAAGCTCCCCGGCCACCCCCAGGATTCGGTCGGCGGCCCTGAGGGGGGTGGCTGGAGCTTTGGCCATGAATCACCTTGACGATGTTACAGAACAGTACGTAACATCACTTTGGGCGATTGGCTATGGGGGTATCGTCGCATGAGATCGGCAGTCCGCCGACCCTTTGGACGCAACTACGCCTGGGTCGTCGTGGGCGTCACGTTTGTGGCCCTTCTGACCGCGGCGGGTCTTCGGTCTGCGCCCGGTGTCCTTATGACGCCGTTGCATGAAACCCTGGGCTGGAGCCGGGGCGAGCTGTCGTTTGCGGCGGCGATCGGAATCTTTCTGTACGGACTTGTTGGCCCGTTCGCGGCGGCGCTCATGCAGACGCTCGGCGTGAAGCGCACCCTGCTCGCCGGTCTGGTGCTGATGAGCGGCGCGACCGCGCTCAGCCTCCTGATGACCGAACCGTGGCACTACATCGCGACCTGGGGCGTCCTGTCGGGTTTCGGTACAGGTGCGGTGGCCCTTTCATTGGGAGCCACCGTGGCGAACCGCTGGTTTACGACCCATCGTGGACTGGTGATGGGGCTGCTGAGCGCCAGCACCGCGACCGGTTCGCTGATGTTCCTGCCCTTGATGGCGTCGCTGGCCGAACACCAGGGATGGAGATCAGTCGCCCTCGTCCTTTCCCTTGGCGTTGCGGCCGTTGTTCCACTGGTCGTTCTCCTGATGCCGGAGCGACCGGCTGACATCGGCCTGCCGCCCTATGGCGCGAAGGATCTCGCGCCGGCGCCGCTCCCGGGCCGGGCAAGCGATGCGGTCAGGCTGGCACTCGGGGTTCTTGTCCGCGCGGCGAAGACGCCAGCCTTCTGGTTGCTGTTTGCGACCTTCTTCGTCTGCGGTTTCACGACCAACGGCCTGATTGGCACGCACCTGATCTCCTTCTGTGGCGACAACGGGATGGCGTTGGTGCAGGCCGGAACCTTGCTGGCGGTGATGGGCGCGTTCGACATCGTCGGGACAACGGCGTCGGGCTGGCTTACTGACCGGTACGATCCCCGTAAGCTGCTGTTTGTCTATTACAGCCTCCGGGGCCTTTCCCTGCTCGCCTTGCCGTTTCTCGACTTCAGCCTGGTAAGCCTGTCGGTGTTTGCAGTCTTCTACGGTCTGGACTGGATCGCAACCATTCCGCCGACGGCGCGGCTCGCGACCGAGAGTTTCGGCGATAGTGAGGGGCCGATCGTGTTCGCCTGGGTCGCCTTTGGCCACCAGATCGGCGCGGCGACGGCGGCCTTCGGCGCAGGGCTGCTGCGCGAAATTCAGGGCCGCTATCTGGAAGCCTTTCTGATCGCGGGCGCCCTGGCTCTGTTCGCCGGCGCCGCAGCCCTGGCGATCCGGAGGCGCGCGCCGACGCCAGCCGGCGCCGCCTGACGAAGCTTCGCTATCGCAACGTCACCGGGCTATTCACACCCTATGTCAACGCCACCGATCTACGAACCCCGTGCCCGCCGAACGACGCTTCCGTCGCGCGGAGGCGATATGGCCGTGCTCGACTTCGGGCCGACGGATCGGGCGCCGGATATCGTCTTCTCTCACGCCAACGGGTTCAACGCCCGCACCTACCGAAGCATCCTGGCGCCCCTTGCTGACCAGTTCCGGATTCTCGCGATAGACATGCGAGGCCACGGCGCTACCCGTCTGTCCACCGAGATCGACGGGCGGACGGACTGGAGCGATCTGCGCGACGATCTTCTGGCGTTCCTCGAGGCCGAACTGGCCGGCCCTGTCGTGCTGGCCGGACACTCCATGGGTGGCGCAGCAAGTCTGCTCGCGGCCGCGACCGCACCTGAGCGGGTGAGGGCGCTGGCCTTGTTCGATCCCGTCTTCTTCGACGCCGCGCGTGCGGCCCGGGTCGAGGGGCCCAATCCTCTGGCAGAGGGCGCGTTGCGCCGCCGCGCGCAGTTTCCCAGCAAGGCTGATGTGACGGCGGCCTACACCGGGCGCGGCGCCTTCCGCACATGGCAGCCTGAGCAGATCGAAGACTATGTCGAAGCCGGCTTCCAGCCGACTGAGGACGGCCAGGTCACCCTGACATGCTCTCCCGCTTGGGAGGCCTCCAACTTCCGCACCCATGGGAGCGACGCCTGGTCCGCGCTGCTGGCGACGCAGTGTCCCGTGCGCATGCTGCGCGCCGAGATCGGCACAACGGCCCGCATCGACGACCGGCTGGTGGAACTCCAGTCGCATCCCCGCATCAGGATCGAGACGACGCCCGGGACGACGCACTTCCTGCCGATGGAACGTCCGGAACTGGTGCGTCAGGTGCTCCGCGAAATGACGGCGGTCTAGAGACCCAGGCCTTCGATGGCCTCGGCGTTCACACGCGCGAGCTCGGCGTCGGACAGCGCGATGATCTTGCGCGTATCCAGATCGAACGAGACCGCCATGGCCTCGGCGCTGCCCCAGGGCTTGCCGGTCGCGGGATCCAGCAGCCAGTGAACCAGACGCCGGAACCGCGCGTCGCCGCCGGCTGATCCCGATCGCATCTCCATGCGATCCCCGGCGCGCGGCCAGGCGTGATGCATGAGGCGGTACTCCATGGCCGCGCCGCCCACCCGACGATCCGCCTCGTCCTTGCCCGGGCGGCCCTCGGCAAAGAGATGCGGCACCGCGTCCGACAGCCGGTGCATGAAGCCCTCGGTGCGCATCCGCCCGAACGGGTCACACTCATGAGCGGAGACAATACCCAGTCCGGTGCGCTTCAGGCCCATCGCCTCGGCTTGTTTGAGGCTGGCGCGGGTCACGACAGGGTCCAGCCCGATGGAGCGCGGCGCAGCCGCCGACGGCACCTCGGTCATCAACTGTTCGGCCAGTACACGGACCCGCTCCGGCCAGGGGAACGGCCGCCCTTCACGTGCGGTCACGTGGGTGGCCAGGGTCTGGAAACTGGCGGCAAGCTCACCGGAGTGATGGCGCATAAGGAACAGCAGGCGGACTTCGGTGTCATCGATCCCGATCACGCCGCCGGTGATGGACAGCGGGGCGCCGGGCCGCGCCTCTCTCAGAAACCGGATGTGTTGTTCGCGCACCATCAGCGTCGCCTCGGTGGCCGGGGCGAAGGCGCCCGGCATACCGAGTTCTGCGGCCATTCCGCCCAGCGCCTGCATTGACTTGGCCACATAGAAGCCGACGTTCAGATGTCCCATCCCGTCGCATTCCCAGGCCGCGACGCTGCCCCGCCAGACTTCAACTTCCGCCACGACCTGCTCCTGCTTGTGTGCGCAAGCTTAGGGGCGCCCGCCCAATGCCGCCAGCGGTCGCCGAACCCGGGCGGACAAATGGCTCCGATTTTTTGTAGCCAATCCGCCCTCGCGACCGAACGACAATTGGGCCACAGTGAGCGGGCTGCAGGGAGTCTCGATGCGATGGATGACAAGGTTCGTCCCACAAAGGTGCTGATACGCCGCCATACCCTCGTGACGCGCCTGACCCACTGGGTGAACGTCATGGCGATCAGCCTGCTGCTGATGAGCGGACTGCAGATCTTCAACGCCCATCCGGCGCTCTATTGGGGGGAAAAGTCTACATTCGCGGATCCCTGGGTCTCAATGTCCATGCGGGAGGTCGACGGCGTCGCCCGAGGCATCACCATCGTGGGCGACTATCAGTTCGACACCACCGGCGTGCTGGGCTGGTCGGGCGAGGAAGGCATGCGTGAGCAGCGCGGCTTTCCCTCATGGGCGACCATTCCCAGCTATCGCTCCCTGGCCGACGGTCGCATGTGGCATTTTTTCTTTGCCTGGCTCTTCGTGATCAACGGCCTGGTCTATTGGCTCTGGGGTCTGATCGGCGGCCACATCCGGCGCGACATGCTGCCGACGCGCGCACAGTTGAACCCTCGCCACATCGTGCATGAGATCATCACCCATGCGCAGCTGAAGTTCCCCAGGGGCGAAAAGGCGCGGGCGTACAATGTGATCCAGAAGCTCACCTACCTGGCCGTGATCGTGGTCCTGCTGCCGATGATGCTGGCGACCGGCCTGTCCATGTCCCCGGGCTTCAACGCCACGCTTCCATGGCTCACGGACCTGTTCGGCGGGCGACAGTCAGCCAGGACCCTGCACTTCATCAGCGCCGGTCTGATCATCGTGTTCATTGTGGTCCATGTGCTCCTGGTCCTGGTGTCAGGCGTCTGGAACAACATGCGCTCGATGATCACCGGCAAGTACGCCATTCAGGTCGAGGGAGACCGGCCATGACCGTCACCACCACCAATCGTCGTCGCTGGCTGGGCGTCGCCGGCGCCAGCCTGGCCGGCCTGTGGGTCAGCGCCTGTGACAGGCTCACGGCGGATCCCAAGTTTTCGGGCGTCCTGCGCAAGGCCGAGGGCCTGACCATGAAGGCCCAGCGGCTGGTCACTGACCGCAAGGCCCTGGCCAAGGAGTTCACGCCAGAGCACATCTCCACAGACTTCCGCGCCAACGGAACCCGCTATCCGGCGGAGGAAGAATACGCCGCGCTGCTGGCGAACAAATTCGCCGACTACCGACTGGTGGTCGATGGTCTGGTGGAACGACCCCTGCAACTGTCGCTGGCTGACCTTGGCCAGCAACCTGGCCGCACCCAGATCACCCGTCACGACTGCGTGGAGGGCTGGTCAGCGATCGCCAAGTGGAAGGGCGCGCGCCTGGGTCCGCTGCTGGACAGGGCCGGCCTGAAGCCCAACGCCCGATACATTGTCTTTCACTGCGCGGACGCGCTGGAGCAGACGCTGGATGGCACGGGCCAGTACTATGAGAGCATCGACCTGATCGACGCCTATCACCCCCAGACCATCCTGGCCTACGAGATGAACGACGCGGCCCTTTCGGTCGGTCACGGCGCGCCCCTGCGTCTGCGGGTCGAACGCCAGCTGGGCTACAAGCATGCCAAGTATGTGATGCGCGTCGAGGTGGTCGAGAGCTTCGAGAACCTCGGCCGCGGCAAGGGCGGCTTCTGGCCCGATCGCGGCTATGAGTGGTACGCCGGGATCTGAGCCTCTGGCTTGTGCTCGCCTGAGCTCAAGCCAGAGAACCCTGATGGCCCTTCCCGGGCCTTAAGCCGCCCGCTCGAACAGCTTGGCCCAACGCGGCTTCACCCGCGTCTTCCACGACCCGCGATGCCAGGCGTCCGAGGCGATCAGCGGTACCACCGTGGTGGCTTCGGCGAACACCATCTGCTCCCACGTCACGTCCACCTTGCCCCATGAGCAGGCTTCCTTGAGCGTCGAGGACGAGCAGGCGCCGTCGCGCACGTCGGCGACGGTGATCTGCACGGCGTATTTGTGCATCTCGGCTTCGTGGCCGAGGATCTCCGCGCAGACGACGGTGTCCTGGGCGAAGTTCTTCGGCACGCCGCCGCCCACCATGAACAGGCCGGTCGTGCCTGCCGCCAGCTTGATGTCTGTCAGCTCACGGAAGTCGGCCACCGCGTCGATGGTCAGGTAGGGCTTGCCCGCCTTCATCCGCTCCACCTGGTGCTTCACCAGACCGAAGCCGGCCGAACTATCCACAAATGCCGGGCAGAAGATCGGCACGCCCTCGCGATAGGCGACCTCGATCAGGCTGTCGGGCTTCTTGGCGTTGCCGGCGGCCAGCCACTTGCCCATCTCGTGGATGAACTCGCGGCTCGAATAGGGGCGCGGCTCCAGCTGCTCGCAGATCGCATAGATCGTGCCGTCGCAGTTCTGCAGCTCTTCCTCGTCGATGTAGGTGTCGTAGATCCGGTCGATGTAGAGATCGCGCAGGTCGCGGTCGTCGACATTCGATTGCGCCTGATAGTGCTTGAAGCCCAGGGCCTCGAAGAAATCCATGTCGACGATCGAGGCGCCGGTGGCCACGACCACGTCGATCATCCCGTACCTGATCATGTCGCGGTAGATGTGCATGCAGCCGCCCGCCGAGGTGGAGCCGGCCAGCGTCAGCCAGGTCGAGCAGCCCGCGTCTTCCAGCGACATCGACCAGATGTCGGCGGCGCGCGCGGTGTCGCGGCTGGTGAAGCTCATCTTGCGCATGGCGTCGATCACCGGGCGCGCGTCATAGGCGTCGATGGCCACGTGCTCGACGGTATTGGCCAGCAGTTCGGCCTTGCGGTTGGTCTTCTGAACGTCAGCGTTCATCTTCGGAAGTTCCCTTCAGAGGGTGAAAGCCCGTCCCAAGAGAAAGCGCGACCGGGACGGAGCGACCGGCCGCGCTTGTGACACGCGAATGTGTCGGTTCTATCGCTTGCGGCGGCTCTTGCCGGCGCGGCCCTTGGGGCGTGACAGGCGGACAACCTTGCGCTCGTCCTCCTGGTTCTCCCTGGGCAGGCGGATGGTGCGACCCGCCAGACCGAACATGGAGGCCATCGGCGCATCCTCGACCATCACGGTCTCGGCGTCGCCATAGCCGTTGAACCGGGTGGTCATGGCCACGCCATAGGCGCCCAGCATGCCGATCTCGATGTAGTCGCCCTCGCGGATATCCTCGGGCAGCCAGAACGGGCCGGGCATGTGGTCCATACTGTCGCAGGTGGGGCCATAGAAGCGGAACGGCTTCAGCGGGCCTTCGACCTCATGGGCCTCATCGCCCTCGCCCCGGTAAAGCTTCACCGGGAACGGCCACTTCACGTGGGCGGCGTCGAACAGGTTTCCGTAGCTGCCGTCGTTCAGATAGAGCGCGTCGTTCTTGCGCAGTTCCACCTTGGTGAGGATCGAGGAAGCTTCCGCCACCAGCGCCCGGCCGGGTTCGCACCACAGTTCGGTATCCTCATGCACCATCATGTCGGCGAAGCCGCGCTGGATGCTGTCGACATAGTCGCTCATCTCCGGCGGCATCATGCCGGGATAGACCGAGGGGAAGCCCCCGCCCACATCGACGATGTCCACCATGACGCCGGCGCGCACGATGGCGCGCGAGGCCTGGGCCATCGCCGCCTGATAGGCGGTCGGCCGCATGCACTGGCTGCCCACGTGGAAGGAAACGCCCATCTTGCCTTCGGTGGCGGCGCGCGCGGCCAGCAGCAGGGCCGGGGCCTCGTGCAGTTCCACGCCGAACTTGCCGGAGAGCGAGTAGGACGCGCCTTCGGCCACCACTGCCAGACGCACGATCAGGGTCAGGTCCCGGGCGCCGCCCGTGGCCTCCAGGATCTTCTGCAACTCCTCATGGCTGTCGAGGGCGAACGCCTTCACGCCATGATCGAAGTAGGCCGTTGCGATGGCCTTGCGGCTCTTCACCGGATGCATGAACGCCATGCGCGAGCCCGGCGCATGCGTGGTCACCAATTCGATCTCGGGGATCGAGGCCACATCAAACGACGTCACACCGTTCGCCGCCAGGGTCTTGATGACCCATGGCGAAGGGTTCGCTTTCACAGCGTAGAATACGTCGCCTTCAAACTTGTCCTGGAACCAGCGCGCCGCTACCGCCACCGCCGCCGGTCGCGCAAAGGCGACAGGACGTTCGGGTGACCGCTCGCGGACCAGGTCCAGGGGCTTATGATACGTGTGCAATTCACGTAACCCCCAACAGATAGTTGAACCAAGTCCGGCGTTAGCAGCGCTTTTCAGGACATCGGGTCCGCCGGAAGCGCGGGGGAATAAGGGCAATGATCCGCGATGTAAAGTGTTGAATTCATGACGGGGTCTGCGGGGGCGGGAAGGGGGTCGAGTCAGCGTTCGCCGATGCCTCCTGAGGGCTATCCGGTTTGCCGGGAAAGTGCGGGCCCCGCGGCGGGGTCTTCCCCGCTCCCGCAAAGCCGATTGCTCAAGGCGTCTTCTTGAGGAAATCCTCGGCCGGCCCCTCCCACTGCCCGTTCGCCACCTGCGTCCAGGACATTCGCCAGGCCCTGAGGCGATGGGCGGCTTCGGCCGGATCATCCAATGCCTCGCGCACGTCGTCGTTTGAATAGGGTTCAAACTTGGGCTCGCCGCTAGGCCAGTCCTCATCGAATACATCCGCGAAAATGGCGCCGGTGACTATGCCGGCGAGGAAGTCGGTCATGTCGCAATCAAACAGTTCCACATTGCTGTCCTCGTACCAAACGACAACGGGCCAGTCCTGCGGTGCGCCGCGCGTCAGCCAGAACAGTTCGTCACCATTGTCGGTTCCGCCGAACGCGACGAGCCCCCCGGGGTCAGGCCAAATCGGGTAGGGAGGTTCTTCTTCGCTTGCCAACAGCACGTCACGCGCCGAACCCGCCTTTAGTCTGACCTGGGCGCCGAGCCGCAGATTCACCGTCCATGATTTCGGAAGAAAGACGCTCATGAACTGCATGAAGTAACCCGCGCCATAGGTCGCGATGTAGTCCTTGTAGTCAGGGGGCAGGGTGACGCCGATTTCCCCCTCTATGGCCCCCCACGGCCCCTTATAAGCCCAGAACGGCTCTGAAGGCGGAGGAACCGCCTTGATCAGGTTCTCGATGGTCATTTCCGCTGTCCCGCCGGGTTCCTGACCAAACGCGCGGTCAGCACGCCGTCCAATCCGAGGGCGGTCAGGAAGATCGATTCTGGCGGCAGAATTCCATCATTGTAGAAGGGCGTCGCGTGGTACTCGATGATCTCGCCGCTACGGACCCGCCTGGCGACCTGATCCTCAAATCGCCGCATCCATGGGTTGTTCGAAGGGGTTTGGGTCTGCGTGACGAGATTCTGCATCGTCTTACCCGTGCCACCCAGCTGTTTGCCGAGCAAGTGGCCCCGCGCTTCATTGAATTTGTCACCATCGCCTTGCCAGCCGGGCGGTCGCAGTTTTGGGATTGCGAGTGACCCCTTACCCATGATGGCCGGCGTGAGCGTGGCGGTCACGCCGGTTGCCTGCCCGTTTGCATTCACGTGGCGGTACCGGACCTGGGGGCGGCTGACCGGCGTTGGACGGATTTCTGTCCTTGGCGGCGGCGTTCGAACGCGTGGAGCAGACCCGAAAGGTGCTGCGCCCGAAGTTACTGTGTCTGCCAACCCGCCCAACATCAAAGCCGCATCGCGCCCGCCTGGCGAGGCGTTTGCCAGCGTGGCCAGTCCGTAGCCAAGACCGCCAAGCGGGTGGTCGGCAATAAAGCGGGCCCTGGCTATCGCCTCCCGCTGTGCTCCGCGTTCCAGGGGCGACACCATGGGGTCGTCGACCTGTTGCAAAACATTCGCCACCCCGTTGTCGATCTCCCGAAACCACTTATTGCCGAGCCTGAATGCTGAATCGGGGCGCGCCCTCAGATCAAGGTCTGCGACAGGACTTGCGAAGGGTGAAAAGTACGCCTTGTTAAACGCCGCCGACGGTCCATTCGAGGCGCCCGCTGGACGCTGTTTCTGCAGGCGCTGCTCCCAGGTCATGGCCTCATAATGCGCTCCGAGCGCGTCGAGCGCAGAGCGCGGTCCTCCCTTGGGTATCCTCGCCATCAACATCCTCTCATTCTGGCTTTGTCAGACTTCCGCGCGCGGCGGGCGACATCAACCTGAGTATGACACAGGGCGGGCTCTGGTAAAGAACAAAAACAGAACAAACTTCCAGATCGATCTCGCTCTGGGGCTGTCAGTCCCCTCCAGTCACAAGCCCCCGTCCGGTGATGCTCGTGCCGACCCAACGCCATCCGTTCCGCGAACCCCCGCCGGCCACGCATTTCCCCCGCAACCCCGCTGGACCGGAGCCGTCCGGCCGTGCCATGTAGCCGGAGCCTGCCCACGGGAAAGCTCCGACCGCCCACATGTCCGACGCCGCAGTTCTGTCGATACGGAACGCCTCCAAGACCTTTGGTGAGCGCCGCGCGCTTGATGGCGTGTCCCTGGATGTCGCCAAGGGAGAGATGATCGCCCTGATCGGCCCGTCGGGGTCGGGCAAGTCGACCTTGCTGCGCTCGATCAGCGCCCTGCAGACCATCGACGCCGGCCCGGGCGTCATCAGCGCGTTCGGCGGGCCGGTGCAGAAGGACGGCAAGATCGACGCCGACGTTCGCAAGACGCGCACCCGGATCGGGATGATCTTCCAGCAGTTCAATCTGGTGGGCCGGCTCAGCCTGTTCACCAATGTGGCGTTGGGGTCGCTGGGCCGGATCGGGTTCTGGCGCGCGGCGCTGGGCATGTGGCCGGACGAGACCAAGCACGCCACCATGGCGGCGCTCCACCGGTTCGGCATTTCGGACTATGCGACCCAGCGCGCCAACACCCTGAGCGGCGGCCAGCAACAGCGCGGCGCCATCGCGCGCGCCCTGGTGCAGAAGGCCAAGATCATCCTGGCCGACGAGCCCGTCGCCTCGCTGGACCCGGTCTCGGCGCGGCGCGTGATGGATATCCTGCGCGAACTGAACCGCACCGATGGCCTGACCGTGTTGGTCACCCTGCATCAGGTGGACTACGCGCTGCGCTACTGTGACCGCGTGGTCGCCCTGAAGGCTGGACACGTGGTCTATGACGGCCCGGCCGGCGGCCTGAAGACCGAACAGCTTATCGACATCTACGGCCCGGAATTCGAGGACGTCTTCTGGGAAGGAGCGCCGACATGAACCGCCGCATTCTGACCGCCACCCTGCTGGCGGCCGCCCTCGGGCTTTCCGCCTGCGGAGAGAAGGCCGAACAGCCAGCTGCCGGCGCCCCGCCCACCGAGCTGACCTTCTCGATCCTGTCCGCCGAGAACCAGGCCTCGACCCAGCCCCTGTGGCAGCCTCTGCTCGACGACATGTCGGCGCAGATCGGCATCCCGGTTAAGCCCTATTTCGCCACCAACTATACCTCGCTGGTCGAGGCGATGCGGTTCAAGCAGGTGCAGCTGGGCTGGTTCTCCGCCTCGCCGGCGCTGCAGGCGATAAAGCGCGCTGACGGCGAGGTCCTGGGCCGCGTTGTCGACGCCAGCGGCGAAGGCACCTACACCTCGGTGATCATCGCGAGGAAGGGCAGCGGGGTCACGCTGGAAAAAATCCTGAAGTGCGACAAGACGATCTCGTTCGGCATGGGCGACACCCAGTCGACCTCCGGAACGCTCGCGCCAAAGACCTATCTGTTCACCCCCCGCAACATCGACCCCCAGGCCTGCTTCAAGACTGTCCGGGCGGCCAATCACCAGGCCAATGTGTTTGCAGTCGCCAACGGGGTGATGGATGCGGCCACGAACAACTCCGTCGGCCTGCTGTTCGCGGCCCGCCAGAATCCAAAGGTGGCCGAGAAGGTGGAAGTGATCTGGTCATCGCCCCCGCTGCCGGAATCCTCGATCGTCGTCAGGCGTGACATGGATCCGGCGCTGAAAGAGAAGATCCGCCAGTTCTTCCTGACCTATGGCACAGGGTCCGACGCCGCGGCCGAAAAGCAGCGCGAGGTCCTGAAGGGCCTGGCCTATGGCGGCTTCCGCCCCGCCGACAACACCTACCTGAACCCCGTTCGCGAGATGGAGGCCTCCGAGGGGCTGGCCGTCGCCAAGCGTTCGGGCGACAAGGCCAAGATCGCGGCGGCCCAGGCGGAGTTCGACCAGGTGACGGCCGACGCCGCCAGGTCACGCGCCGAAAACCCGCCCACCCCATGAGTGTCCAGCCCACGCCCGTTCCGCCGCCGCCCAGCCGCACGCTGCTTCAGCGGGCGCCCGACCTCTTGCTCTGGGGCGGGGTGTTTGTCCTGCTGGCCATCGCCTTCGGGCCGGCGGAAATCCGCAAGATCCCGCTGCTGTTCTCCAACTCCGCCAACATGCAGGAGATGGGGCGCGGCTTCACCCAGCCGGACTTCACGGACTGGCGTCTCTATGTCGCCCAGATGTGGCTGACGGTGCAGATTGCGATCTGGGGCACCTCGCTGGCGGTGCTGATGGCCATCCCGCTGGGCCTTCTCGCCTCGCGCAACATCACACCGGCCTTCATTCAGGTGCCGGTCCGCCGGTTCCTGGACATTGTGCGCTCTGCGCCGGATCTGGTGCTGGGCATGATCTTTCTTGTGGCCGTGGGACCCGGGCCGCTGGCCGGTGTCATGGCGCTGGCGATCAACACGTCAGGCGTGCTGGCCAAGTTGTTCTCCGAGGCTGTGGAGTCCATCGACAAGGGCCCGGTCGAAGGCGTGCGGGCCACGGGCGCCGCGAAGTTGCATGAGATCAACTGGGGGGTCATCCCGCAGGTGGCGCCGCTCTGGACCTCCTATGCGCTGTATCGCTTCGAATCCAACAGCCGCAGCGCCACGGTGCTGGGCCTGATCGGCGCTGGCGGCATCGGCCAGGTGCTGTTCGATTCCCTGAACGCCTTCGCCTACTCGCGCACGGCCGCCATCGTGCTGGTGATCATCGTCGCCGTCAGCCTGATCGACATGCTGAGCCAGGCGATCCGCAGCCGCCTGCTTTAGGACACCCCGCCGTCAGGTCTTGAACTTCGTCAGCAATGCCCGGAGTTCAGGTTCGTCGACCATGCCGGCCGCTTCGGCGGGCGTGGTCCAGTGCCGGGAGCGCTGCCCCAGTTCCGGCCAGGCTGCGCGCTCCTCGCGTACCTCCAGGGCAAATACCCTGACCCGTACGTGTTGCAGCCGACCGCTCTTAAGCCGCTTGTCGTAGTGAAAAACGCCCAGGCTCTTGCGGGCCAGTTGCCCCAGCACGCCGGCTTCCTCGAAGGCTTCCTGAGCGGCGGTGACGCCGGGCTTCATCAATTTGATGGGCCAGCCTTTTGGAATCACCCAGCGCCGCGTCTCGCGTGAGGTGATCAGAAGGACTTCAACCGCACCGTCGGGACGACGACGCCAGGGCAGGGCCGCATACTGGGTCCGCGGTTCCCGGTCCGGTTCCGCGCGTATCCTGGTGACCCTTTTGGCCATGGGTGGCTGAACGCTCCCGCGTCGAATCGGGTCAACGGCGAGCCCGGGAAAGGGCGTTTACACACCGGCCCGGCGATCGCCAAATTGATTGTCACAAAATCGTCATATAAGTCCTGGTCAGGCGTCTTCGGGCGTCTTGCGGCGCACCCGCGCCAGGCGGCGAAGCCGACGCCAGAACCGGGATTTCTCCGCCTCCGGATAGGGCTGCAGGTTCTTCACAAAGTCTTCGGCGCAGGACCGCCAGGAGAAGGTCTCGGCGAAGGCGCGGACGCGCGAACGGTCCAGATCCAGCGCCTGCAGGCAGGCCTCCCTCAGCCCCTCGGTCGCCGTCAGCGCCAGGACGCCAGCGCCGGAGCCCGGGATCAGGTCGATAGGTCCGGGCGCCGGATAGGCGGCCACTGGCGTACCTGCGGCCATGGCCTCGAGGATCACCAGGCCAAAGGTGTCGGTGAGTGACGGGAACACAAACACGTCGGCGCAGGCGTAGCAGGCGGCCAGTTCCGCGCCGGACTTGGGTCCCTTAAACACCACGTTCGGATATCGCGCCTTCAATTCATCCAGCTGTGGGCCAGGGCCCACCACCACCTTGGTGCCGGGCAGGTCGAGCGCGACGAAGGCCTCGATATTCTTCTCCACGGCCACGCGACCGACGTTCAGGAATATGGGTCTGGCCAGGCCTTCGAAGATGTCGGGTTCGCCCTCCGCCCGGGGGTGGAAGACCTCGGTGTCGACGCCGCGCGACCAGGCCGAGATGTTGCGGAACCCGTGGCGCGACAGCTCCTCGCGCATCGTGGGCGTGGCGACCATCAACCGGCCCGACGGCTTGTGGAACCACTTCATGTAGGCATAGCCCGCCGCCAGCGGCAAAGGCAGTCGCGCCGACACATACTCCGGGAAACGCGTGTGATAGCTGGTGGTGAACGGCAGCTTCCACTCCACGCAGATCCGCCGGGCCGCCAATCCGATGGGGCCTTCGGTGGCGATGTGTACGGCCTCGGGCTCAAACGCCTTGAAGCGCTCCTGGATGGGCTCGTACACCCCGATCGCCACCTTGATCTCGGCATAGGTGGGCAGGGGGAAGGTCTTGAACTGGCCGGGGTGGATGACCTCGACCGTATGCCCCATGGCCTCCAGTTCGCTCACGACACGGGTCAGGGTGCGGACCACGCCGTTCACCTGGGGTTCCCAGGCGTCCGACGCCAGCAGGATCCGCATGGGCCGTAGCGCATCGCGCGGTGCGATGATCGCCTCACGCAGGCGCCGGTCCGACCGCATCGGCTTGGGCGGCTCGGTCCTCGACAACGCCTCGGTCTGGATCCACGCCCAGAAGGCGCCCAGCAGCGCTTCCTTGGTGGGGAAGTGCCGATAGACGGTGCGTTCGCCAACACCGGCCTCCTGGGCGACATCGGCGAAGCCCAGGTCTTCAAGTGAGCGGGTTTCAAGCTGACGCCCCACGGCGCGCAGGATCTGTTCGCGGGTCTCTTCGCGCTGACGCTCGCGGAGGTTTGGCGAGGGATTTTTCATGGCAGTGGAACTGTCACGAAATCACATTCACTGTCAACGTGGGGCTCATACCCCGCGCTCTACGGCAGATCGGTGACGCGGCGCCCATTCGGCGACCAGTTTCAGGCAAATGGCGGCGAACAGGTGCTGCGGTATGGTGGCCCCCGCCACAGGCGGTTACGAGAGGCGGGACGAAGGCTTGACTTCGATTGAGAACGGACAAGGTCCGATGGACGACCGCACGCCACTTGCCAAGGCCACGCCGAAATCGCTCCGGACCCGCGCGCGGATTCTGGAAGCGGCGATGCAGCTGTTTGTCGATATCGGGTACCACGCCGCCACCAACGCCGTGATCGCGGACGCCGCCCACCTTACGCGCGGCGCGATGCTGTATCACTTCGCCACCCGGGAAGATCTCGTCGAGGCGGTGATCGAGCACATCGAACTGCAACGTGCGCGTCTGTTCGAGAAGGCGGCCTCAGCGCCGACCGCGCCGGGGGTGGATGCGGCAGAGCATGCCATCGATGTCTACTGGTCCATGCTGCACGAGGCGCCGTTCCAGGCCTTCGCCGAACTGGAGGCGGCGTCGCGGACTGACGCCATGCTCCGGGAGCGGCTGGCCGGCGCCCGCAGCGAGTTCGACCGTGCCCAACTGGGGGGCGACCGGTTCGGCGCGCTGGTGCAGGCCGGCGTCGATCCGAGGTTCCAGACCAGCCGCGATCTGGGGCGTTTCCTGCTGGAGGGCCTGGCCAAGGGCTCCATCACCTACGATGAAACCGCCCGGCGCGAGCGCCTGCTGACGGTGGTCAAGCGCGCCGTGCGCATGCTGAACCGCAAGGGTGACCTGCAGGATCTCTGGACGAACTAGCCCCCCAGGACGTCCGCCGCCGCAGCCTCGTTCTCCAAGGCCTCGCCGCCCAGATACCGCCGCAGATTCTCCAGGAACAGCGTGTCATTGCGCCCGGCGTTGCCCGCGCTCATGCCCGATGAGTGCGGGGTGAGCGTCACGCGCGGGTGATTCCAGAACCGGCTTTCGGCAGGCAGGGGCTCTGTCTCGAACACGTCAAGCACCGCATGCTCGGGGATGCCACGATCCAGCGCGGCCAGCAGGGCGGCCTCGTCCACCAGCGGCCCGCGCCCCACATTCACGAAGATCGATCCGGGCGTCATCCGCTCGAACAGACCGGCGTTGGCGACATGACGGGTTTCCGGCGTCAGCGGCGCGGCCAGCACCAGCACATCGGTTTCCGCCATCAGTTCCGGCAGGTCGGCCTGCTTCGCCATGCGATCCGCGGCAGGATCCAGCGCCGGGCTGCGGCGGATCGCTGTGATATGGGCGCCGAAGGCCCGGGCGCGCACCGCGACGCCGCGCCCGATGGCGCCGAAGCCGAAGATCGTCCAGCGCGAGCCCTCGATCTCGCGGAAGGGCCGGCGCTCCCACTGTCCCGCCGTCTGGGCAGACCGCCGGCCGGGACCATCCTGCAGCGCGTCCAGCACGCCCCACAGCACATAGTCGGCCATCCCCACAGCCTGACCATGGCTGGTGGTGAGCCGGGCGCCCTTCTGGATGAACTGGCCAAAGACCGGATTGTCGAAACCGGCCGCGCCGCTCTGTACCCACTTGAGTGCAGATGACTTCAGCGCCGCGGTCATGAAGGTCCGGGCGCCCGGGCTGAAGAAGGCGTCCGCGTTGGCCCAGACGATATCGGGCTGCGCCCTATCGGCGTCGAGGGCCTGCCCCGCCAGCAGGATTTCTCCCGCGTCATTGACCGTGAGCGCCTCGACGCCCGCCGGGATCAACGCCTCAACGCGCCGCCAGGCCTTCTCGTGAATCAACAGTCGCATGGGTTCCTCCCAGATCACGTCGAGACTGGATTGACTCAATCCAATCTCGAAAAACGTGATCGCCCTCATAAGTCCAGAGCGGGTTGCGGGCGGAAAACCGGTTCCCACTTTTCCCCAATCCGCTCTGGACCGGTTTAGCCGGGAAGGGGTCCCATTAGCTAGCGCCCGCCGCCTGAAACCGCCGCCGGGGCCGGGGCCGGCGCAGGCTTCGGCGCCTGCTGGGCCTGCTCGCGGCGCCGTCCGCCCATCATCGCCTGCATGGCGGCGTATTCGACCTTGTCGATCGCGCCGTCCGCGTTCTTGTCGACCATCGGGAAGAACTTGACCAGATTGGCGCCCATTTCGCCCTTGAGCTCGGCCTTCTGGATCTTGCCGTCCACATTGTCGTCGAACATGCCCATCAGTCGGGTCTTGTCGATGAGGTCGTCGTTGTTGGTGAGCTGGGCCGAGGTTTCGTCCGTCCAGCGATAGCGCACCGCCGTATAGAACATCTCCTCCCAGGACTGGTCGCCCCAGACGATGGTCTTGGCAGCGTCCGGGTTGGCCGGGTTCTGCTTCGAATTGTCGTACCAGTAGTTGGCGATCAGCTTGGAGCCCGCCGGGATCTTCAGCGGCTCGGCGAAGCTGTACTCGCGCTGCCAGTTGAAATCGTAGCGCGGCATGGCCAGCAGCTGCTTCTTCGCGCCGTCCGGATACTCCACCCACAGGTCCGACGCATAGCCGCGGTAGTGGGCGTGCGGGAAGGCGGAGTAGAGCAGCATGTCCTTCGGCACATCGATATAGGCGGTCTCCTTGTGGCGCCCCTCGCCGGCCGGGATGACGATGGTCGGGTCCACGATCACCGAGTTGCGCATCACCAGTTCGGGCGTCTCGCCGTCCTTGTAGAAGTAGAGGCCCAGCTTGGAGGTGTCGGTCACCTCCTTGCCGAAGGGGGTATAGTGGGCCTGCGCCCCGATGGCGCCGCCCGGCGGCAGATAGGTGCCGACGTTCGTGGGCCACAGCGTGCTCTCCGCCCCCACCGCATAGCCGCCCATGGAGGCGCCCCAGCGGCTCTCATTGCCCTTGCCGTCAGCCGGAACCTCCTTGAGGTAGCCGGTCAGGAAATGGTGCACCGCCTGGCGCTGGCTGACCACGAAGGTCGAGGCCTTGACCCACTTGCCCTCGGTCAGCGGGTTCACCATCACCGGCCGCTGGTAGTCCACCACGCCCGACGCCGGGATGGTGTACTTCGGGATGTCCAGGATCAGGTCCGGCTTGCCCAGCGGCCAGGTCTCGGCCACCCGTCGCTTCGCGCCCAGGGGATCGGCGCCCTCGCCGCGCGGCGCGCCCTGCTCGATCCAGTGGACGACCGTCTTGATCTGGGCCGAGGTCAGGCTCTTGTCATCGGACCACTTGCCCACGTGCGGGTCCACGTTCCAGGGCGGCATGCGATCGGTGCGCAGCACCTCGCGGATCATCGGCGAGAAGCCCTTGACCATCTCGTAGTTGGTCATCGCAAAGGGACCGATGCCGCCTTCCACGTGACAGGACACGCATTTGGCCTCCAGGATCGGGGCCACATCCTTGACGTAGGATATCTTTTTCGCGGCTGCGGCCCGGCCGGGGAAGTCGATCAGGCAACCGGCGCTCATCCGGGTGGCGGCCTGGGCCGGCTTGCCGGCCATCACGGCCTCGATGGCGTTGGACGCCCAGGGATGGTCTGCGACGGCCTTCTGGGTTCCGTAGTCCAGCCGGTCGTCCATCGGCCCGCGATAGGCGACCTTCCAGGTCTTCGGATCGATCACATAGAACTCAGCCGTCCGCCTGACGCCCAGCTGCTCGCCCACCAGCTGGTGGGTGTCCATCAGGATCGGGATGTCGATGCCGAACTCCTCCTTCTCTTTCGCAATGGCGTCACGGCCATCCTGGAGGTTGGAATTCAGCATCAGGAACTTCACGCCCTGCGGACCGTACTTGGCCTGCAACGCTTTCAGGTGCGGTGTGAGATTGCGCGCGATAGGGCAGCCGTTGCCGGTGGTGACGATCACGATCGCCTTCGCATCGGTCATCCGATAGAGCTCGTGGCCCATGTAGTCGGTGTCCGACAGCATGAAATTGTCGATGGTGGCCGGCGCGCGGGGCTCCCGCGCGTTTTCGGCGGCCGAGGGCGCGCCGGAAGCGAGCGCACTCGGCGCCGCTCCGTTGGTGGTGCAGCCAAACAGCAGCGCTGCCGCCGCGACCGTGGCCAGGGCCGAAACATGGGCTTTGATCATGCTGAAATCCTCCCAGACGCTGGCGGTCGCGAACGGTCCGCTCAGGTTCCCGATCCGAAACTCTGCGATACGCCAGAGCCTAGGCTAGCCGGGTTGGGTTTCATCATTATTTCTCATCCATGTCCCAGGCGGATTCAGCCCGTATGCGCGGGCTCGCCGGCACATGGATGTCGCGGATGCGGACCCCTCAGACCACGCGCTCGACCAGGATCTTCTTGATCTCGGCGATGGCCTGGGCCGGGTTCAGACCCTTGGGGCAGACCTGGGCGCAGTTCATGATCGTGTGGCAGCGATAGAGCTTGAAGGGGTCTTCCAGGTCATCCAGACGCGCGCCGGTGTCCTCGTCGCGGCTGTCGATGATCCAGCGATAGGCGTGGAGCAGGGCGGCCGGGCCCAGGTACTTCTCCTGGTTCCACCAATAGCTGGGGCACGAGGTGGAGCAGCAGGCGCACAGGATGCACTCATAGAGGCCGTCCAGCTTGGCGCGGTCTTCCGGCGACTGCTTCCATTCCTTCTGCGGCTCAGGCGTCTCGGTCTTCAGCCAGGGCTCCACCGAGGCGTATTGCGCGTAGAACAGCGTCAGATCCGGCACCAGGTCCTTCACCACCGGCATGTGCGGCAGCGGGCTGATCATGATCTTGTCCGAGGGGCAGTCGTCGTGGCCGTGGATGCAGGCCAGCGTATTGCGCCCGGCGATGTTCATGGCGCACGAACCGCAGATGCCTTCACGGCACGACCTGCGGAACGTCAGCGTCGGGTCCATGTGGGTCTTGATGTAGATCAGCACGTCCAGGACCATCGGCCCGCACAGGCTGGTGTCCACGTCATAGGTATCCCAGCTCGGATTGACGCCCTTGTCGGGATCATACCGATAGACCTTGAAGGTCTTGGTCTTGCCCGAAGAGCCCGCCGGCGCCGGATAATGCTTTCCGCCCTTGGGGACGGAATTCTTCGGAAGGGTGAGTTGGACCATCTGCGTCTTCCTTCCGAGCCTAGTACACCCGCGACTTTGGCGGGATGTAGTCGATGTCTTTTGAGAGCGTGAAGTTGTGCACCGGCCGGTCGTCGATCTTCACCTTGCCGGTGGCGTCGTCGAACCAGGTCAGGGTGTGGGCCATCCACTTGGCGTCGTCGCGATCCGGGAAGTCCTCGTGGGCGTGGGCGCCGCGGCTTTCGGTGCGGTTGGCCGCGCCGACCACCGTGACAACAGCCTGACCGATCAGGTTGTCGAGCTCCAGCGTCTCCATCAGATCCGAGTTCCAGATCATGGAACGGTCGCTGACCTTCAGATCGGCGCGCTTGGCGTTCACCACCTCCATGCGCTTCACGCCCGAGGCCAGGTCCTTGGAGGTGCGATAGACGGCGGCGTCTTCCTGCATCACCATCTGCATTTCCAGCCGCAGGTCGGCGGTCGGCGTGCCGCCATCGGCGTGGCGGAACCGGTCCAGGCGCGCCAGATGGCCGTCCGTCATGGCGTGCTTCAGCTCGGGCTGCGTCGCGCCGGCCTTCAGGATATCGGCAGCCCGCAGAGCCGCCGAGCGGCCGAACACCACCAGGTCGATCAGCGAGTTTGAGCCCAGGCGATTGGCGCCGTGGACGCTGACGCAGGCGGCTTCGCCGACCGACATAAGCCCGGGCACCACCTGGTCAGGGTTCTTGCCCGCCTTGGTCACCACCTCGGAGTAGAAGTTCGTGGGGATGCCGCCCATGTTGTAGTGCACGGTGGGGATCACCGGGATCGGCTGCTTGGTCACATCCACGCCGGCGAAGATCTTGGCGCTCTCGGAGATGCCGGGCAGGCGCTGATGCAGAATCTTCGGGTCCAGGTGATCCAGATGCAGGAAGATGTGGTCCTTCTTCAGACCCACACCGCGACCCTCGCGGATCTCCATGGTCATGGCGCGTGAAACCATGTCGCGCGGCGCCAGATCCTTCACGGTGGGCGCATAGCGCTCCATGAAGCGTTCGCCCTCGGAGTTGGTGAGATAGCCGCCTTCGCCGCGGGCGCCCTCGGTGATCAGACAGCCGGAGCCGTAGATCCCGGTGGGGTGGAACTGCACGAATTCCATGTCCTGCAGGGGCAGGCCGGCCCGCAGAGCCATGCCGCCGCCGTCGCCGGTGCAGGTATGGGCCGAGGTGGCCGAGAAATAGGCGCGGCCATAGCCGCCCGTGGCCAGGATCACCATCTGCGCCTGGAACCGGTGCAGGGTGCCGTCGTCCAGCTTCCAGGCGGTCACCCCCCGGCAGACGCCCTCATCCATGATCAGGTCGAGCGCGAAATACTCGATGAAGAACTCGGTCGCGTTGGCCAGGGACTGACCATACATGGTGTGAAGCATGGCGTGGCCGGTGCGGTCGGCCGCCGCGCAGGTGCGCTGGATCGGGGCCTCGCCATAGTTCTTGGTCATGCCGCCGAAGGCGCGCTGATAGATCTTGCCGTCCTCGGTGCGGCTGAACGGCACGCCCCAGTGTTCCAGCTCATAGACCGCCGCCGGCGCGTTGCGGCAGAGGTATTCGATGGCGTCCTGATCGCCCAGCCAGTCCGACCCCTTGACGGTGTCATACATGTGCCAGCGCCAGTCATCCTCGCCCATGTTGCCGAGCGAGGCGGAGATCCCGCCCTGGGCCGCCACCGTGTGCGACCGGGTCGGAAACACCTTGGAGATGCAGGCCGTCTTCAGTCCCGCCTGGGCGCAGCCCAGCGCGGCGCGCAGGCCGGAGCCGCCGGCCCCCACCACCACCACGTCAAACTTGTGATCGATGAACTCGTACGTCGCCATGGGTTCAGGCGCCCCCCAGCGCGACCTTGAGGATTGAAAAGATCGCCAGCGCGCCAGCCAGGCCGCAGACGAAGACATTGGCCATCAGGGCCGCCGCCTTGGTGAGGTGTCCGTAGACATAGTCCTCGATGATCACCCGAACGCCGCCCTGCATGTGCATGAAGCTGATGGCGATCGTCAGGATGATCAGGGTGGCGTTGACCGGATTGCCGATCCACTCGACCGCGCCGTAATAGTCCAGCCCGGCCAGCAGAATACAGCTGTAGACCGCCCAGAGCACCAGCGGCACCAGCGCCACCGCGCCGACCCGCTCGGAGATCCAGTGGCTGACGCCGTGCTTGGCCGAGCCCAGCCCGCGCGCCGTCGAAAGGGGTGTGCGAAAGTTCATCAGACCACTCCCGCCATGAAGGCGATCACCCAGATCGCCAGCGTCGCGGCGATGGTGAAACCAAACACCGCATAGGCCGACGAATTGGCGCTCTTCAGGTCCAGCCCATGCCCCGCGTCCCAGATCAGGTGCCGGACGCCATTGGCCAGGTGGTAGAACAACGCCAGGCTGATCGCGAACATCACCAGCTTGCCCAAGGGCGAGCCCAGCAGGTCCATGAAGGCGCCATAGGCTTCCGGCCCGCTGCCCAGCGCCACGGCCCAGGCCGCGACGATCAGGCCCGCGCCATAGAGACCGGCGCCGGTGACGCGATGCAGGATCGAGGTGAGCATGGTGACATGCCAGCGCCACACCTGCAGGTGCGGCGACATCGGCCTGTCGGCGGGTCCCCGTGGAACGGATGTCATCGAAGCGCTCTCGCCTCCCCCAAAACCTGTGCCCGACCCGGTTGTAAGGGTGACGTCGGGGCTGTCAACGAAGACACGAAACGGGCGAGCGCGCGCCGGACTCGAAACTTCGCAGACCGTGAAGTATCCTGAGACGTGCCCCCGGCGCAATGCGTCAGTTTCCCAGTTTTGCTTCGTGGATGGCGAAGGATGCGCTTCGATCTGATCGATCTTCGACTGTTCCGGGATGTGGCCGACGCCGGCTCGATCACGGCGGGCGCCGAGCGCAGCGCGCTGGCCCTGGCCGCCGCCTCCACGCGAATCCGGCAGATGGAGGCCGATCTGGGCGCGGCCCTGCTGACCCGCTCGCGCGCGGGCGTCACCCTGACGCCCGCCGGGCACATGCTGCTGAAACACGCCCGAGGCCTGCTCGACCAGGCGGCCCGGATGCGCGACGACCTCTCGGCCTTTGCCGGCGGCCTCTCCGGCGAGGTTCGCCTGCTGGCCAATACCAACGCGCTTACCGAATTCCTGCCGGAACCGCTCAGCCTGTTCCTCGCCGCCCACCCCCAGGTCAATGTCGATCTGGAGGAGCGGCTGTCCGACGAGATCGTCGGCCTGATCGCCGAGGGCGTCGGCGACATCGGCATCGTCGCCGGCACCGTCGATGTCGGCCGTCTGCAGACCTATCCGTTTCGCTCCGACCGGTTCGTGGTGGTGGCGGCGCAGAACCATCCGCTGGCGGCGCGAACCCAGATGGCCTTCGCCGAGGTTCTGGACTTCGACATTGTCGGTCTGGAACGCTCAAGTTCGCTCCAGCGGTTCCTCGTCGCCAAGGCCGCCCGCGAGGGCCGCCCGCTGAAGGCCCGAATCCAGCTACGCAGCTTCGACGCGGTCTGCCGGCTGGTGGCCGCCGGCGTCGGCGTCGGCGTCGTCCCCCAGACCACGGCCCGCCGCGCCGCCCAGACCATGGCCCTGGCGGTCATCGAACTGACCGACGACTGGGCGCTCCGCGAACTCACCATCGTGGTCAGGGCTGATGAGGTGCTGCGGCCCTACGCCCAGGCGCTGGTGGAGAGTTTGCGGGCGTGATTTCATCGACGCAGCGCAGGTCACAGTAATTGCTGCTATGACAGGATTTTCAGACCGTACGCACCAATCATCTCCACGCAAGGATTATTGGCAAACTCGATCTGCAAGTTTCCGGAATACATGAAATCTGGCTCGGGATTCGCCGT
Source organism: uncultured Alphaproteobacteria bacterium (assembly GCA_903909375.1). GTDB lineage: Bacteria > Pseudomonadota > Alphaproteobacteria > Caulobacterales > Caulobacteraceae > Phenylobacterium. The sequence goes on from CAIVVM010000009.1 coordinate 32,297, forward strand.
CAGTTTATACAGCCGCTTCCGGAACACATCCTGATCCGCCCCCGAGGTCTTGTAAGTAGTGGCATAAATTTCGGGCGTATTCGTGGGTCCGCTGCTCAAGGAGAGTAGCTCGACGTTCTGACGGTGAAAGCCAAAACCAAGGAAAACCAGCTGCTCGCATTCTTGGATGAGCTTTTGCCAATGTTGCTTTTCCGCTTCGTCGTGGGCCTGTTCCGTGAATGTCTTGATTTCGTCGGACACATTCAGCAGGGCCTCCCCGTGAAGCCTCTCGCCGAACTCAATGCCTCTGCCTATGGCTGCGCATTGCCAAGGTAGTTTGCCCACCTGGCCATAGGGGTGAGTGATGTCGAGCGTGGACATGACGCCCGCTGCAGCGTCACGATCAACCCCATAAGCCCGCTGCAGCGCGTGATATAGGAATACTTCGACGCAACGGTCATAATTGAAGTTAATTATCGATAGTCCATCAAATATTCGATCTAGTTCTCCTAATCTAACCCCTGTCTGTAGAAAGCTGAACATTTTATAAATCCAAGTTTCAGCGTGACTGGGCAATGCCTGATATTGGATTTGTGCTTCATGACTATGAAATTGGACTAAATTAGATGATGATTCGGATTCAAGTATACTTTGAGCGATAGCGGCTTTTCCAGTTGTCACTAGAACATCGTCGTGACCATGGTTGTATAGGTAGTCATCTATCGATCGGGCTATCGGAAGTCCCTCGCTGATCCTGCGTCCCGCTTCAAAGACAACATTTCCGGTCGGGAAGCGGTTCTTCAGGGCGCGGTAAAGTTCGACATCACCCTTCGTCTGGTAGCCTGCACCATCGAACCCAAAATCTGTTCGGGCTGAGATGCTTTTTGCCAACCCGTCGCCTGCAGGGAGTTCGAATTCTACGCTTGAGCCCGCCCCCAAAACAAACACGGTTCTTTTCTGCAACATAGGTGTACGGCGTCCTCCGAAGTGTATGATTCTTTGGCTAGGAAACAAGGTGACAGACAATCGCGCCCCATCGCACTTTGCCCCAAGTCGAGAGCGCATAGTTAGATGCCTCTCCGCACCAAAACTCACGGATTGTGCGAGCCTGACGTCCAGGCCAAGTCAAGGACTGGCCTCCGGTCAGCTGCGCCGCAGCGGCGCTCTGCGCCATTCTTGAGTTGGCCTGGACGTCAGGCAAACTGGCCGCCATGAGATACATGGCTTGCAAAGTAGGGACATCGGGTAATCGAGGTAGGCCCATCCTCCTGATTGAAGCAGCGCGATCCACTCGCTCCGACTTCGTTTCCTCAGCCTTGGATGGGCCTACCTCAATTACGCGATGTCCCTGGATTACCCGCGGCCGTGGGTTCAGTTTGGCAGTAGGCTGAACGGGGACCCGATGAAGACGCCAATCTGAAAGTCCGCGTCCCGGCCGCCCTCCTTGTCCTTCTGGTTGGTGTAGACGCCCCGAACGCCTGCCCTCAGCTTGCCGGTCTCTTCCCCGGCGAAGTAAAATGGGAAGACTACGGAGTAGGCCTCGTTGTTGACGTCCGCGCTCACCTCCGGCGCGATCGCCAGCTTGGTAAATGAACCCGCCTTTGTAGAGAATGCGTAGCGTCCTTCGAGCGCAAAGATGGCTTGGTTCTTCCGCGTGGGCTTCCCGTCGGCGGAGCTGATGCATTGCGTTAGCGTGGTCGCGCCGACGGGCTGGCAGAGGTTGACCATGTCGGCCGCCTCATAGTCGCGCTTATAGGTGAAGGACCCCGTTAGAGCGGTCTGGCCGTTCTTCAGGAGGGCACCCCCGAACACGCTGGCGCTGAAACCAAACTGGCTTTCCTTTTCTTGCTTGAAAAGCGCCCGGTCGAGGTACGTGTAGGCCGCTTGGTTGCCCGTGACCTTGAAGCCATAGAAGTCCACTTGCCCCGGTAGCACGCTGTTGAGTAGTTCGCGGTACTGCTCGGCGTTGTAGCGCGCCGCGAAGTCGCCCACACCTGTGGCGTAATCATAGGGGTTGCAGGCCTTGGCCTCGGCCTCAATCGCCGCGTCAATCTCCTTGGCGGTTAGGCCTCGCGCTCTGACGTCTTGCTTTTGCTTCAGGCAGTTGGTGCGCGCCCTCTCCACCTGGGGACGAGAGGCCTTGCTCCAGACCACTGGTGTGCGGAAGTTCGTGTAGATTAGGCTCACGTCGGTCCCGTTGGCGAACCCTTTGAGTCCGCCCAGGGATGTCTCGCCGCTCTCATCGAGCTTACTAGAGCCTGAAAGCGTGAACTGGTCGGTCAGTAGGTAGCGGTCGTTTGTTGTACGGCTCTGGTTGAAGGATACAGAGATGCTCGCGACCTTTTCTTTCTCCGACACCGTGAACTGCAGGTCCGGCGCCTCGGCCGTCTTCAGGAAACTGTCGTTAGGGCCGTTAGCGACCGAACTCGCCAGCGCCCGATTGATCGTCGCCGCATCCACCTTGCGGATAGCCGTGGCGTCCGGTGCAACTACGATCATGTTTTCGCTGGGCGGGGCAGGCCTCGTGCCTGGCTCTCCCGTGTCCGCCGCAGGTGCCGTTATTGCGCCACGAGCGGCCTTCAGGGCTTCAAGAGCCGCCTCGGCGTTTCGGGCCGCCCGCTCGGCGGCGTCCGCGGCCATGCGGGCTTCGCGGACTGCGGATTCGGCAAGCGCGAGCAGATCCGTCTGCGCCGCGGCGGGCCAGGCCGCGATCGACGCCATGATGAGCAGAGGAGAGAGATGAAGGGCGCGCATCTCAGGCGATCTCGATCTCGAAGGCGTCGTAGCCCTTCGGAAAGGGCGGCGTAATGGTCGACTTCTCGCGAGTCTTCAGGACCTCGGACCCGCGCATCACTACGACCTTCATAGTGCCCCCTGGAGCGCCCTGCATAACCCACTCGAGGTTCTGCTTCAGGTTGCGGGTAGCATTGAACTTGCCCCTGCCACCGTTCATCGACACCGGTGCGCCGTGGAAGGCGAAGCCGTATCCGGTGATGCCGACCCGATCAGACACCGTGATTTTCAGCTCGACTGTGTCGTCGCTGGATGTGAGCTGGGCTTTGACCACATGGCTTGGCGCTTTGGCGTCGGCTCCCGGCATGAACAGCTTCCTTCGAATCTCGATGTCGCCCAAGCTTAACCATACTGCTTTCGAAAAGCTACCTTGCCGATAGTTGGCTTGACAATACAACCGGATTGCAATTTCGGCGGGAATGTCGCGCCCTCCCCTTCCGAGGTTTCCCGAAAGTTGATTTGGTTAGATCCGGTGACACTCTACTCAACCCCCAAACAGCGACTTCAAGGGTCACGCTACACGATCACCCCCATCTGATGGCTCGCCAGAGCTGTCAGGTCACCCTCCCAAAAATGGACCTCACCCCCTCAGCGTCATCTGCGCAATGTACCCCGAGCGGCTCTCGCCCGCCCGGCGGGCCTGGGCGTCCAGCCGCTCCAGCACCCGGCGCGGCAGTGTGATATTCACCCGCTCCGTCGTGTCATCGAGAATGGCCGGGTCCAGGGTGACGACGCCGAAGCTCCAGCCGGCAAATTCAGGGCGATTGCGCAGGGCGTCCAGATCACTGGGCGGCGGCAGGGCGCCGCCGGCGTCGAGGGTGGCGTCGATCCAGGCCGCCGCCGCCTCCTCCACGCCGCTCATCGCCTCGTCCAGGGTGTCGCCCGCCGAAAAGCACCCCGGCAGATCCGGAACAACGACACCAAAGGCCTGATCGGCGTGGCCGGGCTCGATGGCGACGGGATAGCGCATGGTCATCTCCTAAAGCCCTGCCTGTTTGCGGATCGCAGCGACCAGTCCGACGCCAAGGTCCTTCTTCGGGTGCGGAACAACCACGTGTCCCGCGCGCTCCGGATGTCTGTAGACGTGGTGAGAGCCGCGCACGCGATCCAGCACCCAGCCTGCGGCTCTGATCTCCCTGACAAGTTCCCGGCTATTCACAGTGCGTATTATACACACTCTTGGTCGACGAGGGCAAGCTTTCGTTCACCTGAAGCCCTACCGCTCCTCCAGCCACCCCGCCGAGCGCATCTCCTGCAGCCGGGACGCCGTGCGTTCAAACTCGAACGATCCATCACCCGCTGGATAGAGCGCCACAGGTTCGGCGTCGGCCAGCACGATCAGGTGGGTCCTGGCCTCATAGAGGGCGTCGATCAGCACCACCAGGCGGCGCGCTTCCTCCCGCCGCTGCGGCGTCAGGGTTGGCACACCTTCCAGAAACACCGTGTGAAACCGTTCGGCGAGCGCCACATAGTCGTTGGGCCCCAGCGCCACCGAACAGAGGCTGGCGAAACTGGCCCGGAGCAATCCGCCGGCGGCGTGCGGGAAGTGGAGCTTGCGGCCCAGCACCTCCAGGGTCTCGCCGTCCTCCTCCTCGTGGCCCAGCATGTCGCGCCACAGCCCGTCGAAGGCCTCTGTATGACCGGCGTCAGCGGGAGAGAACCAGGTCCCCGCGGCGCGCAGCCGATCCAGCCGATAGTCGTGCGGCCCGGCGATGATCACCACCTCGGCCTTGTTCTTCAGCAGGTCGATGAAGGGCAGGAACAGCTGGCGGTTGATGCCGTTCAGATAGAGCTGGTCCGGCAGGCGGTTTGACGTGGCCACCAGGGTCACGCCGCGCTCGAACAGGGCCGTGAACAGCCGCCCCAGGATCATGGCGTCGGCGATGTCGGTAACCTGAAACTCGTCAAAGCACAGCAGGCGTGCCTCGGCCGCCACCACCTCGGCGACGGGGACGATGGGATCATCGCCCTTGTGCTGTCCGAACCGGGCCTTGCGGGCGGCGGCGTCGCCCTTGCGCCAGGCGTCGATCAGCCGGTGGATCTCGCCCATGAAGACGTGGAAATGGGTGCGGCGCTTCCGGGCGATGGGCACGGTCTCATAGAACAGGTCCATCAGCATGGACTTGCCCCGCCCCACCGGCCCGATCAGGTAGACGCCGCGGTGGCTCCGGGGTTTGGCGAACAGGCGCTTCAGGCCGGGCCCGGGGTCGGCGTCCGCCAGCTCGCCCTCAAGCCGCACCAGAGGCGCCAGCGCGGCGGCCTGGGCCGGGTCGGCCCGGATCGCTCCGTCACGGATGCGCTGATCGTAAGCAGTCTGCAGGGCGGAGGCCATCGTCGCCCGGCCTAGCGACCCTTCGGCCAGCCCGCAATCAATACGACGACGAAAAATTTTGGCGCCTGCGCTGTCAGGGCATATTTTGCAACCCTGGAGTGTTTCGGCGGGTCGATCTACACAGCGAACTACACGCCGATGTACCCCGCATTTGTCACAAATGTTTTCGGGAGAAACCCTGTGAAGATCATCGATCACAAGCTTCAGCCGGGCTGGCGCAAGCCCTCGCCGAACCAGGGCGGGCCGCTGGACGGCCCCACCTTGCTGGTCATGCACTACACGGTCAGCGGCGCAGGCGCGAAGGGGGTGGCCGACTATTTCACCTCGCCCGCCGCCAACGCCTCGGCCCACATCGTGGTCGGGCGCGACGGCGATATCCGCCAGGTCGTGCCGTTCAACGTCAAGGCCTGGCACGCCGGCAAGTCGGTCTGGCGCGGGCGGTCCAACTGCAACGACTATTCCATCGGCATCGAGATCGACAACTGGGGCCGGCTGATGCGGACGGCCGACGGCCAGGTGCGCAGCGCCACCGGAAAGATCGTCGACCCGGGCCAGGCGGTGGAACTGACCCACAGGAACGAAAGCAAGCCGGCGCTCTGGGAGGTCTATGGCGAGACCCAGATGAAGGCGCTGGTCGAGGTGACCCGGTTGATCCTGGCGGCCTATCCCACCATCACCGAGATCGTCGGCCACGACGACATCGCGCCCTTGCGCAAGTCCGACCCCGGCCCGGCCTTCCCGATGGGCCGGTTCACCTCGCTGGTGGGCGGACGCGGCGATGCCCCGCTGCTGACCCGAAAGGTGATCGCGTCGCGGCTCAATGCGCGCGGCGGCCCGGGTCTCGAGTTCGACAAGCTGGGGGTGTTCGCAGGCGGATCGGTGGTCGAGGTCGTCTACGACTCGCCCGGACCCTGGGCGCAGGTTCGAGGGGTGATCGAGGGTGGCGGCGAGGTGGTAGCCTGGGTGTCGGATCAGTTCCTGGCCTGAAACCTCTACTTCATGGTCGGGATGACGAACGCCGAGTCCTCGACCGCGCCTTCCGGCCAGCGGGCCGTGACGGTCTTGACCTTGGTGTAGAAGCGAACGCCCTCCAGCCCATGCTGGTTCACATCGCCGAACGCCGAACGCTTCCAGCCCCCGAAGGTATGGTAGGCCACCGGCACCGGGATCGGCACATTGATGCCGACCATGCCGACGTTCACCTGCTGGGCGAACTCACGCGCCGCCCGGCCGTTGCGGGTGAAGATGGCGACGCCGTTGCCGTACTGGTGGCTCGAGGGCAGATGCAGCGCCTCCTCGAAGCTCTCCACCCGGGCGATCTGGAGAACCGGTCCGAAGATCTCTTCCTGATAGGTCCGCATGGTCGGCTTCACCTGGTCGAACAGGCTGGGCCCGATGAAGAAGCCCTGCTCATAGCCCTGCAGTGAGAAGCCACGCCCATCGACCACCAGCTCGGCGCCCTCGTCGACGCCCATCTGGATATAGTCGCTGATCTTCTGCTTGTGCGCCTGGCTGACCACCGGCCCGTACTGGGCGGCGGGGTCGGTGGATATCCCCACCTTGAGGGTCTCGAGTTCGCCCAGAACCCGCTCGCGCACGGCATCGGCCGTCACCTTGCCGACGGGCACCACGACCGGCAACGCCATGCAACGCTCGCCGGCCGAGCCATAGGCCGCGCCGATGATGTCCTTCACGGCCTGGTCCAGATCGGCGTCAGGCAGGATGACGCCGTGGTTCTTGGCGCCCCCCATGGCCTGGACGCGCTTCCCCGCCGCCGTGCCGCGGCTGTAGACGTAGTGAGCGATATCCGACGAGCCGACGAAGCTGACGGCCCGGATATCCGGATGATCAAGGATGGCGTCGACCGCCACCTTGTCGCCGTGCACCACATTCAGAACCCCGGCGGGCGCGCCGGCTTCCATCATCAGCTCGGCCAGTTTCACCGGAACACTGGGATCCTTCTCCGACGGCTTCAGGATAAAGCTGTTTCCGGTGGCGATCGCGATGCCGAACATCCACATCGGGATCATGCCCGGGAAGTTGAACGGAGTGATCCCGGCCGCCACGCCGAGGGGCTGTCGCATGGAATAGATGTCGATGCCGGGACCCGCGCCCTCGGTGTATTCGCCCTTCAGCAGGTGAGGGATGCCGCAGGCGAACTCGATGACTTCAAGACCGCGCTGGATGTCGCCCTTGCTGTCGGCGATCACCTTGCCGTGCTCGGATGACAGCAGCTCGGCCAGCGCGTCCATATCGCGCTCGATCAGCCGCTTGAACTCGAACATCACACGGGCGCGGCGCTGCGGGTTGACCTGGGCCCAATCGCGCTGGGCGGTGAGTGCGGACCGCACCGCCCTGTCGACCTCTGCCGCCGTCGCCAGTTGAACCCGGGCCTGAACCTCGCCGGTATTGGGGTTGAACACGTCGCCGAAGCGGCCTGAGGTTCCGGTAACGGCGGCGCCGTCGATGAAGTGGGTGATCTCGCGCATGGCGAAGTCTTAAGACGGCGAGTGTGGCGAGCCTAGGGTGACGTTGCGTCGGGCTCATCCGCCCAGTTGCTGCGACACCCAGAGATAGAGCGGAATTCCGACGATGATGTTGAACGGGAAGGTCACCCCGAGGGACAGCGGCAGATAGACCCCGGCGTCGGCCTTGGGCAGCGCGATGCTCATGGCGGCGGGGACCGCGATATAGGAGGCGCTGGCGGCCAGGATCGCCATCAGGCCCCGGTTCTCCGGCGGAACCCCGAACAGCGCGCACAGGCCCAGAGCGATCAGCATAGAGATCAGCGGCATGACGATACCGAACCCGACCAGCGCCGGCGACAGGCTGTTGGTGTCCATGAGACGCCGCGCCGCCACCAGCCCCATTTCCAGCAGGAACAGGCACAGGACTCCCTGGAACAGCGGGTTGACGAACACGTCGATGCGCTCAAGTCCCTTGTCGCCGGTCATCACCCCGATCACGAATGCACCCAGCAGCAGCACGACAGTGCCATTCAGCAGCACCTCGCGGATCACTTCCCAGTTCGGCCCCTTCTTGGTCTCGCCGCCACTGCGGCCCGCCAGGATCAGGCCAGTCACGATCGCGGGGGTTTCCATCAGCGCGACAATGGCGGCCATGTAGCCGGCGAAGGCTATGCCCTCGACCTTCAGATACTCGCTGGCGGCGACGAAGGTGACGGCTGACACCGAGCCATAGTGCGCCGCTGTCGCTGCCCGGGTTCCCCGATCCAGCCGGCGAAAGCCATTCAGCAGCCCGAACGCGATGACGGGAATGCCCATGCTGAGCAGGACGGCCACGGTGGCGCTGGCCAGGAAGCCCGAGGAGAACCCGGCATGGGCCGCCTCCACCCCGCCCCGGAACCCGATGCAGAGCATCAGATAGAGCGCCATGGTTTTCACCACGCCCTCGGGAATGGCCAGATCTGACTTCGCAAACCCCGCCAGAATGCCCAGCACGAAAAACAGCACGGCGGGCTGCAGCAGGTTGCCGGTGGCCAGCGTCAGAATGTCCATGTCGACTACCCCCGGAACGATGGGTGGCGTCTCTACGGACCCGACCATGATCCGGGAAATTGCGAATTCCGCTATCGATGATCTGAAATGCAAATGATCAGTCGATCAACGCGACTGTCCGGCTCGCGGTGGTGAGTGACTTCGTAACGGAAGGCTTGTATGGATCTCGTCATCATGACGCGGTCCGCGCTCCATCATCGACCCTCCCATCATCCGACCCTCGCGGGATCGGGCCGGAGCGCCGTGGCCTAAGCGAACCTCCGATCCGAGCCCCGCCGTTGCGGACGGGGCTTGCCGACTGAAACGCCCCGTCCGTCGCCCTCCTTTTCCGAGAGAGACGACCTATGGACGACCTTCCCGCCTTGAGCCTTTCCCCCCAAGCCGCTAAGCGCGCGGCCATGACCGATGACGCGCCCCGCCCTGAAGCCCGCAGCCCTCGCGGGTTCAACGACCGTCGCGGACGCGATGTAGCTGCCGAGCGCGCCATCCTGGCGGCCGTAAGCGGGGTCTATGAACTGTGGGGCTTTGAAGCTCTGGAGACCGGCGCCTTTGAGTATGCCGATGCCCTGGGAAAATTCCTGCCCGATGCTGATCGGCCCAATGAGGGGGTCTTCGCGCTGCAGGACGACGACGAGCAGTGGATGGCGCTGCGCTACGACCTGACCGCGCCGCTGGCCCGCTTTGCCGCCCAGACCTGGGAGACCCTGCCCAAGCCGTTCCGCCGCTATGCCTTCGGGCCGGTCTGGCGCAACGAGAAGCCGGGGCCGGGCCGGTTCCGGGAATTCTGGCAGTGCGACGCCGACACCGTCGGTTCGGCCCGCCCGGAAGCTGACGCCGAGATCATCGCCATGGCCGTGGCTGGCCTGGAGGCAGCCGGGCTGCCGACCGGGGCCGCGGTTATCAAGATCAATAATCGCAAGCTGCTGAACGGCTTGATGACGGCAGCGGGCGTCGAGACCGATGGCCAGAAGCTGGCCGTGCTCCGCGCCGTGGACAAGCTGGACCGGCTTGGTCCCGATGGTGTCCGGCTCCTGCTGGGCGAGGGCCGGAAGGATGAGTCCGGTGATTTCACCAAAGGCGCTGGCCTGAATGCGGCGGCGGCCGAGCGGGTGCTGGCCTTCACAGCGGCGGGCGTCGGCGGACGGTCCGAAACGCTGGCGAAGCTGGCTGACGTGGTCGGCGGCTCCGCGGAGGGCGACGAGGGCCTGGCCGAACTTGCTGCCATCGATGCGGCGTTGGGTAGCCTGGGTGTGGGCCCCGATCGCGCCCTGTTTGATCCGTCGGTTGTGCGGGGACTGGAATACTATACCGGCGCGGTGTTCGAGGCGGAGCTCCTGCTCTCGACGCTGGACGAAAAGGGCCAGCCGATGCGGTTCGGTTCCATCGGCGGCGGCGGGCGCTACGATGACCTGGTGGCGCGGTTCACCGGCGAGCGAACGCCGGCCACCGGCTTCTCCTTCGGCGTGTCCCGGCTGGCCTCGGCCTTGAAGGCGGCGGGCCAGGACCTCGCCGGCGCCCAACGTGGCCCGGTGGTGGTGATCGCCTTCGACCAGAGCCGGATGGCGGACTACTTCGCAGTGGCCCAGGAGATCCGCGCGGCCGGCATCGCCGCCGAGGTCTATCTCGGAACCTCCGGAATGCGGCCCCAGATGAAGTATGCGGATCGCCGGCTCTCGCCAGCGGCGATCATCGTCGGCGACGATGAACTGGCCGCCGGGACCGTGACGGTCAAGGATCTCGACCTCGGCCGGGCGCTGGCCTCCGGCGTGACCGACAATGCCGCCTGGCGGGAACAGCGTCCCGGCCAGCAGACCGTGCCCCGTGCAGAGCTTGTCGCGGTTCTGCGGCGAATCCTGGAGCCTCGTTGATGCGCGTCGAACCTTCCGTGCCCGGCGACGTGCTCAGCCGGGTTCTTGCGCCGTTCGAGGCCGCCGGCGGCCAGCGCATTGATGCCCCGTTGCTCCAGCCCCTGAACCTGTTGCTTGATCTCGCCGGGGAAGCGATGCGCGCCCGCCTGTTCGTGGTTCAGTCCGAAGGCGGCGCAGAATCCTGTCTGCGGCCCGATTTCACGGTGGCCATCGCGCGCCAACACCTGGACCGGGGACTGGTCGCCGGACGCTATGTCTATCAGGGACCGGCCTATCGCGCCTCGAGCGGCTCGGATCGACCTGAAGAGTTCGTCCAGACTGGCCTGGAAGTCATTTCGGCGGATGAGCCCACCGCCCATGCGGATGCCGAGATCGCTGGTCTGGCCTGGGCCGCCGCGAGCGCCGGGGGGCGTAAGGATCTGTCTCTCTGGCTCGGAGACGTGGCCCTGTTCGCGGCTTTCATAGACTCGCTAGAACTTTCGGAGGCCCTCGCGCGTCGTCTGAAGCGGGTTGCGGGACGCCCGCGCCTGCTGGCGGCGGAGCTTGCGCGGGCAGGCCAGCCGGCGGTCACCACTGGGGGACGTCTGGCCGGTCTCCTGTCAGGACTATCGGAACCTGAGGCCGCCGCCCTGCTCGAGGAAGTGTGGGCGCTCGCTGGTGTGGAGCCGGTCGGCGGCCGCGGCCCCGCCGAGATCGCCAGCCGCCTGGTCCGCAAGTCCGATGCCGCGAGCGCCCTGGCGCTGACCGAGGTCCAGGCCGAAGCCATCCGCGCGTTCATGGCCATTGACGACACGCCGACGGCGGCCTTTGCAAGGGTCAGGACATTGGCCGGCTCAAGAGCCCCGGCGCTGGACGCCGCACTGGCGCTCTGGGGCGAACGACTGGCTTTGCTCGAGAACGTCACGCCGCCCGGGTGCATGCGCTTCACTCCGGCCCTTGGTCATGCGTTCGACTACTATGACGGCATCACCATTGAGGTCCGAAGCGCGGCCCTTGGCCCCGACCTGCCGGTCGCGGTCGGCGGCCGCTACGACAGTCTGTTGGCAAGGTTGGGCGGGCGAGGCGACCTTCACGCCGTGGGGTGCATGGTCCGGCCCTGGCGCGCCTGGGCAGGAGGCGAGGCATGAGTGGTCTGGTGCTGGCGATCCCCTCCAAGGGGCGCCTGAAGGAACAGGTGGAAGCCTGGCTGGCGGATAGCGGCCTGAAGCTGGACGTGTCAGGCGGCGCTCGCGGCTATCTGGCCAGCCTCAGGGGTGTTGCGGACGTCCAGGTGCGCCTGTTGTCGGCCGCCGATATCGCAGAGGCGCTGGACGCCGGCGACGTCCATCTCGGGATCACCGGCGAGGACCTGCTGCGTGAACGGGGGGATGACATCGACGCCCGTGTGCTCTTGCTGAGGGCGCTGGGGATCGGTCGGGCAGACCTGGTGGTCGCGGCGCCAAAGAGCTGGCTGGACGTCGATACCATGGGTGATCTGGACGAGGTTGCGCACGACTATCTGGCGCGCAACGGCCGCCGCATGCGGGTAGCGACCAAGTACCTCATCCAGACGCGGGCGTTCTTCGCGCGGCACGGAATCGCAGACTACCGGATCACCGAGTCCAACGGCGCCACGGAGGGCGCTCCGGCTGCAGGCTCGGCGGAACTTGTCGTGGATATCACCACGACAGGCGCAACTCTGGTCGCCAACGGCCTGAAGGTTCTGGCGGATGGCGTGATCCTCAGGAGCCAGGCCCAGCTGGTCGCCTCGCTCAGGGCAACATGGGATGACAAAGCTCTTTCGGCCTGCGAGCGGCTGCTCCGCATCGTCGAGGCCCGGGCCACGGCCCTGCGCAGCGCCACCCTCACCTGGCCCGCGCGCGGTGACGAGGCCGAACGTGAGGTCATGGAGACGCTGGTCGCCGCCGGCGCAACGCATCGACCGAACGGGCTGCTTGTCGAGGTCTCCCGGATTCCGGATTCGTCGCTGGCGCTGACAGCGGCCGGGCTCGGGCCCGTGACAGCCTCCAAGCCAGACTTCGTTTTCGAGGTTGCATGCTCGCCATATGACGATCTGAGGTCACGTCTTTTTGACTCATGAGTCAAAAAAACAGCGTAAAATTCACCACAGATCGCGAAATTATGATCGATCCTTGCCCGGGCAGGCTCTTAGCGGCGTTGACTCGGGCAGAAAATTGCCGTTTCGTAATGCTGCGAGAGACATGAGGACGCAAGTTCCGAAGTTTCCGGCGTTTCGGGGAGGGAACGCCCGCTCGTAAAAGAGCGACTGCTCAAGGCGGCCCGCAGCGTTTATCCCCCGCTGCGGGCCGATTCTTTTTCAGACCCCATCCGCCTCGCAATCAAAAGTTTCTGACGTTGCCGTCAAAACTTTTCCCGATTCACCACACTGGCTCAGTGGCCAGCATGCGGGTTGGTCGGCGCGGAAACGCCCACGAGAAATGTGGTCTGGATCCGGGCGCCGCTGGCAAAGACCAGGGTCGCCGGAAGGCGATCTCCCACCTTCTGGGCCCGGGTAAGCCCCAGGAACATCAGGTGATACCCTCCCGGCGCGAACGCCACACGGCCGCGCGGCGCAACAGGCACGGATGACACCATCCGCATGCTGGCCACGCCCCCGCTGATGCTGGACTGGTGGATCTGCACTTGCCGGGCAGCCGGTGAATCGACCTTCACCAGGGCGTCCGCCTTCGCGCCGGTGTTGACCAGGGTCATGAACCCCACACCTGTCGCGCCCTGGGCCGCGGGGCGACTCCAGGCCGCCTCGACATCCGGCGCCGCATGGGCCGCAGACGCCACGGAAAGCGCCGCCGCCATCGCCGGAAGAAAAGCCTTCATGTCTTCACCTTTCGCGCCACGGCGCGTGCTCGTGCCTCGACCGGGCCCATCATGCCGGCCATAGCCTTTGCGATCGCCGGGTCGGTCGTCGCGGGCGTACCGCCCTTGAACGGCGGCTCCGGCGAGTACTCGGCCTGCAGCATCAGGGCCTGGGCATAGGGGCGTCCCCTCAGTTTCTCGACCATCGCCAGACCGAAGTCGAGGCCTGCAGACACGCCGGCGCCGGTGATGACGTTGCCGTCCGTGACCACCCGGGCGTCCACCGGTGTCGCGCCAAACTCGGGCAGGACACTGCGACCGGCCCAGTGCGAGGTGGCCTTGCGACCTTTCAACAGTCCGGCCATGCCCAGCAGCAGAGAGCCTGTGCAGACGCTGGTGACGTAGGTGGCCCGGCTCCCCCGGTCGCGCAGGTAGTCGATGGTCGCCGGATCATCCATGGCGGCGACCGTTCCCGCACCGCCGCCCGGCGCAAACAGGATGGTGGGGGTCTCGAAGGCGTCGTTCAGACGGGCGGTCGGCGCGATCGCCAGCCCCAGGTCGCTCTTCACCGGCTCCAGGGTCGGCTGGTTGGTGACCAGTTCCACCTTCGCGCCCATCATGCTGGCAAAGAAGTAGTGCGGACCGACAAGGTCCATGGCGGTGAAGCCTGGATAGAGCAGCATGCTGACGGTCTCACCGGCATGCATCCGCATGCCCGGCACGGCCATCAGGGCGCCGTGCGCCTCGGCGGCGCGCATCATCGCCTCCTCGACGGTCGGCGGCGCCACAGCCGCCATGGCGCGCTCAAGCGACAGGAAGGGCGCCAGCGCCGATAGTCCGGCCAGGCCCTGCATCAGGCTTCTACGATCATAGGTCATGGGTGAACTCCTTGGGATTCAGGTTGCGGCCGGGCGCATGGCCCGGGTGAAGCGTTGGAAAACAAGATCGAAAAGCAGCACGGCGACCAGAGATGCGCCGACCAGCGGAAAGATCAGGCCCAGCGGGACAACGACGATGGCCAGGCCCAGGTAGGCGCGGCGGTTCGCAGGACGCGAAGGGGCGCCCAGATGTCCTTCTGGCCGTCGTTTCCACCACATCGTGATCGCCGAGACTCCGAGGAGCCAGATCGAAACACAGCCCATCAGCATAAGGTATCGATTGACCCAGCCGTACTGCTGGCCCTGGTGAACAGCGATCCCCCACTCGATGGCCTTGGCTGCAGGGCCATACTCGCGCCAGCCGAGGTCTCCGATCACCTTGCCGGTCGCGCCGTCGATGTAGAGCGTTCGGCTGCCCTCTACCTGGCTGGGCGCATACGACGCGGTCCAGGCCTTGCCTGCTGATTGGGGAATTGACACCACATAGGGTCTACCCAGACCAGCAGCCTCAACACTGGCAACCACGGAGTCGACGGAGGTCACGCCTGCCATCTGGCCTGTGTGCATCCTGGTGTGTTGCAGCGCCCAGGGCATGGCGTCAGACCTCGCCGCGACCGGGCTGTGAGTGGTGTGCGGACCTCCACCCTCGCCATCCGGCGCGGCTGGCCGACCCAGCCCGGCCTCGGTCGTGATGGCGCGCACCTGTTTTCCCCAGACCGCTGACCAGGGCATGCCGGTCGCCGCCAGGAAGACAATCACCGCCGACGCGAAGAGGCCGGTCACGGCATGCAGGTCGCGCCAGAACAGTCGACTCCGAGGGGCGCCGCGCACAGTCACCATGCCGCCTGCCTGACCGCGCGGCCACCACAGGAACATCCCCGTGAAGACCATGACAATCGCCCAGCCTGCGACCACCTCAACCAGCAGATTGGCTTGCGGCCCGGCGATTTCCAGGCTGTGCAGCCGCTTGACGGTGCTCATCACGCCGCCATCCGGGGTCGCCCCAAGGAAGCGCGCGTCATGGGGATCCACATAGGCCGTCTGCTTCAGGCTTCCGGCATCCACCACCAGGCGGACCGAGCGCCCCGGTTCGGATGGCGTCGTGAACTGGATGACCTTGCCGCCCAGCCCGCGCTCCGCGGCCGATACCCATTGGGAGGGTGATGTCGCTGCCGGTCGGATGTCGACCACCTGAAGCGATCTGTAGACGACCCCTTCGATCTCGCCCTTGAACAGATAGAGCGCTCCGGTCAGGGCCATCAGCATCAGCATCGGCAGGATCAATAGCCCCGCATAGAAGTGCCAGCGCCAGAAGGCGCGATAGACCTGGCCGGCGACGTCGGCATCGGCAGGAAGATGTGTCTCTTGGGTGGTCACCATGGCCTCCCTGCTCAAAACGCTACGGAAAGACCGGCAAAGGCCGACCGCCCATCGCCGGGCCAGTAGGCGGCGCTGGCGGCCGTCGCCCGGATCTGGGCCTGGATGTTGGAGATGTAGTCCTTGCCCGCCAGGTTCCGGATGTCGATAAACAGAGAGATCCGGTCATTGACCGCGTAGCCGGCGTTCAGATTGAGGACAGCATAGGCCGGCGCCTGGGTGAGGTTGCTGTAGTCCACCTGGATGTTGGAGGCTGACCATTCCAGCGAAGGCGCCACAAACCAGCCCGCCGGATGGTCGTAGCGCAGCTCGGCCCGGTAGAAGTGCCTGGGCACGATCGGCAGACGGTTGTCGCCATACTGGGCGTCGCCATCGAACCTGAAATCCGAGAGCGTGTAGGTCTGCCGCAGGCGCAGTCCCTTTCCAATCGTCCAGTCCAGCGCCGCCTCGATACCCTGGTGCACGGTCTTGTCGGCGTTGAAGGTCGAAGCCGGAATGTTCGGCCCCACGGTGAACTGCAGAAGCTCCTTGCTCAGCCAGGCCCGGTAGACTGTGACATCGAGCAGAAGGGGCCCGCGCCGACCCCGGAAGCCGGCTTCGGCGGTCCAGGCTTCCTGCGCCTGCACGGGCGCGAAACCGGCATTGGTGGGCGATAGAGAGCCCAGGTTTGGGGGCTCCACGGACCGGGTCACATTGGCGAAAGCCTGTGCGCCGTCTTCCGCTTCCCAGAGCAGGCCCAGACGCGGCGCGACCCAGTCGTAGTCTTTCCCGGCCTTCAGGTTGAAGGTCGCCGCGACCCCGGGAATGGCGAAACTCTGGTAATCGCGTTTCGCCTGGCCCCAGGAGCCACCGGCCACAAGCGCGAGATGCGGCGTCACAAACAGCCGGCCCTCGGCGAAGACGTCGGTCGCATCGGCGTTCTGCAGGGTGCGCGAGGTCGGTGCGCCGCGCGCGCCCTTCACATTGACATAGAAGTTGGAGTCCAGGTCGCCCGTGCGGGCCCAGAGCCCGGCATAGGCATCCGCGCGCAGACCACCGATCTCGCCTTCCCAGTCCAGCCTTGCGAAGGCGGCGTAGTTGCGGCTCTGCTGGTCGATCACCTGGAAGATCGGATGGTCCAGGTCCTTCCAGACTGCATAGCCGCCGGCCTCCAGGACGGTGTTGTCGTTCAGCCGCCAGGTGGTGCGCAGCGAGGTCCTGACACCCCGCTGATTGCGGCCATTGTCATTGGCGTAGTTTCCCGGCGCCGGCTGACGTGGATTGGCGTTGAATTGCGCCAGGGTCAGCGATCCTGGAATCTCCTGGTTGATGTTCCAGCCGTTGACGATGAGCCGGACCTCCCGGTCATCCCCGAAGCTCCGGCCCACGTTCAGGGCGCCGAACTGCAGGTTCTGCTGGCTCTGGGGGCGGTAACCCTGGCCGGTCTGGTTGGTGGCGGCGGCGAAGACGTCCCAGTCGCCGGACTGGCGGGCCAAAGCGACATGTTCGCGCAGAAGGCCATAGCTGCCGCCATCCACGCGCACCCGGTTCTCGAAACCCGCGTTCCTGCCCGTGGGGGTGACGACGTTGATGGCGCCCCCCAACAGGGCGCCGCCGAAGCGCAGCGCGTTGCCGCCACGATAGACCTCGGTGAAGCGGGCGATCAGCGGGTCGATGGACTGGCTGTCGCCAAAACCGTCGGCCTCGTTGAGGGGCAGGCCGTCCTGGGCGATCAGCAGGCCCCGATTGTGGTTGGCGTTGCCGATGCCCGATCCGCGGATCGAGATGCGGATATCGCCGCCCCACTTGCGCTGGGCGTAGACCCCGGGCGCGTCGCGCAGCATGTCGTCGAGTGCGATGGCGAAGCGCTTTTCGTAGGACTCCGCCGAGATCACCGAAACGGCGCCGGGGGTTTCGGAAAGTCGTTTGCGCGCGTCGCCAACAACCGGGGGGTCTTCGGGATTGCGGGCGCCGGTGACGATCACCGTATCGACGGTTGTCGGTGTTTCGGCGGCAGACAGGGTCGTCGGCGCAAGCGCGGGTAGAGCTGCGGCTGCGAGCAGCAGCGCGCGAAGAGGCGTATTCATGAAAGGGTCTCTCAACACACGGAAGGACAGGCGCGCAGGAGTGCGCGCCGGCGATGTCGATCAGGCGTGAGAGAGTGGTGGGCCTTGTCCGGGTGGACGGGGCGGCGCGCGGGCCTGGGGTCGGAAACCGCGCGGCGTGTCCGCAACGGGTGCTTCAACCAGCACATAGACAACGCGGCGCAGGCTGATGACCGGCGGCGGCGTTATGGTGATCGCGGGGCAAAGGCCGTGCTGGCAACTATGATCTGTCGAGGACGGATCGGGGATCGGACCGCCCGGAGCGGATTGCACGCCGTCCAGGGTGCAGAGCGTCATCTCGCTCGGCGACATTGGCGCGGCTGACGCCAGGGTGGGGATCAGAGCCTGGACCAGCAGGGCGAACGCCGTGAGCAGGGCGACCACGGCCCTGCGTTCGGCGCGCGCTTGCAACGGTTGAGCGGTTGGCAGGTTCACAAGGCCAACCTCTATCGACATCGCTGAATTCCGCAAGGCGCGGGCCTGTGCGATGGTGGGCCCCTGGGTGGGTTGGAGACGCCATGGCCGGAGAGATCGAGACAGGCGCCTACAAGGACGTTGTGCTGTTCCTGGCGACGGCCGGCGTGGTCGTACCTCTGTTTCAGCGCTGGAAGATCAGCCCGATCCTGGGGTTCCTGGGCGCGGGCGTGGTTCTGGGCCCCTATGGCCTGGGCAGCCTTGCCGGCGAGATCCATTGGCTTGGCCTGCTGACCATCGAGAAGCCCCAGGAGCTCTCCCAGCTCGCGGAACTCGGCGTGGTCTTTCTGCTGTTCTCGATTGGTCTTGAACTGTCGTGGGAGCGGCTGCGGAGCTTGCGTCGTTATGTATTCGGGCTGGGCGCCCTGCAGGTCGCGCTCTGCCTTTCCGCCAGCGCCCTGCTGGCGCTGGCCGTCGGGCAACCGCCGATGGCCGCCATCGCCATCGGCGCTGCGCTGGCGCTATCCTCGACGGCCATTGTCATGCCCATCCTGGCCGAGCAGAAACGACTCCATGCCATGGCGGGTCGGGCCACATTCTCAATCCTGCTGTTCCAGGACCTCGCCGTCGCGCCGATCCTGATCACACTCACCCTGATGGGGCAGCGGTCCGATCAGCCGTTCTCGCCGGCCCTGCTGCTTCCGCTACTTCCGGCCATCGTCGGGCTGGCGGTGCTGTTCATTTTCGGACGGCTGCTGCTTCGGCCGATGCTGCGTTCAGTGGCCAAGGCGCGCAGTGAGGAACTGTTCATCGCCGCCTGCCTGCTCGTCGTGATCGGGGCCGGCCTGATCAGCGCAGCCGCCGGGGTGTCCATGGCGCTTGGCGCATTTGTCGCGGGTTTGCTGTTGGCGGAAACGGAGTTTCGACACGAGGTTCAAACCCGGGTCGAGCCGTTCAAGGGCCTGCTGCTGGGACTGTTCTTCATATCCGTCGGGATCAGCCTGAACGTCCCGCTGCTGCTTGAGCGGCCCGCCGTCATTCTCGGATCAGCGGCGGGGCTCGTTTGCCTCAACGTGGCCGTCGTCTTCCTGCTGGCGCGCGCCTTTGGCCTCAAGTCGCGCAGCGCCATCGAGGCAGCGCTGCTGCTGGCCGGAGCGGGGGAGTTCGCCTTCGTGATTCTCGGGCAGGCCATGGCCCAGGGCCTGGTGGAACAGACCGCCGGTCAGACGGTTCTCGTTGCGGCGACGCTGTCGATGTTCGCCATCCCCTTCCTCGCCCAGCTGGGCCTGAAGCTCGGCGGGCGACGTGTGGCGCCGGCCGAGCTGCCCCGGGATCCCGACACCGTCTCTGCCGACTCGAAGCCTGCGGTCCTGGTGGTCGGCTACGGTCGCGTTGGCCGGCTGGTCGGCGAGATGCTGGATCGCCACGATCTGCCCTGGGTCGCCGCCGACCAGAACCCGAAGTCGGCGGAACAGGGCCGTCGCGCCGGCAAGGCGATCTACTTCGGTGACGCTGCCCGTCCCGACTTCCTGTTGCGTTGCGGCCTGGCGGATGCGCTCGCTCTGGTGATCACCATGGATGACCCTGAGGGCGCGGAGGCGATTGTGGCGGTGGCGCGCGAACTTCGCCCGGACCTGACCGTCGTTGCGCGTGCGCGGGACGCCCGTCACGCCCAGCGCCTCTATGAGCTTGGCGCCACCGACGCGGTTCCCGAGACGGTTGAAGCCAGTCTGCAACTGTCAGAGGCGGTTCTGGTCGGGATCGGCGTGCCCATGGGCCTTGTCATCGCCTCGATCCACGAGCGGCGCGACGAATTCCGCAAGGCCCTGAACCGACCCGAATCACCGGCCGGCAGGGCGCGACGTTTTCGGCAGGACCGCCAGATTTGAGGGTCGGGGCGATCAATCGCCCCTGGAATCTGCCCGGCCATGGGAAATGTCATCGTCGGTTCAGCCAAATGGAACCAACTCCGTGATTGGTTCGTTGGGACACAACGCGGAGAGCGCTATCCACGGAGAAAACCGACGCGTCCGGTCGTTTCGCAGGGTCTGGCTTCTGGCCTCTCGACATTGCGGAGCGAGTGTGGCTTCGTCGACACTTTAGAAACTCACCGATCTTGGTATAAGCGCAGCTGGGTCAATAGGCCGCAGCACACAAGGGCAATAAGAGGGCTCTGAATATGAAACTGAAACTCCTGGCCGGAGCCGCAATGGCTGCGGCGTGCGTCGCCTCGGGCGCCGCGGCCCGAGACGGCTGGTATGGCGCCGTTGATCTCGGCTACCACTGGCCCACCGAATTCAAGGTGACGTCCTCGAACAACGCCGCGAACGGTTCGCCGTACGCTTGGGAAATCAATCAGCAGGACGACTGGGCCGGCTTCGCCCGGCTGGGCTACCAGCTCGATGACAACTGGCGCATTGAAATGGAAGTCGGTTACCGCGGGGGCGACGTTGACTCGATCCGCGGCGGTTCCAACCAGGCTGTCGTTGGCCTTTGCACCCCCGGCGTCGTCCGCACCGCCGCTGCGCCCGCCTGCGGCGCACCCGATGGCGATGTGACCTCGTGGTCCCTGATGGGCAATGTCATCTACGACATTCTCCCCGGCGCGGCCCTCAGCCCCTTCATCGGCGGCGGAATCGGCGTCAACCACACCCAGGTTGATGTCACCGGCCAGTTCTCGAACCTCACCGGCGCGATCAGTGCGGCGAACCCGGCGATCCAGAATCTGGTGATCGACGACAAGGACACCTCGTTTGCCTATCAGGCCATCGCGGGCATCGCCTGGAACGCGACCGATCAACTCCGTGTGGACCTGACCTATCGCTATCTCGCTGGCTCGGACATGGACTTCACCAGCCGCGGCAGCGGTGCGCCTGGCCTGCAGCCCGGCGGGTTCAGCGGCGAGTATCGCGACGAGTCGGTGACGCTGGGTCTGCGCTACCTGTTCGCGGCAACGCCGCCTCCGCCCCCGCCCCCGCCGCCGCCGCCGCCGCCGCCTCCTCCCCCGCCCCCGCCTCCTCCGCCCCCGCCGCCTCCGGCGCCGGTGTACGAAGCCCGGCAGTTCATCGTCTACTTCCCGTTTGATCAGTTCGTGATCACGCCGGAAGCCCAGGCGGTGATCAACGATGCGGCCAACTACTCCAAGGCCGGAAACGCCACCCGCGTCGTGGTTGTCGGTCACGCCGACACCTCCGGCGGCCTGGCCTACAACGTCCGCCTGTCGGAACGTCGCGCCAAGGCCGTTGCCGACTCGCTGGTCGGCGCCGGTGTGAACCAGACCGCCCTCTCGGTGGACTGGAAGGGCGAGACCATGCCCGCAGTCGCCACCGGCGACGGCGTGAAGGAACCGCTGAACCGCCGCTCGACGATCGACATCAACTTCTGATCCCGATCGACGACAGGTTCGTCGAAATGAAGTTCAGGGCCCGGTGGAAACACCGGGCCCTTTGCTTTGTCTCTGGAGCGGCAGCTGGCTGGTCGACTTGACCTCTTCCAGCACCGCATAGGTTCGCGTCTCGCGGACGCCGGGGGTTCATGCCGCCACGTCCTCCACAAAGATCAGAACGTGGCCCACATGCGCTCAAGCGCTATGCGGTCGAGCGTATGCTCAGCGTCAAATGTCACCGCCCAGGGGTGTGACCCGGCGCGGCCGTATCTGGACGCCTGACCGCGATCACAGTGTCGTGATGACCGCCCCCGGAGGACAAGCCTCTCCGAGGGGCTAGCCCTGCGTGTTAATCTCTCGTTAACGAAAAAGACTGGGGACGGATCGGCCGCCTCATTGACGAGTCATTAGGACACGTGGCCCCATATGTGGACTGGTTCGGGGGCTGAACCACAAGATGTAGGGCAGGAAGCGGTCACGCTTTCCGAGAGGGCACAGGACACAGGTATGAGTGAAGCCGCGCAAGTTGGGATTGCCGAGACTTCTGAAAGGGTTGCGCCGCGCGTGGAGCGGCCGCAGCTGCAATTGGTCCGCAAGGTCGAGGTGGACCGCGCCCGCGACGCGCTGCTGACCGACTTTGGCAAGACCACGCTGGAAGACCGCTATCTGCTCCCGGGCGAGTCCTATCAGGACATGTTCGCCCGCGTCGCTACGGCCTATGCTGACGACGCCGAGCACGCCCAGCGGATCTATGACTACATATCCCGGCTCTGGTTCATGCCTTCGACGCCGGTGCTGTCGAACGGCGGCGCGAACCGCGGCCTGCCGATCTCCTGCTTCCTCAACGCCGTACCGGACAGCCTGGAAGGCATCCAGGGCGTCTGGAATGAAAACGTGGCGCTGGCCTCCAACGGCGGCGGCATCGGCACCTACTGGGGCGGCGTCCGTTCCATCGGCGAGAAGGTCAAGGGCGCCGGCCAGACCAGCGGCATCATCCCGTTCATCCGCGTGATGGACTCACTCACGCTGGCCATCAGCCAGGGCTCGCTGCGGCGCGGTTCGGCGGCGGTCTATCTCGACATCCACCACCCGGAGATCGAGGAATTCCTCGAGATCCGCAAACCCTCGGGCGACTTCAACCGCAAGTCCCTCAACCTGCACCACGGCATCTCGATCAGCGACGAGTTCATGGAAGCGGTCCGTGACGGCGAGATGTTCGGCCTGCGCAGCCCGAAGAACAACGAGGTCGTCCGCGAGGTCGACGCCCGCTCGCTCTGGCAGAAGATCCTCGAGATCCGCCTGCAGACCGGCGAGCCCTACCTGATCTTCTCCGACACCGTGAACCGCTCGATGCCGCAGCATCAGCAGGACCTGGGCCTGTCGGTCCGCCAGTCGAACCTCTGCTCCGAGATCATGCTGCACACGGGCAAGGATCACCTGGGCGCCGAGCGCACCGCCGTCTGCTGCCTGTCGAGCGTCAACGCCGAGACGTTCCTGGAGTGGCGCGACCACCCCACCTTCATCGAGGACGTCATGCGCTTCCTCGACAATGTGCTGGAAGACTTCATCACCCGCGCGCCGCCCGAGATGAAGAACGCCATCTACGCCGCCAAGCGCGAACGCTCGGTGGGCCTGGGCCTGATGGGCTTCCACTCGTTCCTGCAGAGCCAGGGCGTGCCCTTCGAAAGCGCCATGGCCAAGTCGTGGAACATGCGCCTGTTCAAGACCCTGCGCCGCCAGTGCGACGCGGCCTCGCGCACCCTGGCCGCCGAGCGCGGTCCGTGCCCCGACGCCGCCGAGCGTGGCGTGATGGAGCGGTTCAGCCACAAGCTGGCCATCGCCCCCACCGCCTCGATCTCGATCATCTGTGGCGGCACCAGCGCCGGCATCGAGCCGATCCCGGCCAACATCTACACCCACAAGACCCTGTCGGGCACCTTCGCGGTGAAGAACCCCTTCCTGGAAAGGTTGCTGGACGCCGCCGACCAGAACACCGCCGCTGTCTGGGATTCCATCCTGCAGAACGAAGGCTCGGTCCAGCACCTGGACTTCCTCAGCCAGGACGACAAGGACGTCTACAAGACCGCCTTCGAGATCGACCAGCGCTGGGTCGTCGAGCTGTCGGCCGACCGCACCCCGGACATCTGCCAGTCCCAGTCGGTCAACCTGTTCCTGGCCGGCGACGTCGACAAGTGGGACCTGCACATGCTGCACTGGCAGGCGTGGGAGCGGGGCTGCAAGAGCCTCTACTACCTGCGCTCCAAGTCGGTGCAGCGCGCCAGCCACGCCGGCGGCGAGGCCCTGGCGGCCCACGTCTACGCCGAGGGCAAGACCGACTACGACGAGTGCCTCGCCTGCCAGTGATGGCGCAGCGGCGCCTCGTCCCCAGGCCATTCACAACATGTTGGGGCCCAACCCCAACTTGTCACTAGATGTAGATCGTACTTGGCGCCTATCGTGGCGGCCAATGTAAACCCTCGCTGTCTGGATTCGCCGCCGTGTCCACCGCCTCCAATATCCGCACGCTCCCGGGCCTGATGACGCCCTCCTATGCCTACAAGCCGTTCCGCTATCCGTGGGCCTATGAGTTCTGGAAGAAGCAGCAGCAGGTCCACTGGATGCCGGAGGAGGTGCCGCTGGGCGAGGACCTCAAGGACTGGGCCACCAAGCTCAACGACCGCGAGCGCAACCTGCTCACCCAGATCTTCCGCTTCTTCACCCAGTCCGACGTCGAGGTGAACGACAACTACATGGAACGCTACAGCCGCGTCTTCAAACCCACCGAGGTGAAGATGATGCTGGCCTCGTTCTCCAACCTGGAGACGATCCACATCGCGGCCTATGCGCTGCTGCTCGAGACCATCGGCATGCCTGACGCCGAGTTCACGGCCTTCCTCGACTTCCAGGCCATGCGCGACAAGCACGACTACATGCAGCAGTTCGGCGTCGACACACACGGCGACATCGCCCGCACCCTGGCCATGTTCGGCGGCTTCACCGAGGGCCTGCAGCTGTTCGCCAGCTTCGCCATGCTGATGAACTTCCCGCGCCACAACAAGATGAAGGGCATGGGCCAGATCGTCTCCTGGTCGGTCCGCGACGAGAGCCTGCACTGCGAGGGGATCGTCAAGCTCTACCACGCCTTCAACGCCGAGACCGGCGCGGTGACGAAGAGCGTTGCCGACGACATCGTCGACTGCTGCAAGACGGTGGTGAACCTGGAAGACAAGTTCATCGACCTGGCCTTCGAGGCCGGCGAGATCCAGGGCATGACCCCCGACGACATCAAGAAATACATCCGCTTCATCGCCGACTGGCGCCTGCGCCAGCTGGACCTGCCGGAAGTCTACGGCGCCAAGGAAAACCCGCTGCCCTGGCTGCAGTCCATGCTGAGCGGCGTGGAGCACGCCAACTTCTTCGAAGCGCGGAGCACGGAGTATTCCAAGGCGGCGACCCGGGGCCAGTGGCACGGCGAAGCCGGCGTCTGGGCCGCGTTTGACGCGGCGCGGGCGCGGCGGGTTGGTGGTGAGGTTGTGGCGGGGGAGTAGGGGGCGTCAGGCAAACTGGCTGCCATGAGACCCATGGCCGGGCCTGCGCCGACGCGCTTTTGTCCACGAAGCCTGCGACCCCACCTCATCGCCCCCGACCCCGCGAATGCGGGGGAAGAGAGGGAGAGGATTAAGGAGAGGGCCGGCTCGTGAGAACGTGATCCGCCGTTGGGAATGCGAGGATCAGCGGCGGTTACGCTGGAGGGCCCTCGACATCACGCCAGAGTCGCCCAGCCGGCCCTCTCCTCAATCCTCTCCCTCTCGGCGCGGCGCGCCGGGGGAGAGGAGGTGGGTGTCGCGCGCGTCGAGGATGGTCAGGCAGACGCCGTCGCGGTTCGAGAGTACTTCAGAGTTCCAGAAGCGCAGGACGCGCAGGCCGCACCGTTCCAGATAAGCCGTGCGGCGGGCGTCGTAGGCGATCCGCTCGGCATGCTGGCCGCCGTCCACCTCCACGACCAGGCGCGCATCGCGGCAGAGGAAGTCGAGGATGTAGGGGCCGAAGGAGACCTGACGCTTCCAGACCATGCCCTCCAGTCGCCCGGCGCGAAGGAGGTCCCAGAGGTGGGCTTCGGCCGCAGTGGCGTGGTGGCGCATCGTGCGCGCGCGGTGGAGCGTGAGGGTGCGACGGACAGTTTCGATCTGGCCCATCGCGAGTATGTTCTTTATATGTCCCAGCCTGTCAAGCTTCACGCCACCCGATCCTGCAACCACACGATCGCCGGATAGACCGCCAGCCAGGTCCAGAAGAAGCGGTTGAGGCCGAACAGGCAGGCGTTGGCCAGGTGGAAGAGGCCGGCCAGCGCCAGGGCCGCGATCAGCGTCGGCTGGGCAGCCAGACTGAGCGGGAAGGCCAGTTCCAGCCCGATCACCGCCCAGGACATGGCCCGCATCACGCGCGGCCGGTCGGCCCACCCGCGCAGGGCCTCGCTGACCGGATAGGCGGAGAACCGGAACACGTCGGCCAGCGCCCGGCCCGAGCGCCAGTCGGGGTTGATCAGCTTCACCCCGCCGGCGACGGCGTAGGACAGGGTCAGCTGCAGGCCCAGATAGCCGAAGGCCACCTCCCGCGCGGGCTGGGTGGGCAACAGCTGGGCTGCGATCAGGCACCAGAGCGCCAGCAGGCCCATCCGGTCGCTGCCGCCGTTATAGGGCCCCTGAAACCGCGTCAGGATCAGCAGCGACAGGCCCCCCAGGCCCACCAGCGGCCAGGGGCCCGCCACGCCGGCGATCACCAGCCCGCACAGCAGCGTCCGCGCCGCAAACAGCCACCGCTCGCGCCGGTCGCCGGCCAGATGCTCCAGACCCTGCTGGATCAGCGCCAGCGCCAGCAGGATCTCGGTCAGGCGGACAGCGGCTTCCAGGGTCATGGGGCGATGAGGTCCGCGCGGCGGCGGGGCGACGCGGTGAACAGGGTCTCGCGCACCAGCGCCCCGCCCTCGCGCCGGATGAAGACCAGGCGGAACCACAGCCAGGGCGCCAATCCGGCCGCATCTGGCGCGCGGGCCAGCTCGGCGGCGATGCGGCGGAAGATCTCGTCCTCACTGTGGGCGGTGGGCTGATCGACCAGCCGCTCGGCGCAGCTCACCAGGAACAGGGTCTCGTTCCAGCGCGGGTTCCAGAATAGCCGCCCCAGCATCGCCAGCGGCGGGAGGCGCGCGGGCCGGGGCCGGAATTCCTGCCACACGCCGGGCGCCGCCTCGGGCGCCGGGCCGAGCGCAAACTCGATCCGGGGCGAGGGCGCGATCACGTCGAAGAACGTCCACGACGGAACCAGCGCCGGCAGGAGCAGCCTGAGCGCCTTCAGCATGACCGGCAGGATGAGAGGGTTCGGCGGCGGCGGCAACGGCCCTGCGCCGGCCCCGCCACCCGGTCTTCAGTGCGCCTCTGCCGTCATCAGGGAGATATCCACCATGATCTCGCCCGAGATGGCCTCCAGCGCGATCTGGACGTCCTGCGCCGTCACGCCGGCGGGCAGCCGCAACCGCGCCTCCAGGTGGAACAGCGGCGCCCCGGAATAGGGCTCGGCGCTGATGCGGGTCTCGAAGGCGTCGATGTTCACGTCCAGCACGGTCAGCGCGCCGGTCACCTGGCGCACGATCCCCGGCCGGTCCTGACCGACCAGGCTGAACGACACCACCTCGCCCGTCTCGCCCGTGTCCTCCAGCGCCGGCGCGATCCGCACGTCCAGTCCCTGGACGTCCACCGACGTCACCGCCGCCCGCAGGGCCTCGACGTGCTCCGGCGCCAGCTCAACCCGCACCGAACCCACATAGAGGCCGCCCAGCCGGCTCAGGTGGCTCTCCAGCCAGTTGCCGCCCGCCGACAGCACCGCATCCGCCAGCGCCTGGGTCAGGCCCGGCCGGTCGCTGCCGATCACGCTCAGGATCAAGGTCGCCATGATTTCCCTTTCATCAGCCGGGCCCGGCCCCGACCCCGTACGGCCACGCCCGCCCGGCGTCGTCAAGCGGCGCGATCACGCGGCGGGCCTTCAACACCGCGCAAGCGTTCCTATTTTGTTCGAATGCACAACACCGTCTCCGCCCGCCGTTCGCGCCAGAAGGCCGAGCTCCTCGCCCGCCTCGCCACAGGCCCCCGCCTGGCCGACGTCTGCCGCGCGCCCGACATGCCGGACGCAAGGTCCGTCAGCAACTGGGCCCGCGCCGATCCCGCCTTCGCCGAACAGCTGGCCGCCGCCCGCCTGCGCGGCCGCAACCTGCGCGCCAGCCACTACGACGAGGCGCTCGCCGCCGCCTTCCTGGCCCGGCTTCAGGCCGGCGAGCCTGTCGGCAGCATCCTGCGCGACCCCGCCATGCCCGGCCGGCGCGTCTACCGCTACTGGTGCGCCACCCAGGCGGCCTTCGGCGAGGAGGTCTGGCGCGTCAAGCGGGTCTACCAGCGCGTCCGCAGCCAGATCCGCTGGGATGCGCACCGCGCGCTCCGCCATCGCGCCTGGGACCAGGCGACAGCCGACGCCATCTATCTGCGCGTGCTGCGCGGCGAGACAATCCCCGCCGTCCTGGCGGATCTCAAGCTGGCCTCCGCCGCCTTCGCCCGCTGGCGCCGAGAACAGCCCGAGCTGGACCTGATCATGCGAAAGGCGGTGCAACTCGGTCCCCGCGCCCGCGGCCCGGCCCGTGCGGCCCTGCGATGCACACCCGAACTCACCCGCCGCATCGAATATCGCATCATCAAGGGCGCCTCGCTCCACAGCCTTTCAAGGGAGCCCGACATGCCCAGCGCCAACAGCCTCTACCGGTGGGTTCGCGAACGGCCCGACTTCGCCGCCGCCGTCGCCAGCGCCTGCCGCTACCGCGACGAACAGTATCAGGACCAGCTCGTCCATCTCACCCGCACCGCCGGGTCCGCCACCCACCCCCGCGCCCACGCCATCGCCAAACGCCTCGGCCAGCTCAAC
>CAIVVM010000010.1 GCA_903909375.1 uncultured Alphaproteobacteria bacterium
CCAGTTGGCCACATAGATATGTGGCTCCTTGCGCTTCCACAGCGTGCCCAGGAACACCAGCAGATAGGCGACCCAGACGATGGTCAGCCAGATGTCCACATACCATTCCGGCTCGGCGTATTCGCGGCTCTGGGTGATGCCCGCCAGATAGCCGGTGGCGGCCAGCACGATGAACAGCTGGTAGCCCCAGAAGACGAACCAGGGCCAGGCCCCGCCGGCCAGACGCGCCTTGCAGGTTCGCTGTACGACATAGAACGAGGTGCAGATCAGGGCGTTGCCGCCAAAGGCGAAGATTACCGCCGAAGTATGCAGGGGACGAAGCCGCCCGAAGTTGAGCCAGGGCGCGTCTGGGAAGTAGAAGATCGTCGGCCAGCTGAGCTGGGCCGCGGCCAGGGCGCCTGCGGCCAGCCCCGCGATCGCCCAGAACAGGGTGGCGATCACGCCGGCCCTGATCACCCCGTCCGAGTAGCGGCCCGGATCGATCCGCCAGCGTCCGAGCCCGAGCCCGAGGGATATCCCGCAGACGGCCAGCACGAACGCGGTGGTCGCAACGTAACCATGGAACCGCATCAGCGGATCATCTGTCAGCGCGGTGGCCATCAGCGCGCCCAGCGCCGCCAGCCCGGTCACCACATAGATTGCGATCACATCCCCGGAGGGTGCGTCGTCGTTCTGTATCCTTGCCAGCGTCATGGATCCCGCGATCATTTGAGAGACTGACGAAGCTATGCCGTCGGTCGGTCGCTGCGGCCTTGATCTCGGTCAACGACAGGCGTCGCCGCGGGCCCAAGATTATGGCGTTTCCAGGAGCGACCATCACCGTGCGACTGACCGCCCATGAAGATCCTGTCCTGCGCTTCGGCGCGGTCGTCGTGGGGGGACTGTTCCTGACCGCCGCCAGCGTGGCGGTCGACCTTGCGCAGTGGCACATGGCGGGCCTGGGAACGATTTGCGGCGCCAGCCCCCATCCCCATTGTGGCTGGTGCTTCGGGGCGGCGGGTCTGGTCCTGGCCGGGCTCGCCGCGTTCGCCTACGCGCTTCGACCGCCCCGACCGAGGTTGAACCCATGCCCATCCCGGCCTTCCCGCTCCTGATCCGCGCGCTCCTGGTGTGGGCGATCATCATGGTCGCCGAGAGCGCCAATGGCGTGCTGAGGCGACTGTTGCTTGACCCCACCACCATCCACGCCCTGCGGCAGGTGTCGGTTCTGTTGGGTGTCCTGATCATCTTCGCGGTGGCGTGGGTGTTCCGGCGATGGATTGTGACTGACAGCGGCCCACGCCTGCTGGGTATCGGCGTACTCTGGGCCGGCCTGACCCTGGTCTTCGAGTTCAGTCTGGGCCGGGCGCTGGGCATGACCTGGCCGGCGATGCTGGCGGACTACGACCTGACCCGGGGCGGTGTCATGGTGCTCGGCGTGTTGGCGATCGCGCTGACGCCCTGGTTCGTGAACTGGCTCGACCGGAGGCGCCCGGACCGTCTTGACGATCGGTCCTAGACCGCTCTGATCGGCCCTGGATAGGCCGCGAGCGCCTTATCCGATGTCAGCAGGGTGACGCCCTCGGCAGTGGCCTGGGCGATGAGCAGGCGGTCGAAGGGGTCGCGGTGGAGCGGGGGCAGGCTGTCGACGGCGACGACGTGTTCGCTGGTGATCGCCAATTCCGCATAGCCGTTGTCGATCAGGCCGCGCCGCAGCAGGCGTGGATCGACCCTGAAGTCGTCGCGCCCCAATCCCCGCTTTATGGCGATTTCCCACAGGCTGGCGACGCTGAAGATTAGAATGTTGCCGGGGTCCTCGATCAGGTCGCGCGCAACGGCTGGCAGTCGATCCGGCGCCCCAGCCGCCCACAGCAGCAGGTGCGTATCGAGCAGCAAATTCACCCTTCGCCGCCGAACAGGTTCTCGATCACCGCGCCGCCCATGCGGTCGAAATCGTCCGGGGTCTCGATCTGACCGGTCATAAAGCCCAGGCGGCTGACGCCGCCGCCGGTGGGGGCGCTGAGCGCTGTGACGGTCACCATGGGCTTGCCCGCCTTGGCGATGATGAAGGGCTCGCCGTTTGCGGCGCGCTCGATCAACCGTGACAGGTGGGTTTTGGCCTCGTGGATGTTGACGGTGCGCATGGAGAG
>CAIVVM010000011.1 GCA_903909375.1 uncultured Alphaproteobacteria bacterium
AATCCTACCGAAATTGCGCGGCGATGTCAAGACAAAACGTGAACATTCTTCACCCCGCCCCCGCCATCAGATCCAGCGCCACCTTCAGCAGCGCCTCCACCCGCGCCGCATCGCGCTCGCCGGCGGCCGCCTCGCGCGGGGTCTTTTCCTCGCCGCAGACGGCGTCGCAGACGGCCACCAGATCCGGCTGGTGCGACAGCCGCGCGCGCAGCCTGGCCAGCAGCTTTCGGGCGCGCTCGGTCTGCGCGCCATGCGCCAGCACCTGGGCCAGGCCCGGCCCCCCGCCCGGGCCGCCGCCGGGCAGCACTTCCAGGCTGCAGGGGAGTTTCGCGTCCATCCGTACGCGGCGCCAGACCTCGCCGTACCGCTCCCCCGTCGCCCGCGCGACCGGGCTGATCCGGCCCCGGGCGGTCAGCCAGTCCAGGCCGGTCTGGCGGCGATAGGCCCCTCTCCGGGTCGCAGGCGCAGGTTCGGCGATGGCCTGGCCCCGGGCGCGGGAGAGGGCCACCGTCTCGGCCACGCCCTCGGCCACGGCGCGGACCTCGGCCTGGCCGGCGAGCCTGGCCTCCAGCCTGGCCAGCCGCGCGCGCTCCAGCGCCCTTATCCGCGACATGCGCGCCCCACCACCGCGTCGGCCAGGCGGTAGACCGCCTCGCTCGCCGCCGCCTCGCCCTCGATCACCACCAGCCCCGCCGCCGTGTGGGCCATCAGCTCGCGCAGGAACCGGCCCCGTTCGGCGGGCCTGCGGCGGCTGAGCGCGCCGGCGATCACGGCGGCCGCCTCGTCGGGCCGGCTCACAGGGAGAGCGCCGGATAGCCGCCCGCCGCCATGACCCGCGCCACATGGGTCCTGTGGCGCGCGAACTTCGGCCGCATGGCGTCGGCGCCGACGCCCGGCCTGCGGATCCGGAAATGCGCCTCAAGCTGGATGCTACGACCGGAACTGACGCAGCATTCTGCGCAAGCTCGGGCCCGGGTGGCGCCGCCATAGCGGAGAGCGGAGTAGGTTTGTTGCTGAAGATTTGCCATGGAACAAACATAGAACATACAGGCTGCTTGTCGCAAGATGTTTCTGCATATAATCTACAGTTCATGGATGGACGCGCCCAACGCCTCAGGCAGGCCCGGATCGACCGGGGCCACGAAACCGCCGCCGCGGCCGCCGACGCGTTCGGCTGGAGCCGCAACACCTATGCCGCCAACGAGAACGGCAACGCCCCCTACTCCTATCGCCGGGCCAAGGCGTACGCCGCCGCCTTCGGGGTCAGCGCCGAGTGGCTCTATGATGCGGCGGGCGAGGCCAGGGCGGCGGGCGCCGACGGGATGGCGCCGGTGATCGGCTACGTCGGGGCCAATCCGGACGGCACGGTGCTGTTCGCCCTCGGTCAGGACCCGGCCCAGCTGGCGCCGATCCCCCCGGGCGGCACGGTGCAGGCCCGCGCGCTGAAGGTGTCGGGCCACTCCATGCGCGGGGTCGCCGACGACGGCGCCCTGATCTATTTCGAGGATCAGCGCACCCCGCCCAGCCCCGACATGCTGGGCCATGTGGTGGTGGTCGAGACCGACACCGACGAGGTGCTGGTCAAGCGGTTGCTGCGGGGTTCGAAGCCCGGTCTCTATGATCTGGAGAGCGTGGCCGGGCCGGTGCGGCCCGATGCGCGCCTGCGCTGGGCGGCCCACATCACCGCCATCATCCCGCCCTTCCAGGCCCGCCGCATCCTGCGCGACGCGGCCTGATTCTGCAGGTTTTCTACGACAGCCTAGGGCAGGTCTTCCGCCAGGATCGACATGTTGAACACATAGGAGCCGTCGCCGTCCTCGTCCTCGAACACCACGCCGATGAACTCCTCGCCCACATAGACCTCGGCGGAATCCTTCTGGCGCGGACGCGGGACCAGCGTGATCCGCGCGTTCGCAAACGTCCCGCGCAGGTGGCCTTCGATCTTGCGGATAGCTTTTTCGTCCACGCGGGGCTCCTGGAGGCGGTCACCAAATTCGGCGCGAACCTAGCGGGTCATGCGCGCCGGGGGAACCTCAGATCACAGGGTCGCTGTAGACGGCGTCGGCCAGGGTGTGATCCATGCTCTTGGCCGGCTCATCGCCCGCCGGACAGTTGACCAGCCTGGCCGGCACGCCGGCCGCCGTACAGCCCGCCGGAACCGGCTTCAGAACCACCGAGCCCGAGGCCACCTTGGCGTAGTCACCGATCGTGATATTGCCCAGCACCTTGGCGCCGGCGCCCAGCAGGACGCCGCGGCCCACCTTCGGGTGCCGGTCGCCACGCTCGGCCCCGGTGCCGCCCAGGGTCACGCCCTGCAGCATCGAGACATCATCGCCGATGACGGCGGTCTCGCCGATCACGATACCGGTGCCATGGTCGATGAACACGCCGCGGCCGATCCGGGTCGCCGGATTGATGTCGACCTGGAACAGCTCGCTGGAGCGGCTCTGCAGATAGAACGCCAGCGTCTCCCGGCCCTCATGCCACAGCCAGTGCGCCACCCGATGGGTCTGCAGCGCCAGGAAGCCCTTGAAGAACAGGAATGGCTGGACATAGCCCTTGCAGGCAGGGTCCCGCTCGAACACCGCCCGCAGATCGTACTCGGCCTTTTCGACGATCGAAGGGTCAGCCTCATAGGCTTCCTCGCAGATGTCGCGCAGGCTCATGGCCCGCAGCTCCTGGTCACCCAGCTTGCGCGCCAGCTGATAGCTGAGGGCGTCCCCCAGCGACTTGTGGTTCAGGATCACCGCCGCCAGCAGGCTGGCCAGAGCCGACTCCGACATGGCCGCAGCCTGAGCCTCGTTGCGCAGCGCCGCCCATACCGGCAGAGACGTATCGGCGTTCACCACTTCCAGACGCTGCGTCATCCGTATCTCCCCGCCGCTACCCCATCATCGCCTTTGCGAGGTCGGGCGGCAACAACCCTTCCCTCGCCATATGGGATGCTTTCAACAGCACCGCCACCGTCAGGATGTCTTCGGTGTCGTCGTCGCAGGTCGGCTACCTGGGCTTTTCTCCCAAAGGGGATATCCCTGCCATTGCGGACACTGTGATCACTCACCTAAGTGAAAGACCTAAATCTCGCTCCGGAAGGTCACCAAAACCTTGAGTTCCGCATTGCCGCCGCCGCCGTCATTTGGTGCGGCCCTTCCGATCAAGGCGTCGCCCGAGGTGCTGCGCTTTCTGGCGCTGCGACGCTCCACCTCTGCCGTGACCCTGACGGAGCCCGCACCCGAGCCAAATCAGCTAGCCGACCTCCTGCGGCTGGCCGCCCGGGTCCCGGATCACGGCAAGCTGACGCCATGGCGGTTCATTGTTCTTCTGGGCGCGGACAAGGCCGCATTTGCGGCCAGGCTGGAAGCCATCAGCTCCGGTCGCGGCGACATCCTCCAGACCGGCAAACTCGCCAAGCTCAAGACCCCTCCGCTGGCCGTCGCCGTCATCTCGACGCCGAAAGTCGCAGCAATACCGGAGTGGGAACAGGTGCTGTCAGCGGGCGCTGTATGCTCCGCCCTCGTCCAGGCGGCTATCGCCATGGGGTTTGGGGCCAACTGGATCACCGATTGGTACAGCTATGACAGTCAGGCGACTACAGCTCTGGGCCTTGAAACCGGTGAGCGCGTCGCTGGCTTCGTTCTCATCGGCACGCCGCGCGAGCCGCCGCTGGAACGCGAACGCCCCTCTCCGCCCGATCTTGTGACTTACTGGAAGCCTTAGGTGGCCAACCGCGCCTAACCACGCCCCCGATAGGGCGCGACCCCCTGGTCCGGTAGCCAGACCCCTGTCGGCGCCGCACCCGTCTGCCAGAACACATCGATCGGAATTCCACCC
Source organism: uncultured Alphaproteobacteria bacterium (assembly GCA_903909375.1). Taxonomy (GTDB): domain Bacteria; phylum Pseudomonadota; class Alphaproteobacteria; order Caulobacterales; family Caulobacteraceae; genus Phenylobacterium. Next base: position 3,832 of record CAIVVM010000011.1, read on the forward strand.
CGCGGATACCAGTAGCCGCCGATCCTCAGCCACTCCGGCGTCAGCTCCGCCACGAGCCGCTTGCCGATCGCCACCGTGCAGTCCTCATGGAATGCACCGTGATTGCGGAACGAGCCGAGGTAGAGTTTGAGCGATTTGGATTCTACCAGCCAGTCGCCGGGCACGTAGTCGATCACCAGATGGGCGAAATCGGGCTGTCCGGTCACCGGGCAAAGTGACGTGAACTCCGGGGCCGCGAAACGAACCAGATAGCGGGTTCCGGGGTGCGGATTGGGCACACGCTCCAGAACCGCCGCCTCAGGACTGTCGAACCCGCGCGCCTCCCGGCCTAGCTGGGTGAGATGGGTCTCTTCCATGTTCACGGCATTAGCCGCTAGTACGGTGCTCAACAAGCAGCGGAGGGTGTTAGATGTCGCGGCAGTACGAAGGATTTGTGGTCGTCGTGACCGGGGCTTCTACCGGATTGGGGCGCGCGATCGCCGTGGAGGTCGCCAGCCAGGGGGCCGGGACCGTGCTCATCAACTACGCTCACAACCAGGCCGACGCAGAGGAAACCGCACGCCAGGTCGAGGCCCGCGGCGCGACGGCCGTGATGGTTCAAGGCGACGTGGCGGTCGATGCCGATTGCCGACGGATCGCCGCCGCTGCAGCCCCGTTCGGTCGCATCGACGCTCTTTTCAACAATGCCGGGACGACTCGATTCGCGGCGCACGGTGATATGGAGGCCGTTTCTGCACAGGACTTTCTGGATCTGTATGCCGTCAATGTTGTCGGGGCCTTCCAGATGGTACGGGCCTGCAGAAGCCTGCTCGAAGCCGCGCCCCAGCCCGGCGCTGTCGTGATGACCTCTTCTATCGCCGGTGTCGCAGGGATCGGTTCGTCAGTGCCCTACGCCGCGTCCAAGGGCGCCCTCAACACCATGACCGTGTCCCTGGCGAGAGCGCTGGCGCCTGGGATTCGTGTGAACGCGGTCTGTCCCGGCTTCATCGACACGCCGTGGTTTGGCAAAGGTATGCCTGAGAGCGCCGTCGAACGTCTTCGTGCCAATGCGGCGGCCGGGACGCCATTGAAGGCGGCGTCCAAACCGGAAGACATCGCCGCCGCAGCTGTCTTCCTGGCCGCGCCAGCATCTCGTCACGTGACCGGCGAAACCCTGCTTGTCGACGCGGGTTCGCACTTGGGATTCGCCCCCCTGGTCGCGCGCTGACCTTGAATTGCGAATGATTTGCGACTAATTTAACGGCGCCGGCGCGACGAGGATGCTTAATAAAATATCAGCAACTTTGCCGCTTCGCTGAACGCTGCCCCTCGCGTTGATCTGAGGGCTCCAGAGACGACCATGACTCACGGCTGGCTTTGGCCGGTCGGACACATAAGGGGATAAAACCAATGAGAACGCTCAAAATCGCGCTCGCCGCCACTGTTGCATCATTTGCCATGGCCGGCGCTGCGGCCGCCCAGGACTCCGGCCCGAAGTTCGCCTTCAATGTCGGCGCCAACAATGACTACGTGTTCCGCGGCATCAGCCAGACCGACGAAGACCTGTCCGTCTTCGGTGGGGTCGACGCCAGCTTCATGGACATCGGCTATGCCGGCGCCTGGGTGTCAAACGTGGATTTCGGCAATGGCACCAATTTCGAGTATGACCTGTACGCTGGTGTGAAGCCCGTAGCCGGTGCGATCACCTTCGATCTGGCCGTCATCTTCTACGGCTACGCGGGTTCGCCCAACGGCTCGAACCAGGACTACTTCGAAGGCAAGATCGCGGCCTCGGTGCCGGCTGGCCCCGTAACTCTGGGCGCCGCGCTGTTCTACTCGCCCGAGTTCTTCGGCAAGACCGGCGAAGCCGTCTACACCGAGGTCAACTTCTCCACGGCGATCCCGGACAGCAAGTTCACGGTCAACGGCGCGCTGGGTTACCAGCAGGTCCGGGGCAATCTGGACTATTCAACCTGGAACGTCGGCGTCGGCTATGCCTTTACCGACACCCTCAGCGCCGACATTCGCTATCATGACACCGACCAGCACGGTTTCGGCAAGATCTACGGAAGCCGCGTCGCGGGCGGCCTGAAGTTCACCTTCTAGGCGCCACGCGTTTGATCTAGACGATCAGAAAAGCCGTCGCGGGTCCGCGACGGCTTTTCCATTTTTCCAATTGGGCCAGGGTATCGCCCCCGTCCGCCGCTGGATTAAGGATGTTGGTCCCCGACGGGCCGAGGGCTATGGTCGGGAATCGCCGTTCCGGAGGAGTGTAACGAATGGAGCGTATGGCCGCCCGGGCCCAGACGATCCTGCTGGATATGCTGTTGGCCGCGGTTGCGTTCGCGCTTGCGTTCTTCGTGGCTCCAACCCAACCCGAACTTGGATTCGGCCAGGATGGCGCACTCTCATTTTTCCAGCTCTGTGCCATGTTCGCAGCCCTTGCGGGCATTTTCAGCCTGATCTTCCAGCGAGAACTGTCGCCCTGGCGCTACGTTTCGATTCCTGACGCACTGGTGCTGGCCCGCTGCGCACTGTTGACAGCCGGGGTATTTCTGCTCGCCGTGTTCGTCCTGGATCGCGCCGAAGGCCTTCCGCGCTCGACCCTCGTAATGGCGCCGCTGCTCCAGATGTTCATCTGCATGGGCGTCCGCATCGTGCGCCGCGCGCTGCATGAGAACGCGCTGGAGAGTTTCTCGCCACTGCAGATGGCTTCGGACCGTGCTTCGCCCGCGTCGTCGCTGCTTCTGATCGGCCCCTCGTCTCTGGCCGACACCTATCTGCGTGGCGTCGCCCGCAGCCATGATCACCCCTACGCCCCCGTCGGCATCATTGGCACCGACCGCCGGGAGGTGGGCCAGCAGGTCCGGGGCGTCTGCATTCTGGAAGCCATCGATCGCCTCGACGAAGCCTTGGCAGATCTCCGTCGCTGGAACCGCTACCCGCGCGCGGTCCTGTTTCTGGAGGAGCCCGGCAAGCTCAGGGGGCTGACCGCAGACCTGCTTGGCCGCCTCAAGAATGACGGCATCCGGCTGCTTCGCCTGCCCTCGATTGTCGAATTGTCCCAGCACGACGGCGTAACCCTTCTGCCGATGCGCGACATCAATATTGAGGAATTGTTGGCCCGAGAGCCCATTGAGCTTGATAGACATGCAGTCGCGGACCTCATCCAGGGTCGCCGCGTGTTGATCACCGGAGCAGGCGGTTCCATCGGCGCAGAACTCTGTCGCCAGGTGGCCAGCTTCAACTGCGCACGTCTCATCCTGCTTGATTTCTCCGAGACCGCCCTGTTCGAGATCGAGCGGGAAATTCGCGAAACCTTCCCCAGTATCGCTATCAAGGCCGTGCTGAGCGACGTCCGGTCGGCAGCCCGGACCAAGGCCATTTTCGCCCGGGAACGTCCCGAACTGGTTTTCCATGCTGCGGCCTTGAAGCACGTTTCCATGGTCGAGCGACATCCGACCGAGGGCATCCTGACCAATGTCATCGGCACCTGGAATGTCGCAGAGGCGTCGCGGGCCTGCGACGCCCGCCAGATGGTTCTGATATCCACCGACAAGGCTGTCGATCCCACCAACGTGATGGGCGCCACCAAACGTTTGGCCGAAGCCGTCATCCAGGCACAGCAAAGCACGGGCGAAGGCTCCCGCTTCTCCGCCGTGCGATTCGGCAATGTGCTGGGCTCGTCTGGTTCGGTGGTGCCGATCTTCAAGTCCCAGATCGAACGCGGGGGCCCGGTCACGGTTACCCACCCGGAAATGACTCGTTTCTTCATGACAATCCCGGAGGCGGCGCAACTGGTGCTTCACGCCACAGCTACCTGTCACGCGGATGAACGTCGTGACTCGCGACTGTTCCTTCTCGAAATGGGTGAGCCGGTAAGCATCATGGATCTGGCGCAGCAGATGATCGCGCTATCTGGCCGCAGGAACATCGATGTCGAGGTCACGGGCCTTCGACCGGGCGAAAAGCTGACGGAAGCCTTGCTGGATGAAACCGAACGCGCCCTGCCCTGCGCGCCCAAGGTGATGGAGGTTGTGTCCAGCTCAGCCCTCCGGGTGATGCCCGCTCACCTCGAAGCGCTGGCCGCGACCGTTGAGTCGGGCAGCGATGAAGAGATCCGCCACGCCCTCTTCGACCTCGTAGGACAGATCCGCGGCGAGAAGCCAGGCGCCCCGCCAACCCTGCGGGTCGTGTCGGGAGGCTGACGCACAGCCGTCGAGCGTGAACTCCGGAGAGCTTGCGCCGGCTACTCCGCCGCAACCACACGTTCTGGGGACGCAGCCGCCTTCAGACGCGTCACCAACGCTTCATACTCATCCCAGAGCGCCTTGGGCGTGGCCTCACCGAACCGTTCGTAGAATTCCGGGATCAAGGCTGCTTCCTGCAACCAGATCGCAGGATCCACGGTGAGCAACAGGTGCATCTGCGCCTCGGTCATGTTGAGGCCGGAGGTGTCCAGGCTGGCGCGGGTCGGCACACGGCCAATGGGGGTATCCACGGCGTCGGCTTTGCCGTCCAGCCGTTCGGTGATCCATTTCAGCACCCGGCTGTTGTCGCCATAGCCCGGCCAAACGAACTTCCCCCGCTCGTCCTTTCGGAACCAGTTGACGAAGTAGATCCGGGGCAGCTTCGCCGCATCATGGGTTGCACCCATCTTTAGCCAGTGGGCGAAGTAGTCACCCATGTTGTAGCCACAGAACGGCAGCATCGCGAACGGGTCGCGGCGCAGTTCCCCAATGGCGTTTTCCGCCGCGGCAGTACCTTCCGAAGCGACGTTCGATGCCATGAACACGCCGTGCTGCCAATCGCGGGCTTCGGTCACCAACGGCACTGCAGACGCGCGGCGTCCGCCGAACAGGATTGCCGAGATCGGCACCCCCGCCGGATCTTCCCACTCAGGCGCGATAACCGGCGTCTGGGCGGCGGGCACAGTGAAACGTGCGTTCGGATGGGCGGCGGGTGTATCGCTGTCCGGCGTCCAGTCGCGCCCCTGCCAGTCGATCAGATGCGCCGGCGCTTCCGGCGTCAGGCCTTCCCACCAGACGTCACCGTCATCGGTAAGAGCCACGTTGGTGAAGATGGAGTTGCCCCAGAGCGCCTCGATCGCGTTCTTGTTGGTTTCGATGCCAGTTCCGGGCGCCACGCCGAAGAAACCGGCTTCAGGGTTGATGGCGTACAGGCGCCCATCCTGACCGAACCGCATCCAGCATATATCGTCGCCGATCGTCTCGGCCTTCCACCCCTTCAGCGTCGGTTCAAGCATGGCCATATTGGTCTTGCCGCAGGCGCTGGGGAATGCGGCCGCCACAAACTTCGACTCGCCCGCGGGCGACGTGAGCTTGAGGATCAGCATATGCTCGGCGAACCAGCCCTCATCCCGGGCCATCACCGAGGCGATGCGCAGCGCAAAGCACTTCTTGCCCAGGAGCGCATTCCCACCATAGCCCGAGCCATAGGACCAGATTTCCCGGCTCTCGGGGAAGTGGACGATGTACTTGATCTCGTTGCAGGGCCAGGCGACGTCCTTGACGCCATCCACCAGAGGCATGCCCACCGTATGCACGGCGGGAACAAAGAAGCCGTCATCGCCCAGAACGTCCAGCGCGCCCTGGCCCATCCGGGTCATGATCCGCATGGATACCGCCACATAGGCGCTGTCGGTGATTTCAACACCAATCTGGCTGATGGCGGACCCCAAGGGGCCCATGCAGAAGGGCACCACATACATAGTCCGCCCGCGCATGACGCCCCGGAACAGGTCCGTCAGGTCCGAACGCATCTCGTTCGGGTCGAGCCAGTTGTTGGTAGGGCCCGCGTCTTCCGGCTTCTCCGAGCAAATGAAAGTCCGGCTTTCCACGCGGGCGACATCGCGAGGATCCGAGGCGGCATAGAACGAGTTCGGGCGCTTCTCGGGGTTCAGCCGCTTGAGCGTGCCAGCCGCCACAAGCTCTCCGGTGAGCCGGTTCCATTCGCCTTCCGAGCCATCGCACCAGACCACCTGGTCCGGTTGTGTCAATTCGGCGATATCACGCACCCACCGGACCAGTCGGGCGTGTTTCGTCGGCGCACTATCGAGTCCCGGCACGGTCTTCAGGCTCATTTACGGCAACTCCTTGGGTCCCAAACCGGCACAGAGGCATCCCCTCGCGCGCACTCGCCGTGGGAATTCCATAGTTCGTCTGCATGGGCCGGGCCAGCACCAAGGCCCCTGCAGACGCGACAATCTGCGCATAGCCTGTGGAAATGGCTTCATTCAGGGCATGCCGACTCAAGGCTATTGTCCGGCGAGACGGCATTCGAACCGAATCGCTTCACGGGAACACCGCCTGCGTATCGCGGATTTGGCGCAAACAGCGGAATAGGGCATGAGTAGTCAGCGCTGTAGATTTGTTCGGCCATGGAACCCTTGATCCCTTGCCCGCCCGCCCGTCGAAGCCCGACTGCCAGAACAGCGGCATCATCGGCATGAGCGTTGCCACCGGACATGACCGGGCGTCGCGCCCAACAGACCCGCTCCTGGAAATCTATCTGGAACGCAGGTCCAACCTCGTCCGTTTCTTTGCTGCGAGGACAGGTTCTCCCTCCACGGCAGAGGATCTGGCGCAGGAACTCTATCTCAAGTTGGCGACACGCGACCCAAACGCACTGATGATCGAGAACCCGGTAGCGCTGATCTATCGGGTGGCGACGAACGTCATGCTCGACCGGGTCCGAGGCGATACGCGATCCAGCGCGCGTGACGCGGCATGGCGCCAGGTGGCTCACGCCTCGATAGGCGAGGATGATATAGCCCTTGAGCCGCCAGCGGATGAAGCGGCGGCGTCACGTCAGCGCCTGCGACAACTGGTTGAGGCCGTCTCCGGCCTGCCACCCCAGATGCAGCGTGCATTCCGGCTTCACAAACTGGAGGGTCGTAGTCATCTCGAAACAGCCCGTATCATGGGCATCTCGGTCAAGTCCGTGGAAAAGCACATTTCCGCCGGACTGAAAAACATCACCCATAGGTTGGGTGCATGATCTACTCAAAAGTGTGTTTTCCAACGGGGGGGCGACGCTGTTCGGCGACGTCTAAGTCTCTAACAGGCGGTCGCATGCGGCAGCCCTGGAAGGACGCATGATCAAGGGCTGGCGATACGACGACGAGGCGCGCTGCGAAGATGCAGCAGGCTGGGTCGTGCGGCTTGAAGCCGGTAACCTTGGAGACGCGGAAGCGATCGCCTTTGACGCCTGGCTGTCCGCCTCTCCCGGCAATGTTTCGGCGTTTGATCTGGTGATGGGGATTTCCCAACAAGTCACAGCCAATGCGGAACCCATAGCTCAGGGCCTGTCCACGAGGCGGTCCGCCCGACCTGCGTCGGATCGCAGAATGGTCTTGGGCGGCTTCGGTATTGCAGCCGCGACTGTTCTGGCCGTCGTGGCGGCTCCTCAGTTGATCACGTCGGCCAGCACCGAGACCTATACGACCGCCAAGGGTGAACGACGCTCCGTGACGTTGGCCGACGGCTCCAGGGTCGATCTCAATGCCGGCACCCGTCTGACGGTATCCCTCTCTCGCAGCGCCCGGACGGTCCGGCTGGATCAGGGCCAGGCCGTTTTCGACGTAGCCCATAACGCAGAGCGACCTTTTTATGTCACCGCCGGTGACCGCACCGTGCGGGTGGTCGGAACCCAGTTCGACGTGCGACGCCGGGAGGGTAAACTGTCCGTGACGGTGGCACGGGGAGCCGTTGAGGTCAGTCCCGTTGAGGGTACGTCGGGCAAGGCTTACCGTCTTCGCCCGGGCCAGCGCCTGGATCATGTCGAAGGCGACGCCCAAACAAAGGTTGTGAAGGCCGAAGCGTCCGAAGTGCTGGCCTGGCGCACGGGGAGACTGGTTTATAGAGGACAACCGCTGTCTGAGGTCATCGCCGACCTGAACCAGCAGTGGTCGACCCCGATCCGCCTCGATGACGCCACCCTGGGGGCGGTCCCGGTTTCCGGCGTTCTCGTCCTGGACAATCAGGACGCAGTAATTCGACGCTTGGCCTTGCTGGTTCCGATAAGCGCGGTACGTTCGGACGCAGGTTTGATCCTGCGGCGTGATAGGACGTCGGATCGCTGATGAGGACCTTTTGTCATAGCCGGGCGAAGCCTGCTTTCGCAGACTCTGTTGGGCGGCGTTGCTCTCGCTTGCGTGGCGGGACGCGCTGAGGCCGCCGACTCTCGCTTCAATCTGGCGATCCCGCCGAGATCCCACGCTGATGCCCTGATCGATCTGGGGCTACAGACGAATGTTTCAATTCTGGGAACGGCTTCGTGCGGAGCCGGAGGCGTCACACGACTGCGAGGCCGCTTCACGCTCGATGAAGCCCTGAGCCGTCTGCTGGACGGCGCGCCCTGCCGCTACCGGATTGTTGACACCCGCACCGTCCGGATAACGGCCAACCCCGTGGCGGTGGCCGAGCCCGCACCCGCCCCGGTCGAACCACCACGGCCGCCGCCTCTCCTTGCCGAGGTTGTCGTCACCGCCACCAGGCGCCCTGCCGCCATGGATCGCCTGCCTGCCGGCGTAAGCGCCATTTCAGGGCAACAGATCGCCGCCACGGGCTCGGTGGACATCGGGCGCACCGTGGGACAGCTGGCGGGGGTTCAGACGACGAACCTCGGTCCCGGTCGCGACAAGCTGCTAATTCGAGGCCTGTCGGACGGCGCCTTTACCGGCCGCACCCGCTCAACGGTGGGCACCTACCTGGACGAGGCGCCGATCAACTACAATGCGCCAGACCCCGATCTGAGACTGGCAGACCTGGACCGGATCGAGATTATCCGCGGCCCGCAAGGCGCGCTCTACGGGTCGGGAGCCCTGGCCGGGGTCTATCGCATCGTCACACGAAAGCCGGAGCTCGAGAGCATGTCAGCCGGCCTTGCGGGCTCCCTCTCCGCAACCAAGGGCGGTGATGAGAGCTACGAAGTCGACGGCTACATCAACGTACCGATTGTTCCAGGACGGCTTGCCGCCCGACTGGTCGCCTATGATGATCTCCAGGGCGGATACCTCGACAACATCAGCCTGGGCCTCGCCAACGTCGACCAGACCCGCCGCAATGGGGGCCGTCTGGCTCTCCGCGCGCAGATCTCGAACGCCTGGCGGCTCGACATCGCCGGCGCGATCCAGAATCTTCACTCCAACGACACCCAGTACGTCACCGTCGCCGGTAGTACGGCGTCGAGGCCTTCTGCAGGCGCCCCGCCTCCCGTCCGGACCAACAGCGTGCGTGAAGCCCACAACAACGACTTCACCTACGCCGGAGCCACCATCCAGGGAGACTTCGACTGGGGCAGCCTCACCTCATCGGCCAGCTACGTACACCACGTCTATTCAAGCCAGTATGATGCTTCCGCGACCCTTGCCGGCAATTTCGTTGTCCGGACTGGCGATATTGGCGCCTATTTCGAGGCCGCCAATGCCGACATGCTCATTCAGGATCTCATGCTTCGCTCGCCAGGCGCCGGGCGGTTCAACTGGCTGGTCGGGGTCTACACTGCGCGAACCGTAGAGCGGACCCCTTCCTCGCTGAAGATTCTTTCTGTCGGACCGCTGGTAACCACCGCCTACACCGAAAGCCGCAAGGACCGACGGTCCGAATATGCCTTCTACGGCGAAGGCGTCTATGATTTCGCGGACGGGTGGAGCGCAACGGTCGGCGGGCGGGTATTCGAGAATCGCGTGCATACGAAGTCGGATGTGGCGGTAACGCTTCCGTACGACTCCAGATCCTTTGATCGCACGCGCACTTTCCAGGGGTTCTCTCCCAAGGTCGCGCTCCAGAAAGAGTTCCAGTCAGGTGACCTGATCTATGCCCTGGTGAGCGAGGGATACCGATCCGGAGGGTTCAACTCCAGCGGACTGTTCGCCATCGCCGCGCGTCGCGCGACCTTCGCGCCGGACCGCCTGCGCAACTATGAGATCGGCGCAAAGTTTCGCCGTCTGGACAACCGCCTGAACGTTCGCGCGTCCGCTTACGTCAATGACTGGTCCAATATCCAGACCGACCAGTACCGCCCCTCCGGCCTCGCCTACACGGCAAATGTCGCAGATGCCCGGATCGTGGGACTCGAGGCTGAAGCCAGCTACGATTGGCCCTTCGGTCTCTCCCTGCAGGTCAACGGACTGTTCGCGGACTCTCGCATTCGCAACGCCAACGCCGACTTCGCAGCCCAGGTCACCGGAGCGCTGCCGGGCGTGCCCAAAGCCTCCGGCGGCATTCTGGCCGTCTATCAACGGACGCTTGCCGATGATCTCACCCTGCGCCTGATCGGTGAAGCCAACTACGTCGGTCCCTCGTCTCTCAGCTTCAATGCCAGTCTCTCGCCAAAGATGGGACAGTACCTGCGCGCCCGCCTTTCGGCGGAGATCGCCGCCGATGCCTGGCGGGCCACCGCCTTTGTCAGCAACCCGTTCAACGACACCGGAGACACCTTCGCCTACGGCAATCCGTTCAGCTTTGGACAGCTACGCCAGGCCACGCCGCAACGCCCTCGCACATTCGGGGTGCGGTTGGCGGCCAATTTCTGAACAAAAGGTAAAGCTTGGCTGGGGGGCGGGTTCAAGGCGCGGCGTCTAAACCATGACGAGCTCCGCAGCGGAGCCCCCGAGAGGTCTACCGTGGTCAAATTGTCGGCCGTTGTCTGTGTCCAGAATCAGGAAGCCCAGCTTTCGGATTGCCTGCGTAAACTCTCATTCTGCGACGAGATCGTGGTGGTGGCAGACCGCTGCACCGACCGCTCACAGGAGATCGCCCGACGCTACGGCGCCATCGTCATTGACGGCATTTTCCCGCTCGAGAGCCACCGGCGGATGGCGGGCGTCGAGGCCTGCTCCAGCGAGTGGGTGCTTGAGGTTGAGCCCGAGGAACGGATAGACGCCGCGTTGGCCTGGGAAATTCGCGCAGTGCTTCAGATGCGGCGCGCCGGTGATTGGTACGAACTGCCGATCGACAACTATGTTGGCGAAAGCCTGGTCCGCAACGGCTGGACCGGCGTCCTGAGCGCAAGACGTGAGCCGCGCCTCTACAAGCGCGGACTGAAATCATGGGATGCTGGACGCGTCCGGGTGGCAGTGGCGATGGCCGGGCTATCGGGAGGCGCCCTGACGGGGGCGATCCGGCGTCTGCTGGGACGCGACGTCGGGAGTCTGGTGGAACGTCTCAACCGGTTCACTGCATTGCGCGCCGAAGACGTAGTTGACAGCGGTCGCCCTGCTGGCCTGGTCATGAGCATGGCGCAGGGTCTCGGCGAACTCGCCCGGGGCTATCTGGTGCAGGGAGGTTGGCGCGAAGGGCGTGTTGGCCTGATGGCCGGTCTGTTGTCGGCGCTGTCTCCTCTTATTGTCCACCTGCGCGCACGTGATATCGCGGACGGACGTCGTCTGGCCGCAGAACAGGCCATTGAAACGACCCAGCCGGCCACACTGCGCCGCGTGGCAGGCGTCAGCGGGCGTTGACCCTTAAGGCTCCGGCAACGGGGCTCGTTCTAGAGAGCGTCTGAAGGGCTTCAACGCGGCGCCCGTCGGGAGGCGTGGCCTTGACGATCCTGGTTACCGGTTCAGCGGGCTTTATCGGCTTTCACCTGTCCCGGCGCTTGCTGGAAGCCGGTGAAGCGGTGGTCGGCCTGGACAACCTCAATGCCTACTATGATCCGGCGCTGAAGGCGGCCCGGCTGGCGATCCTCGAACGCTATTCCGGCTATCGTCACGCCAAACTGGATCTGGTCGATCGCGAGGGCGTGAATGGCCTGTTTGCCGAAGTGAGGCCTGACGCAGTCGTCAATCTCGCCGCCCAGGCGGGCGTGCGCTACAGCCTCGAGGCGCCCGAGGCCTACGTGGACTCCAACGTCGTCGGCTTCCTCAACATCCTGGAGGGCTGCCGCGCCACCCAGCCTAAGCACCTTATCTATGCCTCAACCAGCTCGGTTTACGGCGCCAACACCAAACTGCCTTTCAGCGTCCACGATCCAGCCACTCACCCGATCACCCTCTATGCGGCGACCAAGGTGGCCAACGAGTCCATGGCGCATTCCTATGCTCACCTGTTCGACATCCCCTGCACAGGCTTCCGGTTCTTCACGGTCTACGGGCCGTGGGGTCGTCCGGACATGGCTCTGTTCAAGTTTACCGACGCCATGCTCAAGGGGCAGCCCATCGATGTCTACGGCGAGGGCAAGATGCAGCGGGACTTTACCTATGTGGAGGATATCGTGTCAGGCCTCGTGGCCGCGATCGGCCGCCCGCCGGCCGCCAATCCCCACTGGGATGGGATCACCGCTGATTCCGGCACCAGCAACGCACCCTGGCGGGTGCTGAACCTGGGCGCCAGTCGGTGTGTGGAGCTGATGCACTACATCGAGGTGCTGGAAGCAAAGCTGGGCGTGAAGGCCAAACTCAACCTGCTGCCCATGCAGCCGGGCGATGTTACACGAACCGAGGCCGACACGGCCACCACCCGGGCAATCCTCGACTACAGCCCCTCCACGACAGTCGAAGTTGGCATCGGACATTTCGTGGACTGGTACCGGGAGTACTTCCAGGTCTAAACCGGCGGCTCGATCGAGACCGGGGGCTGGAAGAACCACTGCGGACCGGCCGCCGGGACTCTACGTCTATGCAAGACGACAGATTGGCCCGGCGTCCGGTCGGTCTCAAGCTCGCGTACGCCCCCTATTTCGTCGGCGCCTTGGCCGCCTGGACCTCGATCTCCGCGTACATGCCCGGCCGCACCAGGGCCGCCACCTGTGACGTAATACGCGCCGGCTTGTTCTTCAGAGGACCGTAGAACTGGGTGTAACCTTCCATCATGCCGGAGAAATCCATACCGCCACCCTTGGCCGGATCACCGACCAGCAGCACGCGCATCATGACGGTGTCGCTCAGGCTGTAACCCTGCCCCTTCATGATCGCCTCAATCTTGGTCAGCACGCTGATCACCTGGGTCTTGGTGTCACCAAATGGCGTGGCAGCCGGGGCGCCGGGGACAACGTCCGGCGTAATCCCGCTGACATAGAGGGTCTCGGAGCCAGCCGGCACCTTGACGGCCTGGGAAATGAAACCGTTTCGTGGGTTGTCATGAACGTTCTGGGCGGCGGCCGAGCCGGCAACCATGAGGCTCGCGAAGACCGCAGCCGAGAGAATCTTGAAATGCATTGATTGGTCCCTTTGACGACTTGAGTCCTGGCGATGGATCACCCGCAGAGGTGGCGGGCGGCGACACATCTCGCACTCAGGAAACTAGGACGGGCGATGCGGCGCGCCCAGTCCATTCCCGTCGCGCCGGGCCTATTCCGGGAAGGCGCCCGAAAATTGGTCGGTCCAGGACCGGCCGCGCCAACACCTGGCGAATTTGAGCGGGCGGCGAGGCAAACGGGGCGTTTTCAAGTTTTTACGCAGCCGCCAAATTCAAGGAAGCACCTCCTCCGCGGGCGCCGCTGTCCGAAAATTGCGCAATTGTTACGGGCCTGTGAACACCACGGCCTGTGCTGAATTGACTTCGTAGCAGTGACGCGTGGTTCTGGGACGTCACTGGCTGAATCAAAGTGACGCCGAACTGATGGACGCAACGCATCGTTCATTGCAACAGCAGGCTACGGCGTCGCAACACTCGGGACACGGAAGAGAACGTCGAGACGGGCCCATCATCGTAACGAGGGGGTTCACCTTGAGAAATCTATTTGTGGGCGTCAGCGCCCTGGTTCTGGGCGCGGCCATGGCGGGCGGCGTACAGGCAGCGGATGCCGAGACGGACGCGACAGACGTCGAAGCCGTCATTGTTACCGGCACGCGGACGACCGGCCTTCGCGCCGTCGACAGCCCGGCCCCGATCACGGTGCTGGATTCAACAGCGCTGACCCGAGTGGGTCAGACCGATCTGGTCCAGGCCATCGCCCAGAATGTGCCGTCGTTCAACGCCCAGTCATTCGGTAGCGACACCGCCAACCTGACGCTTTCGGCCAAGCTCAGGGGCCTTAGCCCCAATCATGCCCTGGTGCTTGTCAACGGCAAGCGGCGGCACGGCACCGCCAACCTCGCCGTCCTCGGCGGCGCATTCCAGGGCGGCGCGTCCGCCGACCTGAACTTCGTAAGCCTTGGTTCAGTGGCTCGCGTCGAAGTCCTCCAGGAAGGCGCAGCCGCGCAGTACGGTTCGGACGCCATCGCAGGGGTCATCAACATCATCCTCAAGGAGAACGACTCCGGTGGCGGCATTACCGCGACTGCGGGCAAGTTCTACAGCGCGGGCGGCAAGACCGCCGACTTGACGCTGAACCTTGGCCTGAAGCCGGTCGAGAATTCATTCCTCAACCTGACTTATCAGACCAAATATCATGACTATACATTCGTCGGTGACGTTGACCCCCGGGTCACCAACACCTCGTTCAACATCAACTCAACATCGCGGCTTTCCCGCTATCCGCAAGTCGCCAGCCTGCCCGATTTCCCCTATCTGAACCTGATCACGGGCGATGCCGAGTATCGACTGAATGTCGGCGGCTATAACTTCGGCATCGATATCGGCGACGTCAAATTCTACAGCTTCGGCACCTACGGCGACAAATACGCCTCGGGCATCCAGAACTACCGCGTACCGAACCTGGTTGTCGGCCGCGATGGCTCGATCCCAAGGCCCTTCGGCTTCAGCCCCCGGATCGTCGTGGAGGAAACCGACTACGCCGCCACGACAGGCTTCAAGGGCGTGTTGGCCAGCGGCTGGAACTACGATGTCGCGACGACCTACGGCGAGGACAACGTAAGCCTGTACAACAAGGATTCGCTCAACCGGTCCCTCTACATCGACACGTCCACGCCGACGACGCCGGGCTTCTCACCTTCGGACTTCTACAACGGCGCGTTCATCTTCACGCAGTGGACCTCTCAGATCGACCTTGATCGTGAACTCGATGTGGGCTTCGCCGAACCGCTGAACCTGGCCCTCGGCGCCGAGTACCGCCGCGAATCCTATGAGATCAAGGCTGGCGATCCAGGCTCATACTACAAGGAAGGCGTGCAGGCTTACCCTGGCTTCGAACCGACCGACGCTGGCAAGAGCTCTCGCCGCAGCTATGCCTTCTACGGCAACGTGGCTTTCTCGCCGACAGAGCCGCTAAAGCTGGACCTCGCGGCTCGCTATGAGCACTTCAGCGATTTCGGCGACACCTTCATCGTCAAGGCGACGGGTCGTTACGATTTCAACGAGATGTTCGCCATCCGGGCCACAGGCAGCACCGGGTTCCGGGCCCCCACGCTCGCTGAAGGCAACTACTCGGCGACGAACGTGTCGCCGACCTCGGCGTTCGTTCAGCTTCCACCGAACTCGCCGGCCGCCGCGCTGGTCGGCGTGAGCGGTCTGGACCCTGAAAAATCCCGCAACTATAGCGTCGGGTTTGTCGTGAAACCCGGTGCTGGCATCACCGCGACCCTTGATATCTATCAGATTTCGATCAAGGACCGTGTCGTGGGCTCGGCAACGCTGTTCGGCTCCGGCGGCACCGTAAACCTGCCCGCCGTCCGCGCGGCGATCCTGGCCAGCGGCAGCGTCCTTGACCCGACCGTGACCCAGACCGGGATCAATATCTTCACCAACGGCCTGGACACCCGCACACGGGGCGCTGACCTGGTGGTGACGACGCGTACGGATCTCGATGACTGGGGCAGCATCCAGTGGTCTTTGACCGGCAACTGGTCCGACACCAAGGTCACCAAGTTTGCCAAGCCGCCGACGCAGTTGCAGGGCGCATCCCTGTTCGATCGCACTTCGGTTGGCTTCCTGGAAACCAGTACGCCCAAGTACCGGGCTGTCCTTGGCGCTCTGTGGACCTGGGACAAGCTGAGCGTGAACGTCAAGGAGAGCCTCTATGGCCCCTCCTCGGTCCTCAACAACCGCCTCGGCTGCCCGCTTGAGCTTCCGGCATCGAACTGCTTCAAGCTGAATATTGGCACGACGTTCATCACCGACCTTGAGGTCAGCTACAAGGTACTGGAGTCGGTGAAGCTCACGATCGGCGCCAACAATCTGTTCAACAAATATCCGGATAAGCTCAACCAAGCCTACCGGAACACCTTCCTGGCGGCCAACGCCAACGGATATGTCACTCAATACCCGACGTTCTCAGCATTCGGGATCAACGGTGGCTACTATTACAGCAAGATCTCGATCACTTTCTAAGCGATCTTCTCAGGATACGGCAAAGGCCGCGGGGTTCACCCTGCGGCCTTTCTCTTGCCCGCCAATCCGAAAGCCCGTCCGCAAAGAAAAATGGCCGCGCCTTGCCGGCGCGGCCAGTTCAGGGAGGAAACGCCCCAAAGGGCTAAGACAACATGATCGAACGGGCCCGCAGCCTGAAGCATGGATTGGTCGAACGACCGCGACAATGTAGCGGCGCCTGATCCGTGAGCACCCTGCTGCTGTTTGTGGCGCCCGGCTTACAGCCTGAGGTCGGCGGCCCCGCGCGGAAGCACGGCCTTAACATCGAAAAGCACAGCGTTCGGCCGGCCAAAGCTCCGGATGGTTTCGACGCCCATCGCCCTGAATTCCCTGTGAGCGACGGCCAGCACCACACCATCATAGCTGTCAGCCACCGCATGCTGGACGAGATCCAGGCCATACTCATGCCGGGCGACAACGGCGCTGATCCAGGGGTCCCAAACGTCCACTTCCGCCCCAAATGCCTGCAGTTCGTGAATGATGTCGATGACCCGGGAATTGCGAACGTCAGGAGTGTTTTCCTTGAAGGCCAAACCCATGATCAAAACCCGTGAGCCTTTCAGCATCACACCCTTTCGGGTCATCTCCTTCATCAACTCACGCGCAACGTAGGCGCCCATGCCGTCGTTAATCCGGCGACCGGCCAGAATGACCTCCGGTCGATAGCCCAGAGCTTCGGCCTTGTAGGTCAGGTAGTACGGGTCCACACCGATGCAGTGACCGCCAACCAGGCCTGGGCTGAAGTTGAGGAAGTTCCACTTGGTGGCCGCCGCCTCGAGGACCTCATGGGTATCGATTCCCATTCGCTGGAAGATCAGGGCGAACTCGTTGATCAGGGCAATATTCAGATCGCGCTGGGTATTCTCGATTACCTTGGCGGCTTCCGCGACGCGGATGGAACTCGCCGGATGCGTCCCCGCCCGGACCACAGAGGCGTAGAGGTCGTCGACAAACCGCGCGGCCTCGGGACTCGACCCCGCTGTCACCTTGACGATGTCGGCGAGCCGGTGGCTTGCGTCGCCTGGGTTGGCGCGCTCCGGGCTATATCCGGCGAAGAAGTCACGGTTGAACTCAAGACCTGAAACTGCAGCCACGACCGGCACACAGTCTTCCTCGGTGGCCCCGGGGTAGACGGTTGACTCAAAGATCACGACCCCGCCCCGCCGGATCGCCCGCCCGACCGTCTCACTGGCGCTCATCAGGGCGGTCAGGTCAGGCTTCTTGTGGACGTCTATCGGCGTCGGCACGGTCACAATCAGAACGTTGCAGCCTTCAAGGGCGCCGGGATCACTGGTGATGGAAAGGCGGCTCGCGCTGAGGAGCGACTCCGAGGCCACCTCCAGCGTCCGATCGAGACCCGTATGAAGCTCTGCGACCCTTTCGGCGCTGGTATCGAACCCGACCACGTCATGTTCCGCCGCAAAGGCGACAGCCAGCGGCAGGCCTACGTAGCCCAGACCAATCACGGCGATACGTGCCGGGGTTTGCGTGAAGGGATTCAGCACCATTGCGTCGCTGCCTATCACAGATTAGCCGCATGCCGAGCGAGCTCGCGGATCGCAAGGAACAGATGATAAAGCGAGCTGGCCGGTGACGGTTCCTCGACGAAACCTCCATCGGGTCGCATCCGCTCGCGCCACACGCCGCGCGCCGGTGTGTCCAGGTAGGCGACCAACCCATTGGCCGCCTGAAGCGCGGCTTCACGCTCGCCCAGCACCAGCGCTGCCTTGATGTGTTCGGTCTGCGGCCAGAGCCGGGCTCCGGCGTCCCGGACAATCAGATCCGGGCCGAGCATATTGACCACCACGCCACGCCGGGCATCAAACCCGCCACGCCCGACGTTGAACAAGCGCCTGGCGACCGCCTCGCAGCGGGGATCACCCCGCATCCGGCTCCACCGGGTCAGAAGCCAGGCCCACTCGAACTGATGACCCGGTTCGATCGCATTCGCCTCGCCAGAAAGTCGGCTCCAGCTCTCATCGTAGAACTCGGAGAGGGCGCCTGTTGCCGGGTCTATGAACCGGGTCAGAGCCAACTCCACAAGCTCGTCAGACAGTCGTCCCCAGTCCGGGTCGTCGGAAATGGGTTCCCAGGCCAAGGTGGCTTCCAGAAGATGCATGATGGCATTGGCCTGAAACCCGCGTTCACCGACTTCCCGGAACCCGCCGACGGGGTGACGAAACAACTCTAGTGTACGCCGAAGTTCCGCCGCCGCAGCGGATGCCCCCTCCATAGGGGATAGTCGGTGCAGCGCAGAAAGCGCCAGCAGGACGAAGGCGTTGTCATACAGTCTGGCTGTTGGATCTGTGATCACGCCCGAGAGATCGCACCTGGAGGCATAGAGCCCGTTGGGCAGGCGCGCGGCAGACCCCAAGGCATGAAGTGCGGCTTCAGCCCACGGACCATCAATGCCCTCGGTGGCCGCGCTCGCGAAGACGAAGGCCTGACGGGCCTGCACGAGCGTCCGCCTGTAGGGGTCAGCAATATCACCCCGCCAAGTCAGGGCCTCCCGGAACGCGCCGGCATCCAGGCCGACCGTCGCCCACAACGGTAAAGCCGCCGTTCTCAGCCACAGACCAAGGTCTTCGGCAGCGTCGGCGAGACTGGCGAACCGATCCGGCCGCATCGAACCCGGGTAGACATCGCGAACGGCCTGCGCCTCGCCCAGCGCGCGGACCAGAACGGCGCCAGGCTCAACAATGACAGC
This sequence comes from uncultured Alphaproteobacteria bacterium, assembly GCA_903909375.1. GTDB lineage: Bacteria > Pseudomonadota > Alphaproteobacteria > Caulobacterales > Caulobacteraceae > Phenylobacterium. The sequence continues at coordinate 22,750 of CAIVVM010000011.1, forward strand.
CAGACGTGAAACGCCGACCACCGACACCTGAACGCCTGCAGGCGATCGCACCAGAGAGTGGCGCGTTCCAACTGCGTGCACACCGGGGGACAAGCTGTTCCCGCCTTCATCCCTGTCACTCGCCGCCAGCACAGACGTCCATGAGCCCAGGTCGGACCATTCAAAATCGACGGGAAGTACCGAGGCTCGATCGGTGCGCTCCATGACCGCCCGATCAAAAGCTAGTTTTGGCGTCTCGGCGAACTGAGGCCCGAGCAGGAAATCTCCGCCATCGGAAAAGCCATTCGTCGTGGCCTGCTCCACCGCCGACAGGATGTCGGGCGCCCAAAGTCTGAGTTCCGACAGGAACGTGCGGGCGTGCCCGATGAAGATGCCACTGTTCCAAAGCCCACCGCTCGCGATGAGCTCGGTGGCACGTTCCGCAGACGGCTTCTCCTGAAAGTCGACGACCCGCTGCACACCCGGGTCCCGAGATTCCGGACGTATGTAGCCATAGGCGCTTGAAGGGCCGTCGGGATGCAGACCCAGCACGACAAGCATGTCGGCGTCGGCGCCCGTGATCGCGGAATTGATCGCAGCCTGGACGGCCAAGGTGAGTGGCATGTGGTGATCCGCCGGCAGCGCCACCATGACGCCATCGGGCGCGCGATTTGTAACCCAGAGCGCCGCGGCAGCTATCGCGGCGGCGGTTTCTCGACCTGTGGGCTCCAGGAGCACCTGCGCAGAGGCGCCAACGGAAGAGAGTTGTTCGTGAATGAGATCGCAGTGATCAGCCGCCCCCACCACCAGTACCTCACCGCCGACGGCAAGCGACTGCGCAAGGGCCACAGCAGACTGGAAGCCCGAAACGGGTCCCAAAAGTGGAAGAAACGGCTTGGGTCGCCACGGTTGCGACAAGGGCCAAAGTCGCTCACCGGGTCCGCCACAAAGCACCACGGGGTAGATAGGCGGGGCTATGGCGCGATCCTCCGGTCAACGCGTTTCAGACGCGTCTTCCCCTACCGCCTTCGGCAAGCTTCGCAAATGGCAGGATCGCAATCGCGGGAGCAAACCGCTTGATGTCCAGAGAACTCAGCCCCTCGTGGCCACCGTGACGAGCCCGAGCGCCAGCGTCCGGCTCAAGGCGATCTCAGAGGCGATCAGGCGAGCAGCGCATGAAGGGTAATGCCGATCCCGGCCCAGAGGGCCACAGAGGCAAGGGCGCCGATGCTGAGCCCCAGGCCGATCGGGAGGCGTCCCAGAGTCTGGCGCCCGGTCTCTCGTACGGAGATCTCAATAGACACATCAGTCGGCATGTTTTGGCTCCGACACCGCCCGTTTTTTGGGCTGACGCGCAATCTGCACCCTGAGCGTGAACAGTTCGTTTTCGAAATTGGCTAACGGCGCGGCAACCATTTGGCGTATTGTCGGGGCTGCGTGTCAGACCGGCCTGACGACGGAGTGCGCCTCGTGACGAAGGTCAACCGGCGGATTACAGAACCAAAATCGGTGGCGCCTGCAGCCGCTACCGACGTGCTGTCGCAACTGCGACGCTCCCCTATCGGAGACAGCTGGGCAAAGCGCGCCATGGATATCCTGGGCGCCAGCGCTGCCTTGCTGGTCTTTCTGCCTCTTCTGATGTGTATCGCTCTCGCGATCCGGCTGGAGTCCGGCGGACCTGTGATCTTCAAGCAGCGTCGCACCGGCCACAACGGCCGCATCTTCACGATCTACAAGTTCCGCACGATGACTGTCGCTGAAGACTGCGACAACGTTCGCCAGGCGACGCGCAATGACTCCCGGGTAACCGAGGTTGGCGCGCTGCTTCGCAAACTCAGCCTCGATGAATTGCCGCAGTTCCTCAACATCCTGAAGGGCGACATGTCCATCGTCGGCCCCCGCCCTCACGCTTTGGCGCACGACAGCCACTTCGGCGAACAGATCCCGACCTATGCTGATCGTTTCCGCGCCAAGCCCGGCCTGACCGGGTTGGCCCAGGTCAATGGTTTGCGCGGAGAGATCAACGATCTGCGTTGCATGACGGATCGGATCGCCGCAGATAACCTCTATATCGAGAGCTGGTCGATTGGCCTCGATGTGGCGATCCTTGGGAAAACCGCCTTGATCATATTCAGCGATCCCCAAGCCTACTGACGCTGAAGCAGCCAGCGCGACGATTATCAACGCTGAATGCAACCGTCGGGCCCCTTGTCACGAATATGGATGTGATCACGCGCTAGGCGGAGGCTCTTCCGTGGCGCGGGGCTTGCTTCCTGGGAAGCAGGATCGCGGGACGGTCGGGGGTCATGTCCAAATTCGAGACTCGATTTGCCGCTGACGAAGACCCGGATCGCATTCATGCGGCCTTCTATGGATTCATCGAACGCCATGCCGACAACGCGGATGCAGAGGGAGACGCCCAGATCCGTACAGAGATCGACAATGACGGCCCGCGCCTCTGCGTTCGCCTCTGGAGCGCAGGCGCGATGGACGCCTTCCTTGCCGAACTGTCAGGAGCCGACCGTTCCCGCACAAGCCGCGGCCATGACTAGGCCGGTGAATCTCGAGGCTCATGCCAAAACCACAAGCTGGACAGCAAACCCGGGCGCTTGTGCCGGCGCAGTGGCGGCGATCCCGGTGAAACCTGTCGCGACGAGCCGGCTTAAGCGTGCTTTCGACATCTTAATGTCGTTCGGCGCTCTGTTGTTCTTTCTGCCGCTCCTGCTGACGATTGCCACACTTGTCAGGCTCGAAAGCACCGGCCCGGCGCTCTTCCGGCAGCGTCGAACCGGACTGAACGGCGTGATCTTTACCGTTTTCAAATTTCGAACCATGACCGTCGCCGAAGACGGCGCCACCGTTCGCCAGGCGACCCGCGGTGATGCCCGGATCACCCCGTTCGGCGCCATCCTGCGCAAGTTCAGCCTCGATGAACTGCCGCAACTTCTGAATGTTCTACGCGGGGAAATGTCGTTGATCGGACCCAGGCCCCACGCGGTCGCCCACGACGAGACCTGGGGTCAACTGGCGCCTGGCTATAATCTGCGGTTTCGCGCTCGCCCGGGATTGACCGGCTATGCTGCTGTTTGCGGCTTCCGCGGCGAAGTGCGGGAGTTGCAGGCCATTGTAGACCGGGTGGAAGCCGACAACGAGTACATCGACACCTGGTCCTTCGCCCTCGATATGAAGATCGTCTGGCGGACGCTGCCGTTGATCTTCTCCGATACGCGCGCCTACTAGGTTTACGGGCGGCGTCTTAACCGATCTGTCAGGCCGACGATCTAGGTTTCCCGCGCAACCAAGCGGGAACAGCCGGAATGGCCGACGACACAGGAGCCCATCGCGCCGTCGCGACGGAAGAAACTGACGACGCGAGCGATCGCCGCGGCCCCCTTCGGCCGGTCCGCATGCAAACGGCGAGAACCCGGGCATCGGGGCCAGGGCTCGCCCGGCTTTTCCAGTTTGGCGATGGCATCGCTCTTGGCGCAGCCTCTCTGGTCGCCGGACTGGTGATGCCATTGCCCGTGACCATGTGGCTTGGCGCCCCCCTTCTGGCGCTGGTGCTCCTGGTGGCTACAGGCGCCTATGTGATGCGCAAGCGCGAACGCTCCCGTCGCCGCTTTGGCCGGTTGTTGCTGTCAGCGGTCGCGGCCAGTGGTGTTGCGGGCACTTTGTGCGGCCTGCTTGACCCCTCCTTCCCGGCCCTGGCCTGCGCCGCCTGGACAGTAACGGCGGGCACGTTCCTCATGGTCAGTCACATGATCTGGGGGCAGGTCATGGCCAACCTGCGCCGGCAGGGTCTGCTGACACCGAACCTGATCATTGTCGGCGGCACGCCGGCCGCCGAGCGGTTGATCCGTCGCGCCATGCGCACCCGTGACGTCAACATCCTTGGCATTTTCGATGATCGGCGTGACCGCGTCGGACCTGCGCTTCGCGGTGTACCGGTTCTTGGCAAAACCAGTGACCTGATCGACCACAGGATCCTGCCCTTCGCAGACCGTATCGTGATCACGGTGCCGGCCAAGGCCAACGCCCGGATCGCCCAACTCATCGAGCGACTGGCTCCGATCCCCAATTCGATTTCCCTATTGCTGGAAGATGCCGATGATGAAAGCGCCAGCAAGGCCGTCGGGCGGATCGCTGACTTCGACCTGATGCAGGTCAGCGGCGGGCGCCAGCGCGCCAGTTATCTCGCCGCCAAGCGCGCACTTGACCTGATCCTGGGCATAGCCGGGCTGATCGCGCTTGCGCCCCTCATGGCAACCATCGCCGTGGCGATCAGGTTGGATAGTCCGGGACCCGTCTTCTTCCGCCAACGTCGGCATGGCTATATGAACGAGGAGATCGTGGTCTGGAAGTTCCGCTCGATGAAGGTCGAATCCTCCGACTTTACCGCAGCCAGACAGGTGAGCGCCGATGATGATCGCGTCACCCGCGTTGGTCGCTTTATCCGCAAGACCAGCCTCGATGAACTGCCTCAGATCTTCAATATCATCTCTGGCGAGATGTCTGTCGTCGGCCCCCGGCCGCACGCCATCGGTATGCAGAGTGGCGGCGCTGACGCCAGCAAGCTGGTGGAGACCTATGCACACCGACACCGGATCAAGCCCGGCCTTACGGGCTGGGCTGCTGTCAATGGGTCGCGCGGCCCGGTCAACACTGCAGAGGATGTGCGCCGTCGCGTGGCGCTGGATCTGGAGTATGTTGAACGTCAGTCCTTCTGGCTGGATATCGCCATCATCCTGCGTACCGCGCCTTGCCTACTGGGCGACAGCGAAGGGGTTCGTTGAGCTCCTGTCGACGAATCGGCGCCAGATACCGGGCATCAGACAATGTCCGAGGAGGCTGACATGATCGTCCGCGCTCTCTTGATGATCCCGATGCTTGCGGCGGTGCTGTTTGCAAGCCCGGCAGGCGCCGGCGAGGTCTTTGCCGGCAGTCACAATCCGGGCGTGGGCGATGTCGGACTTCGGTTGGTTTACCGCTATGGTCTGGATCGCTAACGGGCGCTCCAGCACATGAGGCTAGCGCTTCGGAAACTTGATCGTCAGTCCAAAGGGCTTGAGCACAAGAACGACATAGATCGCCACGCCAAGGACAATAAGGAAGGATACGAGACCCTGGTTTTGCGGCGGATTTCCAAACCAGTTAGCGACGGCACAACCCACAGCCGGAGGCAGATAGTGCAAGATCGTGTCCTGCGGTTCCTCGGGCTGCACCGAGCGATGCAGAAACAGGACCACCAGGCCGCCGAAGATCGCCACCGTGATCCAATCGTAGACGGTTTCCACCTGCGTCCTCTTTCCATTCATCCTGGCACACGCAAGCCAGGAAATTTCCAGCCCATCTTGCCGGTGCGCTGTCCCATAGGTCAACACAAGCTCATGCCTAGCAATGTTTGTGCCGCGACCGGGCGCAGACGCCAACTCTTGGTTCCAGCCTTGTTGCTGGGCTTCGGCCTCTCGGCGTGCGGGACCGCAGATAGCCTGGGCGCCGCAGGTTCTGCCAGGGCAGGTACGGTCGTAGCCTTGGTGGACGGGCGTAAACTGAATTTTCGCTGCCAGGGGCGCGGCACGCCCACAGTCCTGCTGGAGTCTGGCTTCGGCGCGGATTCCACGGCTTGGTACAAGGTACAGCCCGATCTGGCGCGGCAAACCCGGGTCTGCGCCTATGATCGCGCCGGCTACGGGTACAGCGATCCCGGCCCCCTGCCCCGCGACGGTGCAGCGACGGCCCGGGACCTCGATCTGGCGCTCAAGGCGGCTGGCATCAAGGGGCCGTTCGTTGTTATGGGCCATTCCGCTGGCGGGCTCTATGCGCGCTTGTTCGCGGCCCGACGCACGAGCGATGTTCAGGGTCTGATACTGCTGGATCCCACCGTAGAACGTCTGGCGCCAAGACCAGAAGCCGACGGCCTGAACGGAATGCGTCAGCGGCTCCAGAAATGTCTGGCCATGGCGTCAGCGCCGTCATCAGCCGCCATTGACGATCCGCAGTGGGCAGAATGCGTCGCGCCGACCAAGACAGAACATCAGGTCAGCGCGGCCCGCCGCCCCGCCACCTGGCAAAATCAGTTATCTGAACTGAACAGTATCTTTGGCCGCACGTCGGAGCAGGTCGGCCGGATAGGACCCATTCTCCGCGATATCCCGCTCTATGTGATCACGGCGTCGGAGACAGCGGCCGGCTCCCCGAGATCGGTGTTCGGGGCTCACGTCTCGATGTGGGAATTGCAACATCTGCAGATCGCATCGACATCGCAGCATGGCTTCCAGACCACTGTGGTCTCACCGCACCTGGTCATGATCGCAAGACCAGACGTCGCTATCGCCGCAGCGCGGGAAATGATCGCAGCCAGTCGCGAGAATCGTCTGCCCGGGCCCTTGCCAGCCAGCGAGCCTTTGTCGGCGCCACAAAGCGAGAACTCCGCTGGCGGCTTTTCCACACTTCGCAAATATGGCCTGAACTCCGGGCCTGCGACCTTGCCGACAATGTCGGCTGGTCCGGCAGCGCCCTTCACGCTAGACTGATGCGTCGGTTTGAGGGGCCTATGCGGCACGCGCGTCTACAATTGTCGATTGTCGCCGCAGCCTCGGCCCTGGTGATCGGCTCGTCCACGGCGGTACAGGCTCAAGTCCTTGAGATCGGCGACGA
>CAIVVM010000012.1 GCA_903909375.1 uncultured Alphaproteobacteria bacterium
CACAAACCGCGCAACACGCTCCCGAAGGTCCAGTGAAAACGGTCGAGTCATGCAGGCTGGCCTCCGGCCCAGCCCCCACCTTGAATCACGATCCGCAAACCTCGTGAATCCCGAATCCGTCAGATGCGGTCACGCTCTAGGCCCAATGGCTGCAATACGATCTCCGCGGACCAGGATGACGCCATCATCGATGATCCCACCGGCCTTGTCCGCCATGGTGACGATCCGGGCGCCGACCAGAGCCACGTCGCCGGCGACCTTGTCCGCCGCAACCTCCATGGAGAGACTTACGCCTTGGGCAGGCGCCTTGAAGGCAGACGTGTTCTCGCCGGCTGGTGCGGCAAGGAAGACCGTTTCCGCATCGGCGCTGAAGAGCGTGGGGCCCAGGCTCCAGTGCAGCTTGAGCCCCTCGTTCGACCAGTGGATGAAATCGGCGCCGTCGCCGCTGAGCCGCACAACCGGAAGGGGTCCGCCCTTGGGATCGACCGAAAGCTCCGTCGGCCCCGGCAGCAAGGGCATGACGAAGGCCTGGTAGTTCTGACGGAAGGCCAGGAAACGGCCATCCGGCGACACCTGAAAGTCATTGACGAGGTCACCGCTCGCATGAACCCGGCGGCCTTCGCCGCTCAGGTCTGTGCTGATCAGCTGGGCTTTTCCCCTTTCACTGGCGATCATGAACACGCGATCAGAGCCCGAACCGAACTGCGGCTCGGCGGCGTCGCGCGCGATCCGGACCTGGTCGCCGCCGGTCACAGCGATCCGATAGACGCCCGGATCCTGACTCCAGAGGTTCGAGGTCAGCCCGCCGCCGGCGCGCCGTTCGAACACCAGCGTCTTGCCGTCAGGTGAGAACCGGGGGAGCGCATAGTGGCCGGGCTGACTGGAGACATCGCGCGGCGTCCCGCCACCGCCGGCCACGATCCGGAGCCGGCCAAGGTTCGCGTCGGTCCAGCCGACAAAGGCGATTGAGCGCCCGTCTCGAGACCAGGTAGGCCAAAGCTCCAGGCCAGGATCGTCTCCCCGGGTCAGGCGTCGCGGCGCGCCCTCGCCCATCGGCTTGATCCAGAGCTTGCCGAGGGTCTCGAACACGACCTGTTTGCCGTCTGGCGACACCTGGGCCCAGCGCGGCATGCGCGTGGTGAACCGGTCGGGCGCCACGGCGACCTTCGGGTGTACGGAATCGATCACCACCCTGGTGTCGCGCACCCGGAAAGGGATCTCGGCGATAGCTGCTCCGTCCGCGCCGACCCGGCGGATCTTTCCCCCCGCCCAGAAGACGATCTCGCGACTGTCCGGCGTCCAGCTCATGTTGGGATAGAGGCCCGAGATGGCCCAGGTCTCCTGCGTATCCTGGTCCAGGGCGTCATAGACCTTGCGCTCGGCGCCGGAGATCAGATCGCGCACATAGAGTTTCGACTTGGTCCGCTCGCGCCGCACGAAGGCGATCAGCTTCCCGTCCGGCGATGGCGCTGGCCGCACCGCGCCGCCGGCGCCCGCGACCACCGTACTCACCTCTCCGGTCGCCAGGTCATGCCGCTCGATGTGGAACAGGCTACCGTTGGAATCCTGGGCGTACTCGAAGATCGGCCCGGGGGTAACGTTGCGAGTGAAGTAGAGGCTCTTGCCGTCGGGGGCGAAGACCGGCTCACCCAGTTCCTTCTGGTGCTGTTCGCTTGGGCGTTTGATGATCCGCACACCGCCGCCGCCGGACACATGATAGAGCCATACCTCGCCGGTCCCCAGCGAGCGCCCAGTGCTGAAGTGCTTCTTGGCGACGATAAAGCGGCCATCCGGGCTCCAGCTAGGCTGGTTCAACAGCCGGAAGTCCTCCTTCGACACCTGCTGCTTGTTCGAACCATCGCGGCTCATGATCCAGATATTGTCGCCGCCGCCTCGGTCGGAGACGAAGGCGATGCGCTTGCCGTCGGGCGAAAAGCGGGGTTGCTGCTCGTAAGCGAGACCCTCGGCGATCCGCGTCGGTGTCCCGCCGGCGATAGGCATCACATAGATGTCGCCCAGCAGGTCGAAGGCGACGCTCTGGCCGTCGGGCGAGACATCAACATTCATCCAGGTTCCCTGATCGACGTCGATCGGGACCTGGCGCGTGGTCATCCCGGGGGGCGCGGAGACATCCCACTTCGGGGCCCTGGGCGCGTCAGCGGCGACGGCAGGAGATGCGGCAAGCGTAAGGGCCGCCAGCAGCGTCATCGATCGAATGGTCATGGCTCGCCTCGAGTGTTTTCTACCGAATCAGCCGGTGAGACACCCGAACCTATAGCGCCAAGAGGCGTCCGCTCAGGCCGCCGCCTGCGACGGCAGGTCATGCAGGTCACTGGCAAGGCCATTACCCATGAGGTCGATGAAGTTGTCGCGGTAGAACTTGCGCTTCAGCCGCTGGTCCACCCCGGCCAGGTTGTCGTTGAATCGCTTCAGCGGATTGCGGCCGCCTTCGACATGGGGGAAGTCCGAGGAGAACAGCACCATATCCTCGCCGGAGTTTTCCATGATCCAGCGAACGTCCTCGTGCGGATAGGGCGTGACCCGGAGCTGGCGGCGCAGGATTTCCGACGGCGTGCCCGAAAGGGTCTGCAGGCGCTCCTCCTTGCCGAAGGCGGCAACCCCTGAGTCGAGGAACTTCATCAGGCTGGGCAGCCACGAGGCGCCCAGTTCAATGGCGCCGAACTTCAGGCGGGGGAAGCGGTCGAAGACACCGTCGATCACCAGGGCCGAAAGCGTCTGCCAGACGCTCAACGGGATCGACATGAAGGACAATGAGGTGAAGTTCTCGTCGCCCCCGTGGAAATCCTTCACGTAGGGCAGGCCGTTCTCCAGGTAGGCTCCTGGCATCTTCTCCTCGCCGCCCACGTGGAACAGGATCGGCACGCCGGCCTCCTGGGCCACGGCCCAGAGCGCATCCAGTTCGCGGTGGCTGGGGGAGAAGCCAGACGGGTGACGCGACGGGACCACCAGCGCCTTGGCGCCGAGCGCCAGCGCCTCGCGGGCGACCTGGGGCGCGCGTGCGCGGTCGATCAGCGGCACATAGCCGGTGGCCAGCAGGCGGCGGTCCACCGAGCAGAACTCGGTCATCATCCGGTTGTGGGCACGGGCGGCCTCGACGGCGAGCTCGACCTCGCCCTGCTGCTCCAGACCGAAATTAGATAGACAGGCTGTGGTAAACACAAGTTGGGATGTAAAACCCAGATAGTCCAGCGTCCTGGGCCGGTGATCGGCGTTGAAGGCGCCGAGCGCCTCATAGTTCTTGCGCAGCAGGATGTTGGCTTCGGCGCCGGCCAGGAACTCGGGGTCGCGGGCCTTCTCGGCGGCCTTGGCGAACCATTCCGGCAGAACCTCCTTACGGCCCGTTTTCTCGACGAAGTCGGCCCGGAACTTCGGGTCGATGTAGCGGTTGATCGTGCCCGGCAGCTCCATGATGTGGCTGTCGGCGTCGTGGACGGTCTGGCCTTCGACGTATGCCATGGGGCATCTTCCCTGGATGGTTTCTGTTGTTGAGAGACATTCCGGACTTTCTGGCGCCGGACGTCAAGGATTCTGGCGGCGGCATCCCGCCGAGGTCGCGCGTGAACTGATCGGTCGCAGCCTGTTCATCGAGGGCGTGGGCGGGCGGATTGTCGAGACCGAGGCCTACCATCACGAGGATCCGGCCTCGCACAGCTTCAGAGGACCAACGGACAGGAACGCGGCGATGTTCGGGCCGCCGGGGCGGGCGTATGTCTATCGATCCTATGGGATTCATTGGTGTTTGAACGTCGTGTGCGGCGAAACGCCGGGTAGCGCCGTGCTCATCCGGGCGCTGGAGCCGACACTGGGTCTGGAGGTCATGTGGCGTAGGCGCGGGGTAGCTGATCCCCGGGCGCTGTGCTCGGGTCCCGGCAAGCTGGCGCAGGCGCTGGCGGTTTCACGGGATCATGACGGCCTGCCGCTGGACGCCGCGCCCTTCCAGCTGGTCGCGGGACCGACCCCCGGTCTGGAGGTCGGCCCGCGCATCGGCCTGTCCAAAGCGGTCGAGACGCCCTGGCGGTTCGGCGAGGCCGGCTCGCGGTTCCTGAGCCGGCGGTTTGGCTAGAGTTGAGCCAGCAGATAGTCGGCGGCCGACACCCGGAACTCACCGCCCTGTTCGACGTTCAGCTCCTTCACGACGCCGTCCTTGACGATCATGGAGTAGCGCTGCGAGCGCTTGCCCATGCCGAACTTGCTGCCGTCCATCTCCAGGCCAAGCGCGGTGGTGAAGTCGCCATTGCCGTCGGCCAGCATGATGATGTCGTCGCCCACAGCCTGATCCTCGCCCCAGGCGCGCATGACAAAGGCGTCGTTGACCGACAGGCAGGCTATCTCATCGACGCCCTTGGCCTTGAGATCGGGGCCCAGTTGCTTGAAGCCGGGGACATGCTTGGCTGAGCAGGTAGGCGTGAACGCGCCCGGCACGGCGAAGAGGGCGACGGTGCGGCCCTTGAAAAAGTCTTCGGTCTTGACGGGCTTCGGGCCCTCGGCGGTCGCCTGGGTGAGGGTCGCGGCGGGCAGCGTGTCACCAACTTTGATGGTCATGGCCTGTGGTCCTTGCATGGAGATCGGAAGCCATGCTGATACCTGAGAAGCGGTCGTGACCGTAGTCTCGATTTTCAAGATTTGTGCGGCGGATCTATCTGGACACCATGGACGGCGCCTTCCTCTCGGGTCAGTTCCTGATCGCCATGCCCGGCATCGGCGACGCGCGGTTCGAACGCGCCCTGATTCTGGTGTGCGCCCATGACGGCGACCACGCGATGGGGGTGGCGGTGAACCGCCCGCTGGAGGGCCTCAGCGTGCCCGACCTGCTGGAGCGACTGGAAATCGAGGGGGCGGCGGCGATGGCGGCGCGCCCGGTGCTGATGGGCGGGCCTGTGGAGACGGAGCGCGGCTTCGTGCTGCACACAGACGACTTCGCCGCCGAGCACACTGCGACCGTGCCAGGCGGTCTGGCGCTCACCACCACCCGGGAGGTGCTGGTCGCCATGGCGACGTCGACCGGCCCGCGGCGCGCCGTGCTGGCCCTGGGGTATGCCGGCTGGGGCGCCGGCCAGCTGGAACAGGAGATCCGGCAGAATGTCTGGCTGACGGTGGAGGCCGACGAGGCGCTGCTGTTCGACGACGACCACGAGACAAAATGGACCCGAGCCCTCGCCAAGCTCGGGGTCGATCCGACGTTTCTGAGCACGGAGGCCGGGGAGGCCTGAGGCAGCGCTAGCCCCGTGCTTTCACCGGCGCCGCACCATCCACATAGCTCTCGTTTAGATAAACCTCCGCCTCCTGGGCCGATAGCGCAGGGGCGTAGCCGAAACCCTGGCCGTAGTCGCAGCCGAGCGACTGGAGGTGTTGGGCCATCATGGCGTTCTCGACGCCTTCGGCGATCACTTCCATGTTGAGGTCCTGTCCGAGGGTCACCACGGATTTGACGATCTTTGCCGAGCCCTCGTTGGAGGACATGGTGCGTACGAAATAGCGGTCGATCTTCAGCGTGTCGAAGGGCAATCGGGTCAGATAGGAGAGCGCCGAAAAGCCGGTGCCGAAGTCATCCAGCGCCAGACCAGCCCCGGCGGTGCGCAAGGCGCCCAGCACCACGGCGGCGCGATCGGGATCGCGCATGACGTCGCCCTCGGTAACCTCCAGCTTGAGCGCGCCCGGCGGCAGGCCGGTCTCGGCGCGGATCGATGTGACCTCGGACACAAGATCAGGCCGATCCAGTTCGCCGGTGGAGAGATTTACGGCCACGGTGAGTTCGCCGGCGGCCCGATGGCGGCGGCGCCAGACGGCCAACTGCTGGCCCGCCTCGCGCATCATCATCGAGCCCAGCTCGGGCATCAGGCCCATTTCCTCGCAAAGCGGCAGGAAGTTATCGGGGGTAAGCAGCCCCCGACGGGGATGCTTCCATCGCACCAGCGCCTCGAAACCCGACAGCGCGCCGGAGGAGAGCCGCACGATGGGCTGATAGAAGGGCATCAGTTCGCCGCGCCGCATGGCGCCCTTCAGGTCGCCCTCGAGGGCCAGCCGCGACAGACCGTCCGTCTCAAGTCCGCGACCATATGCCGCAGCGCCGCCGCGGCCGTGGCTCCGGGCGGATTCCACGGCGAGCTCGGCGCGACGCAACAGCTCGGTGGCCTCCGGCGCCTCATCGCCGCCTGCGGCGGTTACCGCGCCGATGGAAAGGGTGGGATGGATATCGAATCCCGCCACGCGCAGAGGCTGTTCGAGAGCGCTGCGAAGGGCATCGGCGCCCGGCGAGATCGTCTTCGGCGCCAGTGAGGCGAACTCGTCCTCGCCGATCCGCGCCAGCAGGGCGCCCGGCGGGAAAGCCGCGGCCAGCCGGGAGCCGAGCGCGGCCAGCACCAGATCGGCGCGCTCATGTCCAAGCGCTTCGTTCAGGCGCCGTAATCGGTCGAGATCGGCCACGATCAGCTCGTAGTCGCCGGGCGCCTGCAGGCGTTCGCGCGCCAGGGTGATGAACGTGCGCCGGTCAGCAAGGCCGGTCAGGGTATCGATGCCGGAGGCGGCGAAGCGGACTTCTGCGGCCACAACACCAGCGGCGCGGACACCCTCTTCCAGCCAGACGCCACGCCAGACACTCGGTGCGCCGCCCCGCAGCCGCAGGCGCACGGCCACCTCGCCCCCCGGCTGCTGAAGTCGCAGGATATCTTCGGCCATCGCCCGATCCTGAGGCAGCGTCAGAGCACGCAGCGCCGCTGAGGAACAGTCCGGCGCCAGGGGCCCCAGGCCAAGACTGCGGGTGGCGCCCGTCAGGCGCAGGCGGTCCTTCTGCGGCTCCCAGACCCACAGAGCGACCTCGGCAGCGCCCAGGGCCTCAAGATTGGCCGTGGCGTCCCATGTCCAGCGCTCGTTGGCCATTGCGTCCTGATCAGAGCCTTGAAATCGAGGGCGACGGTCAGACCGACACCCCCATATCCGGACCCTCATGGCCCCCATCCGGGTTCAACTGCCCGAACAGGACATGATCTCGCCATGCGCCGTTAATTTTAAGATAAGCGGGGGCAAATCCCTCCTCGGAATAGCCTGCCTGGACCAGCAAGCGGCGCGATGGATCGTTCTGAGGAATGCACGCGGCTTCCAGCCGGTGGAGCCCAAGCGTCCGGAAGGCGAAGGCGTTGAGCGCGCGCACCGCCGCCAGCGTCAGGCCCTGGCGGGCGAAGGGTTGCCCGCACCAGTACCCTACTGACCCCATCTGGGCGACTCCGCGGCGCACGTTAGACAGGGTGATGCCGCCGGTCAGGGCCTCATCCGCCGCACGGATCACAAAGAAGGGGTAGGCGACGCCGGCGTCGCGGTCACGCGCATAGGCCATAAGGCGGCGGCGATAGGAGGCTCGGGAAAGATCATCCGCCGGCCAGGTCGGCTCCCAGGGCTGCAGGAAGGCCCGGCTCTGGGCGCGCAGGTCGCGCCACTCGGCATAGTCCTGGGCGCGCGGCGGGCGCAACACGACACCGTCGCCGTCGATGCGTAGGCCGCTTTCCGGCGCTATCCAGTCCAACAGGGCCATGCGGTGAGCGTCGCGGATTTTGGAGTGAGGTCAAGGGCGGTGATCGCGTTGGCGTTATCAGCTGAACAGGGCCTGTTCGAAGGACTCCGCCGCGCCCAGAGCCGCGCGGGGGCCCAGGATGGCGACCGCGGCCTGGCGTGAGGCCAGGATGCGGCTGGTCAGGGCGGCGAGCTGGGCCGGGGTGACGGCGTCGATTTCGGCCGCGAGGTCCTCCGGATCCAGGGTCTTGCCGAACAGCAGAACCTGACCGGCGGCCTGCTCGGCGCGGGCGAGCGCGGACTCGCGGCCCATGAACATCGAACCCTTGAGTTGAGCCTTGGCGCGGGCCAACTCAGCGTCCGGAACTGGTCGGGTAAGGCCCTGGATTTCGCGGGCGGTCACTTGCGCCAGTTCGACTGCGTTCTTTGCCTCGCAGCCCGCAAACACGCCCAGCACCCCGGTGTCCGCATAGGTTTCGGAATAGGCGTCAATGGCGTAGGCCAGCCCGCGCGCCTCGCGGGCCTCCTGGAACAGGCGTGACGCCATGCCGCCGCCCAGAATCTCGGCCAGTAGCCGGAGCGCGAAATAGTCGGGATCCTGGACACCGACGGCCGGCAACAACAGCACAAGATTGGCCTGCTCCAGCTTGCGCGCGAGCGTCTTCGATCCGGATATGAAGGTCGCCGCTTCGGCGGCAGGAAGGCCGCCGCCGGACGCGCCGCCGAATTCCCGCTCGGCCAACCTCAGCAACTCATCCTCGTCCACCGCACCCGCAGCGCTGATGACCAGGGTTTCCGGCGCATAGAGAGCGGCGCGCCAGTCGCTGAGAGCCTGGGTCGTGGCCGCGCCGATGGACTTCGGCGTACCCAGGATGGGGCGACCCAGCGGCTGGCTCGAGAACGCGGCTTGCTGCGCCAGTTCGAAGACCAGATCGTCCGGCGTATCGGCCGCCTCGGCGATCTCCTGGCCAACGACCTGTTTCTCGCGTTCCAGATCGCCCTCGTCCATCACCGGACGCAGCACCAGATCGCCGAGCACCGAGGCGCCGAGGTCGAGGCCTGCCTTCAGGGCCCGGATCTGGAAACTGGTTCGCTCATAGCCGGTGGCCGCGTTGATATTGCCGCCCTCGGCCTCGATCACCTCGACGATCTCACGCGCAGACCGGTCGCCCGCGCCCTTGAAGACCATATGCTCCAGCAGGTGCGACCAGCCCGAGCGGGCCTTGTCCTCGAACCGCGCGCCGCGACCGGCGACGACGGATAGCGCCACGGTCTGCCAGCCGGGCAGCGGGTCGCACACCACGCGCACGCCATTTGGCAGAGTGTGAACCTTGGGGGTCAAGGCTTCAGGCTTCCGCGAACGCGCGGACGTAGGCCTTGATCGTATCGGCATCCCCCGGCAGCCGGTCGAAGCGCTCACGGCGCCCTGACAGGCTGGCGACGCCACGCGGCAGCATGGGCTGCACGCCGGATGCACGGGTCACATCGTCCGGGAACTTGGCCGGATGCGCCGTCGACATCACCACGGTGGGGCCCTCGAGGTCCACATGGCGAAGGGCCGCCACGGCGACCGCCGTGTGAGGATCAATCAGCTCGCCGGTCTCGTTGAGGGTGGAGACGATGGTGCGGGTGGTTTCATCCTCGCCAATCGCTACGCCGGAGAAGATATCCTGCATGTAGCTGAGCGCGCCCGGCGGGATATCGATCACCCCGGAGGTCCGGAACGCCTCGAAGGCGCGGGCGGTCTCTACCGACTCGCGGTGGACGGCCTCGAAATAGAGCCGTTCGAAGTTGGACGCCGACTGGATATCCATGGCCGGCGACAGGGTGAGCTGAACGGCGCCGCGGGTGTAGCGTCCAGTTGTGAAGGCCCTCGCCAGGATATCGTTGGAATTGGTGGCCACCACGATCCGCCTGACCGGCAGGCCAAGCCGCCTCGCCACATAGCCCGCAAACGCGTCGCCAAAATTGCCCGATGGCACCACGAAATTGACCGGTCGTTCAGGCGCGCCCAGCGCCGCGGCTGTCGTGAAGTAGTAGACTGACTGGGCCGCAATCCGGGCGAAGTTGATCGAGTTCACCGCAGCGAGATCCACCGACTGGCGCAGCACGCGGTCCTGGAAGGCGTCCTTCAGGATGGCCTGGCAATCGTCGAACGTGCCGTTCACCGCCACGCAGGCGATGTTGCCCTCCTCCGCGGTCGTCATGAAACGCCGCTGGACCTCCGAGATCCGGCCCTCAGGGAACATCACCACGACCTTGACGTTCTTCGCACCCCGGAAGGCTTCCACCGCCGCGCCGCCGGTGTCACCGGAGGTGGCGCAGAGGATGGTCTGCTTGCGGCCCTGCCGGCCCAGGAAGTGGTCATAGAGGCGCGCCAGGATCTGCATCGCCACGTCCTTGAAGGCGAGGCTGGGGCCGTGAAAAAGTTCGGCGATGAAGGTCTGGGGCCCGATCTGGACCATGGGAACCACGGCCTTGTGGCTGAAGGTGGCGTAAGCCTCCTCGCACATGGTCAGCATCTCGGCAGGCGTGATCTCGTCGCCAGCGAAGGCGCCAAGCACCTCGGCGGCAACCTGGGCGTAGGACATGCCGGCAAACGCTGCGATCCGGTCGCGGGCCAGGGCGGGCCAGACCTCGGGCACGTAGAGGCCGCCGTCAGGCGCCAGGCCGCCGAGCACGGCGTCGGTGAATCCGACCGCAGATGACTCACCCCGGGTCGAAATATAGCGCATCAGGAAACTCGCCTGCGAAAGAGCATGGCGGCATAGACGCCGAGCAGGGCGGCGGCAAGGCCGTACCAGGTGAGCGCATACTCCAGATGCCGATTCGGAATGTCTGCCGGAATTGGCGCGGGTATCAGCGATTGCCAGTCCGGGTTCGAGGCGGTCTCGGCCATCAGCACGAGAGGCGCGGGCCTGGGGGCCTTCAGCGCAGCGGCCATGCTGGCAAGGTCGCGGGTGTACCAGCGCTGGGCGGTGTTGGGGGGGGAGAACCGGTTGCCGGCTTCGGGCTGGCGCAACACACCCACCAGCTTCAGCACGGTCTGGTCGGTGGCATCGACGGGCGGTCGGGCGGATAGGCTGTCGGACACGAAGCCGCGATCCACCAGGATGGAGCCATAGGCCGCCCCGTCCAACTGGCAGGCTGACATCAGACGCACCCCCGCCTGGCCGTCGCGCAGGGAATAGAGCTCAACATAAGGCGCCTTTGACAGGCCCGGACAGTCCAGGATCACGCGGGTGAAATCGGCGTCTTCGCCTGCGGCTATCCGCGCCAGCACCGGGAGGACAGGTTGGGCGGGTGCGGCCTGCAAGGCGTCGATCCGGGCCAGCAGCAGCTCTTTCCATTGCAGGCGCTGGAACTGCCAGGTGCCGAGCCCGACCAGGATCGCAAACGCCACGGCTACCGAAAGGGTGAGGCCCAGCGGAAATCGCCGTCGGGGGATCGCGGGATTCTCAGTCGTCACTGCGCGCCTCGGCGGCCTTGTTCATGAACTGCGCCGCCAGCATTACGCCCTTCAGCGGACGCATCAACGCGAGCGACAGGATGAGGGTTCCGGGTAACCAGAGCACAAGATGAAGCCAGATTGGCGGTCTGAACCGAAACTCGGTGAAGACGGCGGCGAACGCCACAATGAACCCCGCGATCAGGATCACGAACACCGCCGGCCCGTCACCAGAATCGGCCTTGGCGAAATCAGCACCGCAGGGTTCGCACGAGGGTGCGACCTTCAGAAACCCTTCGAACAGATATCCCTCACCGCAAGCAGGACAGCGTCCTGCGAGGCCCGCCAGCAGCGGCTGGGGCTTGCTCAATGGGTCGGCCTAATGGCCCGCTCCGCTGAAGACCACGTAGATGAAGGCGAAAAGGAAAAGCCAGACAACGTCAACGAAGTGCCAGTACCAGGCCGCCGCCTCGAAGCCGAAGTGTTGCTTGGGCGTGAAGCCCTTGCCCATGAGACGCACCAGGCAGACCGCCAGGAAGATGGTGCCGATCAGCACGTGGAAGCCGTGGAAGCCGGTCGCCATGAAGAAGGAAGACCCATAGAGGCCCGAGTTCTCCTGACCTTCGCCGCCGAAGAAGTAGTCGTGGGAAAGGATGTGGCTGTACTCGTAGGCCTGGATGGCGGTGAAGATCGCGCCCAGGATCACGGTCAGGATCAGGCCGGTCTTGGCGCTCTTGCGGTCGCCGACCTGCAGGGCGTGGTGCGCCCAGGTGACGGTGGTGCCCGAGAGCAGCAGGGTGAGGGTGTTGACCAGCGGCAGTTCGAACGCCGGGATGGTCTCGATGCCTTTGGGCGGGAAGGTGGCCCAGGCAGCCTGAACCTCCTCGATCGAACCCAGAGTGCGGTTGCCATGGAACAGCGCCGCCTCGAAGAAGATCCAGAACCAGGCCACGAAGAACATGACTTCCGAGGCGATGAACAGGACCATGCCGTAGCGCAGACCGATCGAAACCACCGGGGTATGATCGCCGCGATTGGCTTCCTTGATCACGTCGGCCCACCAGCCGGCCATGGTGTAGAGCACGCCCGCCAGGCCGGCGAAAAACAGCCACGACGTACCTTCGGGAAGGCCGAACAGGCCCTTCATCCACACCACGCCGCCCAGAGCCATGACCGTCGCAGCGATCGAGCCGATCAACGGATAGGGGCTGGGATCCACCAGGTGGTAGTCGTGCTTTACGCCTGCGGCCATCGCGCTCAGATCCCCTCGTAGAATGCCGGGCGCGCAACCGGAGTCGCGCGCAGCCAAACTTCCGCCACGCTATAGCCCCGCGCCGAGCGGTTCGCCAAGGGGGAAAGGCGGGTTTCAGCCCTTCTTGTCGGGCTTGGGCGCTTCGGCCTGGACGGCTTCGGTGGACGGGAAGAAGGTGTAGCTGAGCGTGACCTCGGGCTTGCCCTTGGTGTTCATATCCTGGGCGTACTCGGGATCAATGAAATAGAGCACCGGCATTTCGACGGTGGCGCCGGCTGCGATGGTTTGATCCTCGAAGCAGAAGCACTGGAGCTTACGGAAATAGGCGCCAGCCTGCTCCGGAACCACGTTGTAGATGGCGCGGGCGGTCACGGGCCGGTTGGAGTTGTTGGTGACCTTGAAGAAGGCCAGCTTCGTCTCGCCGATCCGAACGTTCTGCGAGGTCTGTTCGGACGTGAACGTGAACGGCAGGTTCCGGGTGTTGGCGTCGAACCGCACGGTCATCGTCTTGCCGAGGATGGTGTCCGGCGCAGCATCCGCCCGGCGCACAGTGCCATCGAACCCCGTGACCTGGCAGAACAGCTTGTAGAGCGGCACCGAGGCGTAGGCCGCCCCGATCATGCCGAAGAAGGCCGTCGCGCATATGACCGCAACGCGGACGTTACGCTGGCGATCAGGATCAGAGTGCGCGGTCGAGGACATTGGCGCCCATTTTTATGACGGTGACGACGTAGACCAGGGCCACAAACAACACCAATCCCACCGCTATCGCGATGTTCCGGCCCCGGCGGGCCCTGGCGAAAGTGTCGTCCTCACGGACCGGTTGATTCATGACATCCATTCCAGGGGCGTCAGGCCCATCAGGTGCTCGACCAGCAAGGTGGCGAACAGCAGGGTCAGGTACAAGATCGAGAAGGCGAAAAGATTGCGTGCGTCGCGGGCGCCGGCCCGCACATCGTAAAGGCCATCGGTATTGCGCGGATCGGCGGCGTCGCCGGCCTGGCTGCGGAAGAGGCGCCAGGCCAGGAGGAGGAAAACCGCTCCACCGAGTCCCGAGACGATGAGATAGGCCAATCCACCCAGGCCCGTGAACGCCGGCGCCACGCAGAAGGGGATCAGCAGGACGCTATAGATCAGGATCTGCCTGCGCGTGGAGGCCGGGCCCTTGACGACCGGCATCATCGGCACGCCAGCCTTCTCATAGTCCTCAGACGTGTAGAGCGACAGCGCCCAGAAGTGGGGGGGCGTCCACATGAAGATGATGGCGCACAGCAGCCAGGCGTTGGGAGGGACTGTACCTGTTACCGCAGCCCACCCGATCACCGGTGGCAAGGCCCCGGCGAGTCCGCCGATGACGATGTTCTGCGCCGTCGAGCGCTTCAGCCACATGGTGTAGACCACGGCGTAGAAGAAAATGGTGAAGGCCAGCAGGCCGGCCGCCAGCCAGTTCAGCGCCATGCCCATGAGCATGACGGAGAACAGAGACAGCACCACGCCCAGCGCCACGGCATCAGCCCCCTGGACCTTGCCCGACGGCACCGGGCGCCCGCGCGTGCGGCGCATCTTGGCGTCGATGTCGGCGTCGTACCACATGTTGAGCGACGCCGAGGCGCCAGCCCCCACCGCGATGCAGAGGATCGCCACCGCGCCCAGCACCGGATTGATGGGCCGACCCGCGCAAACCAGCCCGGTCAGCGCGGTAAACACCACCAGCGACATCACGCGAGGTTTCAGCAGCTGGAAGAAATCCTGCCAGCGCGCAGGCGCTTTCGGAGAGCTCAGGGCCTCGGACATGGCGATGGCTATACTCGGAAAAAGTCAGGGGCGCGCCCCGAACCGGACCGCGCCCCCAAATATTTGTTCTGGACCGAAGACCGACCTAGTGGTGGGCGTCGGGCTTGATCACCGGCAGTTCGTTGAACTGGTGGAACGGCGGCGGCGAGGACAGGGTCCACTCCAGCGTCGTGGCGCCTTCACCCCAGGGGTTGGCCTCAGCCTTGCGGCGACGGATCGCCGATTCGGCCAGCATGATCAGGAACACGAGAACGCCGACGGCGGTGATCAGGTAGCCGTCCGTTGAGAGCCGGTTCCACTGCGCGAACGCTTCCGGATAATCCACATACCGGCGCGGCATGCCCTGGAGACCCAGGAAGTGCTGCGGGAAGAAGATCAGGTTCACGCCAACGAAGGTGATCCAGAAATGGGCGGCGCCCAGGAACTCGTTGTACTTCACGCCCCACATCTTCTCATACCAGTAGTAGAAGCCGGCGAAGATCCCGAACACCGCGCCCAGGCTGAGCACGTAGTGGAAGTGGGCGACCACGTAGTAGGTGTCGTGCAGGCTGTAGTCGATGCCGGCATTGGCGAGCACCACGCCGGTCACTCCGCCCACCGTGAACAGGAAGATGAAACCGATCGCCCACAGCATGGGCGTCTTGAAGTCGATGGACCCGCCCCACATCGTGGCGATCCATGAGAACACCTTCACGCCCGTGGGCACGGCGATCACCATGGTGGCGGCCACGAAATAGGCCCGCAGCTCGATGCCCATGCCCGCGGTGTACATGTGGTGGGCCCACACGATGAAGCCGACGAAGCCGATAGCCACCATGGCATAGGCCATGGCCAGATAGCCGAAGACCGGCTTGCGCGAGAAGGTGGAGACAATGTGGCTGATCATGCCGAAGGCGGGCAGGATCAGGATGTACACTTCCGGGTGACCAAAGAACCAGAACAGGTGCTGGAACATGACCGGGTCGCCGCCGCCGGCGGCGTCGAAGAAGTGGGTGTTAAAGTTGCGGTCGGTGAGCAGCATGGTGATCGCGCCGGCCAGAACAGGCAGCGAGAGCAGCAGCAGGAACACGGTCACCAGGATCGACCACACGAACAGCGGCATGCGGTGCAGGGTCATGCCCGGCGCGCGCATGTTGAAGATGGTGGTGATGAAGTTGATGGCGCCGAGAATGGAGCTGGCGCCGGCCAGGTGCACCGACAGGATCGCGACATCCATTGCAGGGCCTGTATGGCCGGACGTCGAGAGCGGCGGATAGAGGGTCCAGCCGCCGCCGAACCCCTTGCCGGGTCCGCCGTCGACAAACATCGATGTTACCAGAAGCACCCAGGCCGCCATCAGCAGCCAGAACGAAATGTTGTTCATCCGCGGGAAGGCCATGTCCGGCGCGCCGATCATCAGCGGCACGAACCAGTTGCCAAACCCGCCGATCATGGCGGGCATGACCATGAAGAAGATCATGATCAGCGCGTGGCCGGTCACGACCACGTTGTAGCCATGCTTGGACGGCTCGATGAGACCCGTCGCAGCCAGCCATGAGCCTTCACGGAACACCTGGATACCCGGCTCGTACAGTTCCCAGCGGATGAGGCCGGAAAGTGCGCCGCCCACCAGGCCCGCCATGATGGCGAACAGGATGTAGAGCGTGCCGATATCCTTGTGGTTCGTGGAAAGGAACCAGCGGGTGAAGAACCCCGGCGTGTGGTTGCCGTGTTCGTCCTCGTGTCCGTATGCGGCGGCTTGTGCCATCTGACGCGATCCTACGATTTACTTGGCGGCCGGCGCTGAAGGCGCTGGCAGTGTTGCGACGGCGGGCGCCGCGGTTGCGGGGGCTACGGCAGGCGCCGTTGCGGCCGTGGGTACGGCGGCGTCCGTTGCGGCCGGGGCGGCGACTGGGGCCGCAGGCACAGCGCCGGCGACCGAACCGCCCTTCTTGACGACCCAGGCATCAAAATCGGCCTGGCTGACCACACGAACCTCAATGGGCATGAAGGCGTGATCGATGCCGCAGAGTTCACGGCAGTTGCCGTAGTAGACGCCGATCCGGTCGGCCTTGAACCAGGTTTCGTTCAGACGGCCGGGCACGGCGTCAGCTATGATCCCGAACGAGGGCACCGCGAAGGCGTGGATCACGTCGGCGCCGGTGACCTGGACCCGCACCACCTTGTTCACCGGCACCACCAGCGGCTCATTAACAGCGAGACGGTAGGGCACGTTCTTCGCAACAGCCTTGTCTTCGGGCAGCATGTTGGAAATGAACTCGCCCACCTTCTGGTCGGGGTACTCATAGCCCCAGTACCACTGATACCCGGTGGCCTTGATGGTCACGTCGGGCTTGGGCATGTCGTTGTAGTCGAACAGAAGCCGGAACGAGAAGATCGAGATCACGACAAGGATCAGCACCGGGATCAGGGTCCAAGCCACCTCGATCGGCGTGTTATGGCTCCACTTCGCCGGCACCGGATTGGCGCGCTTGTTGTAGCGGACCACCACCCAGACCAGCAGCGCCAGAACGAACAGCGTGATGGCGGTGATGATCGGCAGCAGGATCCAATCGTGGAACCAGATGGCCTGGAGCCTCAGAGGCGTTACGCCCGGTTGAAGCGCTATGCCGCCCGGCGTCGGCTCGCCCATACGGTCGGCAGTCCAGGCCGACGTGCTCCAGAATAGTGTTCCGGCGCTTACGAGCAGGCCTGCCGCCCGCGTCCGCATTCCGTGAAAACTCGACTTCATGTCCCCTCGGTCTGGCTGGCCGGCGGCGTCCCGCAGGATGGGCGAGTGACCACCACCGACTTCGAAAGGCGACGTAGCGACACGCTGGCGCAGCGTTCATTCGGCCCCTTCAGCGGCGGTGCATACGCGCATCGCTTGGGCTTGCCAAGGCGTCTAGGGCCCTAAGATGGCGACGGATTGCGATGATCGCCATTCTGCCGTCGCAAAGCCCGGGCAGGCGATGCTCGCAAGCGGTTCGAAGAGCCATGTTCGCCGGAGCGGGGTGCGGCAACTGCTGTCAACAGGGCTGAGGGGCCGGGCGCATGCAGTGGTCGCCATCAAAGGGTGACGCTGGGCCGGACAATCCCTATCTTGCCGTGCATGAACGCTCCCAGCCCTGCCCCATCGATCCTGGACGCCGCCGGCGTCGACCCCGACCGCGCCCGCGAGATCCTCCATGAGGCGCTGGTCGGCGCCGATGATGGGGAACTGTTCGTCGAGCGTTCCGAGAGCGAATCGTTCCTGTTCGATGACGGGCGGCTGAAATCGGCGGCCTATGACGCCACCGAGGGCTTCGGGCTGCGCGTGGTGGCCGGTGAGACGGCCGGTTACGCCCACGCCAGCGAAATCTCCGAGGCCGCGATTCGGCGGGCCGGCCAGTCGGCGGCTCTGGCCAAGCGGGGCTACGAAGGGGTCGCGGCAGAAGCGCCGCGCGCTACCAACGCTAGGCTCTATGGCGAGGAGAACCCGCTCGCGTCCCCGGAGTTTTCGGACAAGGTCGCCCTTTTGCAGGAAATCGACGCCTGGGCTCGCGCCCGAGATCCCCGGATCGTTCAGGTGATGGCGTCCATCGCCGGTGAGCGGCGCACGGTGGAGATCCTGCGGGCCGACGGACGGTTGATCCGCGACGTGCGGCCGCTGTGCCGGATCAATGTGCAGGTGACCGTCGAGCGCGATGGCGCCCGCGAGAACGGCTATACCGGCGCCGGTGGCCGCGCTGGCTTCGAGGCCTGGATCAGCCCGGACAAGTGGCAGGCCCAGGTGGACGAGGCGCTGCGCCAGGCGCTGACCAATCTGGACGCCATCCCATGCCCGGCCGGCGAGATGGATGTGGTGCTGGGTCCCGGCTGGAACGGCGTGCTGTTGCACGAGGCGGTCGGCCACGGTCTGGAGGGCGACTTCAACCGCAAGGGCACATCGGCCTTTTCGGGCCGGATCGGCGAGCGGGTAGCCGCACCGGGCGTCACCGTGTTCGACGACGGCACCCTGCCCGGTCGCCGCGGTTCGCTGACCATCGATGACGAGGGCACGCCCACCGAACGCACCGTGCTGATCGAAGACGGTATCCTCGTCGGCTATATGCACGACCGGATGAGCGCGCGGCTGATGGGGTTCGCCCCCACCGGCAATGCGCGGCGACAGTCATATGCCCACATGCCGATGCCGCGCATGACCAATACGGCGATGCTGAATGGCAGCCATACCCAGGCCGAGATGATCGCCTCGACCAAGCGTGGCCTCTACTGCGCCAATTTTGGCGGCGGCCAGGTGGACATCACCAACGGCAAGTTCGTGTTCCAGTGCACCGAGGCCTATCTGATCGAGAACGGCAAGATCACCACGCCGGTGAAGGGCGCGACCCTGATCGGCGACGGGCCCTCCGCGCTGACGCGGGTGACCATGATCGGAGACGATTTCGACTTCGACCCCGGCGTCGGCGTCTGCGGCAAGTCGGGCCAGAGCGTACCGGTGGGCGTGGGCCAGCCGTCGCTGAAGATCACCGGCCTGACGGTGGGCGGCACCAGCGTCTAGACGACCCTGCCTTCCCCGTTCCCGGGGAAGGTGGACGGCTGCCGATCAGGCCTCGCGCTTCGGGGGAGCCGTCGTGGTGTTGGCGCCGTGATCCCAGTGACGGATCAGATAGCTCAGGCCGATGAAGACCACGCCGCAGCCGATGCCGGCCCAGCCCAGCTTGTTGAAGCCGTCGATGGAGGTGGCCAGGGCCGCCGCCGGATCCAGAACCTGGCCGCCGACCGTCTCGGTTCCCATGGCGCCGGCGATGATGCCGCCCACGTACTGGGCAATGGAGGAGGCCAGGAACCAGACCGCCATCATGAACGACACGATCGAGGCCACCGAAAGCTTTGTGATCTGCGACAGGCCCACAGGCGACAGGAATAGCTCCCCCGTGGTGTGCAGCATGTAGAGCAACGCCAGGATGACCAGAGGCATCCGGAACTGGTCATCGGCCATGCCCTGCGCCCAGACCACCACCAGGAAACCAAGCCCCACCTGGATCAGGCCCAGGCCGAACTTCATCACCGGATTGAGGTCGAGGTTGCGGCTGGCCAGCCAGGCCCAGAGCGCGGCGAAGATCGGTGCGAAGATCAGGATGAAGCCGGCGTTGAATGACTGGGTCTGGGCCGCCGATATTCCCTGCAGGTCGACGTTGCGGTCGGCGAACAGGTTCAGCGACGTGCCTGCCTGTTCAAACAGCGTGAAGAACACCACCGAGCCGAAGATCAGGACCATGGCCAGCAGCATCCGCTCACGCTCGACCTTGTCGCATCTGGCGACGAGGAACCAGGCGATGAAGGCCAGCGCAACGACGGTCGAGATGCCCAGCGCCCAGCCGACCAGCTGGTTGCTCTGAACCAGCAGCCAGATCGGGATCACCCCCAGCAGACCCAGGCCGTAGATCAGCCACTCAACGTTCAGGGGGCCAGCCACCTTGCGGGTGAGCGCCTCCGGAACCGGCGGTTCGCCCTTGCCCATCAGATGCTTCTTGCCCAGCACGAAGACGATGAAGCCAGCCGCCATGCCGACGCCGGCGAGACCGAAGCCGGCCCACCAGCCAACCGTCTCGCCCAGCAGGCCGCAAAGCACCGAGGCCCAGAAGGCGCCCAGGTTGATGCCGTAGTAGTAAAGGGTGAACCCTGCGTCGCGGCGTGGATCACCCTGCGGATAGAGCTGGCCCACGATGGTGGAGATGTTGGGTTTCAGGAAACCCACGCCCACAATGATCAGCGAGATCGCCAGATAGAAGGCGGTCTTGCCCAGCGGATCCGACTGGGTCTCGATTGTGTAGGAGCCCTTCGGCAGGACCGCGGGCAGGGCAGCGTTCGCGGGCAGGCTCTCGATCTTCAGGCCGCCGCCCTCTGCGGGACCAAACGCATGTGGCTGGCCGGCGATGATCAGGCGAACTTCCCGGGAATCCATCCGGCCCTCGGCCGAGATCTGATAGCTCTGACCCGCATAGGTCAGGGCCTGGGTCGAGGGCCTGCCCTCCACCGCCATGGTCAAGTGCCCCGCGACCAGCAGCAGCGCGCCGAAAGCCACCGCCTTGCGCGTGCCCAGCCAGCGGTCGGCCAGCAAACCGCCCACCAGCGGCAACAGATACACCAGCGAGGTGTAGGAGCCGTACTGCGCGCCGGCCGTCTCATCGTCGAACAGCAGGTGCTGGGTAAGATAGAAGATCAGGATCCCGCGCATCCCGTAGTAGGAAAACCGCTCCCACATCTCGGCGAAGAACAGGATGATCAGGCCACGCGGATGGTTCTTGAGCAGCTGGAGCAGCACCGGAATGCCGGTGACCAGGGTGATCACGATACCGATCAGGACGACGATGTTCATAGGAAAGGGGTTCCGGTGATCAGGAAAGGAATGACGCCCCAAAGCCCCCGGCGCGCCTGTCGCAAATCTGCACCGACAAAATCACGCGCCATCCCCAAGCACAAGCAAGGCGGCTACAGCTTTGCGGGCATTCGGGCTGCATCGCCCCCTTGAGGCTCTCAATGAAAACACCCGGACCCGACCATCCGATCTCCATCACGACCGCGCCGAACCGCTGGCAGGCGCGCTTCAACGGCGAGGTCATCGCCGACAGCGCCGATGTGCGCGTGCTGAAGGAGGCCAGCTATCCGGCGGTGATCTACTTCCCACGCGCCGATGTGACCATGACGGCGCTGTCCCGCACGGAGCGGTCCACCCACTGTCCCTACAAGGGTGATGCGGCCTACTATTCGCTCAGCGTCGGCGACAGGAAGACGGAGAACGCCGTCTGGACCTATGAGACGCCCTATCCGGCCATGGCCGAGATCGAAGGCCGGCTGGCCTTCTACGCCGACCGGGTGGAAATCCTCGAGGTCAGATAACGCCGTCCCGGTTCTGGGCCAGACGCCAGCCGGTGTATTCCGGTACGCTGGTCACTTCGCGGACACACCAATCGGGAATCTCGACGGACATGGCGGCCATGCGGTTGCTGGCCTCACATTCGGCCAGCATCAGGCCTTTCAGGTCGCCTTCGAACACGTCGACGGTAAAGCCGCCCAGCTTGTGCCGCAGCTTGCTCAACCTCTCGCCAGGCAGGGCGGCCAGCACCGCATGCTCCTCGGCGTTGAGATAGAGGTTGGCCATCGGGCCGATCAGCGGATTGTCCGGGGCGTATTTCTTGGCCAGCTTGAACTCGCGTTCGCCGGACGAGAGATGGGTGATGGCGCGCAGACGAAGCCGGCCGCCGTCAATGTAGAGGTCCTCGATCCGTCGCGCGCCCGCTGAATCAAGTGTCGGCGCAACAGCCGCGTCCACCAGAAACCGGCGCTCGGCGACCCAGTGGGCATACTTCGGAAGCTTCACCGGCATCGTTCTCCCCCCAAGCCCTGCCGGTACGACCGGATCCGACCCCACGACCAACTCTCCCAGGGTGCAAACCCCATTGAGCGGGACAGGCCGAAACATCGCACGTCTCAAGACCGGCTGGCGCCGTCGCCGACCCTGGAGCGGCCGGGGGGAATCGAACCCCCGACATTCAGCTTGGGAAGCTGACGTTCTACCTCTGAACTACGGCCGCGCTGGGCGACCCTTTAGCGGCTCGCGCGCATCCCCTCAAGGCGTGCTGGATCGGCAGGGTCAGATCAGCTGCAGGAAGATCAGGCCCAGACCGGTCATGGAGACCGCCCAGGTCAGGGTCCGCACCCATGGGATCCCGGCCAGATAGACCACCGCGAAGGCGACCCGGCCCCAGAAGAACAGTTGCGCGCCTATCACGGTCATGGCGTTGAAGCGTCCAGCCGTGCTGGCCACCAGCACCAGGATCGCGAAGATCACCAGGCTTTCCAGCATGTTGCGATGCGCACGGATGGCGCGGCCGGCGAGGCCGGTGATCTCACCCAGACCTTCGCGATTTCCGGCAAGCGTGGGCAGGCCCACCTGGGCGATGGATGCCGGAATGGCGATGATCAGTTGCAGGACGGCAAGGCCCGCCGACCAGACCAGAAGCTGAAGTTCGATAGGCAATTTGGACCTCCTCGTCCCCGCCGCTGCTTGGCGTAGAGGGATTACGTGTGGGTCAATCGCGGCTGTCAATTACCCCGCGTTGACGTGCGCCCGGGAGAGTCGCACGATGGGTACAAAGCTCAGGGAGTTGAAAGATGGCCGACGGCGAGATGCTGCAGCAGGCGAAGTTCCATTCGATGGTGGAAGGCACCGCCGAGGATTGGGCCGCGATCAGCCGCGCCGGCCAGGCGCACCGGGGCGAACATGTCGATCGGATCGTGAGCCACCTGAACCTCCTGAAGGGCGACCACGGCGGCTTTGCCGTGGATCGGCTGGAGCACAGCCTGCAGACCGCGACACGCGCCCACCAGGCCGGTCAGGACGAGGAATATGTGGTCTGCGCCCTGTTGCATGACATCGGCGACATCCTGATGCCGGCCAACCATGCCGAGCTCGCGGCGACCATCCTCAGCCCCTATGTCTCGGACCGGAACCTCTGGATGCTGGAGAAACACGGCATCTTCCAGGGGTACTACTTCTTCCACTACCTGGGCCTGGACCGGGATATGCGCGAGGAATTCCGCGGCCACCCGGACTTCGAATACACAGCCCAGTTCTGCCACCTCTATGACCAGAACTCGTTCGACCCGGCGTTCCAGTCCATGCCGCTGGAAGCCTTTGTGCCGATGATGCGCCGCGTGATGGAGACGCCGAAGCGGTCGATCTATCGCAAGCCCCAGGCCGCCTGACGGCGCCTACTGCCCCTGGCCCCGGGTAAAGCCTGCCTCGCCGTCGAAGGTGCAGAGGTGCTCGGTCTTGATGAAGTCGATCCCGGCGCCGACCGCGCGGCTGCTCAACGCCACGATCTCGTTCAGGTCGATGGACCCGCCGCCGTTCATGAACCGGCAGCGCCAGTGATCAGCGCAGAAGGTCTCCGGGATGCCGCCCGGCCAGACCTTGGCCCCGCGATTGGTGATCATCTTCAGTTCCAGCGGCCCGCCCTCGATGCCCTTGAGCCTGGCGGCGTTCCTCAAGAATGTGGAGTTCCACTACGTTGATGCGCTCAGCCATTGCGGTTGATTGTCATCACCCCTATCATATGCATGACAAATCATTCGATTCACATCGGACTGCATGATAAATCTTGAACTGAACCTGGTCCGAAGCTTCGTGGCCATCGCAGAGGTGAAAAGCTTCACCCGGGCTGGCGAGCGTCTGGGCCGCTCCCAGTCGGCGATCAGCCTGCAGATCCGGCGACTGGAGGATCAGATCGGCGTGCGGTTGCTGTCGCGGGATCCCCGCCACGTGGTGCTGACGGCCGACGGTGAGGCCTTCCTGCCCCAGGCGCGCCGACTGCTGCGCCTGAACGATGAAATCCTGTCCGGCCTGAGCGGCGGCGACGTGGCCGGGGAGGTTCGCCTGGGCGCGCCCGAGGATTTCGCCACCGTCCATCTGCCGGACATCCTCGGCGAGTTCATCCGCGCCAATCCGAAGGCGACGCTGGCGGTCACCTGCGATCTGACGCTCAATCTGCTGGAACAGCTGCGTGACGGCGCGCTGGATCTGGCGCTGGTGAAGCGTGAGCCGCTGGGTCCCGATGTGGGCACCCGCGTCTGGCGGGAACCGCTGGTCTGGGTCGGCGCGGACGAAAGCCTGGCCGAGGCCGACGGGCCCCTGCCGCTGGTGGTGGCGCCTTCGCCGTGCGTCTACCGCAAGCGCGCGATCATGGCGCTGGAGAAGGCCGGCCGACCCTGGCGTTGCGCCTACACGAGCCCGTCGCTGGCCGGGCAACAGGCGGCGTTGCGCGCCGGGCTTGGGATCACCGTCCTGCCGCGCGAGATGGCGCCCATCGACCTCGTCCGGCTGGGCCCAAAGCACGGACTGCCCGAACTGGCCGACACCGAGATCGCGCTGATGCGGGCGCCAACGGCCGTGCCGGAAGCCGCCAACCGGCTGGCCGATTTCATCCTGCTGTCACTCGACCGCGAGCATAGCCTGATGGAGGATCAGCGTGTCCAATTGCGTTGATGCGGAAAACTCATCAATCAACCGCTGGCGGCGCGTCGTCCGAATGCACACTTCGTGAATGCGGCCCGGGCCCCTCTGGCGATCAACCATGATCGCGATGTCGGATCGCACGGTGCGTTCGGGGTCCGGTGATGCTTCCCCCCATGTCGCCTTCCAGGCCCTGGGCGCACCTCCATTTCGGAGGGTCTGATGAATCGAAATCGAATCTGGCGTTTGCAGAACCATCATCGGTGGCTGGAGCAGCGACTCCATGACGAACGGCGCAGACCCTTTCCTGACGCCCTCGTGCTCCAGGACCTGAAGCGCCAAAAGTTGCTGGTGAAGGACGAACTGTTTCTGGCGGAAGCCGGCCTCGAGCGGCATCGGCTGCAGCCAGTATCCGCCTGAGTCTCATCCCAAGACAGGGGCGGCAGATCCGCAACGAACCACCTACGTTCGCTCAAACACAAGACAAGTGAGATTTGATTCTGGACCTGCTCGCCGCCATTCTGACCAGTGACTTTCTAGGCAAGCCCGCCTGGCTCTGGCTCGTATTCATGGGGATCGTCGGCGCCTTGCTCGCCTTCGACCTTGGCATATTGCACAAGTCGGACAAGGCGATCGGGGTATCCGAGAGCCTGAAACTCTCGGCATTCTATATCGCCGTCGCGGTCCTCTTCGGCGCCTGGGTGTGGTGGTCCATGGGACCTACCTCAGGCATGCAGTACTTCACCGGGTACGCGCTTGAAAAGGCGCTCTCGATCGACAACGTCTTCGTGATCTCGATCATTTTCGGCTACTTCGCGATCCCGCCGAAATACCAGTACCGGGCGCTGCTCTGGGGCATTCTGGCGGTGCTGATCATGCGTGGCGTGATGATCGCAGCCGGCGCCGCCCTCGTGCAGGAGTACGAGTGGGTGCTGTACATCTTCGGCGCCTTCCTGGTCGCCACGGGGATCAAGATGCTCGTGATGAAGGAGCAGGAGCAGGACGTTTCGAAGAACCCGGTGGTGACGTTCCTCTCCAAACGCATGCGCATCACGCCCGAGCTTCACGGCGAGCGCTTCTTCGTCAGCCAGCCTGACCCGGCGACCGGCAAGATCGTGCGCTTCGCCACACCGCTGTTCCTGGCGCTGGTGATGATCAACATCGCCGATCTGGTCTTTGCGGTGGATTCCGTGCCGGCGATCTTCGCGATCACGACGGACACCTACATCGTCTACACCGCCAACATCATGGCGATCCTCGGCCTGCGGGCCCTGTATTTCGCCCTCGCCGCCCTGGTCCACCGCTTCGAATATCTGAAGTACGCACTGGCCATCGTGCTGGTCTTCATCGGCGCCAAGATCTTCTGGAACCAGATTGTCGGCAAGGTCGACCCGGCGATCTCGCTGGGCGTGACCCTGTCGATCATCGCGGCCGGTATTGTGTTCTCGCTCTGGAAAACACGTGGGGTGCAACCGTCGTCGCACGCCTGATCAGGGTGGAGGGGCTTCAGTCCGGCGCATCCGGTCTCGCCCCTCCCCCGTGGACGGGGGAGGCAAGGAACTACCCGCCCCACACCTTGAAGTGCTTCGACAGCTTCAGGCCCTGGCGCTGGTAGTGCGAGCCAAGGTCGCCATAGAGCCGCGCGGGGCGTTCGGTGAGCGGTTCGTAGACCAGGCGGGCCACCGTCTGGCCGTCTTCCAGGATGAACGGCGTCTCGTGGCTGCGGACTTCCAGCACGCCTTTCGATCCCTTGCCGTGGGCCTCGTCGGTGCCGAAGCCGGGATCGAAGAAGCCGGCGTAATGCACGCGGAACTCGCCCACCGACGGATCGATGGGGGTCATCTCGGCGGCTTCCATCACCGGGATCTCCACGACGTCCTTGGACGCCAGGATGTAGAATTCGCCCGGGTCCAGCAGCAGCTGACCGTTGCGGGGCACGAGGGGCTCCCAGAAGTCACGGGGATCGTGGCCGTCCACGTGATCCAGGTCGACGACGCCGGCGTGGCGACGACCGCGGAAGCCCGCGATCTCGCCGGTCAGATCAACGCCGACGCTCATCGTGCGAAGCCGCTCCGGCGTACCCACCTTGAGCCTGAGCTGGTTGAGCCGCGTGCCGGAACGCACCAGCACCGAGAAGGTCTGCGGCGCGATCTCCATGTAGATCGGGCCATCGTAACCCTCGCGGACGTCATCGAAGGTGTCGCCATAGTCGCTGAGCAAACGCACAAACACGTCCACCCGTCCGCTGGAGCTCTTGGGGTTGGCCCGGGCAGACACGCCGGCGGGCAGCTTCAGCCGTTCCTGAAGTTCAGCGATGTAGACGCAGCCGCGCTCCAGCACAGCGCCCCTGGTCAGGTCGAGCTCATGCATGGCCACTTCGGAGATCCGGTCGCGCACCGTTCCGTGTCTGGGCAGGAACGAGGCCCGCACGCGCCAGCACCGGCCGGCGAGCCGCAGGTCGAGACTGGCCGGCTGCACCTGATCGGCGTCAAACGGCGTCGCCGACGTGATCGCGCCCTGGGCTATCAGGGCGTCGATGGACTGGCAGGGCAGGATGCCGGGGGCTTGAAATGCACTCATGGGCGGCGGAGCCTTAGCCGAGATCGGCGCTGTGGCAAGGAAAAGGCCACCGCAGAAAAGCGCAGAAAGGCGACATCGTCGCGCAGCGACCTGCTGTTCCCGCCAAAGCTGACCGACCATCTGGCCATTCTGCGCCATTCTGCGTTTTCTGCGGCCCCTCGCTCAGGCCGCTTCGCGGGAACCGGACCTTGACGACATCGGCCTCGCCCGTCATGCCGCAGGCCGCGCTTCAAGGAGACAGTCATGGCGGAAGATCCGCGCAATTGGGAACCCGAGACCCAGGCGGTTCGCGGCGGCCTCATGCGCACGCCGCACGGGGAGATCTCCGAGGCGCTCTTCCTGACCCAGAGCTTTGCCTATGACAGCGCCCAGGCAGCCGATGACAGGTTCGCGGGCGGTCCGGGGTTTATCTATCAGCGGTTCGGTAACCCTACGACCCAGATGTTCGAGGACCGGCTGGCGCTGATGGAAGGCGCCGAGCAATGCAAGTCGACGGCGTCCGGCATGGCAGCGGTGCAGCTGTCGCTGATGGGCCTGCTGCGGGCGGGCGATCACCTCGTGGCCGGCCGCGCCCTGTTCGGCTCCTGCCGCTGGATCATCTCGGAGTGGCTGCCGCGCTTCGGCGTGGAGACCACCTATGTGGACGCCACCGACCTGGAAGCCTGGAAGAATGCGGTGCGGCCCAACACCAGGGTGTTCCTGGTGGAAAGCCCGGCCAATCCGCTGCTGGAAGTGACAGCCATCGGCGCAGTGGCCGACATCGCCCACGCCGCAGGCGCGAAGCTGGTCGTCGACAATGTGTTCGCTACCCCGATCTTCCAGAAGCCGCTGGAGCTGGGCGCGGACATCGTCGTCTATTCGGCGACCAAGCATATCGACGGCCAGGGCCGGGTGCTGGGCGGCGCCATCCTCGGGTCCAACGAACTGATGAACCAGGCCTACAAGGACATGCATCGCCATACCGGCCCGGCGCTGTCGCCGTTCAACGCCTGGGTGCTGCTGAAGGGTCTGGAGACGCTCGATCTGCGCGTGCGCCGCCAGACCGAGACGGCGGGCCGGGTCGCTGACGCCATCGCCGCGCACTCCCGCGCGAAGCAGACGATCTATCCCGGCCGTCCGGATCACCCCCAGGCGGCCCTGATCGCCAACCAGATGACCGGCGGCGGCAACGTCATCGCCTTCGATCTGGGCGATCGCGCCTCGGCCTGGCGGTTCCTCGATGCCCTGCAGATCGTCGACATCTCCAACAATCTGGGCGACGCCAAATCGATGGCCACCCACCCCTGCACCACCACCCACCGCTCGATGCCCGAGGCCGAACGGCTGGAGATCGGCCTGACCGAGGGCTGGGTGCGGATGAGTGTGGGCCTTGAAGGCGCCGGCGATCTGGTGCGGGACGTGACCCGGGCGCTGGACAGGGCTTAAGGGGCCCCTTCACCCGCTTCGCGGGAGCTCGCCCAACGGAGGGAGCAACCTGGTCGTGACAGATCCTCACCCCGTTGGGGGAGGTGGCGCGAAGCGCCGGAGGGGGTTCACGCCCCCGCCAGAGCGTCCGGCGTCACCGCATACAGCCGGCTGCAGAATTCGCAGGTGACGTGGATCTTGCCGTCGGGCTCGACCATGTCCTCGCGTTCCGCCGCCTCGAAGGATTTCAGCACAGACTCGATGCGTTCCTGGCTGCACCTGCAGACCGCCGCCAGCATACGCGGGTCGAACACCCGCACGCCGTCCTCATGGAACAGGTTGAAGAGAAGCTGGTTCGAGCTCAGGTCCGGGTCCACCAGCTCGTCCTCGCCGATGGTCTCGAAAAACGCCTGGGTGCGCCGCCAGGCGTCCTCGGTGGAGCCGCGCGTCTCGTCGGCGGCGATGTACTGGATCAGGACGCCGCCGGCCCGCGAGACCCCGTCCACCTGGCCCACCGCCAGACGCACCCGCGTCGGGGTCTGCTCGGACTGGACGAAATACTGCTCGGCGCAGAGCGCCAGGGTCTCGCCCTCGATGGCCGTCATCCCCTGATAGCGGTCCATGTCCGGGCCCTGATCCACGGTCATCATGAACACGCCATCGCCGAGAAGGGTCCTGGCGCCGGGCCGAACAAAGCCCTTCGACGCTGCCGCCACCTCGTCTGACTCGAACCGGCAATAGCCGCGCAGGCCACCGGAGGTGTCATAGTCGGCAACCACATAGCGTACGGGACCCGAGCCTCGCGCCTCGACGATCAGCCGGCCGTCAAACTTCAGGTTCGACCCCACCAGCGCGGCCAGCGCGCACGCTTCACCCAGCAGGTTCGCCACGGGCTCCGGATAGTCATGAGCCCGCAGGATGGTGTCGATCGCCAGGCCCAGGCGCGCAATGCGGCCCCGGACAGGCTCGCCTTCGATCTGGAATGCGCCGACCAGATCGTCGTGAGGAGAGGTCATTTCGGACATGGGGCGCTATATAGTGAAGGTGCGAGCGGATGCGAACCTTGCTGGCGGAAGAAGCCGACACCCGGCGTTGGAACTGCGTCAGCGATCCGGCAGCGCGCGTCGGGCATCCTGGCTCCCGAGAACCCTCACGATCAGCACATCATCCGGTCGGATCAGATAGTAGATCGCATGGGCGCCGCAGACGCAGCGCCGGTAGCCGGGCCTCAGATGGTCGACGGCAGGATAGTGTTGGGGATTTGCCGCCGCGCGTTCGAAGTGCTGCTTGAGCAGATCGCGATATCGGATGGCCTGTTCCCGACCAAACGTCCGTGCGCCGTAAGCGGCGATGTCGAGCAAGTCCTGTCGCGCAGCCAGCGAGAGGCCGTACTTAGCCATGCGACGTCGGGCGACCGTCGAGAGCTTCCGCCCAGATTTCGTCGACTGACTGGGTACTGATCCCGCTCTGCTCGCCGTCGATGAGGGCGGCGCGGATTGCCTCGATTTCCGCTGGGCTCTCGACGTCGTTCTTCTGCGCCCGTCGGATCAGGTCACGGATACACTCGCTGTCGTTGGTGTAGTCGCCGCTCTCGATCCGGGCCTTGATCCAGTCATCCTGCTTGCGGGTCAGGGTGATGGTTTTGCGAACAGCGGACATGTTTGGCTCCTTAAGGAACTCAAATTCTCATACTATTGGTGTTTTATCGCGCGATTGCGCGGATGGCGCAAGAATTCCCAATCGGGCGGATATGGTGTGAACACGCCCGTGATCGCACCATGCGAGGTCGAAGCGAGGCGATCATGTCATGGGCTTCTTCGACCTCATCATCGAGCACCGGTCGCTCCATGAGGCTCAAGCAGAAGGCCGTCCCCGCCCTCAGATCGCGCCGAAGCACCAGGCCAGGATCGATTTCTGGGCGTGGATGCGGTTTTCGGCCTCGTCCCAGATCACGCTCTGCGGGCCATCCATCACCTCGTCGGTGACTTCCTCGCCGCGGTGCGCGGGAAGGCAATGCATGAACAGGGCTTCCTGGTTGGCCACCGCCATCAACCGGCCGTCCACCTGGAACGGTTCCAGCGCCTCGACCCGCTCGTCATGGTCGGTGTCGCCCATGGAGACCCAGGTGTCGGTGATCACGCAGTCGGCGCCGCGCACGGCGTCGTAGGGGTCATGGCCTGTGGTGATCAGGCCCTGCTGCTCGGCGGCTCGGGCCAGGTCCATCATGTCCGGATGGAAGACCGCCGGCGAAGCGATGTTCAACCGGAACCCCAGCTTCGGCGCGGCGTGGATGAAGCTGGAGCAGACGTTGTTGCCGTCGCCCACCCAGGCCAGGGTCTTGCCTGTGACCGGTCCCCGGTGTTCCTCGAAGGTCATCAGGTCGGCCACGATCTGGCAAGGGTGGCCCCTGTCCGACAGGCCGTTGATCACCGGTACCGACGACCACATGGCCAGACGCTCGACATCCTCGTGAGAATTGGCGCGGATCATGATCGCGTCGACCATTCGCGACAGCACGCGGGCGGTGTCCTCGATCGGCTCACCACGACCCAGTTGCATGTCGACGGCATTGGAGATGATCACGTCGCCGCCCAGCTGGCGCATGGCCGCATCGAACGAGAAGCGGGTCCGTGTGGAGTTCTTCTGGAAGATCATCGCCAGCGTGCGGCCGTCGGCCGGACGATCGGCGTCGGGCTTGCCTTTCGGCCAGCCGGCGCGTGCGGCCTTGCGGGCCTTGGCATCTTCCAGAATTTTCCGCAGCTCGGAGCCCTCGAGCTTCCAGAGATCGAGAAAATGCCGGGGCGACGGCGCGCTCACGCCGCCTTCACCTTGGCCTGTGCCGCCTCGCAGGCGCGTTCCAGACTGGTCATCGCCTCACGCGCCTCTTCCAGGGTGAGCGTCAGCGGCGGCAGCAGACGCACGCAGTTGTCGCCGCCGCCGGCAATCAGCAGGTGCTGGTCGCGGGCGTGCTGCATGAACTCGCGGTTGGGGGTGGCCAGCTTGATACCGATCAGCAGGCCCTTGCCGCGAATGTCGACCACCACGTCCGGGAAGCGATCCTTCAGGCCGGTGAGCTGCTGGTTGAAGTAGCCGGCCACCTCGCGCACGTGGGCCAGGAGTTCCGGCTTCACCAGTTCCTCGAGAGAGGCCAGACCCACCGCCATGGCCAGCGGATTGCCGCCATAGGTCGAGCCGTGGGAGCCGGGCGTCATTCCCGCGGCCGCTTTGGCCGTGGCCAGGCAGGCGCCCACCGGAAACCCGCCGCCCAGCGCCTTGGCCACCGCCATGATGTCCGGCGCCGCATCCTCGGCCCATTCGTAGGCGAACAGCTTGCCGGTCCGGCCCAGGCCGCACTGAATTTCGTCGTAGATCAGCAGGATCCCGGCCTGGTCGCACAGCTGGCGCAGGCCGCGCATGCAGACGTCCGGCAAGGCGCGTGCGCCGCCCTCGCCCTGCACCGGCTCGATCAGGATCGCCGCGGTGGTGGGACCGATCGCCGCCTTCAGCGCCTCGTGGTCGCCGTAGGGCAGTTGGACAAACCCCGGCATCGGCGGACCAAAGCCCTCCAGATAGCTGGCGTTGCCCGAAGCGTTGACCGCCGCGAGCGTCCGGCCGTGGAACGAACCGTCAAAACCGATGATGTCGATCCGCTCGGGGTTTCCACGAGCCCAGTGATACTTGCGCGCCGTCTTGATGGCGCACTCGATGGCCTCGGCGCCGGAGTTGGTGAAGAATACCACGTCGGCGAAAGTCGCGTCCGTCAGCGCCGTCGCCAGCTTCTCCTGCTGGGGGATCGTGAAGATGTTGGAGGTGTGCCAGAGCTTCTCGGCCTGATCCTTCACCGCCTGGATCAGCTTGGGATGGCTGTGGCCTAGCGCGGTGACCGCGATACCCGCCATGCAGTCCAGATAAGCGACCCCGTCCGTGGTGTAGAGACGCACGCCCTCGCCTCGCTCGAACGCCAGCGGGGTGCGGCTGTAGACACCCATGATGTGATCGCTGGGAACAGGCGGCGCGGACTGATCGGCCACTGAAAGACCCTCCAGAATGGAAGCGTCCCCGCAGCGCTGGGCAGCGGGGACCGGAAGGCTTTGCGTTTTCGTCTTGGAATGTGACGAAGTCAATCGTCAGGGCGTAGAACCGCAGAGCGCGAGCTTCATCCAGGCCTCCGGCGCGACAAATGTGATGCGATTTGACCCAGCGCAATTCGACCGGACAGTCCGGAGATCATCTTCTGACGAGACGATGGAGGATGCCATGATCGAAACCCTGAAATCACCCGACCACGTCCTGGCCTACCGTCTCGACGGCGTCATGACGGCCGAGGACTACGATGTTGCCGTCAGAGCGCTGGAACATAAGCTCAAGAGCCATAGCCACCTGGGTCTCTATGCCGACATGACCGACTTCAAAACCATGACAGCCGAGGCCCTGGTGCACGACCTGAAGTTCCACATGTCTCATCTGGGCCTGTGGAAACGCTTTCCGCGCATCGCCATTCTTACGGATGAGCCGTGGCTGAAGGCCATGGTGAGCGTTATGGGCGCCATCCTGCCGCACGTCGAAGCCAGGGCGTTCGCGCCCAGTGAGAAAGAGGTGGCGCTTGCCTGGGCCTCCGTGATGGTCGACGACTAGATGTGAGCTCACATCTAGGTCTTGATCTTGTAGCCCGTCCGGAACATCCACAGGCAAACCCAGCCTAGACTGAGGGTCAGGACCGCCGTCATCACGACGCCAATGGTGATCGAACTGTCGGCCATGCCGGTGAAGCCAAACCGGAAACCGTCGATCAGATAGAAGAACGGGTTGAAGTGGCTGGCCGTGCGGAACGGCTCGGGCAGCTTCTCCACCAGATAGAAGGTCCCGGAGAGGAACGTCATCGGCATGATCACGAAGTTGGTCACCGCCGCCATGTGATCAAACTTCTCGGCCCAGAGCCCGGCCATGATGCCGATGAAGGCCATGATCAGCGCCGAGCCGATCCCGAAGTAGAGCACCGCCCAGGGCTGGGCCATCGGCAGACGCGCGAAGGGCATCACCGCCAGCAGGGTGACCAGTCCGACCAGGATGCCGCGGGTGGCTGCGCCGGCGCCGAACCCGATCGCCAGTTCGCCCGGCGTCAGCGGCGGGGTCATGAAATCGCCCATCATCCCGTTGAACTTGGCCTGTAGCAGCGATGACGACGAATTGGCGAAGGCGTTCGAGAGGATCTGCATCATGATCAGGCCGGGCGCCACGAAGGTTCCGTAGGCTACGCCGTGCACCTCGCGCCCGCCGCCCACCGCAACCACGAACACCAGCATATAGAGCAACGCCGTCACCACCGGCGCGGCAAGCGTCTGGGTGCCCACCTTTATGA
The DNA here is from genome assembly GCA_903909375.1 of uncultured Alphaproteobacteria bacterium. Lineage (GTDB taxonomy): Bacteria > Pseudomonadota > Alphaproteobacteria > Caulobacterales > Caulobacteraceae > Phenylobacterium. The sequence continues at coordinate 33,341 of CAIVVM010000012.1, forward strand.
AGCGGCGGATCTCCCGCAAATAGAGGGTCTTCAGCCCCTCCCAGTTCACGCCCTGATAGACGCGGGGCACAGGCGGCAGGGCGGTTTCGGCGGTCGGCATGTCTGGCATAGCCAAGGTGTGCGCCGGGCGCGGCGAACGTGCAAGAGCCGGCTTGGCCGACGCAACATCTAGTTCCTGTGGATGATCGCGATGGCGCCTATTGTGGCCGTTAGGGAGTTGTTTACTACTGATGGTGGTTGCTGAGCGGCGAGATCGTTGGGTGACACAAGATGTAGATACCGGCGCCGCCTGATGCGCGCCGCAGGCTGGGAGGCGAGACCATGGGCTGGACCGACGAACGGGTCGAACTTCTGAAGAAGCTCTGGCAGGACGGGCTTTCCGCCAGCCAGATCGCCAAGCAGCTGGGCGGCGTCACCCGCAACGCGGTGATCGGCAAGGTGCACCGGCTGGGCCTGTCGGGCCGCGCCACGCCGTCGAAGCCGCAGCGGACCACCTTCAAGGCCCCGCGCCCCGCCCGCGTCGCCGTGGCGGCGCCATCGGCCCCGCGCCGGATCGCCGAGCCGGTCTCCTCCAGCCCCGTGCCGCCCACGCCGGTCCGCTATGTGGACGAGGCCCCCGGCACCGCCACCGTCCTGACCCTGGGCGCCCACATGTGCAAATGGCCCATCGGCGATCCCTCGATGGACAATTTCACCTTCTGCGGCCGCCGTTCGGAAGAGACCGGCCCCTACTGCCACGAGCACGCCACGATCGCCTATCAGCCGGTGCAGACCAAGAAGAAGTCCGGCGCCGCCGAACTGGCCCGCAGCCTGCGCCGCTACATCTGAGATCCGCAAGTCGACGCGGACGACCAATCCGTTGGGGATGGGGGACGTGTCTGGAGCCGAGGTGGCAGCTGTCATCTAAGGCGCCGGATGCGTCCCTTTCTCTTTGGAATATCTGGCGCATGCCCGATAGGTTGGCCGAATGACCGACGTCGCCCTGCCCACCGAAGAAGCCGGCAACGCCAAGCCCTACTCCGTCTCGGAGCTGGCGTTTGCGCTCAAGCGGACGCTGGAGGACGCCTACGGATTTGTGCGCCTGCGGGGCGAGCTCTCCAAGGTCACCAACCACTCCAACGGCCACGTCTATCTGACGATCAAGGATGAGCGCGCCGCCATCGACGGCGTGGTCTGGAAGGGCCAGGTGCGCGGCCTGCAGGTCCGGCCCGAACAGGGGCTGGAGGTGATCGTCACCGGCAAGATCACGACCTATCCGCAAGGCTCGCGCTACCAGATCGTTATTGAAACCATGGAACCGGCCGGCATCGGCGCCCTGCTGGCCCAGCTGGAGCGGCTGAAGGCGAAGCTGGCGGCCGAGGGGCTGTTCGAGCCGTCGCGCAAACAGCCGCTGCCCACCATGCCCACCGTAGTGGGGGTGATCACCAGCCCGACCGGCGCCGTGATCCGGGACATCCTGCACCGCATCCGCGACCGCTGGCCCTGCCGCGTGATCGTCTGGCCGGTCGTCGTGCAGGGCGAGGCCGCCGCGGGCCAGGTGGCGGCCGCCATCCGCGGATTCAACGCGCTGGACGGCTCGGGGCCAGTCCCCCGGCCAGACGTGCTGATCGTCGCGAGGGGCGGCGGCTCGGTCGAGGATCTCTGGGCGTTCAACGATGAGGCGCTGGCGCGCACGGCAGCCGAGAGCGCGATCCCTCTGATCAGCGCCGTGGGCCACGAGACCGACACCACCCTGATCGACTTCGTGTCGGACCGAAGGGCGCCAACCCCCACGGCCGCCGCCGAGATGGCGACGCCGGTGCTGGCGGAACTCAAGGGCCTGATGTCGGACCTGGGCGGACGGCTGCACCGTTCCGGCGGTCGGGTGGTCGATGACCGGATGGGCCGGATCGAAGCGGCAGACCGGGCGCTGAAGCGCGCGCCGGACCTGCTGCGACTGGCCGAACAGCGGTTCGATATCGTCTCGGGCCGCCTGGGCGCCGGTCTCGCCCGCAACGTGGCGGTGCATGAGCGGGAACTGGTGCGCGTGGCCTCGCGGCTGACGCCCCTGCTGCTGCAACGCCCGCAGGCAACCCAGAAGCTGCGCCTCGACACCCTCACCGCCCGGCTGCGCCCGTCGATTGACCGACGGCTGGAGCGCCTTTCGGAACGGCTGGAAAGCCTGGCCAAGCTCTATGCCTCTGTCGACCCGGACCGTCCCTTGCAGCGAGGTTTCGCCCGCGTCGCGCGGGCCGACGGCGGCCTCGTCCGCGCTGGCGAGGCGCTCAAGGCCGGCGAAACCGTCGCCATCACCTTCGGCGACCGCGTCACCCGCCAGGCTGTAATCGACGGCGAGAGCACCACGACGCCCCGGCCCGCCCGGCCGCGCCCCCGCGCCGAGCCGCCGCCGCAGGGCGATCTGTTCTGAACCCCGGCGGCGCGCTACACTGCACTCCATGAACGCTCACGACCGCACCTTCGCCGCCCAGGACCTCGCCAAGCTGCACTACGGCGACGGCGACTACGCTGTGCTGCGCCCTGGCCGCCATGTGCTCTGCGCCGTCACCGGCCAGAAGGTGCCCCTGGAGCAACTCCGCTACTGGAGCGCCACACTGCAGGAGGCCTACGCCGGTCCTGCCGAGTCACTGAAGCGCTGGCAGGAAACGCAGGGCTGAGGGCGGGGCCTCGGCTGTCGCCTTCAGATGCGCAAGCACGCGCCGGTTATTTGAATCAATCGCCCAGCGAGCCATGGGCGCCCAGTATGGCGCCGGATCGAGCGCAAGTGTGCTGGTGGACCGAACTGTCAACCTCGTCCGGCCACCGGATAGCGGCGCCAAGTCGAAGCTGGTCCATGCCGTCTGGAAGTAGCCCACAGCATGGGGTGCGTGGACCACCTTCCAGGGGCTGAGTTCATGCATCACTGGCGGGGTGCTCAGGACCTCGAAAGCCAACTGGCGACCGGGATTCCAGATGGTGACGCGCTCACGCGCTACGCCGGTGGAGAAGTGCCCCGTTCGCAGGGCGCCTACGTGCGAACCGCTGAGTTCTGCGCTTAGGGGATAGGCCAGACCTAACCGAAAGGGCAGCGCTGGCCGGGCCTCTATGGCGTCCTCGGAGGTCACGGCTCGCCATACCTCGTCAGGAGCCGCGTCGACAACGATGCTCTCCTGGCTTGCCATGTCGAGATTGACGGGCACTGTGCCCTCAAGGGCGATCATGAGCGGCAAGACAGCAACGCTCATCATCATAGGCTTGGCCTTGTCGCCGCGCTGGATCGCCATTTCCCGGCCGATTACACCGCCGATCCAGGCGCAAATGATCGCAAGAGGGGACGCCATGAGCAGGCAGATGAAGCCTTCCAGGGCAAACAGCAGCAGCAGCAGTCCGCCGACGCAGGCCGTCAGGATCACCAGCTGGTCCGTGCCGCCACTGGACAGCAGGACTTTGCGATTGGCGGAATAGGCCGTCACCCACCCCATCAAAAGCGGCGCCAACACGAAGAGACCCCAACCGTAGGCTCCGAAAATCAAGGCCGAAACCACGACAGCGAAGACGCACAACCCCATTCCGCCGACCACTCCTACGAGGACATCGGGGACGTGCGCGGCGCCGGTCGGAGCGCTGGCGTCAACGCGCGGTTTGCCTGCGGGTAGGACGGAAAGGATCAGGATTACCCCGATCTGCACCACCGGAATCAACGTCAGAAGGGCGCCCAGATGGCCACGCCCGGCGTGACGTACCCGCCAGAGCGACAAGGTCGCGACAAGACCGGCTGACAGAAGACTGAATCCCAGACCTGACGCAGCGGCCGCGGCCGAAAGGCCCGGTAGTTTCGCCAGAGTCCGTAGCGGCAGCAGCCAGAATTCGATGCCAGCCGGCAACGCGACACCCAATCTGGAATATACGATGGCGACTGCGGCGTGCTGGGACAGAATCGCAAGCAATGCCAGCGGCAGATAGGCAGCAATCGCAATCCGCTTCAGGCTTCCGGCATTTGTCATTTCAACATCGCCAATCTCCGCCCGAGCGTGCAGCCACGGCCTTCAGCTGAGACCTGTTTCAAGGCCGGTCGGAAAGGTAGGTGTTCCGGGGTGACAATGTCCCAAGCCAAACCCAGGTGCTGGAAACCTTTGATCAAGAGCCAACCCAGGTCGACCTGACCCGCATGAAGGCCCAACCGAGCGGAGCCAGGGAAAGCGTGATGATTGTTGTGCCAGCTCTCGCCCATGCTGATCAGACCCGCGATGACCACATCGTGGCCCTGCACCGATGCGCCCTGAACGATGTAGGTCTGTGGCCCTTCCCGATGAGCATAATGGCCGACCAGCCAGTGCCCGGTGACGCTGACGGCCACCCGAGCACAGACGCCCCAGACCACCCACGACCATCCGCCCAGAACGAAGAACATCAAGGCCCAAGGCAGTTGCTGCCACATCCAGGTCCGTTCCATCCAGGCATAGACCTTGTCTCGGGTCAGTCGCGGTTCCAGACGGAAAACAGGTGGGCGATCCAGCACCAGCTCACAGTGCAACTGGCGCCACGCATCAACGAGGAAACTGGATCGGTGGCCAAAGTAGCCATGACAGTCGGGCTGTCGCTGCGCCCAGTCGCGCAGATCGTGGACGCGGATCATGCCGAGTGGCCCGGCCATGCCGACCAGAACGCCCAGATACACCAGCCCGTACTCGAGCCAGATCGGACATTTGAAACTGCCGTGGATCAGCCGTCGGTGCATCCCTACCGAGTGGCCGGCGCATAATGTGATCGCCGTGGTGGCAAGAAAAAGGACGAAAGCACTCCAGCTGAACAAGAGTGGCCCGCCAATCGCCGCCGAGAGGGTCATGAACCCAAGCCACAGAGATTTCGCTGGCGCCCAGAGGACCCGGCCTTTCACCGGGTCAGCGTGGCCGCCATCGATGCGTTCAGATCCGGCGACCAGCTGCATGACTCAGGCGCCTCCGCGTTCGCGCTTGATATCCGCGCTCTCCTTCTTGAGCGGCGCGGAGACCGGACAGACGTTCTGAACAAAACTGTTGAGTGTGTTGGCAAGATTTTCCCGGACCAGGGCGTAGTGCACGAACTGGCCCCGTTTCTCACTGGTCACCAGGCCAGCGTTTTCCAGTACGGCCAGATGTTTGGAGATGGCGGGTTTACTCATCGAAAACCGGGACGCGATCTCTCCGGCCGTCAACTCGGCTTCCGACAGGTACGCCAGAATCTTGCGCCGAGGCGTCGAGGCCAAAGCTTCGAAGATCTTCTCCAAGGGACTAATTTCCTAATTAACTTGAGAGTTAATTGACTAAGTAATGGATGCCGTGTCAAGCCCCGAGCCAATGACCCCCTCCGCCCCCCTCCCCGACGCTGCCCCGACCAACTGGGTGGATACCTATGCGCCCGCCGCACTGCGGCCCTGGCTGAAGCTCGGGCGGTTTGATCGGCCGGTGGGGATCTGGCTGTTGATGCTGCCGGGCTGGCAGGGGATCGCGCTGGCGGCGGCGATGGCGGGCAAGCTGCCGGATATGCGGCTGCTGGTGCTGGTGTTCCTGGGCGCGGCGCTGATGCGGGCGGCGGGCTGCGCCTACAACGACATCGTCGACCGCGACATCGACGCCAGGGTGGTCCGGACCGCCGGGCGGCCAATCCCGTCGGGCCAGATCACGGTGAAACAGGCCTGGGGGTTTGTCGCGGCCTGCTGTGCGTTGTCGTTCCTGATCCTGATCAGCCTGCCGCCCCTGGCGATCGGATTGGGGATCGGGTCTCTGGCGCTGGTGGCGGCCTATCCGTTCATGAAGCGGATCACCTGGTGGCCGCAGGCCTGGCTGGGGCTGACCTTTAACTGGGGCGCCTTTCTGGGCTTCGCGGCGGCCAGCGGCCAGCTCAGCCTGCCGGCCCTGCTGCTTTATGCCTCCGGCGTGTTCTGGACCCTCGGCTACGACACCATCTATGCGATCCAGGACATCGAGGACGACGCACTGGCGGGGGTGAAGTCCTCCGCGCGACGGCTTGGAGAGAAAGCCCCCCGCGCGGTGGCAAGTTTCTATCTTCTTGCGCTGGCCTTCGCACTGGCCGCCAGCGTGGTGGCCGGACTGGGGCTGGGCTTCTCGGTCGGACTGATCGGGCTGGCGATCCATCTTGGGCTGCAGGCGCGCCGCGTTCGGATTGATGACGGCGCGCTGGCGCTGAAGCTGTTCAGGTCCAACACCGGGGCAGGGCTGATCCTGTTCGCAGCGATCGTGGCGGGCGGCTGGGTTCCGGGTAGCTGACGGAGCGGAGCGGAAGGGTTACACTGATCCCATGACCGCCGCCGCCCGCGTTGCCCCCAAGGACTATTTCTCCACCGAGGAATGGGCGCCCCTGGCGCGCAAGTCGGCCTGGAAGGGTCCCGCGCTCATCTTGCACGCCTGGCTGGTTATCCTGGCCGCCGCCGGTATGGCCATGGCGTTTCCGATCACCATTCCACTGGCCGTGATGATCATCGGCGCGCGGCAACTGGGTCTGGCGATCCTGATGCACGATGCGGCTCATGGCGCACTGCACCCCGACCTGAAGGTCAACGACTGGCTGGGCGAGCACCTGACGCCGGGTGGCCTCGTCCAGTACCGGACCTATCATCTGGGCCACCACAAGTTCGCCCAGCAGGCCAAGGACCCCGACCTTGGCCTATCGGCGCCCTTCCCGATCACGGCCCTGTCGCTGCGCCGCAAGATCATGCGCGACCTGACCGGCCAGACCCATTTCAAGCAACGATGGGCGCCGCTGTTCCGCCGGATCGCCGAGCGGACGCCGGATCAATCAGTGCTGGGCATCGTCGGCAAGTTCGTGCGCAGCCGGCCCCGCTTCTTCATCGGCGCTGCCGTGACCATCGCGGCCACAGCGCCGTTAGGCTTCTGGTGGGCCTGGTTGGTGCTGTGGTGGCTGCCCTCGGCCACCTGGCTGCCGCTGGTCACCCGCCTGCGGAACATCGCCGAACACGCCTGCATCGCCAAGGACGAGCCCGACCCGCTACGCCACGCCCGCACCACCCGGGCCAGCCTGATCGAGCGGATGCTCCTCGCGCCCTACTACGTGAACTATCACTGCGAGCATCACATGTTCATGCATGTGCCCTGCTACAATCTGCCCGGCACGCATCGCCTGCTGAAGGCCAAGGGGGTGATGGCGGGCATGCTTACCGCGCCCAGCTATCGTGATGTCCTGCGGCAGGCTTCGAGCAAGCCGGTCAAGGCTGATCGGGGCGGTGGCCCGACGCCCGAGGACCGCGGCGTGGAACGTGCGCTCATTCAGTAAGCCACCGTGGCGCGGCCAGACGCTGGACGCGCAGCCGGGTCAGCGCGTCATCGGGTTCGAACTCAGCATCTTTGGCTTCCCCCTTGAGTCCAGGCGAACACACTAACGTCGATTGACCCGACCTGCACAACCGTCGACGGGGGGTGATGGACCTATCCACGCCGGCGGCGCGCAGCGCCTTCATCCTCGAGAACACGCGCCTGCAAAGTCCGCCGCATACGCCGGAGTTGCGCCTGCACCTGGCCGACGAGATTACGCCCATCTGGAAGCTGACCGAGGAAGCCCTGCTGGAGATCGGCCTGCCGCCGCCCTACTGGGCCTTCGCCTGGGCCGGCGGACAGGCGCTGGCGCGCTATGTGCTGGACAATCCCGACGTGGTGACCGGCAAGGCCGTGGTCGACTTCGCGTCGGGATCAGGGCTGGTGGCGATCGCCACGGCCCGCGCGGGCGCGACGCGGGTTCTGGCCGCTGACATCGACGGATATTGCGGAGAGGCGCTCGCGCTCAACGCCCGGGCCAACGGGGTGGTTGTGGGCTTCACCGATGTCGACCTGCTGGATGCGCCCCCGCCCGCCTGGGCCGACGTGATCCTGGCCGGCGACATCTGCTACGAAAAGCCGCTGGCCGAGCGGGTGCTGGCCTGGCTGGCCACGGCGCGGCGCGGCGGCGCCACCGTGCTGATCGGCGACCCGGGCCGCAGCTACTTCCCCCGCACGGGCCTGACCTTGCTGGCGGAGTACCAGGTAGAGACGACGCGGGAACTGGAAGACATGGCGGTGAAGCGGACGTGCGTGTGGGCGATGCCGTGAGGTGTCCGGCGCGCCAATTTGTTCTATTTTTGTTCTTGTTTGCATGAACACACTTGGCTAGCCTCCTTTGGACGCGAAGGGTAGACGACGATCCCTTTTAAGTTGCAAATTGGAAAATCCCAATTTTGGAGCGTGCATGCAATCCTTTCGTAGTCTGATCATCACCTTCGCCGCGTGTCTGTCGCTATTCTCACCGGCGGTCGGGGCCGAGCGCGAGGAGCTGCTGAAGCTGAAGGCGCCGCCCCCAGCGGCAAGGAGTGTATTGCCTGCTGAACTCAAGATTCAGCCGGTCAAGTTTGCCCGAGCGATTGTCAGAGCCAAGCCCGAGCCTTGGGCGCGCATTGAGGTCACGGTTCCGAAAGCCCGTTCGGAGGTGGATTACCTGACATGGTCCGAGACCGACGATGCATTGGACCCGGCGACGGTGCAGACCATTTTTGCCGAGGAGATGATCGCTGCACGAATTCCGGTCGCTGGCGCGGGCCGAAGTCTATTCGGCGAAGAGGCGCCCTCGGACTTGCAGGTGGGTGTCATCGTCAGCGACATGAAGGGACGGCTGTGCCGGGGTTGTGGGTTCAGCACGCCCTGGATGTCATGGGTGGGTGACGTGGTCATGGATGCACGTTGGGAAGTCTACTCCCAGCTTGGAGCGAGAGTCATTGCCACCATAGACACTCGGGGCGGGTTCACCGCGCCCGGTCGCGGCCTTGCCGGGAGTCCCCAGCGGTTGGTGTATGAAGCGCTGCGAGACAACATTCGTCGGCTGATCGCCAGCGAGGACTTCCAGAAAGCCCTCGCCGTACGCTCTGATGTTGAGGCGCAAACGCGGCCTCAAAACCGGACTCTCGCGCTCCAGACCACCAAACCCGTATCATTGCAGGAAGCGGCAAATGCCGTTGTCACCATCTATGCAGGCGATGCGATGGGTAGCGGGGTGCTCATAACCCCAGACGGCGACATTCTCACGAATCACCACGTCGCAGGATCTTCGGGGAAGGTTCGACTCCGCTGGTCAGACGGTACAGACACGATTGGCGAAGTTATCGGGAGCGACCGGCGGCGCGACGTCGCGCTTGTGAAGACCAGCCCCAAGGCCCAACCAATTGCGGTCCGGGTAAAGTCACTGGAACTCGGCGAAACGGTCTTCGCTATCGGGACACCGCTCGACAAGTCGCTCGCCAACACCCTCACCCGCGGTATCGTTTCTGGTACGCGTCTGATCGACGGGCTGCCGATGATCCAGAGCGATGTCGCCATTGATCACGGCAATTCAGGCGGTCCGCTGCTGGACGAGAAGGGCCAGATCGTGGCTTTGACGGTAGCCCGGCTTGAACCCGACGGAATCGGCCGTGACATCAGCTTCTTCATACCCATCGCCGACGCCCTCAAGGCGCTCGGCATCCAGCCGCCCGCAAGCTGACTTGCCGGGCCGGTGCGCTCGGGATCGGGCGTGCGCAAGGACGGACAGGGGTTACGGCTGAACTGCTGGCCCGTCGGCGGGCGAAATCGCCATGGCCAGGCCACCTGGGTCATGGCCGGCTGGTTCGCAGCCTAGAGATACTAGTTCGCCGACCCCGTCGTGGCCGGCTTGGCGGCGGCGGCTTTGGCCTTCTCGGCTTCCTCGACGCGGGCGCCGGCCAGAATACCCGGCAGGGCATAGTTGCCTTCGTGGCAGGCGTACTCGTAGATCACGCCTTGAAGCGGGCTGAATTCATACTCGCCGCCCCAGGGCTTGTCCCAGAATGTCGGGTCTTCGGCTGTGAAGGCATAGTGTACGCGGTTCTTGCCCACGCGGGTGAAGCGCTCGGTGATCTTCAGGTCTTTCCAAGATCCCATCCAGGCCTGCGCCTGCGGGATGTTGGTGGTCTCCACGATCAGGGTGTCGCCCTCCCAGCGACCGATGGAATCGCCCATCAACGGCCGGACGCCATCGGTGCGATGCTTGCCGTTCAACCGCACGATCCGCAGGTCGTGGTTCATCTCGACCTCGATCACGAAGGTCTCGGCGGTCTGCAGGAATTGATAGTTGTTGTTGTAGAAGCCGTTGGCCAGCATCGGCGGCCCGGCGTTGCGACCGAACGACATGATGCAGCGTTCGCCCAATGATCGCGACTCATAGCTGTCGAAGGCGCCGCCAGGCGGGCGCTGCGGCATGGGCGCGCCTTCCTTGCGGCGGGGCGGCTGTCCGTTTGGCGTGGTCAGGATCGAGGTGCGCGCCTCGCCGCCCACACGCATCACATGGTTGCCAGGATCCAGCCAACCGCGATTGTAGCCGCCCACATCTCCGCCGGCGGCGGCGAACTCGGGCCGTACAGTGGCTGTTGAGGCTCGTGGCGCTTCGGCCGGGGCGTTCGGATCGGTGTCGGCGTTGCCCTCCTCCACCTCGGCGACCACCTGGGCTTCAAGCTTCTTGACCTCTTCCTCGGTGTAGACGGCCTTGCCGCCGGCCGACGCAGGCCGCGTGAGCGGGGTCAGGCTGGCGTTGCTCCAGAATCCACCCAGGTCCGGCTGGCCAAAGGCGTTGCGCGGCGTCTTGTAGGCGCCCGCAGGCGACTTGGTCTGGGCGACGGCAGAGCCGGTCACATAGGCCAGCGGCGCGAGGCTCAGGGCGGTTCCAAGGGCGAGAATAAGGGCGCGGCGCACAGCGAGCTCCATAGCTATCGACACCGCTCCCGGCGGCGCTTCCGTACCGTGTTTACGAGCGGACGAACTTTCCCGCAATGGCCTGCGGACGGATGGCTGACACACCGCAACAACATCCTGCGCGACATCCGGACGCCGTGACGGTACGTAGGTAGCGTCGTAGCCGGTTCATCTCTGGCCCGGTCAGGAGCGCCTTCGCATGAAGTCCCTGCTTTTCCCGAGCCTCGCAACGGTCCTGGCCCTGGCGGGGGCCGCACAGGCGGGAACGCCGGCCTTGCAGCCTGACCTGATGGCCGCCGTCCGCGCCAAGGCGCCCGGGCCGATCATGACCCCGAAGCCTGCCACCGGTCTGGACATGTCAAGCCGGTATGCCCGCTTTGACGTCGCCTACGCCCACGCCGGACCCGCGCGGATTCCCGGCGTCGCCCGCACCTCGGTTGATCGGTCCCTGGCGTCCGAAGACGTCACCGGCTCCCTTGGGTTTCTGTGCGGCCTGGAACCTGGCGCGGGCAAACAGGGCGCCGCCGCCATCCGGGGTTACGATCCCACAGGCCGGTTCGTGGGCGCCAAGCTGAAGATCGCGCTCAGATAGCCGAACCGCTGACTGCAGCGGACAACGGGCCTCGGGTCCTGTTCAGGCAACCCTAACGGCGCCGACGGCTTTACGGCGAGCGGCCAAGGCCGTACCGACCACATTGCTCCCAACGCGATCCGTTGCTGAAAAGGCTGCCCCGAATGGCGTCCGGTCTTGTCGCCCTGCTTGATGACGTCGCCGCCATCGCCAAGATTGCGGCCACATCGCTGGACGACGTCACCGCTGCGGCCGGCAAGGCCGGGGCAAAGGCGGTGGGGGTCGTCGTCGACGACACCGCTGTGACCCCTGGCTATGCGGTAGGCTTCACGCCGGATCGCGAACTGCCCATCGTCTTCAAGATTGCGCTGGGCTCTCTGCGCAACAAATTCTTTTTCCTGCTGCCAGGCGCCCTGGTGCTCAGCGCCTTCGCACCCTGGGCCATAACGCCGATCCTGATGCTGGGCGCCGCCTATCTTTGCTTCGAAGGTGCGGAAAAGATCGTCGAGGCCCTGAAACACGAAGACCATGCCGACGAGCCGGACGAACTTGCGCTGAGCTCTGCCGAGCTCGAGAAGGCCAAGGTCGCCGGCGCCATCCGCACCGACTTCATCCTCTCGGCCGAGATCATGGCCATCGCGCTGGCCGACGTCGCCAATCGCCCCATGGCCGTACAGGCCGCGGCCCTGGCGGTCGTCGGCCTGGGGATCACCATCGGCGTTTATGGCGTGGTGGCGATGATCGTGAAGATGGACGACATCGGTCTGCATCTGGCCAAGGGAAGGCGCGCCGCCACCCGCGGTCTGGGGCGGGGTCTGGTCAAGGGCATGCCGCACGTGCTGGACCTGCTGACAAAGGTGGGGACTGCCGCCATGCTCTGGGTAGGCGGCGGCATCATTGTCCACGGACTGGACCATTTCGGGGCCTCTGGCCTGGAGCACCTGATCCATAGTGCTGCCGAGGTCGCTGGCACGGCTCCCTTGATCGGCGCCATCACGGGCTGGCTGGCGACGGCGCTGGCGTCGGCGGTGGTCGGGCTGACCCTGGGCGGCGCCATCGTCGGCGGCCTGCGGGTTGTGCGACCGCATCATTGAAGTCTGACGCCGCGCGCTTGAGCCCACGAGGCGACGTGATACGAAACACTTCCGACTGGTTCAGGAACAACCCATGCAGCTGTTCTACTCCCCGACTTCGCCCTATGCCCGCAAGGTCAGGATCGTAATGCTGGAACGCGGCCTGGACGCGGGAGTCGAGGTGGTCGGCGTCACGCCTTTCGAGAACCCGGTACTGGCTGCCGCCAATCCCTTGAGCAAAATTCCGGCGCTGGTGCTGGAGAGTGGTCAAGCCCTCTACGACAGCCCGGTGATCTGCGAATATCTCGACAGCATGGGCGCGGCGCAGCGGCTGATCCCGGAAAACGGCGATACCCGGTGGGCGACACTGCGGCTGCAGGCCCTGGCCGATGGTGTGCTGGACGCCGCCTTCAGTATGGTGATGGAACGACGCCGCCCCGAGTCCGAACAATCGCAGGAATGGCTGGGGCGCTGGGAGGCCTCCATCCTGCGCGCGATCGCCGCCGCAGATCTCGAACCCGCGACACGGACAGGCGCCCTGAACCTGGGGCAGATCAGTCTGGCCTGCGCGCTGGGCTACCTGGATTTCCGGCACGCCACCATCGGCTGGCAGGGTGTCGCGCCGGGACTGGTGGGATGGTTCGAGGACTGGAAAAGCCAGCCAAGTTTTGCGGCGACCACGCCGCCCTGAAACCTGCCAGTCACGCCGCCACACCCACCCTGTCCGGAGCCCGTCCATGCGTCGCCGCACTTTCCTGGCCACCCTTCCCGCCGCTGCGGTCGCAGGCAAGGCCTTCGCCTCGTCCCGCTCGGAAAACCCCAACCGCAACCGGCCCGACGTGCGGCCGGGCGATCGGGTCGACGGCGCCAACTTTGCGGGCCGCTCCGCCGCCTGGGGCCTGCATGGCGCGGCGGCTACGGCTCATCCCTTGGCCACATTAGCGGCGATCGAGATGCTCAAGGCGGGCGGCTCGGCGGTGGATGCAGCGATTGCAGCCAATGCCGTGCTGGGGTTCGGCGAGCCCATCGCCTGCGGGATCGGCGGCGACGCCTTCGCCCTCCTGTGGGATCCGAAGGCCAAAAAGGTGGTGGGCCTGAACGGTTCCGGCCGCAGTCCCCGCGCCCTGACCCTGGAGACCCAGCGGGCGCGGGCGAAGGACGGCCACATCGCTTCCCATGGCGTCACGACGGTCAGCGTGCCCGGCGCCGTCGACGCCTGGTGGAGCCTGCACCAGCGCTACGGCAAGCTTCCCTGGAAAGACCTTTTCCAGCCGGCGATCCGTCACTGCGAGGAGGGTGCGCCGACGATCCAGCAGACAGCCTTCTACGTCGGCATTTCCCACCGCAACTTCACCCGCCCGACGGCCGGTATCGAGGAAGTAGAGAACTTCAAGGCCCTCTGGGCGCCCAATGGCAAGACCCCGCGAGAAGGCGAGATCTTTCGCAATCCGGAGCTGGGACGCACCTATCGCCTGATCGCCGAGGGCGGCGGACGCGCCTACTACGAGGGTGAGATCGCCGAGGCCATCGAGCGCTACTTCAAGCGCATCGGCGGCTGGATGACCCGCGCCGACCTCGCCGCCCACAAGAGCGAATGGGTCGAGCCCCGGTCGGTGAACTACCGCGGCGTCGATGTCTGGGGCCTTCCACCGAACAGTCAGGGCTTTGTCACCCTGCAGATGCTGAACATCCTGGCCGAGTTTGACTTGGGGGCCATGGGCTTCCAGTCGGCGGCCGCGATCCATCACGGCGTGGAGGCCAAGCGTCTGGCCTTCGAGGATCGCGCCCGGTTCTACGCCGACCCGACCTTCTACAAGTCCCCGATCGACTGGCTTCTGTCCAAGGAGTACGCCCGCGAACGCGCCGCCCTGATCCGGCCCGATCGCATCAGCCCCCGCGTCTATTTCGGCAAGGCGCCCGGCCAGGGCGACACCACCTATCTCACTACGTCGGACGCCGACGGCATGATGGTGTCCCTGATCCAGTCCAACTATCGCGGGATGGGTTCCGGCCTGATGCCCGACGGGCTGGGCTTCATGTTCCAGAACCGGGGCGAGGCGTTTGCGCTGACCGATGGCCACCCCAATGTCTATGCGCCGGGCAAGCGCCCCTTCCAGACCATCATTCCAGGCTTCGCCACCGAGGCTGGCCACCCGCTGCTGAGCTTCGGCGTCATGGGCGGGGACATGCAGCCGCAGGGCCAGTCGCAGATCATTTCAAATCTCGTGGATTTCGGCCTGGGGCTACAGGAGGCTGGCGACAGTCCGCGCTGGCATCACAACGGCGGCATGGAACCCACAGGGGAGGACCTGGGCGCGATCGGCGACCTCAATCTGGAAACTGGAGTCCCGGAAGCGACCAGGGGCGAACTCGCGAGAATCGGCTGGGTGCTGAAGCCGTCGCCCGGCGGCTACGGCGGCTACCAGGCTATCCGCGCCTGGCCGGGCCGCTATGAAGCCGCCACGGAGATGCGCAAGGACGGCGTGGCGCTGGCGTACTGACGACGGGCGGCTGCCGGTTTGGTTCAGACCGACGCCGGCACACCCCAGGCCGCTACAAAGCCGGTGACCAGATGCTCCACCAGTTCGTCCGCCACGCCGGGGCGGACCCGCTGGCCGCCCAGTTCACCCTGATGCAGCATGAAAAGCACCACCGGCGAAATCAGGCCGAGCGCGGCGTGGCGCACGTTCACGGGCCTCAGTTCGCCCCGGTCGATATGCGCCTGCAGCCGTAGCTCGAAGGCCTGCAGCGCCGGCTCGAGTATGGTCTGCAGATAGTGTGGCCCCAGCGTCCGGTGCAGAAGACCTTCCGTCAGGCCGATCGCGTGGAACCCGCCCACAGCGAACAGGTGGCCCTGTACGATCTGCATCAGGCCGCTCCGCAGCGAGGGCTCCAGTGGTCCGTCCGCGCGCGCCGCCAGCGCGAGAAACGGCGCGCCCCGGGCATGCGCATCGGCCAGCACCGCGCTGACCACCCCCTCGCGATCGCCGAAATAGTGACGAAGGGTCGGCACAGAAACCTCGGCGGCCATCGCCAGCTCGCGCATGGACGGCCGGTCAGGTTGCTTGAATCGCTGCACGATGCGGCCCAGCAGTTGGCGGCGCTTGCCGTCATACTCGGCCCGCCGGGGCCGGGGGCGCACCAGTTTCGAGGCCCGCTGTGGGCGAACGGATGACGACGTCTCCGACAAATCTCAGTCCCTGGCCCCATGGCCGAATTCGTGACGCGACACCCTAGCACAGCGCAGATGCACGGGTCCTGGGAGATACGGACCACACATCGAATGGCGATAGAATGTGACGAATATGTATCTCAGTTGGGATACTGATATGGAAGCACAACCCCTGACCGTGGCTAAGGAATCGGAAAAAACGACCCGCGCCTTGCGATCTTGCCAATTATTCTTATCTCAACCGGGATACCAAAAGCCAACAACCATCGACCAAAGGAAGCCGACCCATGATAAAGAGCCTGACCACTGCCGCCGCCCTCGCGCTGGCCACCTTCGCGTTCTCGCCGGCCTATGCCGCAGACGCCCATGACCATGCCGCAAAGGGCGACATCGTCGCCGTGGCCTCCGGCGCCGGACAGTTCAAGACCCTGCTGGCTGCCGCTACTGCTGCGGGCCTCGTGTCCACCCTGAAGTCGCCGGGCCCCTTTACGGTGTTCGCGCCCACGGACGCGGCATTCGCGGCCCTGCCCGCCGGCACGGTCGACACGCTTCTGAAGCCGGAAAACAAGGCTCAGCTGGCTTCTATCCTCACCTATCACGTGGTCGCCGGCCGCACGCTGTCGCCCGCCCTGGCCGGCAAGCAGCTGACCGTCACCACAGTTCAGGGCGGCGCGCTGGCCATCGACGGCCGCAACGGCGTCACCGTCAATGGCGCCAAGGTCGTCTCCGCTGACGTCGCCGCCTCCAACGGCGTCATCCACGTAATCGATAAGGTTCTCCTCCCGCCTGCGAAATAACGCGGCGGTAGGCGGCGCGGCCCACTACGCGCCGCTGCGCGCCGGCTGGTTCCCCACGGACCAGCCGGCGTTTTCTTGCGCGGGATCCGGCGGCGGGCCACGCTCACCGCTGCAGTGGTCTTAGCCCTGTTCGCGCGTCAGGTACTGATGCGCACGGGACATCGACCCTGACCAAGATATGTCTGGTGCAGTCCGCCGAAGCGAGCATCTCCGCTTCAACGCCTATGACGAGAGATTGGGCCGCACGTTTGCGCCATCTAAACGCCTACCGGCTCCACCAGCCCCCGAGCCCGCGCCTCGGCGGCGGAGAAATAGACAAATCCCTCGCCCCAGTCGTGGGCCACCACGCCAGCGGGGGCGAGCGCACCCTCACCGCACAGAAACTCGAGTTCCTGTCCGGTCAGCACGCCCCACTCGGCGAACGCTTCCTGCGGGGTGGGGTCCTTTCGCGGATGGGCGGTGACGCCGGGTTCAGCGGCCTCCAGGCCGGCTTCGTACTCCTCGTAGCGCACCCAGCCGGCCACGGTATGTTCGCCGCCTGAGCCCCTGAAGATCAGCGTCGGCAGGGCGTAGCGGTCATGGCCTTCGGAGTGTTTCAGCTCCCCGTTCATCGGGCTGTCGTGCTTCAGGTTGCGCACCCAGTCATTGGGCTCACGGGTCTCCTGCCAGTCGGCGCGGTAGGCGGCGGCGACCTCGGGCAGGTCATAGTCGGCCAGCCAGCGGGCGACATCGAGGCCCGGCACGCCCGCGCAGGCCGCGGCGAACTCTTCCGTGGTCTGAGGGCCGATGCCGAAGACGAATATCTGTTCGCGGAAGCGTCGCAGCACCGCCTCGCCCACAGCCTGGCCCTGACGCTCGGCGGCCTTGACCGCCTGGCCCAGCGGGTCGGTGGATTGCAGCATCAGATGCATGGGGTTGGGATAGGGCATGCCGGTCAGGCGCCAGACCCGCTTCCAGTAGTCGCGCATGGGCTCGGCGGCGCGCACGCGGTCCCAGCCAGCCTTACCCTTCGATGAGTCGCCGATCAGGCCGCCCTGCACCTTGCGCCAGTCGAGGTGCTGGCCAAACCGCCATTGCAGGCGGCGCAGCTGCGGCTCGGCGCCCCAGGCGGTGGAGCAGACGGCGTCTGTGTATTCGACCACTTCAACGCGGTCCATGCGGCGATCCTCCCTTTTGTTGGTCGCAATCCTCCGCCCGTAGAGACAGGAAGTCGAGCCCCCGGTATTCAGGCCGTCCCAGCTGTTGGCGACGAAGGTTTCCGTCCTCCATGTCCGATCCGCCCGGCCCCGACGACCCGGCCTTCGCCGCCACCTATCGGGCGATGATCGAGCACGATCGTGAACGGGCGGTGGCCGAACTGGAGGCGCTGGTGGCGGCCAAGCCCACATGTGCTCCGGCCTGGGCGATGTTGATGCTGGCCCATCACCGGCGTCTGGACTTCGTATCGGGGACAGCGGCCACCGAAGCCCTGCTTGCCCTGGACCCCACCCATCACGAAGGCCTGCAACAGCTCGCGTTCAACCTGACGTCGTGCGGGACCTATGGGCGAGCAGTGACGGCCTATCGCCGGGCCCACGCGGTCACCCGTTCGCCGCTGTCTGCCTATATGGTGGCGGTGTTGCTCCACCGTCTTGGCCGTCTGGAGGAGGCCGCTCAGGCCTATGGCGCAATCCTGGCCGCCAGCGACCCGGCCGGCCTGGAGGTCCTGGGCATCCTGCGCGGGGTGATGAACCTGTTGCGCGATCAGGGCCAGCCGCTGGCGGCCGACCGCTTCGCCCACATGCTGAATCTGAGATACCGCCAGAACCCGGTGCTGGTGTCGTCCTTCCTGGTGGACCGCGACCAGTCGAGTCCGTTCCACGAATGGCTGGGTCTGGTGGACAAGGCGACGCTTGGGGCCGTGCTGCGCCGGGGCCTGGCAGCGGAGCCAGGCGTGGCGCGCGTACCGGAGACGTTCAACCTGCCGGCCGAGCGGGACGCGCTGATGCGGTATGCCGCCAGCGAGCCGGACACACTCTACATCGTCAAGCCTGCGCGGGGCTCCGGCGGTCAGGGCATCCATGTCACTGGCGACGTAACAGCACTGGCCGGGCTGAGCGACGTGGTGGTCCAGCGCTATATCTCCAACCCCTGGCTGATCGACGGCTGCAAGGGCCACCTGCGCATCTATGCCCTGATCACCCAGGCGGCGCCGCTCAGGGCGTACATCTACCGCGAAGGTATCGTGCGGATCGCGCCGGAGCCCTACGACCTATCGCCGGACCGGCTGGCCGACGTGGCGATGCACGTCACGAACACGGCGCTGCATCTGGATCATCCCGGCCTGATGATCAGCCAAGATGAAACCCGCGACGACGAGGGCGCCATCCGGAGTCTCTCCGCCCTGCTGCGCCGGATGGCCGCCGAGGGCTACGATCCCGACGTCGTTTTCGGCGAGATCCGCAGTCTGGTGGCCTGGTTCCTGCGCCAGCTGGAGCGCGAAGGCTTCTTCGCGCGGCAGGCGGCCCTGGGTTCGACGCGATCATTTGGCCCCAAACTGATCGGCTTCGACATCCTGCTGGACGCCGATGGCCACCCCTGGCTGATCGAACTCCAGTCCAACCCGGCCGCGAAGGGCGCCCCGCTGGTCAACAAGATCAACGCTGAGATGTTCGCCAACATCTTTCGGATGAGCGTCGGCGTCCTGGCCGAGGACAGCCTGTCGGACGCCGATCTCGCGGCGCTGCGCTCGGATCCCGCGGCCCTGGCCGCTGCGGAACTGGCCCACGAGACGCGCCGCAGTGCGCTGTTTTCGTCGCTTTGGGACTAGCAGCTGTCGACAAGCGCTTCGGTCTCGGCTTTGTTGCGCGCCGAGCCGATACAAGAGCCAAACAAACCGATTGTTCGAAGGGATGGAGCTGCCGATGCCGCCACGCATATTGCCTGAACCCACGCCGGAAACGCGGCATTTCTGGGAAGGCGCCCTCAAGGGCGAACTGCTCCTGCAAAGAGACCGCCAAACGGGCGAGGTCTATTTCCCGCCGCGTCCCTTCTGTCCCGGAACCGGCTCGCGCGACGTCGAGGTGTTCAAGGCCTCGGGCAAGGCCGTGCTTTGGTCCTACGTGATCAATCACCGTCCGCGCCCCGACATGGGGACCGAGCCCTACGCCATTGCGGTCGTGAAGCTGGAAGAAGGCCCGCAGATGATGACCAATATCGTGGGCTGCCCGCAGACCCCCGAAGCCCTGCAACTGGACATGCCGCTGGAAGTCACCTTCGAGAAGATGAGCGACACCATCGCCCTGCCGTTCTTCAAGCCGGCCGGAGCCTGATCGCATGAAACAGAAATCAGTAGCCGTCGTCGGCGCCGCCGAGACCACCCAGATGGGTCGTATCCCCGATGTATCGGTGATTGGCCTGCACGCTGACGCCGCCCTCAACGCCATGGCCGACTGCGGCCTGAAGCCGTCGGACATCGACGGCGTGGCCTGCGCCGGCATCAGCCCGACCGAGCTCGCCCACTACCTGGGCATCACCCCGACCTACGCCGACGGCACCAGCGTGGGCGGTTGTTCCTTCATGCTGCACGTGCGCCACGCCGCGGCGGCGATCAACGCCGGGCTCTGCACGACTGTTCTGATCACCCACGGGGAATCGGGAAAATCGCGGGTGGGCGCCGGCGGTTTCGCTCGCGCACCGTCCAGCCTGATGGGCCAGTTCGAGATGCCCTATGGCGTCACTAGCCCGCCCACCATGTTTACGGTGCCGGTGCTGCGTTACCTGAAGACCTACGGCCTCACGGAAGAGGACCTGGCATGGGTCTCGGTGATCCAGCGCGAGTGGGCGGCGAAGAACCCGCGGGCCTCGTTCAAGGACCCGATCACGGTCGACGACGTGCTGAACTCGCCGATGATCGCCTGGCCGTTCCGCCTGCTCATGTGCTGCCTGGTCACTGACGGCGGCGGCGCCCTGATCCTGACCTCGGCCGAGCGC
>CAIVVM010000013.1 GCA_903909375.1 uncultured Alphaproteobacteria bacterium
GATATCGGGACCAGCCCGCTCTATGCCATGCGTGAGGCCCTGGCCCACAGCAAGGGTGGTGGTGGTGGCGAGATGGCCGTGCTCGGGGTGATCTCACTGATCACCTGGGCGCTGATTCTCGTCGTGACCCTGAAGTACGTCTTGTTCCTCATGCGCGCCGACAACAAGGGCGAGGGCGGCACGCTGGCCCTCATGGCCCTAGCGCAACGGGTTAGCCCAGGCGGCCGCTCCGCGGTGATCTTCGTCCTCGGGATGGCCGGCGCGGCGCTGTTCTATGGCGACGGCATCCTTACCCCGGCAGTGTCCGTGCTGTCAGCGGTCGAGGGCATCGGCAAGGCGCCGGGTGTCGGACCGGGCTTCGCCTCTCTCGCCGCGCCGATTTCGGCCGGGATCCTGATATGCCTGTTTCTCGTTCAGTCCCGCGGCACGGCCAGCATGGCGCGCTACTTTGGACCGATCACGGCGTTGTGGTTCATCGTCCTTGCCGGACTCGGAATTTACCACATCTTTGACGATGTCTCGATCCTGCGGGCGCTTTCACCGGCCTACGGCGTGCTGTTCCTCCTGGATAATGGCTTCCTTGGTTTCATCATCCTGGGCAGCGTGTTCCTGGCGGTGACCGGGGCCGAGGCGCTCTATGCCGACATGGGCCATTTCGGGAAGGGGCCGATCCGCGCGGCCTGGGTGACGCTCGTGCTGCCCGCCCTGCTTCTGAACTACATGGGCCAGGGCGCCATGGTGCTGGCCAATCCGGAAACCCGCGCCGACCCGTTCTTCGACATGATCCCGCAGGTTGCCTACTGGCCGATCATGATCCTTGCGACGGTGGCTACCGTCATCGCCAGTCAGGCGGTCATAACCGGCGCCTTCTCCATGACCCAGCAGGCCGTGCAACTGGGCCTGTTCCCCCGGATCGACATCCGGCGCACGAGCGAGACCCAGGCCGGCCAGATCTACGTGCCCCAGGTCAACACCTTCCTGATGGTCGGCGTGCTGGCCCTGCTGGTGACCTTCCAGAACTCGTCGAATCTGGCGGCGGCCTACGGGATCGCGGTGACCGGATCGATGTTCGTCGACACCCTGCTGTTCTTCTACATCATCCGGTACATGTGGAAGCGCCCGCTCTGGCAGGCGATCGCGGCATGTACCTTCTTCGGCGCCATCGATATCGTCTTCATCTCTTCCAACCTGCTGAAGATTCCCCAGGGCGCCTGGCTGCCGCTGGTGCTGGGCGCGGCCCTGATGGTGGTGATGTGGACCTGGAACCGCGGCGCTGCGATCCTGGCCGACAAGAGCCGCCGCGACAGCCTGCCGCTGCTGGAGCTGGTTGATATCCTGAAGGCCCGGGCTCCGCATCGTGCGCCCGGCACGGCGATCTTCCTGACCTCGGATCCCGACGTGGCCCCGGTGGCCCTCATGCATAACCTCAAGCATAACAAGGTGTTGCACGAGAAGAACATCATCCTCACGCTGATGACGGCCGAGACGCCCCGGGTGCGCGATGACGACCGGATCACGATCCTGCCGGTCAATGACGACTTCAAGAAGGTGGTGATCGGCTACGGGTTCATGGAAAGCCCGAATGTGCCCAAGGCGCTGGGCCTTTGCCGCAAACAGGGCCTGAAGTTCGACATCATGGCCACCAGCTTCTTCCTGGGCCGACGCTCTGTGGTTCCCTCGGCCCAGTCGGGCATGCCGCTGTGGCAGGACAAGTTGTTCATCTTCCTGATGCGCAACGCCGCCAACCCGACGGATTTCTACAAAATCCCCCCAGGCCGCGTGGTCGAGATGGGCACTCAGGTGACGGTCTGACATTCCCACCCTTATTGGCCGTGGCAGCCCCCTTTCTCCTCCCCCGTCGGGGGAGGGGGGCCGCGCGAAGCGGGGTGGAGGGGGCTTGCCGGGAGCAGCACGCCTGACATTCTGACCCTATGTACGCCCCGAGGCCGACAAGCCGTCGCGCGCGGTCGCTTCGCCGCCGGATGACGCCGCCGGAGGCCCGCCTGTGGGTCGCGCTGCGTAGGAAAACCCAGGGGCTGCGGTTTCGCCGTCAACACCCGATCGGCCCCTATGTGCTCGACTTCTATTGCGACGCCGCCAAACTCTGCGTCGAAGTTGATGGGCAGACGCACTGGCTTGGCCATGCTGAGGCGCGCGATGCGGAACGCGACACCTGGCTGGCGCTACGTGGCATTCAGACCCTGCGCATCTCGGCGAGCCTGGTGTTTGAGGATCTGGACACCGCGCTTCGAATGATTGAGGCAAACACCTGATCGCTGTGCGACGGCGGCCCCCTCCACCCCGCTCCGCGCGGTCCCCCTCCCCCGACGGGGGAGGAGAAGGGGGCCGAGCACGTCAAACCCTTCGCCAACTCGACCGACCTCCAAAAGATCTCGCCGGGTCGCGTGGTCGAAATGGGCACGCAGGTTAAGGTGAAGCTTTCCGCGGCAGGCGGCCTGATCTAGGACCCAGCAAGACACTAGTACCGCGGGGCCGCAAGGGCGTGCGGATTTCCATCCGCGACAGCTGTTTGCCGGTGACACCCGAGATGAACGCGGCTCGACTTGATACCTCGGACTCAAGCTCTGCGGCGGTCAGAAGGGCGGAGCCGCCCCATTTGCCGTTGTTGTTGAAATAGGCGACGACGACCAGCCTTTCCGCGAGCAAGCCTTCGACAGGTCGCTGAGCTTCCACCACGGCACTGCGAACCTGCTCTGCCAGAGGCGGTGGTTTGCCATCCACCAACGCAATGAGCGGAAGGTGTGTGAGCCATTGGCCGAACCCGACCGTAAGCCCCTCGCCCCGCGTGTAGGCGACGATCTGGCCGATTGGATCGCCCCGATAGCGGTCCACTTCCAGCAAAAGGTAGCCCGGCGGCCACCGTGTCCAACGGCCTTCCTTCGCGATCGGCCAGTCTGAAAATGCCTCGTAGACCAACCTTGACCACTCATCGATCTCTGCGGCTTCGCTCGACCGAAACGGCACGCCACCCTCCGTCATGTGTCAGGTCCTCCCCACGGCCTCGATAACTGCTTGAACCTGAGCGGCATTCAACCTTAAACGCCCGCGACTTTCTCTCTATCGCAAGGCGCTCCACCACCATGGCCCATCCGCCCGTCAAGAAGGTCGTCCTCGCCTATTCCGGCGGGCTCGACAGCTCCACCATCGTCAAGTGGCTGCAGACCGAGCTGGGCGCAGAGGTTGCAACCTTCACCGCCGATCTGGGGCAGGGCGAGGAGGTCGAGCCCGCGCGTGAGAAGGCGATCCTGCTGGGCGTGAAGCCGGAGTATGCCTTCGTGGAGGATGTCCGAGAGGAATTCGTCCGCGACTACGTCTTCCCGATGTTCCGGGCCAACACGGTCTATGAGGGCCA
>CAIVVM010000014.1 GCA_903909375.1 uncultured Alphaproteobacteria bacterium
CAGGTCCACGAACCGGTCGATCGCCCGGAGCATGTGATCGGCCGGCACATGCCGATCCAGCGAGAACTTGTAGAACAGTGCACCTTGATCGACTTGCCGGTCACCCATCATGCGACACGCTCCAGGTCTGCATACCTGAATAGAATCAGTGTTCTAGCACCTAGGCAAGGCGGAGTTTTTCAACAGAATCCCCCCATGACAAGCATGAGCCCGATGGCCTGGAGGAACAGGATGCGCATCTTCTGGCCTACCGGGCGGAAAGAGAGATCCCGGGGCCGCTCTTGCCGGCAAACTCGGCATGCAACGCGGGCAGAAAGCCCGCCAGATGCGGCATTTCCTCTGCGCAATGCACCATCAGCGAACGGGCATCGCCCTCGGTCAGCCGCATTGCGCGTCCAGCGACCGCTGCCGCAACGCCGCCGATGAGGTTGCGGCCACCGATGTGCTGGCCGCCCATCCAGAAGCGCGAGCGCATTTCGCTGCCTCCTGGCACGGCGCGGACATGATGGGCGAGATAGCCGATATCGACCGGCGCATCGCCAAGCCCGATGCGGGCGCAGACAATGGTGGCCTGGGTGTCGTCATCAAGACTGCGATCGGTGAACCCCAGCGACCGCGGCGACAGGAAGCGGATCGCGCCCCGCACCAGCGTACTGCCGATATACTCGTCGACGATCGAGGTCTGCCCGGTATAGAGCGCGCGACCGCTTGCGCCGCCCGGTGGCGTTTCACGCCACCCGACGTGGACGTGTGCCCGCGGATGCCAGAGCTTGTACTTGGCGGGCATGTCGCCATGCCATCCAAACCACCAGTCGATCATGGCCGGGGTTACGCCTGGCATGGCGGTGAGCACGCTGACCCGCATCCCGCCGTCCGGCATCAGGACGAAGCCATCCTCGAGCACTGCCGTGCCGCCAAAGAGATTTTCCGCCGCATTCTCGAAACCTGGCAACAGCGGATCCGGTACGCCGCCCCGATCGAGCGCCGCGCGGACATGCGGGGCCAGCGGACCCATCTCCGGATTGAAGAAACGCGCAAACGGCTCGGTCGTGTCGGCGGCGCGATAACCGAGATAACGCCCGTCGATCGGTTTGCTGCTCTTCATGTGAGGCGCGCCATATAGGGGTTGAACAGCCCGTCCGGGTCAAATTGCGCGCGCAGCGTGTCGAGACGCGCGAGATTGGCGGGCGCCATGAACGGCGCGGGCCGGCGCCCAAGATTTTCATCGGCCAGCTGGATGCCGACGCTGTGAGCCTGCAGGGCGCGCATGTGATCGGTCGCCCAGCTTTCATCTTCCGGGCGCGCCACGCCGCCGCGCAGCCCGCCATAGAGTGCTAGATAGGTCCGCGCCTCGAGCGAGAAGGCCATGTCAGGCCGCGTCGCTGGTCCATTCCAGTTGAGCCAGAGCGCATGACTGGGGGCAGCCGGCTGGCTATCGGCGATACGCCGCAAGGCCGGCAGTAGAGGCTCGATCGGCGTGTTCATCCACATGCTGTCTGCTGTCCAGCGGGTGTTGGGCAGGAACAGGGTTTTCTCGCCGCCCTTCATCATCATGCCCAGCGAGACCGGCAGCAGCGGCAGGGTAAAGCTGGCAAGGCGCCGGATCGGGCTCCTGTCGATGAACTCCACCGCCGCGCGCGCCTCGCTCCAGCTTCCGGCCAGGACCGGCGTCAGAACCTGGATGCCATGCGAGAATATCCCCATTGCCCGACGATCGAAGACGAGCTGGAACTCCACAAAAGGGGCCACCGAAGGTCCGACCTGATCCGCCCACGCCATAACAGCTTCGAGGTGGCGGATACGGAATACCTGGACCTTCATGCCGACGAATTTCGGCCGTGGGTGAAGCCGCAGATGAAATCGCAGGACGACGCCGAAGAAGCCGGGTCCAGCCCCGCGCGCCGCCCAGAGCAGTTCAGGGTTTTCCGTTTCACTGGCATGGACCAGAGAGCCGTCGGCGAGAACGACATCGATGCCGATGACGCTCTGACACGCGAGCCCCGATGCGCGGCTGTTCCAGCCAAAGCCGCCCTGCAGCAGGAACCCACCCATGCCAACCGTGTAGGCGTGGGCCACCGGGAAGAAGAGCTTGTGCTTGACGAGGGCGGCATCGAAATCCCCGGCCAGACAGCCGGGGCCGATCGTTGCCGTGCGACTGGCCGCGTCGATCGAAATGCTGTCGAGGCGCGACAGGTCAATCAGCATGCCGTCGTCACGAATATGGTTCTGCGCCCAGCTGTGCCCACCCGAGCAGATACCGATGGTCAGGCCCAGGTCCCGCGCCTGCCGAACCGCAGCGACAACATCAGCATCGGTATTGGCCTGAACGATCAATGCCGGGCGGCGGCCCGGATCCTGCGCGTTGAAGCTGGTTCCAAGCAGCGCCGCATCAAAGTCGACGGCGTCCCTGGCAATGGTCCGGCCTGAACCGGCGCGCGGCTTCACGACGCTTCTCCGGCCGGGGGCTGGATCGGCGGCAGCGCCAGCCAGCGCATCGGCAGCGAAGGGGCCGACGCCAGCGCAACCGGTTCATGGCCCAGGGCCTCGGCGGCGGTCGGATCAAGCCCCAACAGCTGCAACAACCGGATCGTAGCGGGTTCGATGGCGGTGAGTGGCAAGGCGCCCCGATGCAGATCAAGCGCGAGGCCGCTGATGGCGCCCGCCATCATGCTCGTTGTCAGGTCGAGGTCGGAACTGTGGAAGAGGCCAAGCCGTTGGCCTTCGGCAATATCAAGCTTCAGCCGAAGCCGCAGTTCCGAGACAAGACTGTCGGCGGGCAGGCCAACATCAAAGATGAGGCGGCCCAAACCTGGTTCGGTTGCCACCATAAACAGGGTCTGGCGCGTGATGCGCGCAAAGCGCTGAGCCGGGTCGGCCAGATCCAGGTTCAACCCTGCAATGCTCGCCGCATGGCTCGCGCCCAGAAGCTCACCCAGGTCGACAACCAGGGCGGCGACGTCCGGATAGTAATTGTAGAACGTCGCATGCACCACGCCGGCATGATCTGTGATCCGGCCGATGCCGAGCGCTGCCGCTGTATGCGTCATCAAGAGCGCCTGGGCCGCGCCAAGCAACTGGTCCCGCGTTCTGGCCCTTTTGGAACCGCGCAATCTTGTGGATGTGAGCATCATTATTTGACGTAATATCATTTTTGGTATTTCGTCAAATTACAGGAACAGCCCGTCAGGCGGTCTGAGCCGGAACGGGCGCTGCCGCCGCGGGTTCGCGGAAGTGAGGGGCCCGAGCTGGCGTGTGCCGATAGTCTTCCATGTGACTTCGGCGCCTTGCAGGGCCGGCAGTTCCGCGACGTCTCGAAAGCTGAGCGTGGGTTCGTCGCAGACCCAGACGGCTTAATGGATCACGTCGACCAACAGCCGATGTCATCCCGGCAAGCGCGGAATGTCTTGAGACAGTTTGTCGATCGTCGGCCCGCACCGCCACGCACCCGACCGTGCGTCGCCTATCGTCCGCTCTGGCCGTCATCGACGCGGATACAGGCGCCGGTGACTACCTCCGAGGCGGGCGACACCAGGAACAACAGGGTCGAGTCCAGTTGTGCCGGGTCGCCGATGCGCTTGCGCGGGAAGCGCTGCGAGATATCGCCCACCCGTGAAAGCATCCCATCCATCATCTCCGAGGAAAAAGCGCCCGGCGCGATCGCGTTGACGTTGATGTTGGCGCTGGCCCATTCCACGGCCAGGGCTTCGGTCATGCGCACGACCGCCGACTTGGTGATGGAATAGAGCGCCGCGCCATTGCCGCTGTACTCAAAGGCCGCCACAGAGGCGATGTTGACGATCCGGCCAGGCTGTTTGGCGGCCATCAGTCGTCGGGCCACCTCGCAGGACAGAATATAGGGCGCGCGAAGGTTCACGCCGATCACTCGGTCAATCAGGTCCACCGACATTTTCACCGCGCGCTGGGCGTCCGGTATGCCGGCGTTGTTCACGAGGATATCAACGGTCCCCAGCGCCGCCTCGGCCTGGCCCACGACGGCCAGGAGCTGGTCGGCGTCGGTGACGTCGAGCTCCAGAGCGAGGGCCTCGCCGCCTTCAGCCCGGATCTCGGCCGCCAGGGATTCCAGCCGGTCCAGCCGCCGCGCGGTGAGCGCCACCCTGGCGCCGCAACGCGCCAGGGTTTTCGCAAAGCGAACGCCGAGACCGGAGGATGCCCCTGTCACGAGGGCCGTATGACCCGTCAGGTCCGTCGAGACATTCGGGATGGGGTAGGTCATGGCCTGGGTCCTTGGTTTTCAGCGCGCTGATGACGCTTCCATAGGGTCGTTCATACAACCCGACGGCCAGGAAGAAAGAGCTCGTTCGCAGGCGGCGCCGTTGCGTCACTGGCGTTGGCGACATGACAAACCCCGCCGCCCGGATCAAACCATTGGGCAACCCGCGCTGGGCAACCTCAGGCCTCTCGGGCCCGCTTGTCCGTGACATCGCTCAGTCCCTGAAGCACCGTCTTGCGTTGGGCGGCCGATAGCTTCTGACCCTGGGCTCTCAGGACCTTGAGAGTCGCGACATGGACGTCAACAGCATCGCAGTCGCGGATGTTGCTGGCCCGGCTTCGCGCAACCAGCTCGCAAATCGCCCGCGCAGCTTCTTCAACGCCGGAGCCCGGCAGGCCGCCGCCGGCGTCGATGATGCGGGACGCATGTTCATAGAGTTGATCCAGGGAAAGCGACGCGCGATCGGGGTTGCCGGCGCCGTACAACAGATCGATTGCCGCCAGTTCCTCATCGATGATGGCCAGACTGGCGTCCTCGAGGCTTTCCAATGCCGCGTCGGCGCGTTTGACAGCTTCGCCGACCGCAATCCCGCCACCTCGCTTTACAAGCTGGGTCAGCTTGTTGGGAACCCGGACAATCTTGACGCCGCTCACAGAACCACCTTTTCCGGTTTCATCGCTGGATTGATCTGATCCTGATCGGGATTGGGTTCACTGGCTTCCCTGACTGCGGCCTTGAGGTCGCCACTGCGGCGACCGTCGATTCCGTAGGGGGCCCCCAGTCGTTTGAAGCGTCTGTCCGGTCCGGTGTAGGCGTCAGACTGAATGAACTGGCGGTCCTCATGGCTGAGCCAGAACAGCCGTTGCAGCAGCACTCTGGGGACCAGCGGCTTGGCTATGGTGAAATTGGCGCCGAGATCGCGGCCCTTGGTCACGTCGGATTCGGGGGTGTGTCCGGTAATGATCACGACGGGCAAATAGCGCTCCGATTCTGGCGCCTCGAGCCGGATCCACTCCGTCAGTTCATAGCCCGTTTCGCCCGGCATCTGGGCGTCTGTCAGCACGACGTCAATTCCACCGCGATTGATGGCCTCCTTCGCGGCGCCTGCACTATCTGCCTTGACGATGTTGCGGACGCCAAATCCAGAAACCACCTGCTCCATGATTTTGAGAGCATGCGCGTTGTCGTCCACCAGGAGAAATCGGATGCCCTCCAGGTTAAGCCGATCTCCTTCGCGCATCCGCTTCAATTCAGGGGCCCTCTTGTCTTACCATATATCGGGTTCAATTGGGTTCCGTGTTCCGGAAATCTTGCTCACTATCCCGATAAGTATCGTGATCGGAAGTTGACTGTCCAGCGCCGCTGGCATCAAAGCTCCCCAAAGGACCATCAATCTGGCCCTCAGTCACAGCTCCGGGATCGAGCAGGGCAAACCGGGCGTTCACGCGGCACGACAATCGGTCCAGCCGCCGCGCGGTAGGCGCCACCCCGGCGCCGCAACGCGCCTGGGTCCGGGAGAACCGCACGCCGAGGTCCGATGAGGCGCCGGTAAACAGCGCGACGCGGCCGGTGTGGTCCGTGGAGACGTTCGGGATGGGGCAGGTCATGGGCGGACTTCCTTTGAACGGCGACTGCGCCACGGTTCCGGTAGCCAGTTGCCGCCTTTGTCGGGAATCCCGCCAGCCGCATGATCGACCAACTCAGGCAGCCTTGTTTGATGCTTTGTCCTGGTTCACGCAAAGCAGGCCATCTTCAAAGTCGAGGAAGATCTCCATCAGTTCGTCGGGACTGACCGACACCCGACGCCCCAGGGGGAACCTGTAGCGCCAGAAGCTCAGAATATGCTGGACCGCGCCGGACTGCTCGCCCAGCGACATGAACATCTCGGGCGCGGCGAGCAGGAAATCGCGGAAGGCTGTGGGCTGGCCGTCCTGCGTAAGTGACGCGAAGGCCTTGTCGTACACCGAAAGCATCCCGTTGACGCCATCCACCGCCTGGGAGATCGCGGCTTCCAGTCGTGTCCGGGCCCTGGGCAGATAGTTGTTGAAGTCCGCGGATTTCGGGCCGAGCGGACGGATTGTCGCCACCTCCTGGAGCACCTGACCGAGTTGTGGTGTCAGCTCATCCAGAACCCATTTATAGTAGAGGAATCCGCGCCACCCGAAAACGCCGTCGGCGTAGTCCTTGTCGTTGAGACGCAGGACCTCCTTGAGCGGGCCGAAACCCTCATCCGGAGAGTTTGACAGGAGTTTTTCTACAAGCTTGGCCGCCGCTTGCGACGCATCGCCTGCTTGTCCTGAAGACAGACTTACCAGCGCTGTCACCTGCGTCCGTACGTACGCGAACATTCGTTCAACGTCAGCATCCGAGATGGCGAAATAGCCGCGTGCCGGCTCGAAGCCATTTCGTTTCAGATTCTCTCTCAGGAGAAACGGGTCGAGCGAGGGGAGTTCGTCGATGAGTTCAAGCACCAGACGATCACGCCGACCGGATCGCAGGCCTTCTCCGAACATTTCCACGGCGGTTTCGTCAAAGTCGCGTTGCCCCACCATCAGGAAGCGCGCGCCAAGCTTGAGGTCAGATCCGTCGATCGGAGTCATGATCTTCGTCGCTGTCGCCCGTGGCTTCGAGAACATTTCAAGTTCGGTGGGCCGAATCCGATGCTTGACGATGATGCTAGCGTTGAGAATGCGGCTCTCGAAAAATGGCCGCGCCTTCAGCGCCGGGTCATCCTTTGAGCGACGTAGCGTAGCAGACAAATTCAGGACGCGCGCGGTGGAAGCCGATTCCTCAAGCGCCACCAGGCTTCTAACGGTGCGATCTTTCACGGGTTTGCTTCCGTCATATTCGTTTGACCCTGCAGATCGGCTCCGCGCCCCATGGGTGGACCGACCAACTTTCCGCTATGATCGGCTGAAACAGGAAACATCCTCCTAATCTCGCCAACAAAATCTGTTCGTTCAAAGTTTGCCACGCGAAGAGGTGTCGATAGCCGACCCAAAGTTGCTGACTTAGCTGAAGACAATTCAAGGTTTCACTCAGTTTGCTTCAACTGCGTGCCAATCCGCCGCTTGCCCGACTCTCCTCGTCATCCCACCTTTAGGTCATGAGCCATCGCCCTACGGGTGCGGCGCCGTCCCGACTGGTGGCGGTGCTGGGTCCGACCAACACCGGCAAGACGCATCTGGCGGTCGAACGCATGCTCGGGCACGCGTCGGGCATGATCGGCCTGCCGCTCAGGCTGCTGGCGCGGGAGATCTACGATCGTATCGTCCGCGCCCGGGGCGCGCGCTCGGTGGCGTTGATCACCGGTGAGGAAAAGATTGTCCCGCCGCGCGCCGTCTACTTCGTCTGCACCGTCGAGGCCATGCCGCTATCCCGGGAGGTCGAATTCCTGGCGGTCGACGAGATCCAGCTCTGCGCCGACCCCGAGCGCGGGCACGTCTTCACCCAGCGCCTGCTGCATGCGCGGGGAACCGCCGAGACCATGCTGCTGGGCGCCGGAACCATGGCGCCCCTCGTCCGCCGCCTGTTGCCCCATGCCGAGATCGTGACGCGAGAGCGGTTTAGCGCACTCACCTATGCCGGTCCTAAGAAGCTCACCCGTCTGCCGCGTCGGACCGCCGTGGTCGCGTTCAGCGCCGATCAGGTCTATGCGATCGCCGAGCTGATCCGCCGCCAGCGCGGCGGCGCCGCCGTGGTGATGGGCAGTCTAAGCCCACGAACCCGCAACGCCCAGGTGGCGCTCTACCAGTCGGGCGAGGTCGACTTTCTGGTGGCCACAGACGCCATCGGCATGGGCCTGAATATGGACGTCGATCATGTGGCCTTCGCCGGCCTGCACAAGTTCGACGGCAAGCGCAGCCGCTTCCTCCACGCCCAGGAGATCGGCCAGATCGCCGGGCGCGCCGGTCGCTACATGACGAACGGCACCTTCGGCGTCACCGGCGAGTGCGACGACATGGATCCGGATCTGGTGGAGGCCGTCGAGAACCATGCCTTCGCGCCGGTAGTGAGTGCGGAATGGCGGAACTCCCGGCTGGACTTCAGCGCCCTGCCCGCCTTGCTGGGGTCACTGGCCAGACCGCCCGAGCGGCAGGGGCTCAGTCTTGCCGCGGAGGCGCTGGACGAGAAGACGCTGAAGGCCCTGGCCGCCGACGAGGAGGTCGCGCACCGGGCGCGCGACAAGGTGGCGCTCGCCCGCCTTTGGGAGGTCTGCCAGACGCCCGACTTCCGCAAGCTGGCGCCGGACGAACACATCAGCATGGCCAAGGGCTTCTTCCTGCAGTTGACCAGCGGGCGCCGGAGGATCAGTGACGACTGGATCGCCCGCCAGTACGCCCACCTCGACCGCGCCGACGGCGAGATCGACACCCTGGCCACCCGACTGGCCAATGTGCGAACCTTGGCCTATGTCGCCAACCGGCCGGATTGGCTGGGCGACGTTCCCAAATGGCAGGGTCAGTTGCGGGCGTTGGAGGACCGTCTCTCCGACACTCTTCACCAGCAACTGATGGCTCGCTTCGTGGACCGCCGCACCAGCGCCCTGATGCGCGGCCTGAGGGTGCGCGAGGAGATGCTGGCGGGCGTCGCCGACGACGGCACGGTGACGGTCGAGGGTCACTTCGTAGGCAAGCTGGCGGGCGTCAGTTTCGAGGCCGCCAAGGGGGCCTCGCTGCTCGAGGACAAGGCGCTGAGAGCGGCCGCTCTCCATGCGGTAGGTCCCGAAATCGCCAAACGCCTCGGCCGGATGGCCGGCGACAATGACGAGGCCTTCGCACTGACGCCGGATGGCGCGGTGCTTTGGCATGGCGCCGTCGCGGGCGTGCTGACAGGCGGCGAACCCTTCCGGCCTCAGGTTCGGTTGTTGGGTGAGCTTGGCCCGGAGCCTGCGCGGCAGAGAGCCGGCCAGAGGCTTGAAGCCTTCCTGGTCGCCGAGGCCGGACGACGGCTGGCGGATCTGAAGAAACTCGAAACCGCGGTGGCGGACGGCCGGATCAAGGGGCTGGCGCGGGGCCTGGCCTTCCGGCTGATCGAGGCTGGCGGCGTGCTTGACCGGGCGACCGTGCGCAACGAGGCCCGCGCCCTCAGCCAGGTGGAACGTCGCACCCTGAGGGGTCTCGGCGTTCGGCTGGGCGCGTTCTCGGTGTTCATGCCGGGCCTGCTGCGCCCGGAGGCGCGGGTCCTGACCCAGGCGCTGGCGGCGCGCGACGTTCCGGGCTGGCGCCCAGCGACGGACCAGCCCGGGCGCGCCCCGGCGCAGACGCCGTCGCCGCGCGCCCTGGCCGCGTTCGGCCTGCGCCTCGTGCGCGGCTGGGTGGCCCCGGTGGCGCAACTGGAGCGGCTGGATGAACTGCTGCGCGCCGGCGTCGGAAAGGGCGGCGCCATGATCCTCTCCCAGCCGGCACAGGCGGAACTGGGCTGGACCGACGAGCAGGTGCGCGAGATCCTCAAGGGTCTGGGCTTTGCCGCGGTGCGCAAGCCCGGCGAGCCGGTCGCCTGGCGTCGTCGGGCCGAGCGTGACTTCGCTGTGGAGAAACGCCCGATCGTGGCGCCCGATTCCCCCTTCGCCGCCCTGGCCGCGCTGCACAAGGAACCAGCGCCCGTACAGCGTCCGCGACGTCGCCGCCGGATAGCCAAGGCGTGAGCGAGGGCGACGCCTGCCGCGCCGACCTCTGGCTCTGGCGCGCCCGGTTCTTCAAGACCCGCACGTTGGCGGCCGAGTTCGTGGATAAGCGCCGTATCCGCCTGACGCGGGGCGGGCTTGAATCCCGCCTCGACAAGCCCGCGCGACCGGTCAAGGTCGGCGACCGGCTGGTGTTCGCCCTCGGAGGGCGTGTAGTGGCGGTCGTTGTGGAGGCTCTGGGCGAACGCCGCGGTCCGGCGGAAGAGGCGCGCAGGCTCTACTCGACGCTAGGTGGAGATGTCGACACTCCGCCGCTCTAACCTGCGACGTAGGCCCCGCCGTTGGCATGGATCACCTGACCCTGGACGAACTCC
This sequence comes from uncultured Alphaproteobacteria bacterium, assembly GCA_903909375.1. Taxonomy (GTDB): domain Bacteria; phylum Pseudomonadota; class Alphaproteobacteria; order Caulobacterales; family Caulobacteraceae; genus Phenylobacterium. The sequence goes on from CAIVVM010000014.1 coordinate 10,232, forward strand.
GCGGCCGGGCTGAGCAGGAACTGAACCACGCTGGCGTAGTCGGAGTCCTGGCTCATCCGGCCCGACGGATTGGACCGGGCGGCGCGTTCGAAGACCCGCGCGGCGGCCTCTTCGCCGCCCACCATCCCGGCCACCGAGGTCGTGGCGACCAGACCCGGTGCGACCGCGTTGATACGGATGCCCCGCGGCGCCAGTTCGGCCACGAAGTAACGCATCAGGCTCTCAGCCATCGCCTTTCCGACGCCGAGTGCGGCATAGTTTGCAGACGCAGTCTTCGCCCCGGCGCTGGAGATCAAGACGATGCTGCTGCCCCGCGACAGTTTCGGCAAGGCTTTGCGGACCAGGTAGAACAGCGACAGGCCGTTGACCTGCATCGCCTCGCCAAACCGGTCGATGTCGGCGTCCAGCAGTGACGTCGGGTAGATCATTGCCGCACTGTGGACAATGTGCAGTGGCCCGCCATCGTCGGGGAGCCCCTCCACAAGCCGCCCGACGTCGTCGACATTGCCGACATTGACCTGAACCGTGCTGACCCGGGCGCCTGTGGAGGCCAGTCGCGCCGTTGCGGCCGTCGCCGCTGCCGCGTCGGAATGATAGGCCAGCACCAATTGCTCATCGGGTCGGGCGACATACTCCGCGATGGCCAGACCGATGCCTTTTGTACCGCCGGTGACAAGAATGGTCATAAGTGCCCTGTTCCTCTTCTCGCCTCGACAGTAGCGGCCTTGAACCGCCCGCGGCTATGGGGAGTTGTCAAACCCTTGGCCGGACGGCATGCGTATTCGCTCGGGAGGATATCCAAACCCATGATCGCACCCGTCGGCGAAACGACCCAGGGCATGCGCCGCCTGGCTGGCGGGACGTTCGCCATGGGGTCGGATCGCTACTATCCTGAAGAGCGCCCGCAGCGGCAGGTCCGGGTGGATCCGTTCTGGATCGATGAGACCCCGGTCACCAACCGCCAGTTCGACGCCTTCGTCCGAGCCACAGGCCACAAGACCCTGGCCGAGATCGCGCCCGACCCGAAGGACTATCCCGGTATGCTGCCGCACATGGCGCGGCCCGGATCGCTGGTATTCACGCCACCGAAGGACGCCGTCCCGCTCGACAATCCCGGCGGCTGGTGGGCATTTCACTTCGGGGCGTACTGGCGCAGGCCTTACGGACGGCATGGGCCCAAGGCGCTGGACCATCATCCCGTGGTGCATGTGGCCTATGCCGACGCCGAGGCCTACGCCCGCTGGACGGGAAAGGACTTGCCCACGGAGGCCGAGTGGGAGTTCGCGGCAAGGGGCGGCCTTGAAGCGAAAGAGTTCGCGTGGGGCGACGAACTGGCGCCCGCCGGACAGATGCTGGCCAACTACTGGCAGGGGCGCTTCCCGGCCGAGAACCTCGAACTGGACGGCTGGGCCCGGACTTCCCCGGTGAGGTCCTTTCCTGACAATGGCTATGGCCTGTTCGACATGATCGGCAACGTCTGGGAGTGGACCTCAGACTGGTACGCTGAAGCCTCCGCCGCGCCGGTAAGCCCCTGTTGCATGCCCACCAACCCGCGCGGGGGAAGCCTGGAAGGCAGCTACGATCCGCAGATGCCCGACATCCCGATCCCCCGAAAGGTCATAAAGGGCGGGTCTCATCTGTGCGCGGAGAACTACTGTCAGCGCTACCGACCGGCGGCCCGCCACCCGGAATCCATCGACAGCGCCACAACCCATCTCGGCTTTCGTTGCGTGATCCGCGACGAGCGTCTTGGGTCCGGACAAGGTCTCGCGGGGCAAGTGACAACATGAGCAGTTCGGACAATCTGGTCACATAGAGCGGCGGGCCCGGGTCGCCCTACACCCCAACGGTGGTTGCCCTGCTGCGCTATCGCCGCATCCCCTACAAACTGATCCTGGGATCACGCGAACTGGAAGGCCTGCCCAAGGCCAAGGTCGGCTTGCTACTTTCCCGACGCCCATGGCCATCACCGCCGTCCGCGCCCGGCGTGTCTTCGCCTGGACCGGTATCGTAGAAGACCTCACCGGCTTGGAGCCGACGGAAGACGACTGGTTTGACCTCACTGAATTGCCGGCGACCCTGAAAGCGCTCCTGGGCGAGGTCGGTCGCGTCTAAGCGCCTTTATTGATCGCCAACGCCAGAGCGGTTCAATCGGGCGCCGAGGGGGTCAAGACCGAGATCGATGGCCAGGCCAGGGTGCAGCAGCACTTCACCTACCAGGCCACATGCCTGATGTGGCTGCGCGAAGAATATGGCGCGCTCTACGCTGGAGCCAGGGCCCAGGTGGATGCCGTGTTGGCCGTCGCCGGCTGCGAGGTGCTGTTCGTTTAGAAGACCGACCATCTGGTAGCCGCCGCCAACCGCTTGAGCGCCATGGCGCCGACGTAGGATGTCCCGGCCTCGTCAAGTCCGGGCGACCAGACGGCCACGGCCGCCTTGCCCGGCACTATGGCCAGAATGCCGCCGCCGACACCGCTCTTGCCTGGCAGGCCGACGTGGAACGCGAATTCGCCCGAGGCGTCATAATGACCACAGGTCATCATCACGGCCGCGATCCGACGGGCGCGCTTGGACGTGGTGACGACATCGCCGTTGATGGGATCCTTCCCGGCGTTGGCCAGGAACAAGCCTGCCCTGGCCAGTTGACGGCAGGTGATCCGGACAGCGCACTGGTTGAAATAGACCTCCAGCACCTCGTCGACCGGACTGTGGAGGTTGCCAAAGCCCCGCATGAAGCTGGCAAGGCTCTGATTTCGGAAGCCCGTGGCGGCCTCCGATGAGACCACCTCCGGATCAACGTCTAGAGTCTCTGTGTCCGCGCGGCGACGCATGAAGTCGCGGATCTCCGCGACACCTTCGGCGGGAGGGCGACCGGCCAGCAAGGCGTCGGTGACCACGATGGCCCCGGCGTTGATGAAAGGGTTCCGCGGAATGCCTTGCTCGTGCTCAAGCTGGACGATGGAGTTGAAGCGCGAGCCCGATGGTTCGCGTCCAACACGTTTCCAGAGGTCATCGCCCAGCCGTTCCAGCGCCATCGTCAGGGTAAAGACCTTGGAGATGCTCTGGATCGAGAAGGGCATCCAGGCGTCGCCGGTCTCGGCGGTCTGGCCATCGCAGCCGATCACCGCCATGCCGAAGCGTCGGGGGTCGACCCGGGCCAGGGCCGGGATGTAGTCGGCGACCTTGCCGCCGCCGAGATGCGCGCCCATGTCGCGGCCGATTGTGGCGACAATGTCAGAAAGGTCCGGATGGGACTTGGTCATCGGCTGTTCCCTGGCGCCGCCAAGCGCGGACCAGCAAATTTTGCGGTTTGTATCACGTGACCCAAGCGAAAGGCCGCGCCTATGATGGCTGATGAGCGCATGAGTCTCCAGTGAACCTGGATACGGGGATGAGCCTTGGCCACTGATACGTCCACAACAGCGCCGCCCGCTGCTGGTCCCGAACAGGCGGCGGCGCGTCGGTTGTCAGGCTGGTTGAAGGGCTATCGCCCTCTGTCAGGCGTGCCTGACGAGCTGTTTGACGCCACCGGTCGGCCGCGTGACCACTGGATTGCGTTTCTGGGGGAATTCGCTGCCCACGCCGAGGGCGAGTTTGGTCTGGTCACCCGCCACCTGCGCGATACTGGCGCTTCGCACCGTGTCTACGGTGAGGAGAACGAACAAACCTGGCCTATTGATCCGATGCCGCTGATCCTGCCGCAGGATGAGTGGGAAGAGATCGTCGCCGGCGTCACCCAGCGCGCGACGTTGATGGAGGCTGTGCTCCAGGACATCTACGGCGAGGGCAGGCTGGTTTCGGAAGGCGCCCTGCCCGCCGCCGCCCTGTCTGGCAGCCCCGATTTCATTCGCGCCATGCGTGGTGCCAAGCCGCCGAACGGAAAGTTTCTGCAGATCTATGCCGCCGACCTGGGCCGGGGTCCGGATGGACGCTGGTGGGTACTGGATGATCGCACCCAGGCGCCCTCCGGCGCCGGATACGCGCTGCAGAACCGGCTGGTAGTCTCACGCGCCTATCCGGCCCTTTACAACAGCATGAACGTGCATCGGCTGGCGCCCTTCTTTGACGCCTTTCGACGGGGCTTGTCGCAGGCGGCGGACCGCAGCGAACCTCGAATCTGCCTGCTCACGCCGGGACCCTTCAGCGAGACCTATTTCGAACAGGCGCATCTGGCGCGCTATCTCGGCTTTCTCCTGGTCGAGGGCGACGATCTGGTTGCCAGAGACGGCAAGGTCTACGTGCGCACCATCGCCGGGCTCAAGCGCGCCGATGTGATCCTGCGCCGCGTCGACGCCGACTTCCTCGATCCTCTGGAACTCAATACCGCCTCCAGTCTGGGGACGCCCGGAATGTTGGAAGCGATCCGCGAGGGCGGGGTCGCGGTGATGAATATGCCGGGATCGGGCGTCATGGAGTCGCGGGCGCTGCTGGCGTTCCTTCCACAACTTTGCCAGCGCTTGCTCGGCGAGGACCTTCGCCTGCCCAATCTGGCGACCTGGTGGTGTGGTCAACCTCATGAGCGGGATATGGTCAGCGCACGGCTGGACGACTTGATCGTGGCGCCGGCGTTCAATGTGCCCAATGCCGCTGGCCAGTTCGCCCGCCAGCGCCTCGTCGCCGATATGACGGCGGAGGATCGGGCCAACTTCATGAGCCGTTTCGCTGACCGGCCCGGCGACTATGTCGGGCAGGAGGTCGTGCGCCTGTCGACCATGCCGGTTTTGCGAGACGGAAAGCTCGAACCCGCGCCCTTCGTACTGCGGGTCTTCGCTGCTGCGACGCCCGACGGCATCAAGATCCTGCCGGGCGGCCTGTGCCGTGTGTCAGACCGAACCGATGTACGCGCCATATCCATGGGCGAGGGCGCGCGCACTGCTGATGTCTGGGTGATCGATGACAAACCAGTGGAGCGGCTGACGCTGATCCCCAGCCGCGAGGACGTCAAGGTTCGGCGGATCCTGGGCCACCTGCCCAGCCGTGCCGCCGACAATCTGTTCTGGCTGGGTCGGTACATCGAGCGCGCGGAGGCCACGCTTCGACTGGTCCGAAGTCTCTGTACCAGCCTGATGGCCTCGGAAGCAGCGGTTCACGCCAGCGGTGACACCTTTGATTCCTTGCGCAAGCTGCTTGTGGAATGGGGCGCGCTGGATGAGAAGGCCATGTCTGGCAGCGTGCTCGACGCCGCCCGCGCCAGCTTGCACGACGGCTCGGCCTGGGGCTCGGTGATCGCCCTGGTCCGCTCCGCCCGGCGCACGGCCTCGGGAATGCGTGAACGTCTGTCAGCGGACTTCTGGGCGCTGTTGCTGGAGCTGGATTCCGATCTGGGCGGCGGAGAAGCGCTGACGTCGGTGGCCGAGGCGTTGAAACAGGTCGAGGACGCCTTGCAGCATCTGGCAGGACTGTCGGGCCTTGCCCAGGAAAACATGAACCGGGTGGCCGGCTGGCGGTTCCTGGATATGGGGCGGCGGGTGGAACGCGGCATCAACATCTGCCGTTTCAGCCGGATGCTGGCTCACGACCAGGCTACTCTCGACGATCTGGATCTATTGCTGGACCTGGCCGACAGCCAGATCACTTATCGAGCCCGCTATCTGGTGGGGTTGGCCCTGACGCCGGTTCGGGACCTGGTGATGCTTGATCCCTACAATACCCGTTCCCTTTCCTTCCAGTTGGCAACGCTGAAAGAGCACATGGGGGTGCTGCCCACGCTCCAGGACGACGGGATCCTGGAAGAGCCCAGCCGGATTTTGCGACCGCTCGCCACCGAGGTCGAGACCGAAGATGCGAAACGCCTGGATGCCGACAAGATGCACCGCTGGGAAAGGGCGCTCATGCGGACCTCCGGCGCCATAGCTGACCGCTACTTCCTGCAGGGCGCCACTGCCGTGCCGACCGTCAAGCTGGTGGGTCTGGCGTGATCTACGGCCTGCGCCATCGCACAACCTACGACTACGGCAACTCGGTCAGCTTTGCCCGCTGCGTCCTGCGGCTTACCCCGCGGTCGTCACCGACACAGACCGTTCTCGAAAGCTCGGTCCGGGTCACGCCTCGGCCATCCCTGCGCCAGGAGCGCACGGGACCGTTCGGCGCCGAAATGGTGACGGTCCTGGTCGACCGACCACACGATACCCTGGTGATCGAAGCCAGATCCCGGATCCGGGTCCATACGCCACCACCGCCAAACGCGACCTCAACGCTACCCTGGGAGACGGTTCGCGCCCAGGCGTTCGAGGATCGAAACCTCGCTGCCGATGGCCCGGCAGCCTATCTCTATCCCACCAACCGCACCCCGCTGGTGCCGAGGATTACCGACTACGCACGCGCCAGCCTGACGCCCGAAAGGCCGATCGTCGCGGCGGTTTCCGAACTCATGACCCGGGTCTACAACGACTTTCGCTACGATCCCGGCGCGACCGAAGTCTCGACGCCGGTCTGGCAGGCTTTCGACGCACGGCACGGCGTCTGTCAGGACTTCGCCCAGATCATGATCTCGGGCCTGCGGGGACTGGGCCTGCCCACGGCCTATGTCAGCGGCTACCTGCGGACGATCCCGCCCGAGGGCCAGCCGCGGCTGGAGGGCGCCGACGCCACGCACGCCTGGATATCGGTGTGGTGCGGGGCTGAAGCCGGCTGGATCGGCTTCGATCCGACAAACGATATACTGGCCGCAGATGATCACATCGTTCTGGCAAACGGTCGAGACTATGCCGACGTGGCGCCGATCGATGGCGTGATACTGGCGGCCGGCGCCCAGACCCTCACCGTCGAGGTCGATGTCGTGCCGGAAGAAAGATCCTGAGGTCGGCTCAGGAATCGTGAGCCCGCATTGTATGAGCCACGTGGAACCGTCCGGAGTGCGATAGCACGATCCAGTCGCCGCAATGCGCCACCACAGGACCCTCCGGTGTATGAACCTGAACAGCCGAGGCTTCGGCCACGGACCTGGCCTCGTCGCCAAGCCAACGCCAAAGCACCGCCCAGTTCTTGCGGTCGTGCGCGGGCGGCACGCGGAGCGCGGCGCCGTGATCAAACGGGGGGTGCAGACGGGTGACGGACATGGGCCTCGGGAATCGCTACGCAGTTCACGGGGGGAGTTCCGGGGTGTTTCGGTCACCAAGTGCTTAACCGCATAGCTCCAATCGCATACGCTAGCAGTTGATCAGTACTCGCCTGACGGCTGAAATGGCTTGGCAGTAGCGGGAAAAAGCCTTTAGTCGCAACTTGAACTTGCGGGGTTCTGCGGGGGGCTCCGCGCAAGCCGGGAGAACAGTATGGCGGAGGTGTCAGCCAAGACGCCCGATCCGATGGACATTGCGTTGGGCGCCGCTGTGCGGATTCGCCGGCGCACGATCGGCATGTCGCAGGAGGCTCTTGCCGACCAGTGCGGAGTCAGCTTCCAGCAGATCCAGAAGTACGAGAACGGCGCCAACCGGATTTCGTTCTCACGGCTTGTGCAGATCGCACGGGCGCTGCGCTGCCGTGTGACCGATCTGATGGATGTGTTCGACGGCGCCGATATGGAAACGGCGGAAGACCTTAACCTGCTGAACCGGATGCGCACGCCGGGCGCGCTGGATCTGTTGTCAGGCTACGAGAAGCTGGCGCCGGATGTGCGGGCCTCTATCCTCAATCTGGTTCGCACCCTGCATGCCCAGCAGGAGGCGACGGCGGCCACGGTCGTGCCGATCTCCAAGCAAACGGTCGCAGCCTGATTTCGCTGAATTCAACGTCCCGCCAGCGCCTTGTCGACCAGGGCGCGGGCGTCGGTGCCTGACCAATCCGCTTCACCGGCCACGCGAGCCTTCTCCATGCCGTCCCGACCGTAGATCACGGTCGTGGGCGCGCCAGCCGCATTGATCTTGAACGGAAGCTTCATCTCGCGGTCGTGGTAAAACGCCAGTGGCTCATGTCTGGCGATGAACAGCCGTGCCTTGGCGGCGGAAGTTTCTGAATCGATGCTGACCACGACAACCTCCACCTCCTTGCCGGCGTAGGCCGCCTTCAGTTTCGCCAGCGTCGGCATCTCGGCGACACAGGGCGCGCACCAGGTGGCCCAGATGTTCATGACCACCACCTTGCCCTTGAAGTCGGCGATCCTTACCGCCTTGCCGGCGGAATCGTAGAAGGTGTAGTCGGGCGCCGGTCGCGGTTCAGCGGGTATCTGCACCTTGGCGATGAACGACTTCTGCAGCGCCGTGGCCGCCGCACCCGGCGTCCCGCTCGGCGCTGTCTTGGTAGATGACTGCGCTATGATGTAGAGAACCCCCGCGACGCCAACGATGGCAACGCCCCAAAGGGCTCCGGTGAGGACACCGCTCCTGGGCTTCACAACCGGCTCACCACCGGTCGACTTCGGACCTTCGATCATATGACTGACTCGTCCTCTGCCCCGCCCGCTCGCCCCGCTCCGGCGGGACAGGCCATGTGGGGGGGCCGTTTCTCGGGAAAACCCGCCGAACTGATGCAGGCGATCAACGTCTCCATCGGATTCGACAAGCGACTCGCAGACCAGGATCTCGCCGGGTCGAGCGCGCACGCAGCGATGTTGCGCAAGACGGGCGTGATTTCAAGCGAGGACGAGGCCGCGATCCAGGGCGGGCTAAAGACGATCGCTGCAGAAATCGATGCCGGGACCTTTCCCTTCCGGGAGGAGTTTGAAGATATCCACATGAATGTGGAGGCCCGCCTGCGCGAGCTCATCGGCCCGGCGGCGGGACGCCTGCACACGGCGAGGTCCCGCAATGATCAGGTGGCGCTGGATTTCCGGATGTGGGTACGCGAGGCCTGCGACAGGACAGGAAGCCAGATCAGGTCCCTTCAGATCGCGCTTCTGGCCAAGGCCGAACTCCACGCCGACGCTGTCATGCCCGGGTTCACGCACCTGCAACCCGCCCAGCCAGTCACCTTCGGACACCACCTGATGGCCTATGTGGAGATGTTCGGCCGCGACGCCTCACGCTTCGCCGACGCCAGGGTGCGGATGAACGAGAGCCCGCTGGGCGCCGCCGCGCTGGCTGGATCCCCGTTTCCCATTGACCGGGACATGACGGCGACAGCGCTGGGGTTTGCCCGGCCGACGGCCAACTCTCTGGACAGCGTCGCCGACAGGGATTTCGCTCTGGAGGCGCTGGCCGCCGCCACCATCTGCGCTACTCACCTCTCCCGACTGGCGGAGGAAATCGTGATCTGGATGACGCCTCAGTTCGGGTTCATCCGCCTGTCGGACGCTTTCACGACCGGCTCGTCGATCATGCCGCAGAAGAAGAACCCGGACGCCGCCGAACTAGTGCGCGCCAAGGTCGGACGCCTGTTGGGCAGCTTCACCCAGCTCACTGTGGTGATGAAGGGTCTGCCGCTGACCTATTCCAAGGACATGCAGGAGGACAAGGTTCCCACCTTCGAAGCCTTCGACGCTTTGGAACTGAGTCTGGCGGCCATGGCCGGAATGATCGCTGATCTGGAACCCGACCACGATCGGATGGCCGTTGCGGCGGGCGCTGGCTATTCCACCGCCACCGATCTGGCAGACTGGCTGGTGCGGACGCTGAATATGCCCTTCCGCGACGCCCACCATATCACCGGAGCGGCGGTGAAGCGGGCCGAGGCGCTCGGCGTAAGCCTGCCCGACCTGCCGCTGGCCGACCTGCAGACACTGGATGCACGCATCACGCCGGCGGTCTACGATGTACTGACGCCGGAGGCCTCCGTCGCCAGCCGGACCAGCTATGGCGGCGCGGCGCCTGTACAGGTGCTGGCCCAGATCAAGCGTTGGAAGGATACCCTGGCATGAACCGCATTCTCGCCCTGACAAGCGCCTTGGTCGTGGCGACAGGCCTCTCGGCCTGCGGCAAGGTCGGTCAACTTGAGCGGCCCGGTCCGATGTTCGGCAAGGCCTCGGCGGCGCCTGCAGACGTCGATGACGCTCGTCCGCAGGACCCCAGTCGCCCGCTGGAAACAGTGGATCCCCGGGATCGCTCCGCAGACCCGACCCCTGCGCGCTGATGAATCACTTCGAGGTTCTGGACGGCGAACTCGCGTGCGAGGGCGTGCCCCTGCGGGCCATAGCCGAGGCGGTGGGCACCCCGGTATATGTCTATTCGTCCGCCACCCTCGAGCGGCACTATACCGTGCTGCGGGACGCGCTGGTCGCGGAGGGCCTAGGCGATCCGTTGATCGCTTATGCGGTGAAGGCCAACTCGAACCTCGCGGTTCTGCGGACGCTCGGGAACCTGGGCGCGGGGGCCGACACCGTCTCTATCGGCGAGATCAAGCGCGCGCTTGCCGCCGGTATCCCGCCCGAACGCATTGTCTTTTCCGGCGTCGGCAAGAGCGAGAGCGAGCTCAGGTTCGCGCTTGAGGTGGGGGTCGGCGAGATCAACGTCGAGTCCGAACCCGAGATGCATCTGGCTTCAAGAGTGGCGCAGTCGTTGGGAAGGCGCGCCACGATCGCCATTCGGGTGAATCCGGATGTCTCGGCCGGCGGGCACGCCAAGATCTCCACCGGCAAGGCCGACAACAAGTTCGGCGTTTCGTTCTCAGAAGCCGAAAGGCTCTATGTGCAAGCCGCCAACAATGCAGGCCTGAACCCGGTGGGCGTCACCTGTCATATCGGTAGCCAGATCACCGAACTGGCTCCGCTTGAAGAAGCCTTCATCAAGATGCGTGGTCTGGTCGAGCGTCTCCGTGCCGGCGGCCTGCACGTGGAGCGCCTCGACCTTGGCGGCGGCCTGGGCGTGCCCTACTTCAACATGCCGACACCCGCCTCCCCTGCTGACTACGCCGCCATGATCGCGCGGACCATGAAGGGGCTGGACATCCAGTTCGCCTTCGAGCCCGGCCGTATGATCGCGGCCAACGCTGGCGTCCTGCTCGCCACCGTTCAGCACATTCACGAGCGCCCGGAGGGTCGTCGGTTCGCAGTGCTGGACGCCGCGATGAACGATCTGATCCGCCCGGCCATGTACGACGCCTACCACGACATCCGCCCGGTGAAGGCGCGCGACGCAGCGCCTGTAACCTATGATGTGGTGGGTCCTGTCTGCGAGACTGGCGACACATTCACCCGCGACCGCGACCTGCCTCCACTCGAGGCCGGTGATCTGGTGGCCTTCATGAGCGCCGGCGCCTACGGAGCGGTGATGTCCAGCGAGTACAATTCCCGCCTGCTTGTGCCCGAGGTGCTGGTCAAAGGCGACGAGTTCGCTGTCGTCCGCCCCCGGCCGACCTATGAGGACATGCTGGAGCGCGAACGCCCGGCGCCCTGGCAGGCTTTACTCAAAACGCGATCTTAACGAACCTGGGGCCACAATCTGCCGCCTAGAGGGAGCAGAGCCATGACCCAGACGTCTGCATTGAGAATTCTGCATATCGACGACGTGGAGATCAATCTCCTGGTCCTCGACCAGATGCTCACCATGCTGGGCCACTCGCCGGTCGGCGCCGCATGCGGCGCCGCGGCGTTCGAGTTGATGGAGAGCTCACGCTTCGATCTGGTGCTCACGGACTTCCACATGCCGGATGTGACGGGCCTGGATTTCCTGAAGAATGTCAAAGCTTTGCGCGAGCCTGCGCGCTCGACGCCAGTTGTGGTGGTCACTGCCGACGTCATGAGCTTCACCAACGCCGCGCTTCGCGAGATGGGCTTCGCTGGCGCCGTGGCCAAGCCGATCACGGCCGACGCAATCCGCAAGGTAATCGCCGCCATTTCCGCCGGAAGCGACCAGTTCGTCGGCGACGGATTTGCTCGGACCGTATCGGCGCGGTGATCGGCGGAATTCGCACCAAGGCGGGGCGAGGTCGTTACAAGTCCAGGTACAGGAACTGGTTGAAAGCGCTGGCCTCATAGTCGCCAAACGCCTCACCATTCACGAAGCCGCGCCTTCGGTAGAGGGCCAGCGCAGCGTCAAAAGCCGGACCGCTGCCGGTCTCCAGGCTTAGACGCGAATATCCCCGCGAACCCGCAACGGCGATGATCTGCTCGAGCACCGCCGCGCCGACACCCTTTCGAAGGTGATCCGGGTGGGTCCGCATGGACTTGATCTCGCCGAAGCCGTCGCCGAGGTCCTTGAGCGCCCCGATCCCGGCGATGGCTTCGCCAATCCAGGCGCTCCAGACCGTGACCCCCGGAACCTGAAGACCTGACAGATCGAGAGCGAAGACGTGGCCGGCCGGCGAGTTGGCCTGCATGCCCGAGAGATGCAGCGCCAGTAGATCACGGGTCGGCTGGCGGGAGAGGTCGTCGACGCAAAGGACCAGGTCGGCCATCAATCCATCGCCCCGATGTATGGCAGGCCCCGCATGCCACCGGAAACATCCATTCCGTAGCCTACCAGGAACCGGCCAGGAGCTTCCCAGCCAACGAAGTCCGGCTCCCGCGCACGCGGCGTCGGCCACGGCTTGCGGGCAAAGACTGCGGTGAGCACTTCTCGAGCCCCGGAGTCCCGGACCAGGCGTGCGGCTTCAGACAGCGACAGCCCGGTGTCGAAAACGTCGTCCACCACCAGCGCCTTGCGCCCGGCAATGGGCCTCTGCAAATCGGCCCGCACCTCACAGCGCCCACTGGATTGGCGCCCGTCCTTGTAAGAGGCCAGCCAGAGCGCGTCGAAGGCGACCATACGACCTCGCCGCGCCAGCGCCCGGGTCAGGTCCGCCGCGAACCAGATCCCGCCGGTGAGCAGGCAAACCACCACCGTTTCATTGTCGATTCGCGGTGCAATCTGATCGGCCAAAACCTCAATTCGCGCGGCCACCTCGGCCTCGGAAATCAGGACGACGGGTTCAGTGAGACTCATGAGGTGTCAAGGCGTCCGGTGAATCGGCAGGAAGGGGTGTGGCTTCGACGGCCACGGGCGCGGGCTGGGAGGCGAGCTCGGCATGGTGATCAGCGCCGGCGTTTGCCGGCGCCGGATCGAAGGTAATCTCAAGCTCATGGGACCCTTTAGGAGGGTTCGGGAAGGAGACTGCAAAGTAACGCCGGGCTCCAGCCGGCACACGGGCGTTAAGCGGCCGCGCCACCATCCCGGCGACGACTACGCCGTCCTTCCCCAGAAGGCTGATACGAATCGGGGGCGTACCGACGTCGGCTTTGGTGCGGTTATGGATGACCCCGGTTATCTCCAGAACGGCTCGCCCGCCCTGCATCACGGCTTTGGAGGTCACATCTTCTAAGGACAGACCCAGGGTATCGACATCCAGTCCCACCGCCTCAAACACCGGGGCGACGACGGGCGCCGCCTCCACCAGCGCCTGACGCATCACGATGGTGGCGCCCAGCCCCGCAACCAGTACCACAGCGCCGACCAGGCCAGCGATCAGGGCCAGCGCCGGTTTTCGGTCCGGTTTGGCTTTGACCTTGGCCCTGGCCTTAGCCTTGCCGGCCGGGCCGATGACCTCCAGATCGTCCGTGATTTCGGGTCTGACGGCGCGGGCCTCGTCCGCCTCTGCGTCCGGCGTTGGCTGAAGAGAGGGCGAGCCGGGCTCAGGTTCCGACGCGCCTTCGGGCATGGCCCTCCAGCGATTGCCGCAGCTCGAACACTTGACCAAGCGTCCCTGCGGCGGGACGCGGTCGTCGTCCACAAAATAGCTGGTGGCGCAGTCGGGACAGGTCAGTATCATGATAAACGAATCGGACGCTCCAGCACCCTCACCCCGAGGTCGCCGATTTCGGCCCCCATGTCCAGAAACGCCCAAGCCGCCGCCGGGGATTCGTTGTCTGACGAGATTCTCCGCTTCTCTGATGTGTCCATGCGCTACGGGCGTGGTCCTGAAGTTCTGAGTAACGTCTCACTCAGCCTGCCACGGGGATCCTTCCATTTCATCACCGGCGTCTCTGGCGCGGGAAAGAGCTCGCTCCTGAAGCTGATCTATCTGGCGGCACGTCCCTCCTCGGGGACATTCCGACTGTTTGGGGACGACGTGGCGACGATGACCGCCCGCGATCTGACCATGGCGCGCCGCAAGATCGGCGTGGTGTTTCAGGACCTGCTACTGCTGGACCATCTGTCCGCGTTCGACAATACAGCCCTGCCCCTGCGCATCGCCGGCCACAAGGCGGCCGACTACAGGAGCGATGTGGCGGAACTCCTGACCTGGGTGGGGCTGGGCAGCCGTATGAATGCCCTGCCGCCAACCCTGGCGGGGGGCGAGAAGCAACGCCTGGCGATCGCGCGCGCCGTGGTGAACCGGCCGGAAATCCTGCTGGCGGACGAGCCGACCGGCAATGTGGACCACGAGATGGCGCTCAGGATCTACCGGCTGTTCGTCGAGATGAACCGGCTGGGAACCACGGTGATCATCGCAACCCACGATCAGGATCTGGTCGCCAGGTCGGGCCGGCCCGTGCTTCACCTTGAGAAGGGCCGGCTGAAGCCTTTGCCTCCGCAGGGACCGGTGACATGAGCGAGGCTTTCGACACTGCCCGCTGGCGACCCGCTGCATTCCTGCCGGAAAAGGACGCCCGCGACCCGGCTCTGATTTTCGTTATTGCCGTGCTTTGTTTTCTGGCCTGTCTCACAGCACTGGGCGCGCTTGCTGGAGACCGCGGCGCACGGGGCTGGACAGGCCAGCTGGTCGGAGAGGCGACGGTGGTTGTGCGCGCCCGGGGCGGCGAGACCCCTGACGCCGCGGCGGCGCGCGCGGCGGAAGCCCTGGCTGGATTGCCTGGCGTCACCGAGGTGCGGGCTCTGGAAAAAGAGAAAGCCTACGACCTGATCCGACCCTGGATCGGCGATGTGGCCGACCTGGATGACCTGCCGGTGCCGCGCCTCGTCGCGGTGACCCTTGATCGCAAAGCTCCGGCAACTGCGGCGTTGCTGGATCAGGCGCTGAAGCGCCAGAAGCTGGATGCAGTGGTCGACGACCACTCCATCTGGATCAAGGATATCCGGCGCGCCGCAGGCGTTGTGCGCAGTACAGCCATCGCAATTTTTATGCTGATCGCCGCCGCTGCGGCTGCCATCGTCGCCTTCGCCACTCGTGCCGGCCTTGCGGCGCGGCGGGACGTTGTCGAGGTGTTGCACCTTACCGGCGCAGAAGATAGCCAGATAGCCAGTCTGTTCGAACTGCGCTTCGCTCGGATCGCCGCCGTATCCGGGGCGATCGGCGCGGCCTCCGCAGGCGCCCTTGGCGGGGTTTTACGAATGATGGGTGGCGGCGAGGGTCTGACACCCGCCCTCCCCATCGCCTGGATCGACCTGCTGGCCGTGCTCCCCTGCCCCGTGCTTGCCGCGCTGGTCGCCGCCATCGCCGCGCGCCTGACGGCGCGGAGGCTGATAAAAGACCTCTGATGAAGTCTATCGCCGCCTTCCTGGTCCTGGCGCTGATCTGGTTCTCCGGCCTGCTGGCGTTCGCAGGCAGGGTGCAGGGGTCGACGCCCAATCCGGCGCCGGCCAACGCCCAGGGCATCGTGGCCCTGACCGGCGCCAACTCCAACGAACGTCTGGCCGCCGCGATGGGTTTGCTGGAAGATGGCTATGGGCGACGAGTGCTGGTGTCTGGCGTCGACCCGATCGCCAGCCGGGCCGACATCCGTCGGGTGTCACGGGCTGTGCGAAGGCTCTATGACTGCTGTGTCGATCTGGGTTTCACGGCGGCCGACACCGTAGGCAACGCACGCGAGACCGCCGCCTGGGCCGGCGCGATGAGATACCGCAAACTGATCATCGTCACCGCAGACTACCACCTGCCCCGCGCGATGCTGGAACTGAACGCCGTGCTGAGAGGCACCGGTGTGACAGCGCAGACCTATGCCGTCGCCACACCGTCGCTAAAGGCCCGTGACTGGTGGCGCAATCCTGCCGCGGCGCGGTTGATGGTGATAGAGTATTGCAAGTATCTGGTGATCCTCGCCCGTGAGGCGGTGCTGGGCCTCGGCCCCAGGGAAACCCCCGCCGCCCAACAAAAGGCCGCCTCGTGATTGCTATCCGATCCCTGCTCTATGTGGCGCTTTTCTACCTGTGGACCGCCTTCGTAGCGATCCTGGCCACGCCACTGCTGCTTGGGCCCACCAACTGGGTCTTCAAGATGTTCCATATGTGGGGTCGGGGCGTCGTCTTGCTGCTGGGGATCTGCGGCATCCAGGTCGAGGTGCGCGGCCGCCAGCATATTCCCACCGGCGCGGCGCTGGTGGCGCCCAAGCACCAATGCATGCTGGATATCTTCGCCCAGTTCACCTGGCTGCCGCAGTCGGTGTTCGTGATGAAGAAGGAACTGGCCTGGATTCCCTGGTTCGCCTGGTATGCGAAGAAGGCTGGCGCCATCGTCATTGACCGCGAGGGACAGGCGAAGACCATCCGCCAGATCATTCGTGAAGGCACGGAGCTGTTCAAGCTGGGACGCCAGGTGGTGATCTATCCGGAAGGCACTCGAAAGGCGCCCGGCGCGCCGCCTGACTACAAGCCCGGGATTGCGGCGCTCTACCGCGAACTGAACGTGCCGGTCTATCCGGTGGCCACCAACGCTGGCGTCCACTGGCCGGCACATGGGTTCATCCGCAAGCCGGGCCTGATCGTGTTCGAGTATCTGGAGCCTATCCCGCCGGGCCTGAAGCGCGCCGAATTCATGCGCCTCCTGGAAGAGCGGATCGAGGCGAAGTCGACGGAGTTGCTGGCGCTATAGGCGCTCAACCATCCCCAGCAACCGTTCCATGGCGGCGTCGCGAACACCCATTTCCCGCAAATGGTCCACGAGGTCGCGCAGATAGTCGACGTTTCGGCCCGACAGGCCTGTGGCGCCGGCAATGAGTTCCGCCTGCCGGTCGACTCCGAGGACCCCGGCCCATTGCGGATGGCCGGCATCGGAGAGAAACGTCAGCGCATCAACCCGGCGGCCATCCTCGAGGCGAACCTGCCGGCGCGCCTCAATGTAGGTCTCGGTAGGCTGCTCGCGCTCCATCAGATAGGCGTATGTCTCGGCCCAATCCGCCTCGGATACCCGATAGGCGGCTCCACGTGTCGCGCCGCCCGGCGCCAGGCCCAGCACCAGCCCCGGCCGCTCGTATGTGCCCCGGTGGTGCACTGAATAGATGCAGAAAGCGCGGCGGCGTCCTTGTAAGGTGGCAGCTCGTCGCTCGACAAACGGGAACCCTGGCCGCCACATCAGGGACCCATAGCCGAAGACCCACCGTTCCGAAGCCATTCCAGACCCGCTCGCCATCACATCATGTCTCTGCCCGATCCGACGTCGCCTCGCAAACTCAGCCGCCTGGGCCTCTACGGTCCGATTATCGCCCTGGTCCTGCTTGTCGCGGGGTTCAGCACAGCCTGGTTCTGGGCGCGCGGCGAGGCCGAAACACGAATGGATGCCGGCGTCGCACAGCTGAAGCGCGCCGGGTACGAGATCAGCTGGAAGGATCTCAAGTTCAGCGGTTATCCCTTCCGGCTCAACATTACCCTGACTGAAGCCAACGCCAGGCACAGCTCCGGGTGGGCTCTGGAGGCCCCGGTGGTGGAGGGGCAGGCCTTCATGCATGCGCCCACCAGCTGGGTAATCGCGGCGCCAGAAGGTCTCACTTTCGTCCGACCCGCGGCCGGTCCGGTGCGCGTCACGGGCAAGCTGATTCGCACCAGTCTCACCCGATTGACCGCCACCCCGCCCAACCTGTCGTTTGAGGGCGTCAACCTTGTGTTCCAGCCGACAGCCGGGGCCCAGCCCTTCGCGCTGTCTTCAGCGGAGCGGGTCGAGTTCCATCTGCGGCGCGCGCCCAGCGAGGTCGGCGCCGAGGCCGGCGTCTGGCTGATGGTCAAGAACGGCAAGGCGCAGCTTTCGGGCCTGTTGGGTCGGGTGGCGGGTGAGAAACCTGTCTCTATCGAGTGGGACGGCAGGATTTCGGCCATCGACGCCTTCCGGGGCGCGGACTGGCCGAACGCGGTGCGCAACTGGACAACGGCGGGGGGGCGGATGAGCGTCAAGCGTGGAGGCCTTACGGCGGGCGACGCGCTGGTCGGGGTGAACTCCGGCAACCTGGGGGTTGGCTCGGACGGTCGCCTCACCGGGGTGCTGGACGTATCGCTGCGCCAGGCGCCGCGGGCGCTGGGTGTCATGGGCGCATCAGGCGCCTTGCCGCTTGACCGGGCCGTGGCCGCGACAGCCGTCGCAGAAGCACGCACCAGTGGCGATCTTGCTCGGGCAACCCTCAATTTCGAGGCCGGCCAGACCACGCTGGGGCCGGTTGCACTGGCGCCGTCGCCAAAGGTGTACGATCGTCGCTAGCTGAGCCATGATGGGCCATGGCATCGCTCTACAATCGCTTCGTCCTGCCCGGCCTGCTCAAGTGCGCCTGCTCCTCGCCGGGGATCATGAAGCAGCGCGCCAAGGTCGTGCCTCTGGCCTCCGGGCGGGTGCTGGAGCTGGGGATCGGCATGGGGCTGAACCTGGCGCTCTACGATGGCGACAAGGTCGAGAGCGTCACGGGGGTGGATCCGGCGCCAGAACTGCGGGCCATCGCCGAAGCCGCGCCACGTGACCCCAGGCTGACGGTGAGTGTTGAGGACGGAACGGCCGAGGCATTACCCTTCGAAGCGGCGAGCTTCGACTGTGTGGTCTGCACCTTCACCCTCTGCTCCGTGCAGTCGCCGGCGGCGGCGCTGGCGGAGGCGCGGCGGGTCCTGAAGCCGGGCGGGCGGTTCCTCTACTGTGAGCATGGACTGGCGCCGGACGCCGGGGTGGCCAGGTGGCAGCGACGGATCGAGCCGCTGTGGAAGCGCATCGCCGGAGGGTGCCATCTGACTCGACCGGTCCATGCGGCCATAGAGACAAGCGGCCTCAAGATCAGCTGGCAGGACAGCCTCTATATCCCCGGCGCGCCCCGGATTGCGGGATGGAGCGAGTGGGGCGAGGCTGCCCCTCTTTAATTGATTTCTATACTTGAAACTTTTGACAACCAGCGGGTCCAAAGGTGGTTGTGCGTCAGGCGTGCACCACCGGTAGCGCGAAGGCACGGAAGCGGCTGGGCAGCCGCATGGCGGCCCGGGTGGCGTCCCGAACCGTCACGAAGTGCTGGGCCAGATCGGAGATCTCGGTCCAGGCGACGCGGGCGTCGCTCTCGGCCAAGTATTCAAGGTGATCCGCATTGGTGCGGGCCACAACAACGGAAGACGCCATCGGCTCTCTCCATCGAACGGTGTTCCGTTCTGGACCACCTGGCCTGTTTCCTCCCAAGGCTCGTGCCAAAGCCCGAATCGTCGTGAAAGCTTCACCGCAAGAGACCGGGAGAACCGCCATGCCGCAGGTGACCTATCTGGTGAAGTTCGCGGGCGACGCCTGGTGGATCGACCTCGAGGGCAAGCGGTTCGGTCCCTATTCGAGTCTGGACACCGTCATGGCCGCCGCGTCGCGGGCCGCGCACAAGGCGGAGGCGCAGGGCTACGAGGCCATGGTCAACGTCCGATCACCTGAAGTCGAGGCGGCCTAGATTTTATCCGGGGAAAACTCGCGCGAGCCGGCCGATGGTAGCTGGAGGCGGACTTGAACCGCCGACCTGTGGGTTATGAATCCACCGCTCTAACCAGCTGAGCTACCCAGCCATGGGTCGGCTCGCGCGAGGCGGGGTTTATAGGGGCGAAGCGATCCGGCTTCAAGCGCTTGGGAAACTCGGGTTCTGAGGCTAGGTTTATTCCTGCAATGAGCGTCCTGCACCTTTTGGGAACGGCCGGCGAAGGCGGGGCGGAGACCTACTTCGTCGACCTCGTGAAGGCTTTGCGACGCGCAGGCGTTGCCGAGGCTTGCGCCATCCGCGCCAACACGACCCGCGAAGCGCGGCTGGCACGGGCCGGCGTGCCTTTCAAGGTCGCCCGGTTCGGCGGGCCCATCGATATCCTGACCCGTCCGGCCATCGCGAGATTCGCAGCCCGCAGCGACACGAAGGTCGCCGTCGCCTGGATGAACCGGGCCGCCCGCCATACCCCGCGCGGACCCTGGGCGCGGATCGGCCGGCTGGGCGGCTACTACAACCTCAAATACTATCAGGGCTTCGATCACCTGGTGGCCAACACCGAGGATATCGCCGACTGGATCGTCGCCCAGGGCTGGCCCGCCGGAAAGGTCTCCTGCATCCCCAACTTCGCCGCGGCCCCACCGACCCTGGCGCCTGTGGACCGCGCCAGCCTGACCACGCCCGCCGACGCGCCACTGTTGCTGGCGATGGGCCGTCTGCACGAGAACAAGGCCCACGACGTCAGCCTGCAGGCGCTGGTCGACATCCCCGACGCCTGGCTGTGGATCGCCGGCGCCGGACCACTGGAGGGCAAGCTGCGTGGGCTGGCCGAGGCACTGGGCGTGGCCGAACGCGTCCGCTTTCTGGGCTGGCGAACCGACGCGTCAGCCCTATACCGCTCCGCCGACGTCTGCGTCTTTCCGTCCCGCTATGAACCACTGGGCAATGTGGTGATCCAGGCCTGGGCCCACGGCCTGCCGGTGGTCGCCGCGGCCAGCCAGGGCCCGGCCGCCCTGATCCACACCGGAGAAGACGGCCTGCTGGTTCCTGTGGATGACGCACCTGCCCTTGCGGATGGAGTGCGGCGCCTGCTGGCCGATCCGGCGCTGCGCGGTCGCCTCGCCGACGCCGGCGCCCGCCGGGTCGAGGCGGAATTCTCCGAGACGGCCGTCGTCGGCCAATGGAAGACGCTGCTGGCCGATTTCGGCGCCGCCTGATGTGCGCGATCGCGGGGCAGTTGGGCGGCGGAGGCTCAGCCGTCAGGCCGATGATCGAGGTCATGACCCATCGGGGGCCCGATGGTGTGCGGCTGGAGACCATCGCCGGCGCGACCCTCGCCCATGCCCGGCTGTCGATCATCGACCTCGAAGGCGGCTGGCAGCCCCTGCACGCCGCCGGCGCCACGGTGGTCGGGAACGGCGAGATCTACAACTATCTGGAACTGGCCCGCGACCATGGCCTGACCGACCAGCTGGCCACCGGTTCCGATTTCGAACCCTTGCTGCACCTCTATGCCCGCGAGGGCGCGCAGGCGTTCCAGCGGTTGCGCGGGATGTACGCCCTCTGCCTGATGGGCGCCGATGGCCGCGCCTGGCTGGCGCGCGACCCGTTCGGGATCAAGCCGCTCTACATCCTGGAGCATGACACGGGCCTGGCCTTCGCCTCCGAACCCCGCGCCTTCTTCGCCGCCGGGTTGATGTCCCCGGTGCTGGACGAGGGCGCCGCCCGCGAACTGCTCGAACTCAACTATGTGCTGGGCGACCACACCCCGTTCCAGGGCCTGCGCCGCGTGGCCCCCGGCGATGTGCTGGAGGTGCGCGACGGGCGGATTGTCAGCGGACACAGGCGCAGTCCGATTCTCCTCCCCCATCGGGGGAGGGGGACCGCGGAACGCGGTGAAGGGGGCCCGCCTCATCCAGAAGCCTTGAGCATTGGGTCACCTCAAGATGTCCCGGGTCAGACTCGAGACGCCTTGCCGGGGCTGGCCCCCTCCACCCCGCTTCGCGCGGTCCCCCTCCCCCATCGGGGGAGGAGAGATGGGCTCCTCGACCGACTCGATGCCGTGCTGGAGGACAGCGTGAGGGTGCATCAACGCTCGGACGTGCCCTATGGCCTGTTCCTGTCGGGCGGGATCGACAGCGCCGCCATCGCCACGGTGATGGCGCGGCTCAACACCCGGCCCGTCACCGCCTTCACCTGCGGGTTCGACGCGCCCGGCGCGAAAGACGAGCGCGGTCAGGCCGAGCGGGTGGCCCGGGCGCTGGACCTCGACTGGCGGGAGACGACCTTCGGCGAGGCGGATTTCTGGCGGGTGTTGCCTGAGGTCGCCTGGGCGCTGGATGATCCCACGGCGGACTACGCCATCCTGCCCACCTTCAAGCTGGCGGAGGCCGCGAAGGATACCCTGACCGTCGTCCTCACCGGCGAAGGCGGCGACGAGCTGTTCGGCGGCTATGGCCGCTATCGGCGCGCCCTGCGCCCGGCCTGGCTGGGCGGACGACCCGCCGAACCCCGCGGGACGAGCCCGCAGGTGCTGGCCGCCTGGCGCGACGCGGCCCGGGCGCCACGCGGGGCCACGCCCTTGCAGGCCGCCCAATGGGCCGATATCGCCACCTGGCTGCCTAATGACCTGCTGCTGAAGCTGGACCGCTGCCTGATGGCCCACGGACTGGAGGGCCGCACCCCTTTTCTGGATCCCGAGGTCGCCGCCTTCGCCTGGCCCCTGCCCGACCGCATGAAGGTGCGCGGCGGCTACGGCAAGTGGCTGCTGCGCAAGTGGCTGGCACGCGCCTGCCCAGCCGCCGACCCCTGGGCCAAGAAGCAGGGCTTCACCGTGCCGGTTGACACCTGGATCGCCCCCCGCGCCGCCGACATCGCCGGGAACCTCGGCAAGGTGGAGGCCGTGCGGCGTCTGTTGGGAGATGAGGCAAGGCCAAGGATGCTGACACCCGGGGCGGGGCGGTGGCCGTTGTTGTTCTTCGCGGTGTGGGCGCTGATCCACCTGGAGGGCGCGGCGCCGGAAGAGGCGATGGGGGTGGTTTGTCCGGGTTAAGGACGGGTTTCGTGCATACCGAGACAAACACGCGCGACGCTCATCCCGGCGAACGCCGGGAGGTGGATTCTCGTTTGAAGTGCAACAGGTGCTTGGAGAAGACCTCAACCGGGGTGCGGAAGTCCAGGCATTGTCGCGGGGTGTTGTTGAAGGCGACGACGGCGGCGGCGATCTGGTCGGGATCGACGAGATCGA
>CAIVVM010000015.1 GCA_903909375.1 uncultured Alphaproteobacteria bacterium
CGGCGTCGAAAACGCCATCGGACGCTTCCGGCGCATCCTTCCAAGGCGCACCGACCTCGATCTCGTCGATCCCGACCAGATCGCCGCCGCCGTCGTCGCCTTCAACAACACCCCGCGACAATGCCTGGACTTCCGCACCCCAGTTGAGGTCTTCTCCGAGCACCTGTTGCACTTCAAACGAGAATCCACCTCCCGGCATTCGCCGGGATGAGCGGTTTTTGGCTTGGACCCTACGCCGGCGGGGGCTGAAACCCCCGCACGGTCTCGTCGATGGCCTGGGCGACGGCCAGGGTGCGGGCGTCGCCGCCGAGCGGGCCGATGAGCTGGGCGCCCACCGGCAGGCCGCCTGCGGTCAGACCCGCCGGGATCGCCGTCGCCGGCAGATGGAGCGTGGTGGCCAGGCTGATCCAGGTCAGCATCGACGTGTAGGGGATCGTCTTTCCATCCGACGTGGCCAATGACCGGCGGGCGAACGGGCGCGAGTCGTGGGGAAAGGCGGGAACCGGCGCGATCGGCGCCAGGATCACGCTCCAGCTGTCGAAGATCGCGCCGATCTCGTGGCGCAGCCGGGCGCGGACGGCGTCGGCGGCCAGCCACTCACGATGCCGGGCTGTGTAGGCCAGGGCGGTAGCTGCCGCCGACAGCGGCCCGTCCCCCCGGGCCAGGGCGCGTCGGGCGAAGGGGCGCGCGAACTCCATGGCGCGAAGGGTCTTCGGCGGCAGGTCCTCGCCGAGGACGGCGCCCAACAGGGTCTGGTAGGCGAACAGCAAGGCGCGCATGTCCACCGGGCTGAGTATCGGCTCCACCTCTGCCCCGGCGGCGCGAAGCTCGCCCGCAAAAGTCTCCAGCGTCGCGCGCACCTGCGGGTCCAGCGGGCACAGCGGATCGTCGAGCCAGAGTCCGATCCGGACATCCTTCAGGTCGGCCGGAGGCGCGCGGGGCGCCAGCGATCCGGCCTCCACCGTGGACAGCAGCAGTCGCAGGTCCCGGGCTGACCGCGCCATGGGTCCCACCACATTCAGGTCGCGCTCCGCATAGGATCCGGGATGGGGCGGCACGTGGCCGCGTGGCGAAACCAGCCCCCAGGTCGGCTTGTGGGAATAGACGCCACAGAAGGATGCCGGAACCCGAAGCGAACCCCCGATGTCGGACCCGATCTCGAGTGCGGTGACCCGGGCCGCCAGGGCTGCGGCGGCCCCGCCAGACGATCCGCCCGGCGTACGACTGACGTCCCAGGGATTGTTGGTGGCGCCATAGAGACCGTTGGCGCTCTGCCAGTCGGCGGCCATCACCGGCACATTGGTCTTGCCCCAGATCACCGCGCCGGCGTGGCGGGCATGCCGGACGGCGGCGGCGTCGCCGGTCATCCGACGCCGGAACTCAGCCAGCCCGGAGGACGCCGCCATGCCCGCCACGTCGAAGGTGTCCTTCACCGTCATGGGCAGGCCCATCAGCGGACCCAGGATCTCGCCGCGCGAGCGGGCGTCGTCGAGGGCGCGGGCGCGTTCCAGGGCGCGCTCCGGATCGGAGGCGACCACGGCGTTGAGGCGCCCATGGGTCTCGGCATGCCGCGCGAGCGCCGCCTTAAGCAGTTCCACCGACGAAACCCGACCCGCCGACAGCGCGGCGAGCTGGGTCGTGGCGTCCTGTTCGATCAGGCTATCCATCTCAGCGTGTCCGGAAGCCCAGTACGTCCTGCATGTCATAGGCGCCGGGCGGTTGGGAAACGGCCCACCGGGCGGCCACGACGGCGCCGCGCGCGAACAGGCTGCGGTCGCGGGCGGAGTGGCTGAGGGTCAGGATCTCCTCGTCGGCGGCGAAGCTCACGCTGTGCTCGCCGATGATGTCCCCGCCGCGCATGACGGAGAAGCCGATCTCGCCTTCAGGCCGGGGGCCGGTCAGGCCGTCGCGCCCACGCCGCGCGACGTCGGACAGGGAAACGCCCCGGCCCCTCGCGGCGGCCTCGCCCAGCATCAGGGCGGTGCCCGAGGGCGCGTCGACCTTGCGCCGGTGATGGGCCTCGAACACTTCGATGTCATAGGCGTCGGCCGGCAGGGCCCGGGCCGCCTGACCCACCAGGCCGATCAGCATGTTCACGCCGAGCGAGAAATTGCCCGTGCGCACCACGGCGACACGGCCTGCGGCCTCGTTGATCCGCCGGATGTGGTCTGGTGACAGGCCGGTGGAGCCGATGATCAGCGCGACGCCGCGCCCGGCCGCCTCGGCCGCCAGAGCTGTCGAGGCCTCCGGCGTGGTGAAGTCGATAACCACATCGGCGGCGCTCAGCGCTTCTGCGGTGGTGACGAGGCCGTCACCCGCCACACCCGGCCGGTCAAACCGACCCGCCAGGGCCAGCGCAGGGTCAGCGTCAACGATCGCGCGCACAGCCTGGCCCATGCGGCCCAGCGCGCCGGCGATCGCAATTCTCGTGAGACTGGTCAGGATCGGCTCTCCGGTTGGGTATGGCGCCCCCAGCATCGCGCCCTTGCGCGCCCGGTCAACCACGCAGAGCCTTAAGCCGGGCCTAAAGGTTCCTCGCCGCGAAGCGTTGTCCCTGCCCACGCAGGTCTATAGGTTGTCAGCTTCAAGCCGGATTGATGCCCAAAGGGGCGGGGGACGTATGGACCAGGTTGAAAAACGCACCTTCACGGATGAAGAGGCGCTGAATTTTCACCGCTATCCCACACCGGGCAAGATCGGCATCCAGGCCACCAAGCCGATGTCGACCCAGCGCGACCTCAGTCTGGCCTATTCACCGGGCGTGGCCGTGCCGGTGCTGGCCATCGCGGCCGACCCGGACCTGGCCTACGAATACACATCCAAGGGCAATCTGGTGGCGGTGATCTCCAACGGCACCGCGATTCTGGGGCTGGGCAATCTGGGGCCGCTGGCGTCCAAACCGGTGATGGAAGGCAAGGGCGTGCTGTTCAAGCGCTTCGCCGACGTCGACGCCATCGACGTGGAAATGAGCTGCACCGACGTCGACGAGATCATCACCGTGGTGAAGAACATCGGCGTCACCTACGGCGGCATCAATCTGGAGGATATCAAGAGTCCTGACTGCTTCCGCATCGAGACGGAGCTTCAGGATCTGCTGGATATCCCTGTCTTTCACGACGACCAGCACGGCACCGCAATCATCTGCTCCGCCGGCCTGATCAACGCCTGCGAAATCACCGGCCGCAAACTCAGCGAAATCAAGGTTGTCCTGAACGGCCCCGGAGCTGCTGGCATCGCCACCCTGGGCTTGATCAAGGCCATGGGCGTCCGCCCTGACAACGTCATCGCCGTCGACCGCAAGGGCGTGCTCTGGCGCGGACGGCCGGAAGACATGAACCAGTGGAAATCGGCCCACGCCATCGACACCGACAAACGGACCCTGGCCGATGCGCTGGCCGGCGCCGATGTCTTCATCGGCGTGTCGGCCAAGGGCGCGTTGACGCCGGATCTGGTCAAGACCATGGCGCCGCGCCCCATCATCTTCGCCATGGCCAATCCGGACCCCGAGATCACCCCGGAGGAGGTCTACAGCGTCCGCCCCGACGCCATCGTGGCCACGGGCCGCAGCGACTATCCCAACCAGGTCAACAATGTGCTGGCCTTCCCCTACCTGTTCCGCGGCGCCCTCGATGTCCGCGCGCGGCGCGTGAACATGGAAATGAAGATCGCCTGCGCCAACGCGCTGGCCATGCTGGCGCGCGAGGACGTGCCCGATGAAGTCGCCGCCGCCTACCACGGCGTGAAGATGAAGTTTGGCCCGGAATACATCATCCCGACGCCCTTCGATCCGCGTCTCCTGTCCTACATCCCGCCGTTCATCGCCCAGGCGGCCATGGACACCGGCGTCGCGCGCAAGCCCATCGAGGACATGGACGCCTACCGCGCCTCGCTGGCGCGCCGCCTCGATCCGACCGCAGCGTTCTCCCAGAAGCTGCAGGGCGCGGTGCTCTCCGGCCCGCAGAAGACCATCGTCTTCGCCGAGGGCGAGGAGCAGAGCGTGATCCGCGCGGCTTACGCCTTCCAGCAGCAGGGCCTGGGCAAGGCGGTGCTGGTCGGCCGCGAGGACCTCGTCCACGAGAACATGCGCAGCGCGGGCCTGGATCCCGCTGAGGCCGGCCTCGAGATCGTCAACGCCCGCGTCTCGCCGTGGAATGACGCCTCGGTCGACCTGCTCTATGGCCGCCTGCAGCGCGAGGGCTATCTGCGCCGCGACATCCAGCGGCTGATCAACCAGGACCGCAACGCCTTTGCCGCCGCCATGGTGGCGCTGGGCCACGCCGATGGGATGGTCACCGGCGTCACCCGTAACTTCGACCAGGTGCTGGAAGAAGTGCTCAACGTCATCGATCCCGCCGAGGACGGCCGCATCATCGGCATGAGCGTGGTGATGGCCAAGGGCCGCACCCTGTTCATCGCCGACACCAACGTCACCGAAATGCCGGTGGCCGAGGAGCTGGTCGAGATCGCCATCGAGGCCGCCCGCGCCGTCCGCACGCTGGGCTATGAGCCCCGCGTGGCCTTCATGAGCTATTCCACCTTCGGCAACCCGATGGGCGAACGCTCGGCCCGGGTCCGCGATGCGGTGGCCATGCTGGACGAGATGCAAGGCATCGACTTCGAGTATGAGGGCGAGATGCCGCCGGAACTGGCGCTGGAGCCGGAATCCCGCGGCGCCTATCCCTTCATGCGCCTGACCGGCCCGGCCAATGTGTTGATCATGCCGGCGATCCATTCGGCGGCCATCTCAACGCAGCTGATCAAGTCCCTGGGCGGCGCAGAGGTGATCGGGCCGATCCTGCTGGGCCTCGACAAGCCGGTGCAGATCTGCCCGCTGGGCTCCTCGGTCTCGCGGATCCTGCAGATGGCGACGTTCTGCGCCTACGACCGGCCGCTGGTGGAGCTGGATCTCTGAGGTAAGGGTTCTTCCGCTGACGAATGCGGCCTGCGGCACAGGTGCGCGACATGGCCAACCTGCTTGACCAAGGTCTGTGGCCAACCTAGCGTTGGCGGCATGACCATCAACGTCAACATTGGCGAGGCCAAGACGCGCCTCTCGGAACTTGTCAGCCGCGCGCTTGAGGGTGAGGAAGTCATCCTTCAGAAGGCCGGACGACCGGTGCTGAAGCTGATGCCGCTGGTCGAGGCGGGCAGGCTGGAGGCCGAACGGGTCGCAGCCCGTCGCACCGCCGGCGTCGGTGCGTTCCAGGCGGCGTTTTCGGGGCAGGATCTCAGCCTTGAGGCCTTGAAGGCAGATCGCGACGATCCGCTTGTGCGGTTCCGGAGGAAATTTGGACCTGCTGCTTGATACGCACGTCCTGGTCTGGTTCGCGGCCGGGGACAGGCGTCTTGGGCCGGACTTCCTCAGCCTGCTGCCGGACCCCGGCACACGCCTGTTCGTCAGCGCGGTGACGGCGCACGAATACGTCGATCTGCTGATGCGTGGACGCTTTGGCCAAGGCGTCGACCTGGATCAACTGCGCGACGTCATGGGCTTTCATCTGCTCGACTTTCCGGCGGAATGCCGGGCGGTCGTCCAGACGCTGCCGGACATTCACCGCGACCCCGTCGACCGCATGCTCATCGCCCACGCCATCACACTTGATCTGCCCCTGGCGACCGCCGACGCCACGCTGGCGCGCTATCCGGTGAGGGTTGTGTGGTGAGGGGGTGGGGTAGCCGGTGTGCGGTTGAGGGTTAGCCAGGGTGTCGGCTGATTTCTGAAGCCTCGGCGATGGAGCCCTGTTGCTGCTGTCCCGCCTTTGCTACACAGCGCGCCCTCCAAAGGTCCCGCCTATGTCCGGCTACAGCCTGGGTATCGATTTCGGCACCACCAACACCGTGCTGGCGCTCGCCGATGCGGCGGGGCCGGCGCGTCTGGTGACGTTTCCGGCGCCTGAGGGGGAGCTGTTTGCGTTTCGTAGCTGCCTCTCGTTCCACGCCCCGGCCGAGGCGCCGCAGGCGCGGCAGATCGCCGCCGGGCCCTGGGCGATTGACGCCTATGTGGAGGACCCGGCGGAAACGCGGTTCATCCAGTCGTTCAAGAGTTTCGCCGCGCAGGAGAGCTTTACCGAGACCCAGATCCTGGGGCGGCGGTATCGGTTCGAGGACCTGCTTTCCACCTTCCTGCTGAAGGTGCGTGACTATGCGGGCGGGGCGCTCTCAGGGCTGCCGGATCGGGTGATTGTCGGCCGTCCCGTCACCTTCGCCGGCGGCGCGCCGAAGGAGAGCCTGGCGCTGGAGCGCTACGAGATCGCCTTCAAGCGGATGGGCGTGCGCGAGGTGCTCTATGCCTATGAGCCGGTCGGTGCGGCCTTCTTCTTTGCGCGGGAGCTGAAAGAGGACGCCACGGTGCTGGTGGGCGACTTCGGCGGCGGCACCTCGGATTTCTCGATCATCCGCTTTGAACGGCACGGCGGGGAGATGCGGGCCATCCCGCTGGGCCGGGCCGGCGTGGGCGTGGCGGGCGACGCGTTTGACTACCGGATCATCGATAATCTGGTCTCGCCGGAGCTGGGCAAGGGGTCGAGCTACGAGAGTTTCGGCAAGGTGCTGCCGATTCCCAACCGCTACTACGCCGCCTTCGCGCGCTGGGATCAGCTGGCGATGATGCGCGCCAGCCGCGAGATGCGCGAAATCCGCAAGCTGGTGCGCGAGGCGGTGGAGCCGGAGAAGATCACGCGGCTGGTGGAGACGCTGGACGAGAACTACGGCTACCGCCTCTATCGCGCCGTCTCGAAACTCAAGGAAGCGCTGTCGACCGAGACGATGGCGGAGTTCAGGTTTGAGGCCGGATCGATCCGGATTGTCCACGATGTGGCCCGCACGCAGTTCGAGGGCTGGATCGCGCCGGAGTTGGCGAAGATCGAGGTCGCGGTGGATCAGGCCCTGGCGGACGCCGGGCTGCCGGCGGGCGGCATCGACCGGGTGTTCCTGACCGGCGGATCATCCTTAGTGCCGGCGGTGCGCGCGATCTTCCATCGCCGTTTCGAATCTGGCCGGATCGAGACCGGCGCGGAACTGGAGTCCATCGCCTCAGGCCTGGCCCTGATGGCCCGCGAGCGCGACCTCAGCCAGTGGACGGCGCGATCGGGGGCTTGAGCTGAACGCCTGTCGGCAACGACGCGACGTAACCGCAACGCGATCACCTCGGTTCCATCAACCGGCCTTCGCAGCGGCCGCGAGGGTGTCGTTGATCCGGGTTTGCCAGCCCGGTCCCGTGGCCTTGAAGTGATCAACCACAGCTTGATCCAGGCGTAGCTTGATCGCGACCTTCGGCGCTTCGGCTTTCGGCCGCCCGCGGGGCGCCTTGAACGCGGCGATGACCGCGGCAGGCAAGACCTCGACCGCCGGCCGCATCTTCGCGAAATCAGCGTCGGTCAATTCGGGGCTGTCGTTCTCAGTGGCCATGTCGCCTCACCTCTCGCGTGTTCGCCTTTCGCAGGCTGATCGCCCGGATCCTGCCGTCACGGACGGTGAAGATCAGGACATGGAGACGGCCTCCCAATTGGCCGACGGCGATGAACCGGTCCTCGCCATAGTCGGCGCGGTCATCGACGCTGACCATAGCGCCCGCCATTTCGAACTCGGACGCGGCGGAAAGGCTGATGCCATGCTTGGCGATATTGGCCTTGTCCTTCGCACCATCGAATTCGATCTCCATGGGTATTTCTGTACCCCCGGAAATGGAGTTCAGCAACTATTTATTGGGGGTACGTAAAAGGAGTGCTGTCGTCGTGACACTTTGGAGCCAGTCGCAGAATAGCGAGCGGCGTGAAGCTGAACCCCTTCTCCACTTGTGGGTGAAGGGAGATTGCGGTGGCACTTGCAACAACACTCCAACCGACGAGGCCCGACTCGCCAGGCAGATCGGGTCTTGTTGCATGTCTTTCTGACAGCGCCCCACGAGGGGGAGGGCCTACCCCCTACGGCGCCACCTCCGCGCCAAAGGCCGCCACATCCTCGATCAGCGAGGCGGCCGCCATCTTGACCAGCTCCCCGCCCTTTTCCGGGCTCGCCTGGCCAGGATCCGATCCCATCCGCCCGTCGGCATAGCGGGCGCGGAAGTCGGCGGCTTCGCGGATGGGGCCGGTGGGAGCGATCCGGGGTTCGTAGCTGGCGGTCTTGATGGCGTCCGGATAGGCCCACTGGGTGACGGCGATCTCCGACGGCGTGGCGTGGCTGCCGTGGCCGGTGGGAAACTGGCGGCCGGCCAGACCCATCACGCCCTTCAGCTCCCACCAGTTCTTCTGCTTGCAGGCGAAGCCGCGCTTGCCGCCGGAATAGCTGACCTCGGCGTAGAGTTCCGAGAAGGCCGCGTCGATGGTGGCGGTGTTCCCGCCGTGGCCGTTCAGGAAATAGATCTTCTCGAACCCGTGGTGCGCCAGGCTGCGCACCCAGTCGCCGATCGCCAGCATGAAGGTAGAGGGGCGAAGCGCGATGGTGCCGGGGAAATCCAGATGGTGCTGGGCCATGCCGATGTTGAAGGTGGGCGCCACCAGGATGTCGCCGGTCTTCTGGGCCTCATGGGCGATGATCTCGGGGCACAGCCAGTCGGTGCCCAGCAGGCCGGTGGGGCCATGCTGCTCGTTGGAGCCGATGGGTACGACCACCGTCTTCGACCGCGCCAGAAAGCCCTCGATCTCGGCCCAGGTGGACAGGTGCAGCAACATCTTTCAGGGGTCCCTTCGCGTGCGAGCGTGCGGCCCATTACCGACCGGGTAGAGCGCCAAGGTCAATCGCAACTCCCCGGTGTCATCCCGGTTTTCGTGAAACGAAAGACCGGGACCCATAGACTCCATGCATCGATCACAGGGCGAAGCGTTACCACCTCGCGAGGATTTGCAGCGCGGTGTTCATGGGTCCCGGTCTTTCTCCTGCGGAGAAAACCGGGATGACACTCTTGGGGGTGATGGCGCCGGATTACCCGCAGCAGTTTTTTTAGGGCCCTGCCCAATACCGCCCTGTCCCGGCGCTGAGGTCAATCGCCGGAAACTTCGATCCGCAGGTCGGAGGCCTGCATGCCCACCAGTCGCCACCCGCCCTTGGCCCTGGCGAAGGTCAGCAGGCAGCGATCCGGCGCCCGGGCGTCGGCCAGGCACGCGCGCCCGCCGTCCAGCGCCTTCATTTGCCCGGCGATCTGATCGACACCCGGCGCGGTGGTCAGAGCCTGGCTGGAGCCTGCGCGCACCAGATGCACCGCGTCCGGTCCGATCATCCGGTCAAGGGCGAACTCCGAGGGCCCGCCCTCCACATCCAGCACCCTGGACCGTGCGACCTCGGACATCTGCCGCCGGACATCGTCGCGGACCGCCGGGCGGTCAATCTCGGCCTCGAAGGCGACGCGATCACCCTTGACCGCCGCAGCCAGCAGGCGGCTGGCGTTTTCAGCTGCGCCTCTGGGCGCAGAGTCGCCGCAACCGGCGAGGCCGGCCGAGGCAAACGCGATCACGAGGAGGCGGCGAATCATCGCTGGAAGGTCCCCGGACGCGGACGTCGGGGCAAGGGTCCTTCGCACACGTGTTGCGCATGCGGGCCGTCTGCGCTTAGTCCCTCTTGTAAGTTCCTGCGGGAGATTGAGCGTGTCCGACGGCGAAGTGTTTCCGGTTCCCGAGGCCTGGGCGAAGAAGGCCCACATGAATGCGGCGGCCTATGACGCCGCCCTGCGCCGTGTGGACGCAGACCCCGAGGGGTACTGGACTGATATCGGCCGCCGGCTCGACTGGATGACCCCGTTTACCGAGGTCAAGGACGTCTCGTTCCACAAGGAAGACTTCCGCGTTCGCTGGTACGCCGACGGGGTGCTGAATGTTTCGGTGAACTGCCTGGACAGGCACCTCAAGAGCAACGGCGATACTGTCGCCCTGATCTGGGAAAACGACGACGGCAGCGTCCACGACAAGCTGACCTATCGCCAGCTTCACGCCGAGGTCTGCCGCTGGGCCAATGTGCTGAAAGCGCGCGGCGTCAAGAAGGGCGACCGGGTCACCATCTATCTGCCGATGATCCCGGCGGCGGCGGCCTCGATGCTGGCCTGTGCGCGGATCGGCGCCGTGCACTCGGTGGTGTTCGGCGGCTTTTCGCCCGACAGCATCGCCGGGCGGATCCAGGACTGCGACTCGAAGATCGTGATTACCGCAAACGAGGGCCTGCGCGGCGGCAAGGTTGTGCCGCTGAAGGCCAATGTGGACGAGGCGTTGAAGTCGTGTCCCGGCGTGACCGACGTGATCGTGGTGCGCCGGACGAACACCGAGGTTCCGATGGTCGCAGGCCGCGACGCCTGGTTCTCGGATCTCAAGAAGACCGTCTCCGACAGTTGCGACCCGGAGCCGATGAACGCCGAGGATCCGCTGTTCATCCTCTATACGTCAGGATCGACCGGCAAGCCCAAGGGCGTGCTGCACACCACCGGCGGCTATCTGGCCTGGGCCAGCTGGACGCATGAAACCGTGTTCGACTACCGGCCCGGCGAAGTGTTCTGGTGCACGGCCGACGTGGGTTGGGTGACCGGTCACAGTTATGTGGTCTATGGGCCGCTGGCCAATGGCGCCACCAGCCTGATCTTCGAGGGCGTGCCCAACTATCCGACCTCGTCGCGCTTCTGGGAAGTTTGCGACAAGCATCAGGTGGAGATCTTCTACACCGCGCCCACGGCGCTTCGGGCCCTGATGCGGGAGGGCGACGAGCCGGTGACCCGCACCTCGCGCAGTTCGATCCGGTTGCTGGGCACGGTGGGCGAGCCGATCAACCCCGAGGCCTGGCTCTGGTATCACCGGGTGGTGGGCGAGGGCCGGTGCCCGATCGTCGACACCTGGTGGCAGACTGAAACCGGCGCCTGCCTGATGACGCCGCTGCCCGGCGCGCACGCCCTGAAGCCGGGGTCCTGCGCCAAGCCCTTGCCCGGCGTGATGCCGCAACTGGTGGACGCCGAGGGCAAGGTGCTGGACGGCGCCATCAGCGGAAACCTGTGCATCACCGACAGCTGGCCCGGCCAGATGCGCACGGTCTATGGCGACCACCAGCGCTTCATCGACACCTACTTCTCTACCTACCCCGGCAAGTACTTCACCGGCGATGGCGCCCGGCGCGACGCGGACGGCTACTACTGGATCACCGGCCGTGTGGACGATGTGATCAACGTCTCCGGACACCGGCTGGGCACCGCCGAGATCGAGAGCGCGCTGGTGGGCCATACCGCCGTCGCAGAGGCCGCCGTCGTGGGCTATCCGCACGATATCAAGGGGCAGGGCATCTATTGCTATGTCACCCTGAAGGTCGGGGTGGACGCCACCGATGCCCTGCAGGCGGATCTGCGCGGCCACGTGCGGCGCGAGATCGGACCCTTCGCCGCGCCTGATGTGATCCAGTTTGCACCCGGTCTGCCCAAGACCCGCTCGGGCAAGATCATGCGCCGCATCCTGCGCAAGATCGCCGAGGATGATCTGTCCAACCTGGGCGACACCTCCACCCTGGCCGAGCCGGCGGTGGTGGATGACCTGGTGAAGAACCGCGCGGCGCGGCGCGGCGATGACGAGATCATCAGTGACGGCCAACGGGTCTCGACCCGGGAGATCGAAGCCGTTCTGGCGGGTCACGGCGCCGTCGCCGAAGCTGCGGCCGTCGGGTTCCCGTCGGCCAAGCGGGGCGAGGCGGTCTGGGCGTTCGTGACGCCGGAGCCGGGCGCCATGGTCAGCGACGTTCTGGCGGCGGACCTCAAGGGCTGGGTGCGCCGCGAGCTGGGCGCCCAGGCCGTGCCGGAGGTGGTGCAGTTCGGACCCCTGCCCAGGACGCCATCCGGCGAAGTGGTTCGGCCGCTGCTTGAACGGATCGCCGCGACGGGCGAGGCGGGCGATGTCTCCGGCCTGGCCGACACGGCGGTGGCGGACTATCTGGTGAAGACCCGGGCCGACGCCCAGGGCTGATGTCACCGGATCTGCCGCCCGCGCTTCGCAGCGCCATCGACCGTGAGATGGCCGGGGTCTCACGCCAGTCGATGGCGGAGCGGACCGCCGCCACCACGACGGCCTATCGCGCCGGCGGGACCTCTGCGTCTGCGATCCGGGGGCGGGACGACGCGCTGGCCTATGCGCTGGCGCGGCTGCCGGCCACCTATGCCGCCTGCGCCGAGGTCTTCAGCGAGGCCGGGCGGATGATCCCGGGGTTCTCGCCGCAGAGCCTGCTGGACGCGGGATGTGGCCCCGGCGGCGGAAGCTGGGCGGCGCGTGAGGCCTGGCCTGGCCTGAGCCAGGTGACCTGGCTGGACGCCAATCCGCCGTTCCTGGAGCTGGCCCAGCGGCTGGCGGCGGGCAGTGCGCTTGCCGCCTCAACCGTCCGCCGCGGCGATTTGCTGGCCGGCGCCTATCCGGGTGCGGATCTGGTGCTGGCCAGCTACGCCCTCGCCGAGATCGCGGAGACGGACCTCGCCCGGGTCACAGGCCATCTGTGGGCGGCGTGCAGCGGCGTGCTGGCCCTGGTCGAGCCCGGCACGCCAGCGGGATATGCGCGGCTTCTGATGGCGCGGCGTGTCCTGATCGACGCCGGTGCGGTGGTGGCAGCGCCCTGTCCGCACCATGAGGCTTGCCCGCTGGTCGGCCCCGACTGGTGTCACTTCAATGTGCGCCTGGCCCGCAGCCGCGACCATCGTCTGGCCAAGGGGGCCGAGGTTCCCTACGAGGACGAGAAGTACGCCTATTTGCTGGTGGCCCGACCTGGTCTCGGGATCGCGCTGCGACACCCCCGCGTGCTGGATCGGCCCCGGGTGGGCAAGCCGGGCATCGAGCTCAAGCTCTGCGGCCCGGACGGCGTGGAGCGACGCTTCGTCGCCCGCCGCGACAAGCCCGCCCATGCGGTGGCCCGCCGGCTTGACTGGGGCGACGTTCATGAGGGGTGAGCGCGAGCCCGGCGTGGGCCGGATGACATACGCCTAGAGCGCGACAGCTTGAAGTGGATACCGGTTCAAGCGCCCGTCGCGCTCTAAATGTACGAAAACGAGCCTGTTTATCCGTTTCAGATGATTCCATCTGAAACGGACAGGCTCTAGCCGTCCGATCCCGTCCGGGTGGAGAACGGCGCCACGATGGCGGCGTCGGCAGCGACGCGCGCCCGGCCCTGTTCCTCGAGCTTGCGGATCTCGGCCTGGAGGTAGGGCGCCATGAAATCGATGAAGGCGCGGACGCGGGGCGTGTCCTTCAGTTCGCGGCGGGTGACGATCCACGACGAGGCGCGGGCTTCCAGGATGACGTCCGAGCAACGCAGCAGGTCCGGATCAATGTCGCCGATGGTGGAGGGCAGCGCACCGATCCCGAGGCCAGCCTTCACCGCATAGACCATGCTGGCCATGCTGTTGGACCGGGTGATGGGCGTCTTGCCGCCGGAATGGCGCATCATCCAGGTGGCCGCCGGGATCTCCCCCATCTCCATGGAGACATCGATGAGGTCGTGGTGGGCGAGGTCCTGGCTGGAGGCGGGCGCCCCGCGCCGGGCGGCGTACTCGCGACTGCAGTAGAGCGCCATGTCGTGGTCGCAGATCTTGCGGGCGACCAGATCGGAGGTGGCCAGGGACTGGCTGGTGCGGATGGCCAGATCCGCCTCACCGCTTTCCAGATCCAGCGACCGGTCGGTGATCACCAGATCTACCTGCACATCCGGATGGACCGCCCGGAACGCGCCCAGAGCCGGAATCACCATGGTGTTGGCCACCAGTTCATTGGTGGTCAGCCGCAGCGCGCCGGAGACACCGCGCATCTGCATCGCCGCCAGATTGGCGAACCGGATGGCCGCGCGCTCGACGTTCTCCGCCTCGCCGATCAGGCCCTGGCCGGCCTCGGTCACGCGACTGCCCGTCTGGCCCCGCTCAAACAGCTTGAACCCCAGGTTCTGCTCCAGGCTCTCGATCCGGCGCGCCACGGTGGTCTGGTTGACGCCAAGCGCCCTGGACGCGGCAAGCGTGGAGCCGCCGCGGGCCACCGCCAGAAAGGCTTTCAGGTCGTTCCAGTCGAACATGTCGCCACTCTGCAGTTATGCAGACCTGATCTGCAAGTGCGCCGACCCGCGATGTGAGCGCCCCATCCGTATCTGGGGTGGACGAAGGGTGTTGCAAGGTCAGGGTTTCCCCGAACCCGGAGCCCTGATCGGGATGATTCTTCCTCAGAGGGTGAAGACGTCCCCCTCGCGGACTTCGACACGCCAGGGGGCCAGATCATCGCCGGCGCACGGCCCGGCCACGCAATGACCATCCATGCTGAACAACGCACCGTGCCCGGCGCAGAAAATGTGGCGGGCGTCGCGCGTGAGGTAGCGATCATCCATGGGGGCCAGGGGCCATCCGGCATGGGGGCAACTGTCGACAAACCCGCGCGCTGTATCGCCCTGGCGGATGACGAAGCCGGCGAACATCCGCGAGCCGTCGCGAAACCGGAAACTCTTGCCGCCGGGATCGGTGATCTCGCTCAGGGCGCAAAGCCGCAGGCCAGCTGGCGGTCGCGCCGGGTTGTCGGGCTCAAAGCTGGCCAAGGGTGGCCTTGAACGCCTTGACGTCCACCCGCTCCCAGAGGCCCGCCAGGGTGTAGGGGTCGTGGGCATTGAGGGCGAGGGCGGCGGCATGGTCGGGCGCGTCCACGATCAGCATGGAGCCGGCCATCTGACCCTCGTCGTCCAGCATGGGGCCCCCCAGCTTCAGCATCCCGGCCTTGTCGCGCATATAGGCCAGATGAGCGTCGCGGGTGGCCATCCGCAGGTCGAGGGACCCGGGCTTGTCGACGCAGAACAGAACAAACAGCGGCATCTAGTTTTCCTCTCTCAAGGGGCGCGACAGCAGGGCCTGGATCGCCACATCGACACCGACCTTGCCGTCAAGGATCGCCGCGACGGCCTCGCAGATCGGTGTCTCCACGCCCAGTTTCCGGGCGAGGTCGCGCACGGCGGGCGCCGAGGCCACGCCTTCAGCCACCGACAGTTTTCCGGTCAGGGCCTCTTCCAGCGTGAGACCCTTGCCGAGCGCCAGACCCACGCTCATGTTGCGCGACTGAGGGCTTGAGCAGGTCAGCACAAGATCGCCAAGGCCGCAGAGCCCGGCCACGGTCTCGGCCTCGCCGCCCAGGGCTATGGCCAGCCGGGTCAGCTCCGAGAAACCGCGGGTGATCAGCGCCGCGTGGGCCGAACGGCCGAGACCCCGGCCTTCGACGATGCCGCAGGCGATAGCCAGCACATTCTTGACCGCGCCACCGGCCTCCGCGCCGATCATGTCCGTCGCGAAATAGGGTCTGAACATCGGCGTGGCGATCGCTTCAGCCAGTTGCTCGGCCTGCGCCATGTCCGGACAGGCCAGGGTGACGGCGGTGGGCAGACCGCGCGCGACCTCGCCGGCGAAGCTGGGGCCGGACAGGACGGCCGGCGCGGCCTCTGGCAAGGTTTCGGCCAGCACC
Source organism: uncultured Alphaproteobacteria bacterium (assembly GCA_903909375.1). Lineage (GTDB taxonomy): Bacteria > Pseudomonadota > Alphaproteobacteria > Caulobacterales > Caulobacteraceae > Phenylobacterium. Next base: position 15,420 of record CAIVVM010000015.1, read on the forward strand.
TCGGTCATCAGTTTCAACGAGCCCTGCTCCACGCCCTTCGAGCAAAGCAGGACCGGCAAGCCAGGCCGGGCATGGGGTGCGAAGGCCAGCAGCGTCGAACGCATGTGCTGCGCCGGCGGCACGGCCAGAACCAGATCGGCGCCGGCCAGGTCCGACAGCTGACCCGTGGCGCGGATCTGCTGCTCCAGCGGAATGCCGGCCAGGAAGCTGACGTTTTCGTGGCGGGCATTGACGGATTCAACCACGTCCGGCTCGCGCGCCCACAGGATCACCTCACGGCCGGCGCGCGCGCAGACCTGGGCCAGCGCTGTGCCCCAGGCGCCGCCACCCATGACGCCGACGCGGGTCATGCCTTGGCGCCCTTCCGACCGGCGGGGTGCATCGGGTGGGCGGCCGCCGCGAACTGGTCCAGCGGCCAGCGCGGGCGGGCGATGGCGTCCATTCCGTCCGTAAGCCCCAGCGCCAGCCGCTCGGCGCCGGCCAGGGCGATCATGGCTGCATTGTCGGTGCAGTAGGCCAGCGGCGGCGCGTCAAAGCTGAAACCATTGGAAGTGGCGACCGCCTTCAGGGCGGCGCGGACGGCACGATTGGCGGCGACTCCGCCGGCGACCACGAACCGAAGCCCCGCCCCGGCGTGATCCGGCGCATAGGCCTGCATCGCGCGCGCGCTCTTCTCGGCCAGCTGGCCTGCGATTGCCGCCTGCACGCAGGCTGCCAGGTCCCGGCGAGCTGTCGGGTCGGAGACGCCCTCCGCCAGCCTTGCTGCGGCGGTCTTGAGTCCCGAGAACGAGAAGTCGCAGTCCTTCCGCCCCAGCAGCATGCGGGGAAGTGTAAACTGGCCAGGATCGCCACCCTCGGCCAGCGCCTCCAGCGCCGGACCGCCCGGGTAGGGCAGACCCATGGCCTTGGCGATCTTGTCGAAGGCCTCGCCCGCGGCGTCGTCCAGGGTGGAGCCCAGCCGTCGGCAAGCGCCGACGCCGGCCACCTCCAGCAACTGGCAATGCCCGCCCGAGACCAGCAACAGCAGGAACGGATAGCCGATGTCGGCGCCCAGGCGCGCCGAGACGGCGTGTCCCTCCAGATGGTTCACCGCCACCAGCGGCAGACCCCGCGCGAGCGCCACAGCCTTGCCGAATGACAGACCCACCATCACCCCGCCGACCAGGCCAGGGCCCGCCGTCGCCGCCACTCCGGTCAGATCGCCGTAGCCCAGCCCCGCCTCACGCAGCGCCGCCTCGGCGATCGCGTCGATGGACTCCACGTGTGCCCGCGCTGCGATCTCGGGCACGACCCCGCCATAGGGGGCATGCGCAGCGATCTGGCTGCCGACGATCGACGACAGCACCTCGGCGCGACCATCATCATGGCGGCGCACGACGGCCGCGGCCGTTTCGTCGCAGCTGGTCTCGAGACCTAGAACTGTTTGGCTGGGGGTCATCGGTTGCCGCGGACGGCTGGCTCCTGTAGCAGGCCTGACGCTTTACTCTGTCCGAGGTAGACCGCCGACCGTGCCCACGCAACCGCATGCCCGCACCGGACCTGTGCGTATCGGCGCGCGCGGCTCCAAGCTGAGCCTCGCCCAGGCCGGCCATATGCAGCGCCGCATCGCCGCCCAACTGGGCGTGGACCCCGAGGACGCCCGGGCCGTAGAGCGCGTCGCGCCGCTGATCGTGATCACGACCTCCGGCGACCGGATCCAGGATCGCCGCCTGCTCGAGATCGGCGGCAAGGGTCTTTTCACCAAGGAAATCGAAGAGGCCTTGATCGACGGCGCCATCGACTGCGCCATCCATTCCATGAAGGACGTGCCCTCGGTGTTGCCCGATGGCCTCTGCATTGCCGCCATCCCCGAACGTGAAGACCCGCGCGACGCGTTCCTCAGTCGCGGACCCCTGACCCTGGAAGACCTGCCGGACGGTGCGACCCTCGGCACCGCCAGCCTGCGCCGACAGGCCCAGTGTCTCTATCGGCGGCCCGATCTGAAGGTCCAGATGCTGCGCGGCAATGTCGACACGCGCCTGGCCAAGCTGGCTGCGGGCGAGGCCGACGCCATTCTGCTGGCCTATTCCGGCCTGCGCCGTCTTGGGCTGGGTGACCTGCCCAAGAGCCTGATCGATCCCCGCCAGGCGCCGCCGGCGCCGGGGCAGGGGGCGCTCGCCATCGAGGTTCGGGAGGCTGACCGCGACCTGCCGTGGGTTCAGGCCCTGGTCTGCGACACCACCACCCTGTGCGTCACGGCTGAACGCGGCGCCCTGATCGCGCTGGAGGGGTCCTGCCGCACGCCGGTGGGCGCACACGCATGGCTTGAGGGCGGCGCGCTGCACCTGATCGTCGAGGCTCTTTCGCCCGGGGGAACCCTGCGGTTCCGCCACACAGGCGAGTCCGAGGTCACCCGCTTGTCTGATCCGCTGGCTTCGGCCCACGATCTTGGCCTTTCGCTGGGACAGGCCATCAAGGACGAGGCGGGCGACGACATCGTCCTCTGAACGCCGCTTCCTGATTGGCGCGGAGCGATAGGGTCGGATAACAGTATCGCCTGATGGCGCGCAGGCAGAAAATCTGGATTACCCGGGCCCAGCCCGGAGCGGACGTAACCGCCGAGCGGGTGCGCGCCATGGGTCATGATGCATTGGTCGCGCCGTTGCTTGATGTCCGGTTGCTGCCGGAGGCGACGGTGGACCTTCGTGGTGTTGTCGCCCTGGCCTTTACCAGCGCCAATGGCGTCCGCGCCTTTGCCGACAAGAGCGGTGAGCGGGCGCTGACGGTATTTGCCGTGGGCGCTGCGACGGCGCTCGCGGCCCGCAAGGCCGGGTTCAAATCCGTGCTGTCGGCGGACGGTGATGTCTCGGCCCTGGCGGAAGGCATCGCGGCGCGGCGCAATGAACTGCGCGGCGTGGTGCTTCATCCCGGCGCCTTCGATCTCGCCGGCGATCTGGTGGGCGCGCTCGAGAATCACCGGGTGGAGGCGCGTCGGCTCACACTCTACGAAACCGTGCCGATCGAACCGGATGATGCTGGAGCGGAGGTTCTGTGCCGCAGCGACGCGGTGCTTCTGCACTCGGCACGCGCCGCCGAGGCCCTGGCCAGGGTCCTGAAGCGCCACCCCGCGCCGCAGATGCGCGCACTGGGCTTGTCCAAGGCGGTGCTGCAGCCTTTGGGTCGCATCGCAACGGGGGGTAAGCTCTATCCGCCGTTTCCGCTTGAAGCGGCGCTCCTGAACCTGATTGATCGACGTTCATGATCCCATCGGACACCGAAGCCCCCAGGGATCCCGCCACCTACCGGCCAAGGCCTTTGCTCGGCCTGGGCTTCTGGGCGTTCATGGCGTTCGGTGTGCTTTGCGTGCTGGCCGGCGCCGCCGTGGCGCTGCTGGGCCCCCGTCTCCTGACGCCTAGCACCGGGCCGGAGGCGGTTTCGACGGTCGCGCCTGAGACCAGGCCACAGCCGCAGGGTCCAGGGGTCCTGTATCCGGCGAACGCTGAACCTGCCCCGCGCCCCTCGGAAGAGATCGCCCGGCTGAGGGCGCGGATTGCGATTCTGGAGAGCCAGGGGTCCCGCTCGACGGAGGCTGCGACGGCAGCTCTGGCCGCCGCCGCCGTGATGGATGCCGCCCAGACATCGCGTCCGTTCGCCGGAGAACTTGGCGAGCTGCGCGGCGCCGCCCCCGAACTGCCGGAGCTGGCCGCGCTCAGCCGCCTGGCGACGACAGGCGCGCCAAGCCGGGCCGCGCTGGCCGCGGGCTTCGAAGACATCGCGGCCCGGGTGGCCAGCCGGGCCCGGAAACCGCCCACGGATGCGGGGCTCTGGGCGACGGTCTCCTACACGGTCGGCAAGGTCGTGACCCTGCGGCGGGTTGATGATGTGGAGGGCGAGGGAACCGACGCCCTGGTGGCGCGCGCGGAACTGGCGTTGCGGGAGGGCGATGTGCTCGGCGCTCTCAAGCTGCTGGATCGCCTGCCGCCGAAGGGCCGCGAGGCCCTGGCGGTCTGGCGCGAGGGCGCCGAACGCCGCGCAGCCATTGACCGTGAGGTGGCGGCTCTTCGTGCCCGCGCCGTTCGCGATCTTGATCCCGGTGTGGCGACGTCATCGGGAGCCGCCCTGTGATCCGCGCCAGCTTTGTCCTCCTGCTGCTGGTGGCCGCCGCTGTCGGCGCGCTCACCCTGGCTGGTGAGCCGGGCCGGGCCAGTATCACCTGGCTGGGCTGGCGCGCCGACATGACGGCCGCGGCGGCGATCCTGATCGCGCTGGGGGTGGGCCTGCTGGCGGCCTTCATCTGGCGAATGATCCTGTGGGTGCTGGGCGCGCCGCGCCGCGCCGAAAGGGCGCGCGCCGAGGCCCGCCGTCGCCAGACGCTCGACCTGCTGGGCCGGGGCTTTGTGGCCGTGGCGGCCGGCGACGGATCAGAAGCCCTGCGACTGTCCAAGAAGGCTGCGGAACTGGCGGAGGCGCCCGGCCTCGTGCGGGTATTGGCGGCGCAGTCGGCGGAAGCCGCCGGCGATGTGGCCCAGGCCCAGGCGGCCTATACCGCCATGCTGGGCTTTCCGGAGATGCGCCTGGCCGGCCATCGCGGCCTGATGCAGCTGGCCCTGGGCCAGGGAGCCCGGGAGACCGCGCTGCGCCACGCTCAGGAAGCCTATAGCGAAAAGCGTTCCGCCCGCTGGGCCTGGCGCGCGATCCTGGAGGCCCGGCTGGAGGCCGGTGACTGGGAGGGCGGGCTGGAGCTGGTGAAGAGCGCGCTGGACCGCAGGATCGTGCCGCCGGTGGTGGCCGAGCGTGCCCGGGCGGCCTTGCTGGCCGCCTCTGCAGCCCAGCTCGAGCACGCCCCCGAACCGCGCGCGCGGTCCCTGGCGCGGGATCAGGCTGTCGAAGCCGCCAGGCTGCAACCGGCCTTTGCGCCCGGCGTGGTGATGGCGGCCCGTCTGCTGGCCCAGGACAACAAGCTGGGCCGGGCCACTGCGGCCCTGGAGAGCGCCTGGCGGGCGCGGCCGCATCCGGCGCTATGGTTGGCCTATCGTGATCTCAAGACCAACGAGACCCCCAGACAGCGCGCCGCGCGGCTGGCTCAATTGGCCGCCGTCAACCCGACACACCGGGAAAGCCTGATCCTCTACGTCGAGCAGGCCCTGGTCACGGGCGATGCCGCCGGTGCGCTGTCAGCCGCGCGCGCCCTGGAGCCTGAGCCGGTGACCGCCCGGATTGCGGGGCTGATAGCGCGGGCCGCCTTTGCCGCCGGCGCTGTCGATGAGGCCCGCATGTGGCTGGCCCGGGGCCTCAACGCCCCGCCCGAGCCGGACTGGTCCGATCTTGATCCCGAGGGCCGCGCCTTCGCCTATCACGCCTCGGACTGGGCGCGGCTGGTGATTACCTTTGCCGAGACCGGCGACCTCATTCACCCGCGTCACGAACGCCGCGAGCGCACCCTGCGTGAACTCCCGGACCTGCCCATCGCCTACGCCGATGCGGGGCCTATGCTGACCGAGCCCGTGCTCTACGCGCTGGGCGAGGACTACGATCAGCCCGAAGCCGGGCGGCCTGTCCCCTGACCCTTCCCAAATCGACCCGGCACAGGTACAAGCCCGCGTCCCCGGACAGGAGCCGCCTTAGCTCAGCCGGTAGAGCACCGCATTCGTAATGCGGGGGTCAGGTGTTCGAGTCACCTAGGCGGCACCATTTGTTCCGGCGCGAGGCGCCCGTCAGGCGGGCGCGCAGGTGCTCAGGTTCACCGGTTTGGCCTCGATGCGCGTCCAGGCGCCGGCCGACCTTGTAAACACCGCGAAGGCCGAGCCTGAGTTGCCGTTCCCGCCATTGCCCATGAAGGTCATGGCGGCGATGACCCGGGCGGTTGTGCCGCCGGCGGTTTCTGCGGTCGTGATGATCTGGTTGGCCTTGCAGGTGACCTCGAACCCGACGCACCCCTTGTCGTCCGCCTTGCTGGCGCAGGCCGGGTGGCGGGCCTTGATGCTGTCGCGCCAGCTGACGATCTCCTTGTCGAGGCCGGCATAGGGATCGCCGGAGGCCGCAGCCGGGCCCTCCTTGCTGCAGCCCGCGGTGGCGAGCGCAGTGAGCGCGACAAGAAGGAGGGGTCTGATCACGGGCAGCTCCGGCGAGTGTGGCCGGAGCGCTTAGCCGAAAGATCGCGGCGGCGGTGTGTCCAAATGCCGGAAATGCGAAATTAGTTGGCGGGCGCCGCAGCCGTCATCACCGGGCCGATCTCATCGTGCAGCACGAGGTCGGCGTAGCCGTCCAGCTCGGTCTCTTCCCGGTTCACGATCGCCAGTCGCGCGCCGTTGCGCTTCGCCATCACCGGGAAGCCCGCCGCCGGATAGACCACCAACGAGGATCCCAGCACGAGAAAGAGATCGCAGGCCAGGGTCTCGGCCTCGGCCCGCGCCATGGGACCCAGCGGCATGGCCTGGCCGAACGAGATGGTCGCGGTCTTGACGATCCCGCTGCACAGCCGGCACGCCGGAAGGTCGCCGGTGGCGTCATAGAGCGTCTTCAGCTCATCCAGCTCGTGGCGTTCGCTGCAGGCCAGGCAGGTGGCGTAGCTGGCGTTGCCGTGCAGTTCGATCACCTTGTCCGGCGCAATGCCGGAGGCCTGGTGCAGGTTGTCGACGTTCTGGGTGATCACCGCACTGGCGCGGCCCTGGGCGATCAGGCGCGAGACCGCCATGTGGCCGGCGTTGGGCTCGCGCCCCACCCAACCGGCGCGACCGCTGAAGGCGCGATCCCAGGCTTCGCGACGGCGCTCCTCACTGGCCACGAAATCCTGGAACTGGATGGGTTTCATCTTGCTCCAGACGCCGCCGGGGCTGCGAAAGTCGGGAATGCCGCTCTCGGTGGAAATGCCCGCGCCGGTGAACACGACGATGCGCCGGGCGTCGGCGATCAGACGCGCGAGGTCGGAGCGGCTGGCGGAGGCGGGATGCGACATGGGCGCAAGGCTAACCCCGAAGGGCGGCCTGCGAAAAGGGGGGATCGGCCCGACCCCCGGTCGGGGGCGCGATATGAGGTCGGGTCGATCCCTGGACCTTCCCGCGTCCATCGGGGCGGGCGCGGGAAGATCAGGAAGTTAACGTCATCAACCCCGAACCGTTCCCGAGCCGGCGCAATTATCAGCCGACGATGCGAAACAGCGGCGCAAACAGCCAGGGCAGCAGATACTGCCGCGCCGCCTGGATCACCAGGATCGCCACGATCGGCGAGATGTCGACCCCGCCCAGCGACGGGATGAACCGCTGGAACGGCGCCAGCACGGGCCGCGTCACCGCATCCAGAAACCGTACGACGCCGCTGGCGACCGGATGGCGGATGTTGATCACGTTGAACGCCACCAGCCACGAAAGGATGGCGCTGGCGATAATGGCGAAGACCAGCAGGCTCAGCAGGCTACTGATCACGTAAAAGATAAATCCTGTCATGGCTCCGGTTCTACCTGCCTTTATGGCCCTGACAAGGCGACCGTTTCGCCGGCGCACGCAACGCCGCTTGACAGACCCCGCCCCAATAGCCTTATTCCGCCGCTTCCTGGGGCCGTAGCTCAGATGGTAGAGCGCCTCGTTCGCAATGAGGAGGTCAGGGGTTCGATTCCCCTCGGCTCCACCAGGAACCCTTCAAGCGATCCCTGTCCCGCGGCGGCGGGAACCCGGCGCCGGTGCGCAACATTATCAAGACATAGAAGAACGACTCGCGCGCGTGAGGCATCCCGGATTGACCGATCCCACGGATGGGGGCAGCCCGAAGCCAAAGCGCCAAGCGGATGGCAAAAGTCGCTCGCGTCCTTACTTTCAAAAGGACGTTTCGTCGAGAAGGCGGGGCTTACACTGCGGAGGCTTCTGACGGCTCTGGACGCGAGCCGATCTCGACCGTCGCGGACATCCCGTCATAGGTGAGAAAGTAGGGTCGGAGGAACGTTCGCCCGAGAATGACCCTGTGCCACTGCCCACCTTGCTCCAGCTTCACGCCAGTGAAGGGTTGAAACAGAAGCTGTTTGAGCTGGGGAACGTAGATGCGGGCAGTATAGATGAACGCGTGATGCTTTCCGCCGATCCCGCTGATTTCGCCCTCATCGCTTATGGGCAGACCTAGGGATTTCGCCAATTCGTCGTCGATGCAGTCGCCGCCTGCGCCAGTGTCTATCAATGCCCGGACGTTTTTTGTTGGCAGGTCCGGAGTTGAACCAGCAGAAGACCGGGACTTTAGCCCGATGTCGACCATCAAGGTTGGGCCGAGCTGGACGAGAAGGTCGGCGGGCGTTGCGCCGGCCGTTCCCTTCTTAAACCCCGCCTGTGCCGAGGACATGTGAGGGTGTGAACACCATACCGCCGGGAAGGCTTATGGGTGCCGCGCCAACCTGGCGGATCAAAAAGGGCCCAGCGTCGAATCGATCAACGGCTGTCTCTGCTGCTGACTCGAAATCGCTGAACGCATCCACAAACTTGCCGCCGTAAAATACGACCCATTCGTTTTGGTGCTTGTCTTCAAGATCGGCCTTCATCCTGTCGAAGGCGGCGATGTCGTCCCTTAATACGCTCATGGGATATTCCCCGTTTGACCGGTTGAAACACTATTCGCGAGCTTGGACAAATCAACTTCCCGCCGAAAATGTAACTTTCAGGCGACTCGACCATCATTTGGTTAATGCCAAATAACCCTTACCGCCCGCCAGGCGGCCCTGGCGGGCGACGGGGATCTTGCGCCTTGGCCGGGCGTCCCCACATGAAGGAAAGCACCGGCGACGACGGCTCCTGATAGCCCACGGCCCTTGCTCGGACGCTCCCGTAGTCAGTTGCCCCAGCTTCTAGGGCCTTGTGCCCCTTCGCGGTCTCTTTCGAAGGCTGCGGTGCGCAAGGGGCTTCCCGGTCCGGACCGGGCCCGCCGCGATGTTCATCCCGCATGGGCCGGCGTCGCATGCCTTTCCGCGCTCTGGAGAAAACACCATGAGCCTCAGTCCTGAAGCGCTGGAGGTGGTGCAGCTATTGCTGGACTTCGCCTCCTTCGCTGTCGCCGTCCTGCACCTTCTGCGGGCCCGTTAGTCCTCAGAAGCGCGGGAGGCCGCAGCTCGCCTGTCGGCCTCCCGCGCGATGACGGAGTAACTTGTAGAAGACGCGAAGACGCCCGCCGGGCGGACCTGGCGGACCTGGCGGGCGTCGGGTGGCGTTGGCGGTGCGGCTGGGGCGACGGGCTGGCCCAGCGCTAGAGGATGCTGAGGACCGTCTCGAATTCGCTCATGCGAAGGGTCTTGTGAGCCTTGCCATAATGGGCGCCGTCGAATCCGCCCAGGCGTTCCAGGCTGGTTAGTGTCAGATGCATAAGGTGCTCGAATTGATCGCGGACGTGGTCCCGGTCAATGCCGGAGAGTTCGGCGGCGGTCAGCTCGCGGGCCAGTGATCCGAGGTGCAGGGCTTGGAAATAGACGCCCTCAAGGCTCTCGGCCCGCATCCAGCCCACCTCACGGGCTGCTACACTGGCGCACTACAAACGTAGCAGGCAGGGCTTTCCGAGTGGCTGATTCTAGTGGTTTGAGGGCGTCTCTCCTCGGCTCCACCAGGAACCTTGCATAGCCCTCAGTGCGCGTCGTCCCAGTTGGACGCGGCGCGGGCTTCCACCACCAGGGGCACCGAGATCGACAGCGCCGGCTCTGCGGCCCGCTCCATGATGCGGCGCGCCACGGCGATGACGGCCTCGGCCTCCGCTTCTGGCGCTTCGAAGACCAGTTCGTCGTGGACTTGCAGCAGCATCCTTGCAGCCAACCCCTCAGCGCGCAGCGCATCAGGCATTCTTATCATGGCCCGGCGCATGACGTCGGCGGCGGCGCCCTGGATCGGGGCGTTGATGGCGGCGCGGTCGCCGAAGGCGCGTTCGGCCTGGGAGCGGCCCTGGGCGGCAGGGATATAGACCTTGCGCCCGAAGATGGTGGTGACGAAGCCCTCGGCGCGGACCTGGCGGGTCATGCGATCCATGTAGGTGCGGATGCCGGGGAAGCGCTCGAAGTAGGTCTTGATGTAGGCGCCGGCCTCTTCCCGGGGGATCGAGAGCTGGTTGGCCAGTCCGAAGGCCGAGATGCCGTAGACGATCCCGAAGTTGATCGCCTTGGCGCGACGGCGGGTTTCGGCGGGCATGCCCTCGATCGGCACGCCGAACATCTCGGAGGCGGTCATGGCGTGGATGTCGAGGCCGTCGGCGAAGGCCTGTTTCAGTTGCGGAATGTCGCCGATGTGCGCCAGCAGGCGCAGCTCGATCTGGGAATAGTCGGCGCTGATCAGCACATGGCCCTGATCAGCGATGAAGCATTTCCTGATCTTGCGCCCTTCCTCTGTGCGGATGGGGATGTTCTGGAGGTTGGGATCTGACGAGGCGAGGCGACCGGTGGTGGCCGCGGCCAGCGAGTAGGAAGTGTGCACGCGGTTGGTCTTTGGGTCGATCGCGGCGACCAGATTGTCGGTATACGTACCTTTCAGTTTCGAGAGTTGGCGCCAGTCCAGCAGGATGCGCGGAAGTTCATGGCCCTGAGCGGCCAGGTCTTCCAGCATGGAGGCGTCGGTGGACTGGGCCCCGGTGGCCGTCATTTTGCCCGACGCCAGTCCCATCTCGCCGAACAGGATGTCGCCCACCTGTTTGGGGCTGCCCAGATTGAAGGGGTGTCCCGCGACGCGGTGGGCTTCCAGTTCGAACTCGGCCATGCGGACCGAGAAGTCGTTGGAGAGCTGGCGCAGCCGGTCAGGGTCCACGCGGATGCCGGCCAGCTCCATGTCCACCAGAACCCCCGGCATAGGCCGTTCCAGGGTCTCGTAGACCGTCAGCAGATGCTCATGCGCCAGGCGGGGGCGCAGGTGCTCATAGATGCGCAGGGTGACATCGGCGTCCTCGGCGGCGTAGCGGGTCGCGGGCTCCAGTTCGACATGCTTGAAGCTCTTCTGCGCCTTGCCCGTTCCGGCCACGGTCTTGAAGCTGATCGGCTCGTGGCCCAGCAGGCGGCGCGAGAGCTCATCCATGCCGTGGCTTTTGTGCAGACCGCCTTCCAGGGCGAAGCTGATCAGCATGGTGTCTTCGATGGGTCCGACCTGGATGCCGTAGCGGGCCAGCACCGCCATGTCGTACTTGGCGTTCTGGGCCACCTTCAGGACCGAGGGGTCTTCCAGCAAGGGCTTCAGCCGGGCGATGGCGGCGTCCATCGGGATCTGCGTCAGGTCGGCCGGCGCGTCCAGTTGCAGCCCGCCCTCGCCCTCATGCACATGGCCCAGCGGGATGTAGCAGGCCCTGCCCGGCGCAGTGGCCAGCGACACGCCGCAGAGCCCCGCGCTGGTGGCGCCCAGCGCGTCCGTCTCGGTGTCGAAGGCGATCACGCCGGCGGCAGTGGCCTCCGCGATCCAGCGGTCCAGCGCCGCCAGATCCTGGACGCATTCATAGGCGCTGACATCGACCGCCCCGTGGGCCGGCGCGGCGGGCGCCTTGGTCTCCGGCGCCGGCGTGGCGGCGACGGTGATTCCGGGCCCGGCGTTCCCGGCCTTGCCGTCGCCGATCCGGCGGGCCAGCGTGCGGAACTCCATCTTCTCCAGAAACGCCGCCAGCACCGTCGGGTCCGGATCATCGACGACCAGAGCCTCAAGCGGTTCCGGGAGGGGCGTGTCGCAGTCGAGCTGCACCAGTTGTCGCGACAGCCGGATCTGGTCGGCGAAGTCGATCAGGGTCTGGCGGCGCTTGTCCTGCTTGATCTCGCCGGCGCGGGCCAGAAGGGTGTCGAGGTCGCCGTACTCGTTGATCAGCGCCGACGCGGTCTTGATGCCGATGCCCGGCGCGCCCGGCACATTGTCGACCGAATCGCCGCACAGGGCCTGCACATCGACGACCTTGTCCGGCGTAACGCCGAACTTCTCGGCGACCTGTTCAATTCCGACCTTCACGTTCTTCATGGCGTCGAACATGAAGACCTTCGGGCCGATCAGTTGCATCAGGTCCTTGTCGGAGGAGACGATCACCACCTCGCCGCCCATGTCGCGCACCTTGCAGGCATAGGCGGCGATCAGATCATCGGCCTCATAGCCCGGTAGTTCGATGGCGGGCACGCCGAACGCCAGCGTGGCCTCCCGCACCAGCGGGAACTGCGGCACCAGGTCCTCGGGCGGCGGCGGGCGGTGGGCCTTGTACTGATCATAGAGTTTGTTGCGGAATGTCTTCTCGGAGTGATCAAAGATCACCGCCAGGTGCGTCGGCGCCTCCGCGGACGTCTTCATGTCCACCAGCAGTTTCCAGATCATGTTGCAGAAGCCGGAGACTGCGCCGATCGGCACGCCGTCGCTCTTGCGCGTCAGCGGCGGCAGGGCATGGAAGGCCCGGAAGATGAAGCCCGAGCCGTCCACCAGATAGAGCCGGATCGCGGCTCCGTCCTTGGGTTCGGCCTTGGCGCCGCCGGGCGCAGTTTCGAGAGTGTCGCTCATGTCGACACGATAGGCCCGGACGGGCGCAAGGTCACCCGCTTCGCGAACAGATTGCCGCAACCCGGCGACGGCGCTAGGGCTGGGCCGAGGAGCTTTGAATTCCGCATGACTGGTCCAGTGTCGGCATCGCAGGTCACCGTCTGGTACGATGGCGACTGCCCGCTGTGCAGGCGAGAGATCGCCTGGCTGCGGCGACTGGATCGACGCGACGCCATCGCCTTCGTCGACGTCGCGTCGGGCGCGGCCTGCCCGATCGACCGATCAACCCTGCTGGCGCGGTTCCATGCCCAGGAGGCGGGCGGACCGATGGTGTCCGGCGCGGCGGCGTTTGCGGCCATGTGGCGGGCGATCCCGGTGTTGCGACCGGTCGGCCTGATGGCGCGCAGCCCGCCGGTGCTCTGGATTCTTGAGCGGGCCTATCGCGCTTTCCTCCTGATTCGCCCCCGGTTGCAGGCGCTTGCCCGCCGCCTGACGGGCCCCGTCGCGGAGGTCCCATGACCTTTCTTGCCAGCCTCAAGGCGACCCCGGGCGTGATCCTGATCTACGGCGTGCTGGGTCTTGCCGGGTTTCTGGGCCCGCCTCTGGTCGGCCTGCTGGCGCCCGAATACGGCGATCTGGCGCTCAGATTGCTGATCGCCTACGCGGCGCTGATCCTGTCGTTCCTGGGCGGTGCGCGATGGGGTCTTGCGGCGTCCGGCTCGTCGCCGTCGCCGATCACGATCTCGCTGGCGATGCTGCCGACGCTCTTTGCCCTGGCCATCGTGATGGCGCCGACGAGCGCGCGCGCCTGGCAGATCGGAGCCCTGGTCCTTGGACTGGCCCTGCAGTGGCTGTGGGATGTCCGGGCGCGGGGCCTGCCTGTCTGGTATCCGGGCCTCCGGACCTTGCTGAGCGGCGGCGCGATCGCCGGTCTGGTCGCCGGAGCCCTGTTTCTGCAGACCTGACGCCTGCCCTGTTCGCGCTGGACCCTGAAGCAGGCTAAGACGCCCCGGTGACCGCCTGCGCCCTGACACGCCTGACCCTGACGGACTTCCGGTCCTACGCTACGGCGGAGCTGGCGCTGGACGGGCGGCCCGTCTGGCTGGCGGGACCCAACGGCGCGGGCAAGACCAACCTGCTGGAGGCGGTGAGCTTTCTCATTCCCGGCCGGGGATTGCGCGGCTCCGGACTGGCGGAGGTTGGCCGCCGGATGCCGGGCGAGACGCATGGACGCGCCTGGGCCGTGGCGGTGACCGTGCGGGCGGGCGACGAGGACACCCGGCTGGGCACTGGCGTCGAGACCCCCGGCGCCGCGCGTCGCGCGGTGCGGGTGGAGGGTGAGACCGTGCCGCCGGGCCGCCTTTCCGAACACACCCGGCAGGTCTGGCTGACCCCGGCGCAGGATCGTCTGTTTCTGGAGGGCGCCGCGGATCGCCGCCGCTTCTTCGATCGGCTGGTGTTCGCCGCCGAGCCCATCCATGCCGCCCACGTTCAGGCCTATGAGAAGACCCTGCGCGAACGCATGCGGTTGCTGACCGACGGGCCCCTGGACGCAGGCTGGCTGGACGCGCTGGAGGCGCGGCTGGCCGAGGCCGGAGCCTTGATGTCGCAGGCCCGCGCCCGGACCCTTGCGGCGCTGTCCGCAGAGATCGACACCCGGGGCGACCGCCCTTTCCCCCAGGCGCGCCTGTCCCTGACAGGGGAGTGGGAACAGATGGCCGCCGAGGGCGCCGGACTGGCCGACATCCAGTCGAAACTGGCCCGCACCCTGGCCGGGGTCCGCGACCGTGACGCTGCCGCAGGCCGTGCGCTCACCGGCCCGCATCGCGGCGATCTCAGCGTGATCCACGTGGAGAAGGATCGCGCCGCCGCTGAATGCTCCACGGGCGAGCAGAAGGCCCTGGTCCTCAATCTGGTGCTGGCCCAGGCCGCTCGCCTGGCCCGGGCGACGGATGCGCCCGCGCCGATCCTGCTGCTGGACGAGGTCGCCGCCCACCTGGACGCGAGACGCCGCGCCGCCCTGTTCGACGAGATCGAGGCGCTGGGGTTGCAGGCGTTCCTGACCGGGACGGACGAGATGCTGTTCGAAGGACTGGTGGGGCGATCTCAGGGGTTCCGGGTGGATGGGGCGGGGTTGGTGGGGGTGGGGTGAGGGGGAGGCGGCGGAAGTTGGACGCCTGTCTGCGCTAGCGAGACGGAGCAGCCTTGGCTGCGACAAAGGATCAGACCTGCTTCAGTTGAAACAATGTCTCCGTAGACTTGGACGTCGCCTCCCACCTGTTCGTCCAGGCTGCGGCGATGCTTGACAAGGGCTCGGCCTTCTTTCGTCTTCAAGAACGCAACCGAGCGCGCGAGATCTTTCTCATCAAATTCAGATGCATAGGCGCGCGCCGCATACTCCTGCATGTCAGCCCATGTCTCTTCCCCCGACTGGCGAATGGCGGCTATTGCTTTGGTCTTCACCTCGAGAGCTACGTTGTTGAGACTGCGAGCTTGCAGGTCCCGCATTTCCTGATCGGCCAGAGCTCGGCGCCAAGGCAGGTCAAAGGTAGCCGCCATGTATTCTCGCGCTAACTGAAGTCCCCGATCTGACTTTGGGGGTGCCAAGACCGCGGGCGTGCCTGCAGTGCGCGGGGCTCGAAACTGCACCTGAACGGCCACAGTATCCAGGGTGTCCCCTGCGCCTTGGGCCAGACTCAGTCTAAAGTATCGAGCAAGCGATTGCGCGGCCGCCCCGAAACCCAAGCCAGACGGCGTTTCCGAATGTATCTTGCAGGCTTCCAGCAAACCCAATCTCTCAACTTCGCACACCAGCCAGACCCGACCATCAAGGCCAAAACGCCAAGCTAGAGGTGGGCGTGCGTCACTGATCTGTTCGAGGGTCGGTTGTTCCAACCAGATCGGGCGTGGGATGGTGGCCTTGAACAGTTCTGCAGCCTCCTCAGGCGTTCGTAGATCAGCAACAGGCTCACAGTTTTGCGACCGACAGAATATTGTAGTGCTGGCCACCTGAAGTCGGCGTCGAAACTCCCGGGTGATTTTTGCGTCCAGCCGGCTCACGTCTCTCCTTGATTCGAGCAGAAGAGGCTGGGGCGAGCTTCTGGCGGCGTGCAAAAGGCCTGCGAGCTCTTGTTCCGTGAACATGGCGGCATATCGGCTGGCGCGACGTTCTATCATGGCTGCCGTATGATCTTCTGCCGCTGCTTGCAAAGCGCGCACAGCGGCGCTCCGAAGTTCCATCGTGATCCCTGGCGCCGGTACGACCTGAATCAGCTGGCCCCTAAGGGCGTAGAGCCTGCGGATACCTGCCCTCGTCCCGATCGCTGAGATGTAGTCACGCGCCAACGCGAGGGCAGCCGGTGATGTTGGCGCACCAACGGGAGCGAGGAGCGACGTATCGCGCAGGGCGAATGTGATCGGAATTTTCACCTGGCCTCTGGACGGTTCTCCATCGCGGACCTGAGGGCGGAACCGGAAAGATGGGGTCGCGCTCAACGCGGCTTCGCCGAAGCCAAAGCCAGCGGGCGAGACTTCACCAACCTTGCAGTTCTCAAGAATACCGACAGTCGTAGCGTCACAGTCAAGTCGGACAAAACCCTCTATGCCCAGCATCCTTGGAAGGGCCGGATAGGCCGACTGAATCTCTTCAATGCTCGGTTTCACGACCCAATCTGGAGGCGTCGCAATGTCCGCGCTCGCTGCTGAGGCGGCATATATGGAAAACAGGATGATCGGGAGCGGACCCATCCGATGGAGTTGACGCCCAATCCACCTCAATGGATTGGCGATTGGCGCATCGATGATTCTCGCCGAAAAACGTGCAGAATCAGCGCCGAACTCTGTATAGAACATCCTCAATCCTCAGGCTCCGCGCCGCGCGCGCGACGCCACCATAGGACGCCTTGGGTGGATTTGCCCACCCTGACGCGAGGCGCCTCAGCTGGACGCATCATGAGCGACGAAACCCAGGTTCCCGACAATACCCCCGAAGGTAATGGCCAGGCCGAGTATGGTGCGGAATCCATCAAGGTTCTCAAGGGCCTGGATGCGGTGCGCAAGCGCCCGGGCATGTACATCGGCGACACCGATGACGGCTCGGGCCTGCACCACATGGTCTATGAGGTGGTCGACAACGCCATCGACGAGACGCTGGCGGGCTGGGCCACGCGGGTCGAGGTGATCCTGAACGCTGACGGCTCGGTCACCGTCACCGACGACGGGCGCGGGATTCCGGTGGATATCCACGAGGGCGAGGGCATCTCGGCGGCGGAGGTCATCATGACCCAGCTGCATGCGGGCGGGAAATTCGACCAGAATTCCTACAAGGTCTCCGGCGGTCTGCACGGCGTGGGTGTGTCGGTGGTCAACGCGCTGTCCGAGTGGCTGCGGCTGAAGATCTATCGCGGCGGCAAGTCCTACGAGATGGAGTTCCGGCACGGCGATTCCGTATCGCCGCTGAAGGAAACCGGCGACGCGCCGCTACGCGAGAACGGCGAGTTCCTCTCGGGGACCGAGGTCACCTTCCTGCCGTCGCTGCAGACGTTCGCCTTCATCGACTTCGAGTTGAAGACGCTGGAGCACCGGCTGCGCGAACTGGCGTTCCTGAACTCCGGCGTCACCATCTGGCTGAAGGACCTGCGGGGGCCCGAGCCCACCGAAGAGGTCATGCACTATGAGGGCGGCATCGAGGCCTTCGTGCGCCACCTCGACAAGGCCAAGACATCGATCATGAAGACGCCGATCGTGGTGCGCGGCCGCCGCGAGAACGTCGAGCTCGACCTGTCCCTGTGGTGGAACGACGGATACCACGAGAATGTTCTGTGCTTCACCAACAACATCCCCCAGCGGGACGGCGGCACCCACCTGGCGGCGTTCCGCTCGGCGCTGACGCGGATCATCACCAACTATGCCGAGAGCTCCGGCACGGCCAAGCGCGAGAAGGTCTCCGTCGGCGGCGAGGATGCCCGCGAGGGCCTGACCTGCGTGCTGTCGGTCAAGGTGCCGGACCCGAAGTTCTCCTCCCAGACCAAGGACAAGCTGGTCTCGTCCGAGGTCCGCCCGGCCGTCGAGGGGCTGGTGGGCGAGGGCCTGGCCGCCTGGTTCGAGGAACACCCGGTCGAAGCGAAGATGATCGTTCAGAAGATCGCCGAGGCCGCCGCCGCTCGCGAGGCGGCCCGCAAGGCCCGCGAACTGACCCGGCGCAAGTCAGCGCTGGATATCTCTTCCCTGCCCGGCATGCTGGCCGACTGCGCCGAGAAGGATCCGGCCAAGTCCGAGATCTTCCTGGTCGAGGGTGATTCCGCCGGCGGCTCGGCCAAGCAGGCGCGCAACCGCGACAATCAGGCGATCCTGCCGCTGCGGGGCAAGATCCTCAATGTCGAACGCGCCCGGTTTGACCGGATGCTGGGCTCGGACCAGATCGGCACCCTGATCATGGCCCTGGGCGCCGGCATCGGCCGTGACGAGTTCAACATCGAGAAGCTGCGCTACCACAAGATCGTCATCATGACCGACGCCGACGTCGATGGCGCCCACATCCGCACCCTGCTGCTGACGTTCTTCTATCGGCAAATGCCGGAGATCATCGAGCGGGGGTATCTCTATATCGCCCAGCCGCCGCTCTATAAGGCGTCCAAGGGCAAGTCGGTCCGCTACCTCAAGGACGACCCGGAGCTGGAAATCTACCTGATCGACGAGGGTGTGGATGGGGCGACCCTGGACTTGCCGTCCGGCGAGCGCCTGACCGGCGCCGACCTGCTGGCCCTGGTCCAGACCGCGCGCGGCGCCAAGGCCAATGTCGAGCGCCTCGCCGCCCGCGCCCCGGCCTTCGCCATTGAACAGGCGGCCATGGCCGGCCTGCTGGCCGAGGGCGGCGATCCGGCGGCGGCGGCCAAACGCTTCGACCTCTACGCTGAAGAAGGCGACGGCCCCTGGAGCGGCGAACCGGCTGTGGGCGGCGGCTTTGCCTTTACCCGCATCAAGCGCGGCGTCACCGAGCGCGTGGTGCTGGACGAACTGTTGCTGAACGCTGCCGATGCGCGCCGCCTGGCCGAGCGGTCAAAGGAACTGGCCCAGGTGTTCTCCGGCGCCGCCACCTTCACCCGGCGCGACCGCACGACCACCGTAAGAGGTCCCATCGATCTGGTGAACGCCGTGATGGAGAACGGCCGCCGGGGCCTGTCGATCCAGCGCTACAAGGGCCTGGGCGAAATGAACGCCGATCAGCTCTGGGAAACCACCCTGGATGTGGAGGCCCGCACCCTGCTGCAGGTGCGCGTCAACCACGCCGACGACGCCGACGACATGTTCACCCGCCTGATGGGCGATCTGGTGGAACCCCGGCGCGAGTTCATCCAGGAGAACGCGCTGGATGCGGAGGTGGACGTCTAGCGGGAGATTGTCGCTCAGGTCCGGTTCACATTTGCGCTACCAGAAGGTAGGGAAACAACCAACCCGAACCCTGATCCCGATCCCATGCGCCCTTCCTGTTTCGTGATGCTTGCCGCGCTCGTCACGACGATCCCCCTCGCTGCCCAGGCCGCGCCGGACCCTCATGGCGTCACCGTGGCGTTCGGCAACACCGTCAAGGCCCAGTATTCCGACGGCAAGTTCCAGCGGCTGTGGTTCCGGGCCGACGGCACCTGGGAGGCGGTGGGCCGGCGGGGCACATGGTCGGCAGGCAAATGGTTGCTGAAGGACCAGGGCGTTTGCCTGAAACAGTCGCGCCCGTTCCCGGCGCCTTTCCGCTACTGCACGACATTTCCGGCCAGCAGCGGGCTTGGCGCGGTCTGGACCTCGCGCGACTGGCAGGGCGAGCCGATCAAGGTCACAGTGGTCAAGGGGATCGAGCGGCCCTAGGGAATTTCCTCAATACCGCACATCCCGGCGAATGCCGGGACCCAGATGGCATAGCGTTGGGCGGGTTGTACGTCCGCGCAGCGATTCCAGTCAGCCTCCCAGCCTTAAGATCTGGGTCCCCTGAGTTCTCAAACGAAGTGCAACACTCTGGCGAGGGAGTGTTGCCATGGGATGCCGTTACCAGCAGCTCGATCTGGAAGAGAGATGTACGATTGCCCGCCTTCGCGAAGGCGGGCAATCGATCCGGAA
>CAIVVM010000016.1 GCA_903909375.1 uncultured Alphaproteobacteria bacterium
TGTCTGGCGGCCCGGGGACGTGGCGGCGGCCATGGCCACAGCGCGTGAGCGGGTCTCGCTCTGGGCAGTGTCGCGCTGAAGCTCATAGGCAAGTCGCTCGGCGCGCGAGGGCTGGGGCAGGACGGAGGTCGGGTCGCCCCGTGCTGCGGCGCCGCCGGCTGTTCGCGCGTCGGAGTCGCGGCTGGAGCCAAGCGTTGGCAGTCTGAAGCTCATGGCCATGACGATGGCGCCGAGGGTCAGCGCCATCTGGCCGGCGCCGAACACAAAGATCAGAGCTGCGGCGCTTATGGCCGTCTGCGGATCCAGCGCCTGTCCGCGACGCTGGTCCGCCAGCGTCGTCAACCAGGGGTCAAGCACAGTCAGCATGAGTACGACCAGCAGCCATGTCACCAGCGTCGTGAGCGCAGCTGCGACCATTGCGCGGACCCATCCCACGAACAGCCCGCGGGTTGCCTCGATCAGCGCCAGGACGATGAACAGTGGCCCGACGGCGGTAAGCACGCCAATCGTGAGCTTGCTGGCGGAAATGACGCCGGCGCTGGAGAAAAACAACACCCCTGTCGCCAGACCAACGGCCTCGGCGGCGGCGGCTTGAGGGCTGGAATAGGACTTGGCGTCCTGTCCGACTACCCGGCCATAGGCGATGGCGGTCTGGGTGAGCTCCTCATAGGCGGCCTGAAGGCCATCTACCGGACGCGCCGCCAGGCTGGACCCGGATGACCCCTGCAAAGGGGCCGATGCGATGGCGGCGATCTCGACCGGAGCCCGATCAGCCACATCGAAGACCAGGGTCTGGAAGGTGGACCAACTGGTGACGAGCGCCAGGATCAGACCGATCCGAAGCGCGATCCAGGGTGCATCCGCTAGTCGCGTGTCGCCCCGTGCAAACAGCATCCGGTAGCCGATCAGCGCCACAAAGATCGTCAGGAGCGCGGTCAACAACGCCTGAAACACCGGTGAACCGGAGGTCAGGGCCATGTAGCCGCCCTGCGCGTAGGCTCGGGTCTGACAGTCAACGGTCGCAATCACGCCGCGAATGACGCCGTCGTCCACCAGAGTTGTGCAGGCGCCGCTCATGCCGCGCTCCGACCTTCCATGAAGGTGGGCAGCCAGGCCGACGGCTCATCACCGACCTGCAGACGCAGCGCATCCAGACGTCGCACGGCGCGTTCTGTGCCTGCCAGAACCGCAAGTTCGCCAGACAAGCCTGACAGGTCCAGTCGCGCCACTACGCTGTGGTCGCCACGCTTGATCAGGAAGCAGCGTGAGGTGTCGGGCAGGGTTTTCACCAGCTCGAACTCGTGCTCGCTCAGACCAAAGCCATCGATGTAGTCGGACGCCTTGGCCCGGTTGTTCGGGAAGAAGATCCGCGTCGCCGCCTGTTCGATGATCGCCGAAGCGATGCGGCTGTCCAGAGCGTCGGACGCGCTCTGGGTGCAGAACCCGACCACACCGTTGCGCTTGCGGATAGTTTTTTCCCAGTCCTTGATCCGGCGCACGAAAACCGGGTCGTCCAGCACCTTCCAGCCCTCATCGACGACGATCAGGGCCGGAGTGCCGTCCAGTCGCTGCTCCAGCCGGTGGAACAGATACATCATCGCGGGAATGCGGATGATCGGTGAATCCAGCAGCTTGGTCATATCGAAGCCCAGGATCCGGGTCTCGATGTCCAACTGATCGTTGGCGTTGTCGAACAGCCAGGCGTGATCGCCCCCATCGCACCAGGCCGCCAGCCGGGCCGCCAGGTCGCCCGCGCTGGGCCGGCGCGCGCCGCGGAACAGTTCGCGCAGGTAGCGAAGCCGCCTGTGCCCAGGAGCCTGGGCGAAATTGGCGTCGATCGCATCAGCGATCATGGCGCGGTCTTCGCTGTTGAGCGTGTCCCCGTCCGCGGTCAGAAGCTGACCGATCCATTCGGTCAGGAACGCGCGATTGGCCGGAGTGTCGGGCAGGGCCAGCGGATTGAAACCCGTCGGCTCGCCCGGCGAGATCACGTCGTAACGGCCGCCGATGGCGCGGATGAAGGGCTCGGCGCCGCGATCCTTGTCGAAATAGGCGATTCGCGGTTTCAGGCGCTCGGCCTGGGCCAGCAGGAAGGTGAGCAGCACCGTCTTGCCGGATCCGGAGGGACCGATCACGGTGAAATTGCCCAGGTCACCGTGGTGAAAATTGAAGTGGTAGGGACCAAACGCCGTGGTCTCCAGCACCGCAATCGCCGGACCCCAGTGATTGCCGGTCGCCTGACCCGTCGGGTGGTTGTGAAAGCTGGCCAGGCCCGCGAAGTTGCCGGCGGAAATCAGGGCCTTCCGCGCGATGTAGCTGAAGTTGGCCGGGAACTGGGCCCAGAACGCCGGCTCCAGATTGACGTCCTCGCGCACGGCCACGGCGCCCGCCTCGGCCAGTGAAGACTGGATGTCGGCGACCGCTGTATCCAGTTCCTCGAGACTTTCGGCCTTGGCCAGAATGGTCAGGTGGTGCTCGCCATAGGCTGCGCGTCCGGCGCCGACGTCATCTCGCGCCTGGGCCAGTTCGCCGCGCAGGCTGAAGGCGTCGTCCTCGGCAGCCTTGAGGCGGCGCAGCGCCAGGCCCATCCGGTCCAGCGCGGCCTGGCGATCCACGAAGGCGAAGCTCTCGGTCAGCACCATTTCCATGGGCAGGCGCAGCACACCATCAAGCAGGCCCGGCGAGGTGCGGGCCGGATAGTCCTTGAGCGAAACAACGGCGCCAAAGGCGGCGGCGCCGGGGCCGGGGCCGAACTCCATGGCGTCGAGACCGAAGCTGAGCCGTCGCGTAGCGATGGCGCGCGACAGGTCGCCTACCGGCGCCAGAACGGGCCGGAGTTCTCCGTTCAGGATCAGGCTCAGGAACTCGGCGGGCTCCGACCGCTGGGCGCCGCCGCCGGCAGTGTACCGGCCAAGCGCCCGGGCGCCATAGGGGGCAAGCGCCGCGGCGAAGGCTTCGCGCGTGGCGTGCAGGTCGCGCAGATCGCGGCTGATGTCGGCGTCGCGGGCGCGGGGGCCTTTCAACATGCGCTCGATGAGACCGGCGCTTCCCTGTGTGGGGCGGAGCACAAGCGTCAGGAAGATGTCGTTCACATAGAGGCGCCGGCGTTCCAGCTGGTCGCGCCATCGCGCATCCAGGGTCGCGCAGAACGGATCCTCGGGGGAGGCCGGAAAGTCGGGGCTGACCCGGCGGCGAACCACATGATGATAGATGGCCAGCCTGGAGCTGGCCGCGCCGCGCAAAACGGTCTCGCGGATCGCCTTGCGGTAGTTGAGTTCCTCGTCGGCCGCCGTCTCGAACGGAAAGCCGGCCAGCTGCAGCGTCTGGACCAGCAAGCCGTCTCGCGTCTGCAGGGTCAGGTCGTCGACATGTCCAGCGTAGGGCAGGCGATCCCCCACCTTGGCCTCGCGCGGCGCGAGCACCTTGGCTGCGCCCGTTGAGATGTAGCTTCCGCTCATGGCTGGTATGAGTTTCCGCCCCAGAAGGCGAAGTTGCGGACCCGGGGACAGGTTCGCAGGCGCGTGACCCAAAGGTCGAAGAACCGCGGCTCGCGCAGGGACCCCACATAGCCGACGGCGTGCAGCACAACCGCGATCAGCAGCGCCCAGAAAGACCGGGTGATCAGAAAGGCCTCGGCCGTCACAATCAGGTTCAGCACAGCATAGGTATAGGTGACGCCGCCGATCGTCTGGGGCCGCGTCAGCGCGGAGAACACAGGATCAGACGCCAGCCGGCTCATGGTGGTTCAGAGCCCTCCAGCCAGCGAGCGTATGCCGGCCACGATGGTTACGGCTCCGAAGATGATGAAGGCGCCAACCACGACGACCAGGCCGCGCTTCCACTCAATGCGGCCCGTCAGCATCAGGAAGCCCACGACCGCGATGGCGATCACCGCCGCGCTGGTGGCCACATTGCCAAGCAGAGTGCCCTGGACCCAGTTGAGCGCCGCCAGCAAGGGCGATGAGCCTGCGGGATCGCCCTGGGTCTGGGCATGAGCCGGGAAGGCCGCCAGGGCCAAAATCAAGAGCGGAACGTTGGATTTCTTCATGGGTCTCACTCGGCGGCCTCGTGGGGCGCCCTGTACACGCTGATATTCGCACAGTCCTCGAAACACTGTGACGTATCCGCCGCCGCGGTTGCCGGTATCTCTGTTTGACGACGTTTGCATGACAATCAACCCCGGGACACCCTGGACAACATGGTGAGGCGTTCATGCGCCTGTGACAATTCAGCGCTGACCGAGGCGTCAACCATATCTAGCGCCTGACACTTTACAGCCCGTTACCCAACAGGGCCAGTTCACACTGCGAACCCAGAGGCCGCGCCTGTCGCGACTCGTTGGCTGAATCCAATCTGTCACACAACTGCAGGGCTAACGTCACACGCGGCGACTAGACAACCGTTCGACAGGGCGGGGTGCGATCGAGATCAAGCGACGCCTCTCCGCCGTGCGCATAGCGCGACTGGGTCGAACCTGTGGAGAACGAGATGATTGGCGTCAGGAAAGTGGGGACCGTACTGGTCGCCACAGTAGGGGCTTTGGCGCTGGCGTCCTGCGGAGGCGGCGGCTCAAGCGTCGTCTCGCCGGGTGAAGGCGCGTTTGCCACCGGCGGAACTGGCGGCGCAGGTGGCAGTACGGGCGGCAATGGTCAGGCCTCGTCAGATTGCCCCACGGGCTTCATCAATCTCGGCACTGTCGCCAACGGCACGCTCCGGTCCTGCGGCATCCCGCAGTTGGTGACCGGTAACCTCACCGTTCCGTTCCGGCCGGGTACGGCCTATCGGATCGACGGTCGGGTCGCGGTCGGCGAGGATCAAGGTTCCGACGCCCAGGCGCCCCGCGCCGGCGCACGCTCCGCCGTCCTTACTATCGAGCCGGGCGTGACCGTCTTCGGCGGCATCTCCGAGTTTCTTGTGGTCAACCGCGGCTCACGGATCGTTGCCGACGGCACCGCCTCACGGCCGATCATCTTCACCAGCCTGAACGATCTCAATGGCGGGCCCGACCTGAGGGGCCAGTGGGGCGGCATCGTCATTGCCGGCCGCGCGCCGATCAACCGCTGCCCTCCGACGACGACAGCGTTCCCGGCCAACCCGACCGCCTGTGAGTTCCGGTTCGAAGCGATCCAGACGATCAACTGGGGTGGGAACGCACCCACAGAGTCCAGCGGCACGCTTCGCTATGTTCAGGTGAAGGAGGCCGGCTTCGAAGTCGCGCCCAACGAAGAGCTGAACGGCATCACCTTCGGCGGCGTCGGCAATGGCACCATCGTTGACTTCGTGCAGGTTCACGGGTCGGCTGACGACGCGGTGGAATTCTTTGGCGGAACCGTGAATGTCCGTCACCTCATCCTGACGCAGTGGGACGACGACGGGTTTGACACGGACGAGGGCTACACCGGCTCCGCGCAATACGTGATCAACTACACTGACGCGCCGACGGAAGAGTCGCGCTGTTTCGAAATGTCATCCGCCGGCTCAACGTCGGGTGGCGCGCCGCTGCTGCGCTCCAATCCGCGAGTTTCGAACTTTGTTTGCCGCCTCGGCCTCGCCGGCACTGCGTTTGACAGCCGCCAGCACCAGGGCATCCTGATGAATAGCGGTACTCGCGCCGACTTCCTTAACGGCCTTGTCGTTTCCGAGAACACCCGGATCCCCTGTCTGGATGTCGACGGCGCGTCGACGATGGTCGAGCCGCGGCCGGCTTTTCGCTCGGTGGTTTTCGCCTGCGCTGGCGGCCCGTATCGTACGACGGACGGCGACCAGGACACCGCGCCTGAAGCCCTGATCACAGCGGCCGGGGCGAACAATCTGGCGACGGGCTATATCCCGACACTGACGCAGGTGTTCATCAACGGCGGCAACGAGAGCGGGCGCGTGGCGACCAATCCGACGACGTTCTCGTCGTTCTTGCTGACCACGAGCTTCATCGGTGCAGTTTCCGGCCCCAATGACACGTGGTTCGTGGGCTGGACCTGCGGACTGGCCGGCGCAACCTCTTGCTGATGACAGCGATCCCGGTGCGGCGGAGTTTCGGCTCCGCCGCCGATCCCATCCTTCCGATGAAGGTCCTATAATCCGATGACAGTCTCCCTCCGCACTCTCAGCGCCATGCTTCTCGCAGGCACCGCGCTGACCGTGGCCATGCCGGTCTATGCGCAGGCGCAACCTGCGCAGGCTCCAGCCGCTCCAGCTTCGCCTGAAGAGAACGAAGTCGAAGAGATCGTGGTCAACGGGAGGTTCATCCCTGACGAAATCCGCGACACCGCCGAGGTCGCCAACTTCCTTACGGTCGAGGATATCCGTCGCGCTGGCGATGACACCGCCGCCCAGGCGCTCACACGTATCAGCGGCCTCTCGGTCGTATCGGGCCGCTTCGTCTACGTTCGGGGCCTTGGCGAACGCTATTCGCAGGCGCTGCTGAACGGTTCGCCGCTGCCCAGCCCTGAGCCACTGCAGCGGGTGGTCCCGCTCGACCTGTTCCCGGCCGCGATCCTGGCCGGCACGGCGGTCCAGAAGACGTTTTCGGCTAACTACCCCGGCGAGTTCGGCGGCGGCATCATCGATCTGCGGACCGTCGGCGTGCCCGACAAGCCGTACTTCAACATTGGCGTGGGGCTGGGCGTTGACAGCGAGATCACCGACAAGAACGGACTGACCTACTACGGTTCGAAGCACGATGAGTTCGGCTTCGATGACGGCTCCCGCAAACTGCCTGTTGGCGTTCGGCAATTCGCCTCGACGCGCCCGGTCGTGTTCTCCGGCTCCGCCAACGGTCTGACTCTCGACCAGTACAAGGCCATCGGCCGCAGCTTCACCAATGCCCCCCTGAACCTGATCCAGAGGGACCGCGTCGCGCCCAACGGCAACATGGATGTGTCCGGTGGTCGCGCTTTTGAAACAGATTACGGGCGTTTCGGCGTGGTCGGCGTTCTGAGCTATCGAAACAGCTGGCAGAACCGGGTTGGCGTTCGCCAGTCGACTGTGCCGGATGTCGGTGGCCTGGTGCTCGCCAGCGACGCGCGCTTTGAGGCCAACCAGAACGACATCGGCTGGAGCGGTCTGGGCGGTCTGGCCTGGGAAAATGACGACAACGAGCTTCATTACACAGCGCTCTGGATCCGCTCGACGTCGAAGCGTGCGCGCATCACAGAGAACTCGGCGCAATCGCAGGGCAGCGCCAACGTCAATGTCTACAACACGGAATGGTACCGGCGCGAACTGCAGCTGAACCAGCTGACCGGCAAGCACCGTGTGGGCGACCTGGATATCGACTGGCGCGGCACCTACGGGCGCACCACGCGTGAAGCGCCCTATGAGCGCCTCTACCGCTACGGCCTGCAGGCCGACGGCAAACGCCAGGCCCTGCTGTCCGGCGCCAATCAGCTGGTCTCCTTCTCGGACCTGGACGAGAACATCGGTTCGGCCAACATCGACTTCTCGTACGAGCTTCCTGTGAGCTTCGTGCGGCAGGCCACGATCAGCGCGGGCTACGCCTGGCAGACCAACGACCGTAGCTCGGTGCGTCGCGACTTCAGCTATGAGGCCGGTCGCAATTATGACCCGGTGCGCTACGGGACCGAGCGCATCGACTTCCTGGTGTCGGATCGCAACATCAACGATGACATCATCGCTTTGCGCGAACTCACCGGGACAACCCTGACCGGCGATGCGCCCTATTTCGACGCCGGCCTTGAGGTCAATGCGGGCTATGTCCAGGTGGACACCGAAATCGTTCCGCTGCTGCGCGCCAGCTTTGGCGTGCGCTATGAGGACGGCAAGGAGTACATCCGTACCTTCGACATCTTCAACCGCGCGGCTGGTCCGCTTTTCGCGCGGACAATCAATGAGAGCTATGTCCTGCCAACGGCGACGGTGACCTGGAATTTTGCCGAGGATCAGCAACTCCGCGTCGGCGCCTCCAAGACCATCGGTCGTCCGCAGTTCCGCGAACTGGCTCCGCAGCGCTACCGCGACACCGATACCGACCGCATCCTGCGCGGTAATCCCTACCTGGTGGACACAGAGTTCACCAACGGCGACCTGCGCTATGAGCGTTACTTCGAAAAGGGCCAGTATCTGACGGTCGGCGCCTTCTACAAGGAGTTGAAGCGGCCGGTTGAAGCGTTTGCGGTGTTGGGGTCCGACGGCGCCTTCCAGCAGACCTACTACAACGCGCCCAAGGCCGAGATTTACGGCATCGAGTTCGACGCCAAGAAGTACTTCGAACCTCAGATCGGCTTCGACTGGATCGACGCCAAGCGTTGGTTGGTGGCGATCAACTACACCTATTCAAAGTCCAAGCTGAAGGTGGCCTCGGGCGACACGATCGTCCTGGACACCACCGGTGTGCGGTCAACGCCACTGGCCAGCGATTACATCCGGCCGGGTTCGCGGCTGCAGGGGCAGTCCGACCATCTGGCGAACGTGCAGTTCGGCTTCGAGGATGATGAGGCACAGTCGCAGGCGACCCTGCTGTTCACCTATACGAGCGACCGGGTTTCGGCGCGCTCCAGCAGCGCCGATCTGCCGGACCTGATCCAGGATCCCGGCCTGCGGGTCGATTTCGTCTACCGCAAGACCTTCATGATCAACGACCGGGAGTTCGCCGGCTCGTTCGAGGCGCGGAACCTCTCCGGGACGGATGCCGAAGAGTACCAGAAGGCCGGTGGAAAACGCTTTGAAACCAACAGCTTCAAGGTCGGCCGCACCTTCTCGTTGGGTCTGACGGCCAAGTTCTGAGGGCAGGGGCCGGCGTTCCTGTTGGCCTAAGTGCCAGCGCGTGAGGCCTTGTGTCTTGGGTCGATGGGTTTATGCGCGGGTGCCTCTGGACGATCGTTGCCTAGCTTGAAAACATAGACAAAATTGTCAGTTGTCTAGCTGACGGGGCGGTGAACGTCGGCTTATCGTCACGTCTTCGTGATCAAACCGTCGTAAAAGCTTTGCATTCGTCACATATGGTGTCAGGTTTTCTCCCAAGATGCGGCGCTGGGACGCTGCACGTGGAGGAAATACGATGCGAACCTTGATTTGCATTCTGGCCTTCGCCGCTGCGGCGACTGGTCCGGCCCTTGCTGAAACGGCCCCCAATGCGGCAGCTCAGTCAAAGGACGCGGTGATGTCAAAGTCTGCGCGGACGGTCTTTGTCTGTGACACCACGACTGCGACCCGGCGCGCATTCACCCGGGAATTCGGGGTTATGGAGTTTGTCACGGCTGATCGGGCTGTCGCCAAGGGCGAAACCTGGTCGGCGCCAAAGTGCGTCACGGCGTCGGAAGCTCGCCGGCTGATTCAGTTGACCGGCAAGCGCGAACAGGTCGCCAGCCTGCGATAGGGCGTTCCGGATGGCTCGCCGCGACTCAGCGCGCGGCGATTGTCGTTATCTGGGGCGCGGTGACAGCCAGTCGGGCCAGGATCGCCGCCACATAGTTCCGCGTTTCGGCATAGGGCGGTATGCCGCCATGACGTTCTACGGCTTCCGGCCCGGCGTTGTAGGCGGCCAATGCCAGGCGCAAGTCGCCGAACCGGCGGATCTGGCGCGCTAGGTAGGCCGCGCCACCGTCAATGTTTCCGCGAAGATCTGAAGCGTCGACCCCCAGGTCGAGGGCCGTGGCCGGCATCAGTTGCATGACGCCCCGTGCGCCTTTCGGCGACACCGCTGCTGGATTGAAGCGCGATTCCTGCCAGGCTACGGCCTCCACGATGGCTGCGGGGACGGCGTGGCGTCCGGCGGCGTCCTGGATGGCGGCGGAGATATCTGCCGAGGTCGCCGCCGAGCCGTGAACAGGCGCTGAAGGTGGCGCAATCGCATGCGCGCCGCTGTCAGAGTAGACCGCGGGTCCGACATGGGTCGTTACGGTCCCATCGTCGCCGATCTCAAGGACTTGAGCCTGTACCGCCGTGGACGAGCCGATCACCAGGGCCGAGGCTGCGGCGACAATCGACAATTGTAGACGCGTGTGCCGCATAGGCCCCTCAATCCGACGCCTCAGTCTAGCGTGAAGGGCGCTGCCGGACCAGCCGACATTGTCGGGAAGGTCGCTGGCCCGGAGTTCAGGCCAAATTTGCGGAGTGTGGAAAAGCCGCCAGCGGAATTCTCGCTTTGTGGCGCCGACAGAGGCTCGCTGGCCGGCAAGGGCCCGGGCAGACGATTCTCGCGACTGGCTGCGATCATTTCCCGCGCTGCGGCGATAGCGACGTCTGGTCTTGCGATCATGACCAGGTGCGGTGAGACCACAGTGGTCTGGAA
>CAIVVM010000017.1 GCA_903909375.1 uncultured Alphaproteobacteria bacterium
CGCCTTTCTGGCGACCCCGTTCGAGGACCTGATCGACCGGTTTTCCGAGGAATTCGGCCTTGGCGAATTCAACCCGGACCCCAAGCCCCCGCCCGAACCCGAGCCACCGCCGCGTCCGCGCCAGAAGGGCTACGACCCGCCACCGCCCGGCTCACGCTATGCCGCGAACTTCTCGCCCCCGGGCGGCGCGTCCTCGAACGGCGCGTCCGCCGATCCCGCCTGGCGCAGCTCCGGCTGACGCGTCCCAGCGCCTTCCCCCAACAAAACGTGTCATCCCGGTTTCGCGGCACGCGAAGACCGGGACCCATAAACGCTGGCGCTTCCGGATAGCCCTGCGGCGGCAACGCCGTGCCTGTGCTTCAACCCCGACGTCTATGGGTCCCGGTCTTCGCCTCTGGCGAAACCGGGATGACACCCTGTGGGTGAACCCGGGCGCCCTTCTGCGTTTTCAGCGTCTTTCTGCGGTTGAACCTTTCTGCATACCGTCTGGCCCGGCTGCTCCGGCTGGCGGCAGCCCACCTTCGTCGTCATGGCGCGGTGAGGGGTAGCGCCTGTGCGCCCGGCGCGGTCCACCGTCGCACCGGTCTTGCATCCCGCCCACTTCTGCGCCCTACATTCCAGGCGGGCCGGAGTCGTGGCGGCCAATCGGGGGATGAATGTTCGGTCTGGAGAATGCGCAGAGCCTGGTGGGCATTGGGTCAGTGTTGCTGATCTGCTGGGCGGTGTCGGAAAACCGGGGCCAGTTCCCCTGGAAACTGGCGATCGGCGCGATCCTGACGCAGGCGATCCTGGTGATGGCGCTGTTCGGCCTGCCGCCGCTGCGTGAGGCGCTGCAGGGCGTGGGTGTCGTGGTCGACGGTCTGGCCTCATCCACCCAGGCGGGCGTCAGCTTCGTGTTCGGCTTCCTGGCGGGTACGCCGAACCAGCCCTATCCGCTCACTGATGGCGGGGCGCTGTTTGTCTTTGCCTTCCGGGTGCTGCCGGTCATCCTCGTGGTCTGCGCGCTGGCGGCCCTGCTGTGGCATTGGAAGATCCTGGTCTGGATCACCCAGCTCTTCGGCGTGGTGTTCGAGCGCACCATGGGCCTGCGCGGCCCGCCGGCGCTGGCCACTGCCGCCACCGTGTTCATGGGCCAGGTCGAGGGCCCGATCTTCATCCGCAGCTACCTGCCGGGCCTCTCGCGTTCCGAGCTTTTCATGTTGATCGCCGTAGGGATGGCCTGCGTCTCGGGATCGACCATGGTCGCCTACGCCACCATCCTGAAGGATGTACTGCCGGGGGCCGCCGCCCACGTGCTGACCGCCTCCATAGTCTCCGCACCCGCGGGCATCCTGCTGGCGCGGATCATCATCCCCCGCGATGCGGTGATCGAGCAGACCCAGGCCTACGATCCGGCTGCGGCCAAGCGCTACGCCAGCTCCATCGACGCCCTGATCAAGGGCACCAACGACGGCCTGCAGATCGTCATGAACGTGGCCGCCACCCTGATCGTCTTCGTGGCCCTGGTGGCCATGCTGAATGGAATGCTTGGCCTCTTTGGCGAGGTAGCGGGCGCGCCGCTTTCCGTGGAGCGCGGCCTCGGCCTGATCTTCGCCCCGCTGGCCTGGGCCATCGGCGTACCCTGGCGGGACGCCCCGGCCGCCGGTTCCCTGCTGGGGGTGAAGCTGGTGTTGACCGAGTTCACCGCCTTCATCCGGATGGGGGAAATCCCGCTGGACGCCATGGACCCCCGCACCCGCATCCTGATGACCTACGCCCTGTGCGGCTTTGCCAACATCGCCTCGGTCGGCATCAACCTGGCCGGTTTCTCGGTGCTGGTGCCGGAGCGGCGCGACGAGGTGGTGGGCATGGTCTGGAAGGCGATGATGGCCGGGTTCCTGGCCACCTGCCTAACCGCCTCGATCGTGGGCCTGCTGCCGGCGGCGCTGTTCGGGTAGTTCAGCCTGCTTTACGCAGGACGCAGAGGGACTGACCAAGCGCACCCTCGGCGACGACCGCGTCGCTTCCGTCGCGGATATCGACGATGTCCATGCCCAGCTCGCGGGCCCAAACCTCAAGGGCCCCGCGGTCGATGAACGTATTCAGCGGCTGCATGTGCTTGAGTTTGTGGTTGGTCACCGTGTCCCGGAAGATCTGCAGGTGGACCGGATCGCGGAACTCCAGGAACGAAAACACCACAGCCCCGCCGGGCTTCAGCACGCGGTGCGCTTCCTCGAGATACCAGTAGCTCTGCTCGTGCAGCAGATGGGTCAGGACCGAAAAGAAGCAGACCATGTCGGCGGCGCCGTCCGCCTCTGGAATGCCGATATGATCGATGACCTCGAAGCGCCAGTCAGGCCGCGCGCTGATCTTGCGGGCGTGCTCGATCAGGTCGGGCACCAGATCAACGCCGAGATAGGTTCCGGTCAGCCACGCCGAGAGGGGCCGGGCCAGACGTCCCGAGCCACAACCGACATCGACCAGGTGGCCGTCAATCGGGAGGCCGTAGTGGCGAAGCACCGACAGTTCTATCGCGCCCACCTGTTCGAAGCCGCCGCCGATGGCGCTCTCCATGGCCTCGACGTGGGACATCTGCCCCTTGATGGCCGCGACGAAGGCGATGTTCACCGCCTTCAGGTCGGTGGAATCCGGCTGCCGGTTCAAGCGGGAAGGCGACAGCGCTTCCCGGACAAACCGCAGCGGATGAAACCCTGACATCGAAATTTCCCCCGAATTTTCTTAAGGGTAGCAATGACGCTCGCAGGGGTCGATTGTTATTCGGCCTTGATCAATGGCAAGGCGCACGCGCTAGATTGGTTCCCGAAAAGGAACGCCGCAGATGAAGATCTACGACACGCCGCTCGCCCCCAATCCACGCCGGGTGCGGTGGTTCATGGCCGAGAAGGGCATCCAGGACATCGAGGTCGTGACGCTCAGCCTGATGGATGGCCAGCAGCGCGACCCGGCCTATGTGGCCAGGGCAGGCCTGCCGCAGGTGCCGATGCTGGAACTGGATGACGGGACCTGCATCACGGAATCACTGGCCATCTGTCGCTACCTGGAAAGCGTCTATCCCGAGCCAAACCTGTTCGGCCGCAACCCGCAGGAAATGGCGGTGATCGAGATGTGGACTCGCCGTGCGGAGATGATGGTGGCCACGCCCCTGATGGTCGCGGTGCGCCACCTTAACCCGCGCATGGCGGCGCTGGAGGCGCAGGTTCCGGCGATCGGCGAGCACAGCCTGGCCGGCGCACTCTCGGCGTTGAAGTTCCTGGATCGGCGACTGGCGGACAGCGAATGGCTGGCCGCAGGCCGCATAACCATCGCCGATATCGTCGCCTTCGCCGGCGTCGACTTTGGTCGGATGATCAAGCTCCAGGTGCCCGACGCGTTGGTCCATGTGCATCGTTGGGCCGAGGCTATGCGGGCGCGACCTGCGGCAACGGCCGGGATGCCGCCGCGTCCTGCGGTCTAAGCAGTTCAAGAGACCGGATCCGGGCCTGCAGCGACGGCCCGGTGGCCATGACGAAGACCTCGTCGGCTTCGGCGTGCGCGGCCTTGGCGGCCAGGGTTGCGCGAACAGACCCTGCGTCGCCGGCGATGGTGCGCCCCTCGACGTCGGCCAGCAGCGGCGTGCCGGCCCATTCGGCCAGGAAGGACTCGGCGCTATCCACGTCGGTGAAACGCCGGCGGCGCCCTGAAAGCATCGCGACATTGCCGGCCCGGCGCATCGCGTCTCCGCGCCATCCGGCCTCCTCGGTCTCCGCCGCAAAGGCCACCATGGCGGTCCCGGCCCAGGGCTCGCTACGGAACGCCGAGGGCTCGAACGTCCGCCGGTAGGCCGCGATCGCCGGCCCGGCCTCGGTCCGCGCGATGAACTCGGCAAACACCAGTCCCACGCCCATGTTCCCGGCGAACTGGGCGCTCTCTTCCGAGGTGCACAACACGAACACGTCGGGATGTGAGGGTCCCGTCGGATTGGCCTTGATATCGTAGATCGGGTGACCAGGCTGGATCGGGACCTTGCCCGAGGAGTCCAGCAACCAGGCTGTCAGCAGCTGAAAATACTGTGGAAAGGCGTCCGATCCGACCGAGCGCAGCGCGCCGCCGGTGCGGCCATCGGCGCCCAGCGCCCGGCCAAGGCCCAGGTCGATCCGGCCCGGCGCCAGGGCCTCAAGCATCATGAAGTTCTCCGCGACCTTCAGCGGCGAATAGTTGACCAGCATCACGCCGCCGGAGCCCAGACGGATGGTCGAGGTCTGCTGACTGATGGCGGCGATCAGAAGCTCCGGACCTGGCGATCCCAGCCCCGCGATGTTGTGGTGCTCGGCCATCCAGAACCGGTGATAGCCAAAGGCTTCGGCCGCCTTGGCGACCTCGATGGTTTCGCGCACGGCCTGGGCCTGCGTCGCTTCGCCCGTGACCGGCGACAGGTCGAGAACGGAAAGCTTCATGTGTCAGTTATCGTCCAGATAGCGCCAGGTGTCGGCCCCGTCGAACTGGCGGATCCGCACCGCGCTTAGGTCAAGGCCATCGATGAGCCGGGCGTTGACAGCCATCCTGTCGCGCGATCCGTCCAGGCTCTGCCAATGGGTGGTGACGCCGCATGACCGGCAGCGGTGGAAGGCCAGCATGCGATCACCCCAGACATAGGGCTGTGTGCTCTGCGGGGCGGGCAGGGTGACCTCGCTGGGTCTGTAGTAGGCCCACCGCGCGCCCAACCGGCGGCAAATCGAGCAGTTGCATTCGCTGACCTCGGTCGGCGCCTCGGGCGCCTGAAGCCGCGCGGCGCCGCAATGACAGGCAAATTCGATCATGCGTGTGCTCCTCCCCCGGCCATTGCTGAGGCTGAAGATCGCCGGTGTCCAGTCAAAGTGTCAGCGACCACGCGCGCCGAAGTCCCGGAAAACCCTGGAAAAGCCCGCGTGTCAGGGTTTGTGCGACGCGTGCTGCGCGGTGTCCGTCACGCGGGTCCACACCTGCGACCTGCAGATCAGTCCGCCGACAAGGCAGCCCTTCACCTTGATGGCGTCGTCATTGACGTACTGTGCGGACCCTTTGAACGTCACCCCCAGGTCCGGCACATCAACCTTCCCCCGGGCCACGCCATCATCGCCGCGTACAAAGTCCCGCAGCAGTTGCTGACCTACCAGCTCAGCCTTTCCGCCCCGCGCAGCATCCGCTCGTGCCCGCTCCGTCGCCCAGACCACGTCGCCGCAGATCCTGGGGCCGCAGGGTCGCAACTTCAGGTGCACGGTATTTTTCGGGTTCTGCCATACCCCGTTGAACTCATCGGCTGATCGGCTCGAGGCGGACCCCCCAGCCAGTGCGCAAGCTGCTGCGGCAGCCCCGATCACGAATCTTCGACCTTGGGTCATGACGCCTCATAGTGGGGGCGTATGACGATCTCTTTACGTCCGGGGCTTTCGCTTCTTCAGCACAGCCGAGAAGCTCATGACGGGCTCGTCCTTCGAAGTGATCAGGCCGCGCACGAAAATCATGCTGCGGCCGGCCTTCACGACCTCGCCCCGGCATTCCACCAGATCGCCGATATGGGCGGTGCCCACGAACTCGCCGTTGAAGGTGGCCGTGACGCTGTGGTCGTCGTTCAACTCGTCGCGCGCGATCACGAACAGGCAGAAATCGGCGAAGGTCATGACGCAGCCGCCATGCAGGAACATGCCGCCGTTCATGTGCTTGTGTTCGGCGCGAAACGCGCACACCGGCCCCCGCTCGTCGATCCGGTAGTAGAAGGGCCCTGCCAGATCCTCGTAGGGATCACCGCCCGGATAGTAGGACCAGCCTGCCCATTCTCCCTCGGTGACCTGAATGAGCTTGGAGGTATAGCTGTTCTGGGTCTCGCCGCCGTCCATCAATCCTCCATGTCGCGCGCGAAGCGTTTGCTCCGCCTGCGTTCCATCTCTAGTTTGGCCGCGTCGCTTAAGCCTTTCCAGGACCCAAGATGCAAGGCCGGACCGTGATTCTTCTGGCAAGCCTGATGCTGATCGCGTCCCCGGCTTTGGCTGAACCCCCCAGGGCAGAGGCGCCTGCGCCCTCGTCTAAGCCGGTTGCGGCCGCTGAGAAACCGGTCGACGAGAACGGCGTGCCTGCCTGGGCCAAGCGTAAGCGGATGCAGCCAGTGCAGTCGTGCGAAACCAAGCCTAACATTGGGGTCGAGACCTGGCGGCAGAAACTGGATTCGTCCGCCCCCCAGCGCCTGAAGCCGCGCACTCCCACCTCAACCTGTCACTAAGGATATCCCCATGGCGCTGGACGCCGAGACCCGCGATCAGTTGATCGACACTGTGCGCCGCTTCGTCAGCGAGCGTCTGCGCCCTCTGGAGGCCAAGGTGGCCGAAGAGGACGCCATGCCGCAGGACGTGGTGGACGAAATGAAGGCGCTGGGCCTGTTCGGTCTTTCGATCCCCGAGAGCTACGGCGGCCTGGACCTTACCATGGAGGAAGAGTGCCTTGTGGTGGTGGAGTTGGGGCGCACCAGCCCGGCGTTCCGCTCGACCTTCGGCACCAATGTGGGAATTGGCTCACAGGCGCTGGTGATGTTCGGCACCGAGGCCCAGAAGCAGAAATACCTGCCGGGCATCGCGTCGGGCGACATCATCACCTCGTTCGCGCTCACGGAGCCGGAGGCGGGGTCCGACAGCGCCGCGGTGCAGACCCGGGCGATTCTTGATGGCGATCACTACGTTCTGAACGGCGCGAAACGCTACATCACCAACGCCAACAAGGCCGACCTGTTTACGGTGATGGCGCGCTCTGATCCCTCAAAACCCGGTGGCGGCGGGGTTTCCGCATTTCTGGTGGAGCGCAATTCGCCGGGCCTCACCGTCGGCAAGCCCGAGAAGAAAATGGGCCAGCAGGGGGCCCACGTCTGCGATGTCGTCTTCGACAACGTCCGCGTGCCTGTCGAGAACCGCATCGGCGCCGAGGGCGAGGGCTTCAAGGTGGCCATGCAGGTGCTGGACAAGGGGCGTCTGCACATCTCGGCATTGTGCGTCGGCGTAGCCGAGCGCCTGATCACCGACTGCGTGGCCTATGCCACCGAGCGCAAGCAATTCGGCCAGCCCCTGAGCGGGTTCCAGCTGGTCCAGGGGATGCTGGCGGACTGCAAGACCGAGGCGCTGGCCGCAAAGGCTCTGACCATGGAGACGGCCCGCAAACGCGACCTAGGCCAGAACGTCACCATGGAGGGCGCAGCCGCCAAATACTTCGCCTCCGAGATGGTAGGGCGTGTCGCCGACAAGGCCGTGCAGATCTTCGGCGGCGCCGGCTACATCGCCGAGTACGGCATCGAGCGCTTCTACCGCGACGTCCGGATCTTCCGGATCTACGAAGGCACCAGCCAGATCCAGCAGGTGATCATCGCGCGCGAGACCATCAAGCGGGGCGGTTAGTGAGCGAAGTTCTGGAAGCGGCGATTTTCGACCTGCTGAGCAAGGTCCCGCCCGGCAAATCCGTGTCGCCCGAAGATGTTGCGCGATCCGTCGATCCGGAGAGCTGGCGTCGCACGCTGGGTCATGTCCGCGCCGTGGCGCGGGGGCTGGCGCGGCAGGGCCGGTTGGTGATCCTGAGACACAACAAACCCGCCGATCCGGATGACTTCAAGGGCGTCTACCGTCTCCGGCTGCCGCCAGCCTGACAGGGCGATGACACGTATCGCGCTGGTTCTGTTGCTGCTGCTGACCTCGGCCTGCGCGCCGATGGCGATCCAGCGCGCCTACCAGCCGCCGGCCGGATTCCAGGGACCGCACTTCGAGGCCGACGCCGTGATCGCCGCCGACGGCGCGCGGCTGGGTCTCACCACCTGGGCCGCAGCGCAGGAGCCTTGGGCGGTGATCGTCGCCGCCCACGGCATGAACGACTACGCCAACGCTTTCCACATCGCCGGGCGCCGTTGGGCCGAGGCCGGGGTCACGACCTATGCGTACGATCAGCGAGGTTTCGGGCGCTCGCCGGGTCGAGGCATCTGGGCGGGCGATGATCTGATGATCGAGGACCTGCGCACGGTCACGGCTCTGGCCCGGGCGCGGCACCCGAACGCGATCATCGCGGTGGTGGGCGAGAGCATGGGCGGCTCGGTGGCGGCGGCGGCGTTCGCAACCGATCGCCCGCCTGCCGCTGACCGTCTGGTGTTGCTGGCGCCGGGGGTCTGGGGCTTCAGGACCCAGCCGCTACCCTACAAGACCGCCCTGTGGTTCGCCGCCCACTTCACGGCCTCGAAGGTCTATACCCCGCCGAGGTTCGTGACGAACCGTGTCAGTCCGACCGACAATATCGAGGAACTGCGCGCCATGGGGCGCGACCGGTTGATGATCTGGGGCGCGCGGTCCGACACTCTCTACGGGCTGGTCAAACTGATGAGCCGGGCCGCCCGCCAGGTGGGGGACGATGACCTGCCCACGCTCTATCTCTATGGCGCCAACGACCAGATCATCCCGAAGCGTGCGGCGTATCGTGCGGTTCGGAACCTCAAGACCCCCGACCGGACGGCCTACTATGCGGCTGGCTACCATCTGCTGACGCGGGACCGGCAGGGGGCGGTGGTCATCGCCGATGTGCTGGCATTCCTGCGGGACCCGCTCGCGCCGCTGCCCTCGGGCGCGCCTTCGATCCCGAGAGGGGCTTCAACGGCCGGCGGTCCGAACCGACCCTCGTCGATGCCCGGATCGTCTTGACATTGCAACCCGTATGTTCTTTGTTTGTTCCTTTACTGAGATTGAGGGAACAGGTCATGACCATGAGCGGTGGATGCCACTGCGGCGCGGTGCGGTACGCAGTTGAGGGTGAGGCAATGACGCATGCCCTTTGCCACTGCACGATCATGGACTGGCGCTCGATCGGATCCCTGACGTGATCGCGAATACGGTAGAGCTGATCGTCAACCAGCTGCGTCAGAAAGTCGTCGCGCCTCAGGTCTGATAGGCGCGCTCGCCGTGGGACCCCATGTCGAGCCCGTCCTCGATGGTTTCCGGGCTGGCGCGAAGGCCGACGGTGACCTTGCAAAGCAGCAGGATTGCGAACGAGGCGACGGCCGACCAGGCGCAGACGGCCGCAACGCCCAGGGCCTGCACGCCGAACTGCGAGGCTGCGTCCATGCCCTCTGCATAGCCCGCGCCGCCCAGCAGGGGCGAAGCGAGGAACGCCACCAGCAGGGTTCCCAGGATTCCGCCGACGCCATGAACCGCGAAAACGTCGAGGCTGTCGTCCAGCTTGAAGCGATGCTTGACGATATCGACGGCATGGAAGCACACGATGCTGGCCAGCGCGCCCAGGATTACACCGCCAAGCGGGCCGACGAAGCCTGACGCCGGGGTGACGGTCGCGAGGCCCGCGACCACGCCGGTGACCACCCCCACCATGCTGGAGCGTCCGAACCTGAGCTTCTCGATCACGGCCCAGACCAGGCCCGCCGTGGCGGCGGACATATGGGTGGCAATCAGGGCGCTGCCTGCCGCGCCATCCGCCGCCAGCGCGCTGCCGGCGTTGAACCCGTACCAGCCGACCCAGAGCATGCCAGCGCCCATCATCGTCATACCAGGGTTGTGGGGCGGGTGGACCGTCTTCGGAAAGCCGTCGCGCGGACCCAGCATCGCCACAGCCACCAGCGAGGCGACGCCCGCCGTGGCATGGACAACAAGACCGCCCGCGTAGTCCATTACCTTGAGCCCGGCCAGCCAGCCGCCGCCCCAGACCCAGTGACAGACCGGAGCATAGACCAACAGCAGCCACAGGCCGCTGAACAGCAGCACGGCGCCGAATTTGATCCGCTCCACATAGGCGCCGACGATCAACGCCGGGGTGATGATCGCGAAGGTCATCTGGAAGGCGAAGAAGACGCTTTCCGGCAAGGCGCCCGTGACGGCGCCGCGCACATCGGGCAGGCCGAACTTGGCCAGATCGCCGATGATCGGGTTCGAGCCCGAGAAGGCCAGACTATAGCCGCCGAACAGCCAGAGCACCGAGCCCAGGCAGGCGATGGCCACGCAATGCATCATCACGGACAGCGCGTTCTTGGAGCGCACGAGACCGGCGTAGAACAGGGCCAGGCCCGGTAGTGTCATGAACAGCACCAGGGCGGTTGCAGCCAGGATCCAGGCCGTGTGGCCGGAGTCCGCAACCGGTGCGGCGACCTGTGCGGTGGCCGCCGGGCCCGCGCCCAGGGCGATGATGGCCGCAAGGCCTGCGAGCGCGCGTGCACGTTTCATGGCGTCTATTCCCTCCGCCGATGCCACCAACGGTTTTCCGTCATGTGCCTGTTCATCGGGCAGGATTTGCATAGCCAGTGTGCAAATCATCGACCAGAGGGGTTCGGGCGAGCTCTGGAAATGCCCAAAGCCCGCCCGTGTCTTCGCCAGTTTTATGAGCAATTGGCGCCGAAATCCTGGGCAATCGTGGTCAGCGCGCTCGCCGCGCGAGCCAGGTCTCCCGGGTCAAACGCCAGACCTGCACTTCACCCGGGCCGGAGACAAACTGCCGAGGTTCGACGTAGGCCCGCTCCGCGCCCTGCTTTTCCTTGATCCTGCCCGATGCCGTGTTGGCTGTTGAGTTGGTCAGGTAGAGCCAGGGATAGGCCAGTGTCTGGAAGGCGTAGTCCGTCACGGCGTCTGCCGCCTCGGTCATCAGTCCCTGGCCATGCAGCAAGGGATCCAGCCAGAAACCCCGGCTGTCCCGCCGCTCGGGATCAAAGGCCCACAGGTCGATCCGGCCGCGGAGTTCGTCGGAGCCCTTGAGCGTGATCGCCCAGTAGAACTTCAGGTCCCTGGCGCGATCCTCCAGACACTGGGCCATGTTGGTCGCCGCGCCGTCTTCGGGATAGGGCCAGGGCACCTGGGCATAGAGGTGCTTCACGACCTCCCACTGCGGGAAGAGCCGCTGAATGGCAGGTGTATCGCGCGCCTCAAGCGGGCGCAGGATCAATCGCTCGGTCTCAAGGACCGGCGTGGGGGGGAGGGGTATCTGGTCAGTCATCTCCGGGGTCTTTCCTTAAAGAGCCGGAGGCCGGGGTGCGCCTTCCTGAAATTCATCAAAACCCCGGCCGGTCCGGCGGGGTTTGAGGTCTGGAAGGCTAGGCTGCGTTGGCGCGCAGAGATCCGTCCAGACGCCCCGCGGGGGTGGCGCCGTTGCAACCGGACGGATTTGACGAGGTGCGAACCATGAAGGGCCGGTAGCACGGTTCAGGCTTGCCGACAATTTGGCGACTTGCAGCCGCCCTCAAGCCTCCAGCCGCTTACGTGGCTCGCCCACGGCAATGTAGAGGATGACCAGGGCCGCCACCAGGAAGCCGATCGAGGCGCCGAACACAACGCTGTAGCCGTAGAGGTCGGCCACCAGGCCACCGAGCAGGGGGCCAAGCGTGGCGGTTAGACTTTCGGCCGTTGCGGAAACGGCGATGCGCATGGGCAGGTCGTCGCGGTCGCCGAACTCGAGGATCATGGTCTGGGCGGCCATGTTGTAGCCGGCCTGGGAGGCCCCTAGCCCGAAGAACGCCACGAAGATCGCCGGCGTCGAATGGAAGTTGATCAGGACGATGGTGGCCCCGATCCAGCCAACGATGGACAGCAGCAGTACCAACCGGAAGCCGGTCTTGTCGCCCATGTAGCCCCAGAGCAGGTTGGAGAGCGTATCGGCCCCGAGGAAGGCCAGGGAGAGGAGGCCCAGAGTGGCCCCCGTCATCTCGATCTGCTGGCCAACGTAGAGGATGAAGAACGGCGTTGCGATCCGGGCCGACGTGGCCAGCATTTGGACGACGATGAAGAAGCCGTAGGCCTTGTCTTGCCGGATCAGATCCGGGAACTCGCGAAGCCGATCCCGGAAGCGGCCCTCAGCGCGCACAGTTGGCGGCTCGGGCTCCTTGAGTAGAAGTTGCAATGCCCACAGGCCCAGGCTGGTCAGCACAAAGGCGAAGACGAAGGTGGTGGAATAGCCGTTACCGAAGATGTTCGGGCCGATGAAGTACTTGCCCGCGACGAAGGCCAGGATCGCCGCGATCGCGCCGCCCGTGGCGTTGCGCCAGGCCTGCAGGCGACCGCGACGGCTGAGCGGAATCACCTTGGACATCAGCAGGCTGAACACCACGCGCTGGGCGCCCATGAAAATGCCGAACATCATCATGAAAAACAGCACGGACCAGACCAGCGGATTGACCGGAATGGGGTCGCTCCAGGGCATCGAGACCGCGAATGTCTTGTTGGGAATGAACCAGCCCGAGAGCGCGATGCCAAGGATGGCGAGGCGCCCCATGCTGCCCATCAGGACCGCAGCCGGCATCACCTTCTTGCGATGCTCGATCTTGGTGCCGGCGAAGATAGGCGAGATGATCCCGCCCGCCTGTTGCAGAGCCAGGCCCAGGCCCACAATGGTGTTGGAACCGGAAATCTGGAACAGATAGGCGGGCAGGAAGGTCGGCGCATTGACCAACCTGAAGCCGGTCATGCCCAACATGCCGTGCAGGTAGTTGCCGAGATAGTTCCGCTTGAGATTGTCCCAGACGAATTTCTCGTAGGCGGCCTCGCGCTCGGCGAGATCACCCTCGACGGGACCGCCCTTACCGGGATCGGCGCTCTCGCTCCTGTTTTCCATACCCTGCTGCCGCGCCGCAGAGATCTCCGCGCGGCGTCCTATACTGGCTACTGTTTCGAAGATCCGGTCTGCTGCCGGCGTTCGCACCTATGCTAAGGGGATTTGGCGCCGGTGCAACGGGCAAGGTGTCAGGTCCAGCGTTTGGTTGAGTATCCTCGCCAGACGATCACGAAACTGGCGGCAGCGCCGACCAGCCCCAGCAGGATTGACGCCGAGAGTGGAAGGCCCGCGGCCGTCATTGCTGCCGCAGCCAGGCACACGGCGCCGCAGCCGAGATCCCAACCGCCCTCAGTCGCCACATGAAACCGCAAGGGGCAGGGCGAGGCCTTTGCAAGATTGTAGACGGGGGTCATCAAGGCTGGCGCCCAGAGCCCGACGACCAGGGCGCCCAGGGCATTGGCCGTGACGGCCAGCCAGGGCAGGTTCATGCTCCCGGCCCGCAGCAGCACGACGCCGATACTGACGACCGTGGCGATGATCAGAGCGCGCCGACCGTGTCCTGCGTCAATATGGCGGCCAATCAACAGGCTGAACACCGCGCCCACCGCCGCCGCCAGGGCCATCGCGGCGCCATAGGCGGTGTAGCTCTCCGAGAGCGACACGAAGAGGGCGATTGTCCAGACGTGGTGATAGCCGCCAGCGAAAATGCCGTCGGCGAACATCAGGCGCGCGCCCAACCGAGCGGCG
Source organism: uncultured Alphaproteobacteria bacterium (assembly GCA_903909375.1). Lineage (GTDB taxonomy): Bacteria > Pseudomonadota > Alphaproteobacteria > Caulobacterales > Caulobacteraceae > Phenylobacterium. Next base: position 13,264 of record CAIVVM010000017.1, read on the forward strand.
CGCCAGGCGCCGGGCGCCTTGCGGGCGACCCTGACATTGGGACCGCCCAGAAGCGGAAGCGCCGATAGCGCCTGGAGACATCCGGCCGCGGCAAAGAGGATCACCGGGCCGCCTGTCACCAGCACCCAGCCCCCCGCCAGCGGCGCCAGGATGCCGGACAGGGCGCCCATCGCCTCGCGGGCGCCGATCTGTCCGCCGCGATGTTCGGCGTCGCCGAGGCTGGCGAAGTAGGCGTGAAAGCAGGTCCAGTAGATGACGCTGCCCGGGGTCGCCACCGCGAACCAGAGGAACAGCATCAGGTCCGGCCCATTGACCAGGGACAGGATGGGGTAGGCGGCGGCCTCCAGCAGGATGGCGGTGATCAGCAGAGGCTTAAGGCCAAATCGTGCGGCCAATGGCGGGACGATCGGGCGTACGACAAAGCGCGCCGCGACGAGGCCCGCCTGGATTACAAGTGTCGCCGGAACGGAGAAGCCGGCGCGCAGCAGGAAGGCGAGGACAAAAACCCCGCCCGCGCCCGCTGCGATCGCCTGGATGGCGTAGTGGACGTTGACGCGATTGATCGCGCTGTTGCCGAAGAAACTCATGGAAGGAGCCTGGAACAGAGACGCAGTTGGAAGCCATTCGCCGGTCTCCGGCGGCGGGCCTCGGGGGCTAGGCGGGGGAGATCAGGCCCGGAGGCGCTCTGTGCACATGCGTCGAGATAGACATGGCGACTCGCAGGCCGCAAGCTCAACCTTTGCCGGTCGGATCCGAATGCTTATGCTTTGAGCGCGCAGCGACGGAGCCAAGGCGATGAATTTCGGGCGGGCGTTTGATGGTGTGGCGGATCTCTACGCTGATGTCCGGCCGGGCTATCTGCCGGCGTTGTTCGACGACCTTGTCGCAATGGGCGCATTGGGGCCGTCGAAGGCGGTGCTGGAGGTCGGCTGTGGGGCCGGCCAGGCGACAGAGGATCTGGCGAGGCGATCAGGCCGGGTGGTCGCGATTGACCCTGGCGAGAGGCTGATTTCGAACGCCAGACGCGGGGTTTCGGCAGAGAATGTCAGCTTCATTGTCTCGACATTCGAGGATCTTGACGCAACGCCAGCGTCCTTTGACCTGATCGCGTCTGCCCAGGCTTGGCACTGGGTCGATCCGGAAGTCGGATTCACCAAGGCGGCCAGCATGCTCCGGCCCGACGGCTGTCTGGCGATCTTCGGGCATGTGCCGATGATGGTGCCCGAGGCGCTACAGCCGGCTTTTCGTGCGGCGTTCGAAACCTATTGGCCAGGAGCCTGGGGGCAACCGCCGCCGCAGAGTTGGTATCTGCCGCAGGGTCCTGTCTCCTCGCTGGTTGCGGCGAGCAGACAGTTTCAGCCGGCAGAGCATCGGGGCTACAGCTGGACCTGGACGTTCGATCCGGATCTTTTTGGCCGCTATCTGCGGACCGATTCCAGCTACCATGTTCTGGCCGAGGCGCCTCGTTTCGCCCTGTTCGACGCGCTGTCGGTTGCGATCGCGGATCAGGGCGGAACATATGATTCCGCCTGGGAGACCCACCTCTATGTGGTCCGGAAAGCCTGATGGCGCGCGAATTCAGACCCGCTTGTATTCCATCTTCGAGCCGTCCTCGAGCTTGCCGCGCAGCGCCAGCCAATTGCCCGAGGCGTCGTAGAAGTCGTCGATCTCCGCGTCGCCGCGGATCTGCCAATGCCCCGGCGCCATCTGGGTGCAGCGAACCTTCAGCAGCTTGCCTTCCTGCTGGTTGAAGAGGGGGCGGGTGAAGTTTGCGGCGTTCCAGTGGCTTAGGGGGACGGCGTCTGCTGGTCCGCGTTGAGCGCCCGCCGGGCCGGTGATCTGGACAAAGCCTGGCATGGCGCGGGCCGAGGCCCTGGTGATCTTGCCGTTGCCGTTGGTGGTGGTCTCGACACTGGCCCATTTGCCGCCGACCCACTTCTCTACAGCGTTGTGCTTGTACTTGTAGACCGGCACCGGCCCGACCTTCACCGTCATGGCGACGTCGGCGGTGATGGTGCGATTGGCGTCATCACCGCTGAAGGTCATCACGTGTTCGCCCACCTTGGTCCCGTTGCGGAAGACCTGGAAGGCCAGACGCGCTGGCGGAGCGGCCAGGGCAAGACCGGGTGACAGGGCCAGACCGGCGCCGCCCAGGATCAACTCTCGGCGTCCCAACATAAGGCTCATAGCGACTCCACTGGAAATCGGACTTCTGGCGGCACTATAGACCCCAGTCTGTGGCGATCCGGTGGCGGGCGTCAAACTTCCGTCGCGCGGAAGATCCGCCGGCCTGTGGCGTCGATAGCGCAGAAGGGATCAAGGCAGCAGGCCGCGCGACCGGATTCAACGTATCCGGCGTCGTGCCACCAGAGGCCAGGCGCCGGGGCCCGGGCAAAGCTTCGTACCGGCGCGGCGGCCATCGCCGGCATTTTCGCGAAAGGCCCGAGGATCGTCGGGATATCGTAGACTTCGCCGTTCTTGATCACATGCCGGACCGCGGCAGCGTCTTCTATGCGCTGCAGCGGGTTCCCATCTGTCACCACCATGTCGGCCAGCATGCCAGGCGCAATCACGCCCAGCGGCTGGTCGAGGAACTCGCCGGCATAGCGGGTGGCGGTGGTGAGCGCCTCGGCCGGAGTCATGCCGTATTTCACCATGGCGCGCAGGTTCATGTGCAGGCTGATGCCATTGAAATCGATGGGTGAGTCGGTGCCGGTGACGACGCGACCACCGCCAGCCAGGATGGCCCGAAGGTGGGCGACATTGGCGGCCAAAGCCGCTAGCGGGACCGAGTTGTCGGCTGACGCGGCCTGGGTTGCGCGCAGCAACAGGCGGGCATACTCCCAAGGCGGATAGAGGGCCTTGGTCCGGGGATCATCCACCAGCGACCGGTCCACACCGTAAAGTGCCGAAGACGTGAACAGTGTGGGGGTGCGCCGCGCACCGCTGGCGGCGAACAGGGCGGTGACGTCCTGATAGCTGACACCGAGTTGGCTCACGGTGCGTGAGTAGCCTGTGCGGCTGGTCGCGCCGATATGCTCCATGCCGTCGAGGCCGAAGGCCAGCGCCGGATAGTGATAGTGGCCGGTTACGGGAATTCCCTGGGCGTGCGCCCAGGCGGTGATGTCTCGCTGATCCTGCAGCGGCTGGCGCACGTATGATTTCAGCAGATCGTAGGACAAGGCCTTGGCGCGCGACAACTCCAGGGCCATCTGGCCAGGTTCGGTCACCGGCCGCATGAAGTTGTAGTAGATGCGCGAACCGTCGATCGCCTCTCCGGTGGAGAAATAGCGCGGGCCCATCCGGGCGCCGGCGTCGATGGCCTCGCGATCCTCCACCATGTGATAGGCCGGTGAGCCGGGTGAACGGCTGCTGGTGACGCCGAGCGACAGCCACAGGCGGCCTTCCCGGTCACCATAGCCATAGCCCTGCATCTGGCGGTGAGCATGCATTTCAACGAGGCCCGGGAGGACCGTTGCGTCGCCGGCGTCAAGAATCCTGGCGTCGCCAACAGCGGTCCCGGCGGTCACGAGATCGGCGATGCGATTGCCCACGACAACGATGTCCACGTCCTGGCGGATCTCCGGGGTCAGGCCCTGCCAGACCCGGGAGGCCCTGATCACGACCCGGCCTTTTGGCCGGGCGTTGGCCCAGGTTATGCCATGGGAGACAGTCGCCGGCTTGCCGCCCGTCGCGTCGATCATCCGTAGCGCACCGTTACAGAGATAGAGCAGTCTACCGCTATCACCGCTCCAGGTAGGGGCGTCGGTGACTTCAGTGTTCAGGGCTTTGGGCGGGGCAGACATCACCCCCTTGGCGTCGACCGGGGCCACCCACAGCCGGCTGGCGAAGACGAAGGCGAGTGATTTGCCGTCGGGCGACCAGACGGGGCCGTCGTCGCCGCGCGTCCCCAGCGACTTGTCTGGAAACACCGGCTGATAGGTGGCTGTACTGGAGGCCACATCCACAGTCAGGATCTCGCTCAGCCCCTCACGGAAACGGGCCGAATAGGGCTTGAATGCAGCTAGCGCCAGGGTCTTGCCGTCCGGGCTCCAGGTGGGCTTTCCAGGTTCCCAGATGGCGCCGAAGACCTGCCGGACGCGGCCGCTGGCCACATCCACGGTGTGGAGGGATCCATTCTGGTCCAGGAAGGCCAGGGTCTTGCCGTCACGCGACCAGGCGGCCGAGAGCGCAGCGTCCTTGTGGCGGGTGAGCTGGCGTTCGGCGCCTGAGACCATGTCGCGCAGCCAGAGGTCCAGCTTGCCACCTCTGTCAGTGGAGTAGACCAGGGTCTTGCCGTCGGGCGACCAGGCCGGGTCGCAGACCCAGAAGCCGTCGCTGACAAGGCGGCTGGATTTTCCGCCGATCGTCAAAAGCCAAAGGGCGTTCAGGGCGCGAAAAACAACCTGCGTTCCGTCCGGCGAGAGCGCGGGGCTGCCGATCCCGATCACCGGCTTGCGGGCCGTGCTGTCGTAGTCGCGCTGACGCTTCCGATAGTTGGGGCGAGCGACCGGAACCGAAAGGCTGAACGGGATGTCGCTCGTCACCCCCGCGGGGGTCCGCCGCCGGATCCTGCCGTTGGCGGCGTAGATCATGTCACCATTTGGCAACCAGGCGGGACGGAATGGAAATATGTCCTCGCCCTCCGCAAGGACCCCATCGGGACCCTGCAGACGCGTCTTGCCGTTGCCGAGTATATGACAGGCAATGCCTTTGCCATCGGGCATGAAGGTCGGGCTACGCAGTTCTCCGGGGTTGGTCCGGTCGCTGGATGCGCGGATCGCAGGGCCAGCTTCGCGCGCGCCATTCAGGTCGACGACTTCCACGCGCGCACGATCAACCGCGAAAGCTATCTTGCGACTGTCCGGCGACCAGGCGGGTTCACAGGCTTGCCCCTCCGCGCTGGCCCAGACACGGGCGGCGCCGGTGGCGAGATCGAGGACGTGGATCGCATAGGCGCCGGTCCTGTCGGACCCGTAGGCGATGGACTTGCCGTCCGGCGAGAACCGGGGCTCACGGCAGTCAAACGGTCCCCGGGTGTGCTGGGTCAGGCCCGTTCCATCAACGCCTACGGTCCATACCTGGAACGTACCGTCTCGATAGGACTGGAAGACCAGTCGCTTGCCATCAGGCGACCAGTCGGGTTGGGCTCCGTCGGTCAAATCATCGGTCAGTCGACGCGCCGCGCCGCCGCCGATCGGCAGTGTCCAGATCACGCCGAAGAGATCGAAGGCCAGCATCTTGCCGTCTGGTGACGCAGAGACAGCGATACTTGTGCCTTCCGTGATGGTGACGGCGCGCGTAGGGGGCGCGCTGCCTGCAACCTCTGCGGCAAGCCCGGGGGGCGACAGCGAGGTCGCCGCAATAGCAGTCCCCCCCAGCGACATGATGCGGCGGCGATCTACGCCGTGGCGATGCGACTTTTGCATCAGTTTCTCCTGCCGAAAGCGCCGGTTGGGGTCAGAACTTCACGGCCACCTTGGCATAGTAAAAGCCGCCTGCGATCCCGAAGGGCGAAAACTGGTTGAAATAAGTGAACGGTCCCGATGCTGCGCCACGGGCGGCCGGTTGCACGATATCAGGCCGGACATCGGTCAGATTGTTGGCGCCGCCAGACAAGCGGATGCTTTCGGACCAGTCATAGGCCACATCGAGGTCGACGATGCCCGTTGGCGACACCGTTTCGTCCAGGCCAGGGTTGAGCGAGTTCCGCTGGATCACTTTTCCATAGCGGGTGACCCGAAGGTTCACGGTGAACTTCTCCCTGGACCACTCCGCCGAGGCGATCTGCTTGTTGCGCGGTGTGCCCACAGTGAAGTTACCGATCTGGCCGCGGCCGACCAGAACCAGCCCGGCGGCGGCCAGCGTCGGCGGCGGCGGCGTGACACGGTCAAACTTCGTCGTGTTGAAGTTGGCCGAGACGGTCCATTTGACCCTCCCGTAGTCGCCAAAGTCGGAACGATAGTCCGCCACGAGATCCAGGCCGCGCGTCGTGGTGTCGGCCGCGTTGGCATAGTAGAATGCAGCCTGGCCCGGGCTGAGGCCAGCGCTCACCAGCGCGCGATTGACGGCGGCATTGGGCCCGAGCTGCTCACTCTGCAGGATCCGGTTCTTGATCTCGATCTGGTAGACGTCCACCGTCGCACTAAGGCCGGGCAGGGGCTGCATGACCAGGCCAATGGAATAGTTGGTCGACTTCTCCGGCTCCAGCGGCTTTGCACCCAGTGCGATGGCGGCAGGGTTGTTTGTTGGCAGTATCTGGGATGGCCCGAGTTGCGCTGGCTGACCAGGCAGAGCGACATTGATCGTGCTGGCTGACCCATAGTGCTGTTGCTGCAGCGATGGCGCACGGAACCCGGTCGAGGCCGTCGCCCGCACCGCGTAGCCGTCGATCGGTTCCCAGCGCAGGGAAGCCTTGCCGGTTTCGGCTGTGCCAAAGTCAGAATAGTCTTCGTAGCGGCCGGCCAGCGAGATCTCGAACGTGTCGGTCAGCGCCTGTTCGATGTTGATGTAGAGGCTCTTGTTGTTGCGGGTGAAATTTCCTGCGGTGGACGGCGGGAAGCCCGAGACCCCGTTCGCGCCGCCGGCGACCGCCGCCGGGTTGGTCGCCAGAGGATGGCCCACCGGGTAACGGAATGGCCCGGTGTCATAGGATTCCTTCTGCCCCACGCCGATGGTGAACTCGCTCCTGCGATACTCCGCGCCTGCAGCGACAAACATTGGCCGGGCAAGCCCAAGGTCAAACTCCCGGCTGATGTCAAAGTTGGACGTCCACTCCTTGAAGGTGAGCGTGCCCAGATAGAAATATGTGGGCGAGGCCGGGCCGTAGGAGGCGTTCAGCGAGTTTTCGAAGTAGTCGACCTTGCTTCGCGCCAGAGACGTTGAGAGGTCCCAATCAAAGCCGAGCAGGTTCGTGCCCTTGGCGCCGAATGTGCCTTGATAGTCGCGGTCTTTCAGGAAGAGCCGGGGGGAGTAGCCGTCCGGATAGACGGTCGCGTTGTTGTTGAATGCGTTTGGCGCCCTGTAGGTCAGCCAGGCGGCCGAGTTGCGGCTCGAAATAGTGCCGAAGCTGTAGAGTTTGGCGGCGTCCGTCAAATCCCATCCGGCATTGTAGGCGAGGCTGTAGAGCTGGGAGGCCGGCGCTCCCGGACGTGAGACGTGGCGATCAATGGTGGCCTCGCGAGGGTCGGGCACACCGGGCGACAGTGGAAAGTACAGACTGGCTGTCGCCGGCGTGAATTTGCCCCGGTCGACGAGGTTGGTGGTGCGGGCGTCGAGGGTGAGGTTGACATAGGCGCTCTCGCCCAGTCCCAGCCCGTAGTTCAATGAACCCTGCAGGGTCTCGCCATCGCCCTCGAGTGTTGTGCCGGTCAGAGCGCTGAAGGCGCCGCCCTCGGCGTCACTCTTCAGGATTATGTTGATGACGCCGGCAAGCGCGTCCGAACCGTACTGGGCCGATGCGCCATCCCGCAGGACTTCAATCCTCTGGATCGATGACGAGGGTATCAGATCAAGATCCGCTGGCGACTGGCCGGCCTGGGTAGTCCCGTTTACGAACAGCACCGCCGTATTGTGACGCCGCTTGCCGTTGATCAGAACCAGCGTCTGGTCACTGGCAAGTCCCCGGAGCGACACCGTCTTGATGGCGAAACTTGCCCCCGCGCCCGAGTTGGAGGAGTTAGCGGACGGCACCAGCGTCGAGATCAGATCCCGGGTTGACTGCTTGCCGCTCTTTTCCAGGATTTCCGATGTCAGGACGTCGATAGGGGCCAGGCTTGTCGTCACGGTGCGGGCGGTCGAACGCGTACCGGTGACGATCAGTTCATCCACGTCCGCGTCGGTCTCGGCGGCGGCTGCGAGCCCGGCCGCGGACAATGCCAGGCCGGAAATACCTGCCAGAAGCCAGATCCTTAGATGAGTATGCATGGTAGCGCCCCCCGCTGTTCTGGATCCAGTCTGTGGGTGTCACCGTCGCCATGCACAGGCCGGTGGAGTGGGGTTGGTCCGATCAGTTGAGGAAATCGTCACAATTGCTTCAAACGTGGGCGTCAGAGCACGCCGCGAGATCACTCTTCTCGAGTTGCCTGTTTTCTCCGCTTTCGTCCGCAATATTGTATCAATTTCGAAACAAATGAATATTAGACTAATATGTCAATTTTGAATGATTATCAGGCGAGAATTCAATAGTTTCATGATCATGCTGCGTAGGTTCAGACAATATTGGAGAGGTTTGAGGACCAGCTGACTGCAATCTGGCGCCGTCCTGTCGAGCAGATGATCACGACTTGAGCGCTGGCGCCTGATTGTGCGCCGTATGTCGCGGTGATTTTGACGTCTGCGTCAGCCTTTTGCCGGGTTCCGCAACAGGTTTGTGGACCACATCACGTACCCGAGACCAAGCAGCGTCAAGGCCACGCCATGCGCCAGAAACGCCATTCTGTAGCTGCTGAACTGCGCCATGGTTCCAAAGTTCAGGATCAGCAGCATGATGGCGCACTGGCTGGCGAATCCCTTGACGGAGGCCACCGTCGCCCGCGCTTCACCGGAGAGGGCGTGCTGGAACTGGGCGTCAGCCTGGACGTCGGCGATCCGGCACAAACCGGTGAACAGAACGGCCAGCGCCACCGACCAGGTCTGGAACGTCGCCGCCGCGGCGATCAGGCAACAGCCCGCCAGGACCACCAGACCATGAAGGGCCGCGCGATGGCCCAGCGGCACGCGGTGCGCCACAGCAGCGCCGAGAGCCTGGGCCCCACCCATCGCGGCGACAAACAGGGCGATCTGGGCGCTGCGAAGGCCCACTTCCATTGCAAAGATCTGCCAATAGTCCTCGCAGGCAGCCAGCAGCGCCTGCATGCCCGCGATGAACAGAAGAATCTGCAGCACGCCCGGACGGGTCAACGCCTCGACAATGCCCTGCCGCATGCGATGGATCGGATTCACTCTGTGGATCGCCAGCGCCAACGGCGCTCGCGGCAACGCCAGCGCTGAGGCGGCCGCAAGGACTGCGGTTACGGCGCTGATCAGTGTGAGTGCCGGGTAGCCCAGGTCTGCCAGGGCGGCTGCGCCCAGCGCCGATGCCATGACGCCGACGAAGCGGCCGGTCTGGGCGCGCCCGATGGCGCGAGCATAATCCTGTTCCCGGCCAGCCGCCTTCAACTCATCGAACAGCAGCGCCTCAAAGGTGCCGGACACCAGCGCCGTCTTGACGCCCCACAGCACCAGCCCGGCCAGGAAGCCCCAGAAGCCCGGAAACAGAAACCACAGCAGGAAACCGGATCCCCGGAACAACTGGGCAATCAGGAGGAGCCAGCGGCGCGACACCCTGTCAGCCAGGGCGCCGGTCGGAATCTCCAGGACGATCGCGGTGAGTGACCATGCCGCCAGGGCCAGGCCAATCTGGATCGGTGTCAGTCCCCTCTCGGCGAACATGACCGTGTAGAACGGAAAGATCAGGATCAGAGTGTCGAGGAAGCGGTAGGCGGTCGCCTTCCAGATCAGACTGGTCACCACCCGTGATCAGGCGTTGAAGCCGGCTTCGGCGAAGTCGAGCATTCGTCGCAGCAGCGCATCTACGTCGCCCTCGCGGGTCAGGCCATCGGACAGGTGATGTAGCCTGTCAAACTCTGCGAAGCGGTTGTTGTGGACCATGCCCAGGACAAAGTGCAGCCGCCAGTAGACGTCTTCCTTGGGCAGGTCGGACCTTGCAGCGATCAGGGCGTCGGCGAAGCGGGCCAGGTGACTGACATCGTTCCGGAGCACATCGCGCATGTCGGCGTTTCCCTCCGAACGGGCCCGAATGATGAATTGCAGCGAGATCCGACGCTCATTGTCCGGCGAGGCCCAGCGCATGGGCGGTGAGAAATAGGCGGCCAGGATCTCGCGCACCGGCGGACGGCCCGCGTGGCGACCGTTCGCCTCATGCAGCATGCGGGCGCGCTCGCGGTTGAGCTCGGCGGTGCGCCGTCGAAAGATCTCGAACAGCAGGGCGTCCTTCGAGCCGAAATGGTAGTTCACGCTGGCCAGGTTGACGCCTGCAGCCGCGGTGATGTCGCGCACTGAAACATTCTGGAAGCCGTTCAGCGCAAACAGCCGCTCCGCCGCGATAAACACAGCCGCCTTGGTCGCGGCCTGCGCCTCGTCGGTGGTGTCAAGCGGGTCCTGGATCAGGGGATCGATCATGCGAGTCCCTTAGGCTTCCTGGGAGCTTTGGGCGAGACGGCAGACGGCGAGATGCGCGCAGCTAGCGAGACAGCTCCTTCATCGCCTTTTCGAGCCCGTCGAGCGTCAGTGGGAACATGCGATCGTTGACCAGTTGTTTGATCACGCCGACGGACGGGGTGTAGTCCCAATGCCGTTCAGCGGTCGGGTTCAGCCAGACCATGTGCTTGAAGATGCCTGAGACCCGGTCGAGCCAGACCGCGCCGGCTTCCTCGTTCCAATGCTCAACAGAGCCGCCCGGATAGGTGATTTCGTAGGGGCTCATCGTCGCATCACCCACGAAGATCACTTTGTAATCATGGGGAAATTTGTGCAGCACGTCGATCGTGTTGAGCTTTTCCGCGTGCCGACGACGGTTGTCCTTCCAGACGCTCTCGTAGAGGCAGTTGTGGAAGTAGTAGAACTCCATGTTCTTGAACTCGGTGCGTGCGGCCGAGAACAGTTCCTCACAGACCTTGATATGGCTGTCCATTGAGCCGCCGATGTCGAAGAAGATCAGGACACTGATCTTGTTGCGACGCTCGGCGCGCATCTGGATGTCAAGATAGCCCTTCTGTGACGTGCCCTTGATGGTGCCGTTCATATCGAGTTCGTCCGGGTGGCCGTCGCGGACCCATTTGCGCAGGCGGCGCAGCGCGACCTTGATATTGCGGGTGCCCAGTTCGACGCTGTCGTCGAGGTTCTTGTACTCGCGCTTGTCCCAGACCTTGATCGCGCGACCGTGGCGGCCCTTGTCCTGGCCGACCCGGACGCCCTCGGGGTGATAACCGTTGGCGCCGAAGGGGCTGTCGCCCTGACCGTTCCGGCCGTTCTTGCCCTTGCCTTCGCCGTCCCCGTCGCCTTCTTCCTGCTGGCGCTTCATCTGTTCGGCCAGCGCTTCCATCAGCTTTTCGAAGCCACCCATGGCCTCGATCTGGGCCTTTTCCTCTTCAGTGAGGAACTTGTCGGAGAGTTTCTTCAGCCACTCAGCCGGAAGATCAGCGGTGAGTCCCTCACCGGCGGTCTTTTCCAGGCCATTGAAAACCTGAGCGAAAACCCGGTCGAACCGATCGATATTCTTCTCGTCCTTCACCAGGGCGGCGCGGGACAGATAGTAGAAGTCATCAACCGAGCGGCTGATGACCTGCTTGTCCATGGCCTCCATTAGGATGAGGTACTCTTTCAGCGTCACGGGCACCTTGGCTTCGCGAAGCTCGGTGAAAAAGCGCATGAACATAGGATGGGCTCGCGGCAAACGTCTGTTTGAACTTTGCAGGATGGGGCCGGGTTGGCCCGATGTCCAGTCGTCTCCGACCTAGGGCTTCAGGTCCGGCCGGGACGCCAGGAAGGCGGCGCGCTCGGCGGCGGTCAATACCTTGGCCTTCTTCTGGCGCGAGACCTTGGGCGTGGGTGGTGCGTAGACACCCGCTGGTGGCGTGCCGCCCTTGAGGTCTGACAGCCGTTTGATCGGGGGTTTCATGGCAGATAGTTCCTGACAGTCCTCGCGGGACGCTGGGTTCCGGCACTCATCGCAGATTCCGCTTTTCCGCCCTATAGGCTGCGAGCATCAAGCCTCTGTGGACTTCAGGTTTCGAAGCCGTCGCCATACGGTCATTCGCGAGACTCCCAGGCGCCGGGCGATTTCCACGGGTCCCAGTCCCTGGTTCCGGAGCGCCACAATCGCTTCGATGGCGGCTGCGCGATGGCCCCGGACTGGGTGGATCGGCTCGAGTGCGGCTACCGCCTCGACCGCTGCACGTAGCGCGCGACCCGCGGCGCCCTGGCTGGCGAGCCAGGGCGTCAAGACCAGCAGGCCTGCGCCACGGGCCTCCAGCGCATCAAGGACTCGCAGAAGCTTTCGACCACTGCCGGCCAGTCGGTCGAGCCGCTGGACGACCAGTAGATCGCCCGGACCGATGAATTCGAGAATGGAGTCCAGAACGGCGCCGTCCGAACCGGTCGTTTCATGGCGTACTACCTGGCAACCCGCGGCTTCCAGCAGGGAGGCGTCCTGGTGTGAGGCGGCGTCGACCTCCCGAACATAGCCAATCCTGAGCATCCCCACCCGCCGGTCTCGAACCTGAAGGTCCTCGACGGCAAGGTCCCAAAAACAAGCGCCGCCGCCAAGACCGGCGGAGGTTAAATCGCCGTAATGAAAATATTGAAAATCAGCTACTTAGACAACTCGGTGGTGCAATTGTGTCAAATCTGGGTGCGGGCGGCCGGGCGCTTCAGAATGAATTCCCGATCCACGGTGCGTCCGACCTTGAAACCGTATTCGCCGACCTTCGAGAAGTCGTGACGCTCATAAAATCGCTGGGCGCCGAAGTTTTCAGACCAAACGCCGATCCAGAGATCTCGCGGACCGTCCGCCAGCAGCCAGCACAGCACCTCGCCGAACAGGCGGCTCCCGTTGCCGCCACCCTGATGATCCTTGAGGAAATACAGTCTCTTGAGTTCTCCACAGGTCGGCGTCACACTCTCGTGTGGCAGATCACAAGGCCCGGCAAGAGCGTAGCCGATCGCCTGGCCGTCAATCTCGACCAGCCATTGGGCCCGAGCCTGATCCGCGAGATCTGCGTGCGTGCGGTCGAGCCCGTACGCTTCATGACGGAACGTCTCCAGATCATCCGGGTGATAAAGATGGCCGAAGGTCTGGGTGAAGGTCTCGGCGCCTATCCAGGATAACACCTCGGCATCGGCGATCACCGCGCGACGAATGGTGGGTTCTGGCATCCGAAAGTCTCGCCTATAGGTTAGAAGGAAAGCATGACGACCGCGCTCTACACTCATCACGACATGTTCGGCCACCTCCCTGGTGCGGGTCACGCCGAACGACCGGAGCGGCTTCGCGCCGTGCTGGATGCCCTGGATGACGCCACGCTGGACCTTGAAGTCCTGGAGGCGCCAAGGGTGGAGCGCGCCGACCTGCTGGCCGTGCACGAGGCGGCCTATCTGGATGAGATCTTCGGCAAGTCGCCGGCGCGGGGCGTCGTGGAGCTGGATCCCGACACCTTCATGTCGCCGGGTACGCTGCTGGCTTCGCAACGCGCGGCGGGTGCGGCGGTGCGGGCTGTGCGCGACGTTGCGGCGGGCCGTGCTGGTCGGGCGTTTTGCGCGGTCCGGCCTCCGGGTCACCATGCGGAGCCTGGACTGCCTATGGGGTTCTGTCTGTTCTCCAACATCGCAATTGCGGCGTTCGCAGCTCAGGCGGCCGGGCTTGCGCGCGTCGCGGTGATCGACTTCGACGTCCACCATGGCAACGGCACCCAGACGGCGCTGGGCGGGCGCCCGGGCATGTTCTTCGCCTCGATCCAGTCCTGGCCAATGTGGCCGGGAACCGGGCACCCGTCCGAACCTGTGCCGACCAACGTCATCAATGCGGTATCACCCGATGGCGCCCCGGCGCCCGTCTGGCGGCGCGCATTCGAGGGATTGATGGATAGGGTGGATGCGTTTGAACCCGATCTGATCCTGATTTCGGCCGGTTTCGACGCGCACCGGCGCGACCCTGTGGCCGGAGGCGGACAGAACCTGGAAGAGGCTGACTTTGGTTGGGCCACCCGTGCGATCACCTCAGTGGCGAACCGGTGCGCCAAGGGCCGGGTTGTGTCCTCGCTTGAAGGTGGCTACGACCTCGAAGCTCTGGGACGCTCGGCGCTTGCGCATGTGGCCGCCCTTGGCGAGGGTTGAGGGGCTAGTCAGGCAGGTGCTTTTGGTCGGTCACGCCACTCCTGACCTCGGGCGGACGTCTTGAGCGCACTCGAGGCGACGCCGAAGGTCTATGGGCAGATTGTTCTGGCCCGGCATGGTGAACCTGCGCTTTCCCGCAAGGTGATGCTGAACGCCGCAGGATACGGCGAGTTCTGGGCCAAGTATGAGATTGGCGGGCTACTGCCTGGCCAGACGCCGCCGGATCGCCTCAAACGATCCGTGGCCGAATGCGGGACCTTGGTCACCTCAACCCGTTTGCGTGCGATCCAGAGCGCCCAGACTGTGGTGGGCGACAAGCCGTTTGACCGGTACGAAATCCTGATCGAGGCGCCGCTGCCGCCGCCGCGATTTCCCGCATGGATCCGTCTTTCTCCGAAGATCTGGGGCTTCGTTGCGCGCGTCTGGTGGTGGTACCTGAACTACCATGACGGCCAGGAATGTCGCGCTGAGGCCGAGGCTCGCGCCGACGAGGCAGCCGAATTGCTGGTCGGCTTTGCAGCCAATGGCCAGACTGTTGTTGTGATGGCCCACGGCTTCTTCAATCACCTGATTGGCCGCAGTCTGCGCCGGCAGGGCTGGAAGCTGGCCGAAAGCGAGGGCTACAAGTACTGGTCGATGCGTCGGTTCGAACGGGGCTGACAGTTGCCTGGCGCAGGCCTAAGGAAACATCATGTCCGATCCCGCCAGCATTGCCGAAATGACCTTCGAGACCGCGCTCGCAGAGCTTGAGCAAATCGTGGCCCGGCTCGAATCAGGCCAGGCGCCGCTTGAGGATTCGATCCGGATGTATGAGCGCGGCGCGCTTCTGAAAGCGCATTGCGAGGCCCGGTTGGCCGCGGCTCGCCTGCGCGTTGAAAAGATCATCATTGGAGCCGGCGGCGCGCCCGGCGTCGAGCCTGCCGAGTTCGGCTGATGGACCTGGCCCGCCGGGTGGCGGAAGCTGCAGATCTCGTCACCGTGGCGCTGGATGAATTGCTGCCACGGGCAGAGGGGCCTGAAAGCCGGCTGACAGAGGCGATGCGCTATGCGGCGTTGGGGCCAGGTAAACGACTGCGCACCTACTTTGCGCTCGAAACCGGCCGCATGCTGAATCTGGACGACCGGCACGTGCTGCGGGCGGCTTGCGCGCTGGAATGTGTCCACGCCTACAGCCTGATCCACGACGATTTGCCCTGTATGGACGATGACAATGTGCGCCGGGGTCGGCCCACCGTACACATTGCCTATGATGAGATGACGGCGGTGCTGGCGGGGGACGCGCTGCAGGCGGTAGCTTTTGAAATCCTCGCGCATCCCGATACTCATCCCGACGGAGCGGTGCGTGCCGAGCTGGTGACCCGGCTGGCCGTGGCGGCGGGCGCGCGCGGTATGGTCGGCGGCCAGATGATCGACATGCTGGGGGTGCGCGAAGACCTGGGCGGCGTGGCCCGAATGCAGCGGCTGAAGACCGGCGCCCTGATCACCTGCGCCTTCGAACTCCCACTGGTTCTGGCCCACGCTCGGGAGGCTGAGCGGCACGCGCTGGTCGCCTTTGCCCACGACCTGGGTCTGGCTTACCAGATTGTCGACGACCTGCTCGACGCCGAAGGCGACGCGACGGTTATGGGCAAGGCGGCGGGCAAGGATGCGGCGGCGGGAAAGACTACCTTCGTCACCCTGCTGGGTGCGGATGCGGCGCGCGAGCGGTTGGGTCTGCTGAAGATTCAGACAAAATCTCACCTGGATCCGTTTGGCGCCCAGGCTGAATTTCTGCGGGCCAGCGTGGATTTCGTGCTAGAGCGACGCCAGTAATTTCCAAGGGACGTCCGCGTTCAATGCCGCCAGAAACACCCCTACTCGATACGGTTTCCTCGCCGGCCGACACCCGGGACCTGACCCTCCCGCAGCTGCGGCAGCTGGCGGACGAACTGCGGGCTGAGACCATCGATGCGGTCTCCCAGACGGGTGGACACCTGGGCGCCGGCCTGGGCGTCGTCGAGCTCACGGTGGCGCTACACCACGTCTACGAGACCCCGAAGGACATCCTGATCTGGGACGTGGGCCACCAGGCCTATCCGCACAAGATCCTGACCGGTCGTCGCGATCGTATCCGCACCCTGCGCCAGGGCGGCGGGCTGTCAGGCTTCACCAAACGCAGCGAGAGTGAATACGACCCCTTCGGCGCCGCGCACGCCGCCACCTCGATCTCGGCCGCCCTGGGCTTTGCCGCCGCGCGCGACGCCAAGGGCCAGGACAACAAGGTAGTCGCCGTCATTGGTGACGGCTCGATGAGCGCCGGCATGGCCTATGAGGCCATGAACAACGCCAGCGAGGCGACCAGGCAGCTCACGGTCATCCTGAACGACAACGACATGTCCATAGCCCCGCCAGTAGGAGGCATGAGCGCCTATATGGCCAGGCTCGTGTCGGGTGGTGGCTATCAATCCCTCCGCAACCTGGGCAAGGCGGTCTCCAAGGCGTTTCCCAAGCCGTTGCAGGAAGCCGCCCGCAAGGCCGAGGAGTATGCCCGCGGCATGGTCACCGGCGGCACGCTATTCGAAGAGCTGGGCTTCTACTATGTCGGCCCTATCGACGGCCACGATATGGACGCCCTGGTCAATGTGCTGAAGAACGCCCGGAAAATCGAGGACCGGCCGGTGCTGGTCCACGTGGTGACGCAGAAGGGCAAAGGATATGGCCCTGCAGAGAACGCCGCCGACAAGTACCACGGCGTGGTCAAATTCGACGTGGTCACAGGCAAGCAGAACAAGGCTCAGGCCGGCGCGCCGCAGTACACCAGGGTCTTCGCCCAGGAGTTGATGAAGCGCGCTGAGCTGGACCCCAAGATCGTGGCGATCACGGCGGCCATGCCCTCCGGTACGGGCCTAGACCTGTTCGGCGAGCGCTTCCCGGATCGCACATTCGACGTTGGCATCGCCGAGCAGCACGCGGTGACATTCGCCGCAGGTCTGGCGGCGGATGGCATGAAGCCCTTCTGCGCGATCTATTCGACATTCCTGCAGCGCGGATACGATCAGGTTGTCCACGACGTGGCTATCCAGGGCCTGCCAGTGCGGTTCGCCATTGATCGCGCAGGTCTGGTGGGCGCCGACGGCGCCACCCATGCCGGATCGTTCGACATCGGATATCTGGGCCAGCTGCCGGGCATGGTGCTGATGGGGCCGGCGGATGAGGCCGAGCTGGCCCATGCCGTCGCCACAGCTGTCGCCATCGACGACCGGCCCTCGGCGTTCCGCTATCCGCGCGGGGAGGGGACGGGAGCCGCCATTCCTGAGTTGGCCGCGCCATTCGAGATCGGCAGGGGCCGCATTGTGCGGGAGGGCACAGCGGTGGCCATCCTGTCGTTCGGCACCCGTCTGGGAGAGGCCTTGAGGGCTGCAGACATGCTGGCCGCGCGCGGATTGTCGGCCACCGTCGCCGACGCCCGTTTCGCCAAGCCGCTGGACGTCGACCTCTTGCTGCGTCTGGCGCGCGACCATGAGGCGCTGATCACCGTGGAGGAAGGTTCCATGGGCGGCTTTGGGGCCTTCGTGCTTCATGCCCTGGCCCAGCACGGCGCACTGGATCGCGGCCTGAAGGTGCGCACCCTGACACTCCCGGACATCTTCCAGGACCACGACAAGCCGGACGTCATGTACGCCGACGCCGGAATCGATGCGGACGGGATCGTGCGCGGCGCGCTGGACGCGCTGGGGATCGGAAACGCGGCCGTAGCTGGGCGGCGGGCTTAGAGTTCGACCACGCTGACGCCTAAAACGGTGAGAACCGCTCCAGCAATGACTGGCCCGCAGGCGTCTTCTGCACCCGGCTGATATCGCCGCGGCCACCGTAGCTGATGCGAGCTTCGGCGATCTGGGTGTGGCGGATGGTGTTGGCGGACGAGATGTCCTCGGGGCGCACGATGCCGGCCACAGTGAGCTGGCGCAGGTCGGTGTTGGTGCGGACTTCCTGCACGCCCTGGATCACCATATTGCCGTTGGGTAGCACGCCGCTGACGACAGCGGCGATGGTCAGGCTGATTTTCTCTGAGCGGTTTACCTGGCCGGCGCCGGCGTTGGATGTCGTCGAGTTGGTCTCCAGCGCATTGGCCGGATCGAAGCCGCCAGGCAGGACTTTGCCCAGTGTGGATTCCAGTCCCAGCAGGTGCGGCACGCCGGCCTTGAGGCCCGAGGTGCGCGAGCTGGACGTGGCGTTGGTGGTCTTGGCGCTGTCGTCGATATCGATCTGCACGGTCAGGATATCGCCGACGCGGCTGGCGCGCTGATCGTTGAAGAAGGCCCGCGCGCCGACACGCCAGAGCGAGTTGGCGCTGGCCGCTTGCGGCGAGGGCTCGCGCGATGAGATCAGGACAGTCTGTTCACGCGGCATCAGGGCGGCGGGATAGCCCACCTGCGACAGCTCGGGGCCGCGGGCAGCCTCCTTGACGGTGGAACAGGCGGCCAGCGGGGCCAGGGCGGCAAGAGCGACAAGGGTGCGGAGACGCATGGTCTATAGCTTCCTTCAGCGGAGGGCGTAGCGGGTTGAGCGGGAGAGTTTCATCTGATCGGCAGCCGGGCCGACCACGGCCTGGCCGGGTCCTGCGACCACGGCCTGGATGGTTTTCTTCGACGAGACATTCTGAACGCTGATGGTGTCGCCAACAGCGCCGCCTGACGTGGCCTTCGCCTGAAGCGTCAGCGTTACTCCGGCATCATCGAAAACCAGGGAAATGACATCGTTGGACTTGATCACCTGGGGGGCCGAGACATCCCGTCCAGCGACGGCGGCGCCGGCGCGCAGGGTCCGCCGAGCGGCCAGGCCGACCACGGCGTCGGGATCGGTCGCCGCGTCAGCTGGCGCAAGAGCGACCTTGGCCCAGACAAGATCCTGAGGCTGTACGATTTCACCGACGGCCAGATTACGCGTCCAGGTCAGGACGTCGACGTTGGAGCGCGCTGCAGAAGCGGTGGCAGTCGTCGCGGCGGTGGCGGCGCCGCGCACCACGATCTGGCGCAGGCCCTCCGCGTTGGCCCAGTCAAGCCCTGCGCGGCGCCCCGCCGCCTGCACGGCGGTGGCGCTCAGCATCACGGTGGTCCCGGTGCGTGAGGCCACAGGCGTACGACCAGCGACGCCGGCGCCCTCGAATATCTCGCCAAGGGTCACCGTTCCGTCAGTGTCCACCATGTCGGACCTGAGCGTGACCGGCGTGGCCGCCAGCGCCGGGGTGGCCATCAGAACAACGAGCAGGAGTGCTGCGACCTTCATGACCCTCAGGCCTTGATCTGGTTGGCTGTGGCCAGCATGTTGTCGGCCGTTGAGATGACCTTTGAGTTCATCTCGTAGGCCCGCTGGGCGACGATCAGGGCGGTTATTTCCGCAACGGCGTCGACGTTGGAGGCTTCGGTCCAGCCCTGGACCAGAGTGCCGATGCCCACTGAGCCGGGAGTGCCGCTGGTGGGGGCGCCGGATGCGGCCGTTTCCTGCATCAGATTTCCGCCCAGCGCCTTCAGTCCGCCGTCGTTGACGAAGGTGGCCAGTTCCAGGACCCCGACGATGCTGGGGTTGGTCTGCCCGGCCTGAATGACTTCGACCTGGCCCGACTTTGAGATCGAGACCTTGATTGCGTCGCCGGGAATCGTGATGGCCGGCTGGACCTGGTAGCCATCCTGGGTAACCAGCTGACCCTGATCGTTGACCGCCAGGTTGCCGGCCCGGGTGTAGACGTTCTCACCCGAGGGCGAGAGCACCTGGAAGTAGCCGCGGCCATCGATGGCCAGATCGTACTGATTGTCCGTGCGGGTCAGCGCACCTTGCGTACCCACGCGATAGACAGCGCCAGCCTTGACGCCCGCGCCCACCTGTACCCCGGTGGGGACGATGGTGCCCTGGTCGGAGGACTGTGTGCCGGCGGCCTCGAAGGTCTGGTAAAGAAGGTCCTGAAACTCGGCTCGTTGGCGCTTGAAGGCCACGGTGTTCATGTTGGCGATGTTGTTCGAGATGACCTCGACATTCATCTGTTGGGCGGCCATGCCGGTCGCGGCGGTGCGGAGCGCTTGCATCAGTCGTTAGCCTTCTACTGAGCTCGGCCCAGACGCTCGACGGCGCGGCGGGAAAGATCGCTCTGCGCGTCCATCATCTTGGCGGTGGATTCATAAGCCCGGGACACCTGAACCATCCGGGTGATCTCGAGGATCGGTTTGACGTTCGAGCCTTCCAGCATGCCCTGACGCAGCCGGGCATCTTCGGCCGGCGTCGCGGTCAGGTTCGAGTCGTTGCGATAGAGATTGTCGCCGGTCTTGGAGAGGGCGCCGAGGTTTTCGAAGGCGAACATGCCCACCTGGCCGATCCGTTCGTTGCCCTGACTGAGACTGCCATCGCTCCCGACCTTCACCTCGCCCTTTTCGGCATCGATGTTGATCTCGCTGCCGCTCTTGTCGAGCACGGGAAGTCCACCCTGGCTGACCAGACGGCCTGCAGGGTCGACGGTGAAACGACCGTCGCGGGTGAAGCGTGGGCCATCGGGGCCCTGCAGCTGGAAGAACGCCTTGCCCTCGATGGCCATGTCCAGAGGCGCGCCGGTAGGATTGAGCGAGCCCTGGCCAAAATCGCGCGCCACGCCGTCATCGCCGACGAACTTAACCGGACGAGGACCGCCCAAAGTGGCAGCCGGCGCTGCCGGCTCGGTCTTGTGGATCAGCGACTCAACTTTGAAGCCCGTCGTGTCGAGATTGGCGATGTTGTTGGCGACGATGTCCATTTCTCGACGCAGCAGCATCTGGCGCGAGAGACCTACGAAGATGGCGTTGTCCATGCGGGCAGCCTTGGCGATCGACGAATTCGCATCTTCAGACTGCAAGCTTCGGGCCAACTGAAAACATCAGTAAAATCAGCAAATAAGAAGGTTAACGCGCGCCGGGCGGCGGAAAATGCCGGGCAGAATTCGCGCCCGTTAAGAACCGTTAAAGCCTTCTTCATCAAAGCCCGGCATTCGTAGACGCGCCGAATGTCTAAGGAACGCGCGCGTGGCCAAAAAGGAAAAGAAGGGCGCCAAGGAGGCGGAAGCCACCGAAGCCCCTGCAGATGGCGCCGAGGGCGAAGCTCCCGCCAAGAAAAAGCTGCCGATGAAGATGCTGATCATCGGCGGCGCTGCAGCCCTGGTCGTGCTTGGCGGCGGGGGTGCGGCGGCGTTCATTTTCCTCAAGCCCAAGCCGGACGCTGCCGCAGAGAAGGGCGAGGCCGGCAAGGAAAAGAAAGAGAAGAAGAAAGACGAGAAGAAGGACGAGAAGAAGGAAGGCAAGGAGGGCGAGGCCGGAGCCGCTGTCGTCCGCGAAGGCCCGGATGGGGTCGTTTTCTACACCATGCCGGATGTGGTGGTGAACATGCAGACCGCCGACGGTCGTCCCACCTTCCTGAAGCTGAAGCTTACGCTCGAGCTGCCCGATGACAGTGTGGTCGAGAAACTGGATCCCAGCATGCCAAGGCTCCAGGACATGTTCCAGACCTTCCTGCGCGAGCTGCGCCCGGAGGATCTGTCGGGCAGCCAGGGGTCCTACCAGCTCCGCATGGAGATCCTGCGGCGGGTCAATCTGGTCATCGGCCCCTCCAAGGCCAACGCCGTGCTCATCGAGGAGATGCTGATCAACTAGCGCTGCGGCGCGCGTTGCATCCCAGAAATCATGGCTGACGAAACCCAACCCATAGCAGAGAACCCCGCGCCGACGCCCGAAGACGGGCAGGTGATGGGTAATGTCGCCTCGTCCGACGTTCAGGACGTTGCGGTTGGTCATGACGGCGCCGAGCGCATTCTCAATCAGGACGAGATCGACAGCCTGCTGGGCTTCGACATGTCGGATGAGGAAAGCGCCGAGCGCAGCGGCATTCGGGCAATTATCAATTCGGCGCTGGTTTCATATGAGCGTCTGCCGATGCTCGAGATCGTCTTTGACCGCCTCGTGCGGTTGATGACGACCAGCCTGCGCAATTTCACGTCGGACAA
The DNA here is from genome assembly GCA_903909375.1 of uncultured Alphaproteobacteria bacterium. Classification (GTDB taxonomy): domain Bacteria; phylum Pseudomonadota; class Alphaproteobacteria; order Caulobacterales; family Caulobacteraceae; genus Phenylobacterium. The sequence continues at coordinate 35,153 of CAIVVM010000017.1, forward strand.
CGTCGAGGTCAGCCTCGATAACATCTCGTCGATCCGATTCGGCGACTACCTGAACTCTATCCCGCTCCCGGCCATCCTATCGGTGTTTCGCGCCGAGGAATTGAACAACTACGGTCTGCTGACCGTGGATTCGAACCTGATCTATTCGATCGTGGATGTGCTCCTGGGCGGTCGGCGCGGTACGGCGGCGATGCGGATCGAAGGGCGGCCCTACACCACAATCGAGCGCGTCCTGGTGCAGCGAATGGTCGAGGTTGTGCTGGCCGACGCCAAGGAGGCGTTTGAGCCGCTGACGCCTGTGAGCTTCACACTGGATCGTCTTGAGACCAACCCGCGCTTTGCAGCCATCGCCCGCCCTGCGAACGCCGCCATTCTGGTGAAGCTGCGGATCGACATGGAAGACCGTGGCGGGCGCATCGAACTGTTGCTGCCTTACGCGACGCTCGAGCCCATCCGGAAGATGCTGTTGCAGCAGTTCATGGGTGAGAAGTTCGGGCGGGACAATATCTGGGAAAGCCACCTGGCCACAGAGCTCTGGACCACCCAGACCGAGGTCCGCGCCGTCCTTGATGAGCAGCAGATCAGCCTGAAGCGCGTCCTGAACCTGAAGGTCGGCGACACCCTGATGCTCAATGCCACCCCGGACAGTCTGATTGAACTGCGCGCCGGAACAATACCGCTCACTCGCGGTCGGATGGGTCGGCGCAACTCCCACATCGCCGTTCGGGTGGAGGCGCCCTTGACGCCCCACGCCCGGCAAGCCGTGCAGAGGCTTACATGACCCTGATTGGTATCGTCATGAATCTGACCCTGGCGGGTCTCTTGCTGGCGACCCTCGTCGTCGGCATGCGTCTGAATCGCCGCCTTGGCGCGCTGCGGGACAGTCACGATGGCTTCGAGGTCGCCGTGCGCGATCTGAATCTCGCTGCGCAGCGGGCCGAGCAGGGCCTCGCAGACCTTCGCGCCGCCACCGATGAGGCGACGGACACCTTGTCCGACCGGATCGAGAAGGGCCGCGCCCTGGCCTTGCAACTGGAGCGGTTGATCAGCGCCGCCCCGGAGTTGCCGAAGTCGGTATCGTCGGACCGCATCACGCCGGCCAGACCCATGCCCTCGGCGATGCCGGTGCGGGAAACGGCAGCTGAGCATCGCCTGGCGACCTTGCTGGCCGTAGCGAGGGCGCGGATCGAGGCGCAGGGCGCAAACGAATCGGAAACCCGAATGGTCGATGATCTCCCGATCAGGCGCGATGCCCAGTCGGCCCGTCCGCCTGTCAGCCTGGATGATGATCTGTTCGAGGACGCGCCTGTCGCCTCCCACCGCTTTGCTGGAGCCCGTCGTTGAAATCCGTGCCCCGTATTCTGCCGCTGGTCGGCGTCGCTATCGGTGGCGTACTGGCCGTGAACGCCCTGGCGGGCGCGCGGGATTTGCCGGGCCTGCTGTCGGGCGCCCAGGCTTTCGCTGAAGAAGCCGTCAAGACCGTGACGCCGGCCAAGGATGACAAGGCGGCGAAAGACCTGGCCAAGCCTGGTGAGAAAGCGGGCGCCGCAGCCGCGACCGGGGAGGCCAAGGATGCCGTGGCCGCCGTGGCGGGCGCAACGGTTCCTCCGAAAGCGGTCTGCGCGCCAACCGCTGCGGAACTCGCCAAGCAGGCCGGACTGTCGCCGGCTGAACTTCAGGTGTTGCAGAGCCTGGGCGCCAGGCGCGGCCAGTTGGACAAGCGCGAGGATGATCTGTCGACCCAGCTGGCCCTGATGGCCGCCGCCGAGGCCAAGCTGGATGCAAAGATCAAGACTCTGAATAGTCTGAAGGGGGATGTTCAGGGGCTCTTGACCCAGAGCAGCACCAAGGAGGCGGCCGAGATTGATCGTCTGGTCAAGGTGTTCGAGGGGATGAAGGCCAAGGACGCTGCGCCGCGGATGGTGTTGCTTGATGACAACGTTCGCATTCCGATCGCGGCCAAGATGAAAGAGCGCGCGCTCTCCTCAATCATCGCTCAGATGCCGGCGCCCGAGGCCAAGCGGCTTACGGAGTCTCTGGCCAGACGGTATTCCGACGCCATGAACGCGGCCAAGAAGGCCGAGCAGGTGGCTAACTCCGGTGGGCCGGCGCCAGCCGCGGGCAAGACAGCTGCAACGCCCAAGGCGCCTGCGCCCGGCGCTGCGCCAGCCAAGACCGGCTAAACCATGAGGCTCAGGCAGGCTCTTCGGACGGGGGTCGCTGCGGCTTGCATCGCCAGCGTCGCGGCGCCTGCCGGGATCGCCGCGCAGCCGGCTCAGGCGCAGGTGAGGCGCGAGGGCATCGAGGTGCGCGTCGCGAGTACGGCGACCTTCTCCCGGGTCGAGGTTCGGGGCGGGCGCGCCACAAGCCGCCAGGAAGGCCAGACCGTCATCCTGACCCTTGACCGGGACGGTGATCCTGACATTGCGCGCCTGCGGACCTCGCCACCGAAGTGGTTCAAGAGCGCAGAGAAACGGCGGGTGAATGGTCGCCTGCAGCTGGTCCTCACGCTTGCCGATAACGCCGAAGCCAGGATCGGCGCCGCCGACGGCGCGACCTACGTGAACGCCTTCGAGAAAGCGGAGCCATCTGAGGCAGGGGCAGCGACGCCGGAAGTGGAGGTCGCTGAAGCCGAGCCGGTTCGCGCTAACCCCCTGCCGCCCGGCGGATTGATCCGTGTGCAGAGCAAGGTCGCGGGAGATCAGATACAGATTTCGTTCCCGTTCGCGAACCCGGCCGGCGCCGCCGTGTTCCGGCGCGGAGATGCGGTCTGGATCGTGTTTGACGCCCCGGCCAATCTCGATGTTTCAAAGATACCAAAGGGCGTCTCGGCAATCCGCAACAGCCAGGTGTTCCGGGGCGCAGACCATGCGGCCCTGCGGATCGAGGTGTCTGGCGACGCGCCGGTGTTCGCGGAATCGCAAGGGGCGACCTGGACAGTTTCCATTGGCCCGGGCGGCCAGCCACAGCCGACCGTCGTGCGCGTTTTGCGTGACCTTGACAGCGGTCCAGCCAATCTGAAAGCCCCGCTGGCGGGCGCGACGCGCGTGATCAATCTTCCTGATCCGGTGATGGGTGACACGCTTTCGGTGGTGACAGCGCTGGGACCTTCCAAAGGGCTATCCAATCGGCGTGACTATGTGGACCTGGCCTTTCTGGCGTCGTTCCAGGGGCTGGCCGTAGAGACCCTGGTCGACGATTTGAGCGTTAAGCGTGACGGTGAACTGGTGCGGCTGTCGCGCACCGAGGGATTGACGCTTTCGCCCCCCTGGGCCGGCCGGAACCGCAAGACCGCAACGGCCGATGCGCCGCAGGCCGCCATAATGCCGGCGCTGATCGACGAGACCTGGGCCAAAGTGGGCGAGGACGGCTTCCTGCCCCGCTACAACGCTCTGGTGACGGCGGCGTCGCAGGAGCGCATGGCGGAGAAGGACGGTCGCAGCACCGAAGCGCGCAAGGCGCTCGCCCGGTTCCTCCTTGGCTCGGAGCTCTCATTCGAAGCCATTGGCGTGCTCACTGATCTTGGGCAAACGGACCCCGAGGCTCTGGATGATCCGGAGGTCCGGGGCCTCCGCGGCATCGCGCGCACCATGGCCCGGCGCTATGCCGAGGCTGACGCGGACTTCTCATCACCGGCGCTGCTGGAGGACCCTTCGACCACCCTCTGGCGCGCCTACTTGAACGTTCAGCTTGGACAGGCAGCGGAGGCCCGCGCCCAGTTTGCCAAGGGCGCTGCCGCTTTCGGCCTGATGCCAGCCCAGTGGCGGGCACGCTTCGCCCGCGCCGACGCACAGGCCGCCCTGGCGCTGGGTGATCTTGTCGCCGCCGACGCGAGTGTTCGTCAGGCGCTACAGGAAAAGACGTCATCGGAGGAGCGGCTGCTTACCCGCCTGACCCAGGCTCGGGTGATCGAACTTCAGGGCTTCAAGGATCGGGCGCTGAAGATCTACCTCGCTGTTGCGACGGCACCGAAGGATTCCATCGCCGCACCGGCACAGTTGCGCGCTACCCAGATCCGTATGGAGCTGGGACAGATGACCCCGCTTCAGGCTGCGACGGCCTTTGACGTTCTGCGATATCGCTGGCGCGGCGACGCCACCGAACTGGAGACAATCCGCGCTCTGGGCCAGCTCTATCTAGGACAGGGTCGCTATCGCGAGGCTCTTGAGGCGCTGCGTTCGGCTGGCAGCCGGGTGCCCAACCTGCCACAGGCCCAGCAGCTCACGGCTGATCTGAATGCCGCGTTCAAAGGCCTGTTCCTGGACGGTCTCGCCGATGGACTGGAGCCCGTACAGGCGCTGGCGCTGTTCTACGATTTCAAGGAGCTGGCGCCGATCGGCGCTGACGGCGACCTGATGGTGCGCAAGATCGTGCGCCGTCTGGTGGATGTGGACCTGCTGCCTCAAGCGGCCGAACTTCTGAAATATCAGGCCGAGGAGCGCCTGGATGGTGTAGCCCGCGCCCAGGTCTCCACCGATCTGGCGGTGATCTATCTGATGGATCGCCGGCCTGAACAGGCGCTGGAAGCTATAAACAGCTCACGCACTACAGTACTGCCCACGGCCTTGGCCAATGAGCGCCGGCTGATCGAGGCGCGGGCCTGGTCGGGGGTTGGCCGCTTCGAAAGCGCGCTCGAGATCATTGAGAAGGACCCTTCGCGCGACGCCAACGAATTGCGTGGGGAGGTCACATGGAAGCAGAAGAACTGGGCCGCCGCCGGCCCCATGTTCGAGAAGGCGCTGGGTGAGCGCTGGAAGTCTGCCGCGCCCCTGACCAGCGAGGACGAGGGCCGCTTGCTCCGCGCCGGAGTCGCCTACAGCCTGGCCGGCGACGAGGCGTCATTGGCCAGGCTGCAACAGCGCTACGAGGGTTTCTATGAGAAATCCAGCAACCCGGAGGCTCTGCGAATCGCGCTGTCCGGCGTGCCCGTGGGTCGCCTGAACGTGGCCGACTTTGGTCGTGTCTCAGCCGACAATGAAGCCTTCGCCGGCTGGGTCGCCAAGATGAAGGGCCGCTTCAAGACCCGCCCTGCGCCGGTAGGTGCGCCGAAGGCTCCCGTAGCCCCGGCGAGACAGGCGCAGGTGGCGGGCGGGGCGGGCGCGAGAGGGTAGCGCTACCCGCCGGCGCCCTTCTGGAAGCTCTCAACCAGGCTCCCCGCGACCAACCGCCAGCCGTCGACCAGCACGAAGAAGATCAGCTTGAACGGCAGGCTGATCACCACCGGCGGCAGCATCATCATGCCCATGCTCATCAGCACGCTGGCCACCACCAGGTCGATCACCAGGAAAGGCACGAACAGCAGGAAGCCGATCTCGAAGGCGTGCTTGAGCTCGGAAATCATGAAAGCCGGGGTAACCACGCGGATCGGGGTATCCATCGCCGTGGCGGGCTTGGGAATCTTGGACAGGCGAATGAAGAGGGCGAGATCCTCTTCGTCCACCTGGCTCAGCATGAACTGCTTTACCGGATCACCGGCGGCGTCGAAGGCGGCGGGCAGCTCCATCTGCTGGTCCATCAGGGGCTTGATGCCCTCGTTGTAGGACCGCTCGAATGTGGGCCCCATGACAATGGCGCTGAGGAACAGGCTGAGTGAGATGATCACCGCATTTGGCGGGCTTTGCTGAAGGCCCAGCGCCGTGCGCAGGAGTGAAAGCACCACAACGATCCGCACGAAGGACGTGGTCATGATCACGATCGAGGGGGCCAGCGACAGGACAGTGAGCAGGCCCACCAGCTGGACCACCCGTTCGGTCAGGCCCGCCCCGCTGCCGAGGTTGATGTTCAGCGCCTGGGCCATGGCGGCGGCCGGGAAAACCATCGCAGCGCAGGTGGTGACGGCGGCCAGAAGGGCAGCGCGGCGCCAATCCTCGGCCGGCAGCGTCCGGAATGCCTTCCAGAGGGCCCGCATCAGGCGTCGGCCCGGGCCGGGAGGTCGGCCACAAGTCGACCTTCACCGAGCAGGATCATTCGCTCGCGCCCGTCACACTCGATGATCAGGATGCGACGTGCGGGATCCAGCGTCAGGGTCTCCACGATCCTCAGCCGGCGTTCCTTTTTCTTCTGCGCAGAGATACGTGAGATGGCGTCGGGCCCATACTTGCGCAGCGCCACCGCTGCCAGCCCGATCAGGCCGAGGGTTAGAGCCAGTGCAAATATCGCTCTGACGAGGTCGGTAAGGTCCATGGGCGCGTTTCTGCAGCGTGATCCGGAATGAGGGACCATTCGCGCTTGAGTCTCTTAAGGCTGGATTAACCCTGTTTGTTCAGGATTGGCTCTTATGAACCTGGCTGAAATCCCGATCTTCTCGATGCTGCGGAGCCGGCTTGGTTATTTGACCGAGCGCCAGAAGGTCATTGCCCAGAATATCGCCAATTCCGACACGGTGCGCTACGTTGGACAGGACCTGAAGCCCTTCAGTTTCGACGCAAAGGTGCAGATGCATCAGGCCCAGAGCCAGAGCGCCGGGGTGATGGCGGTTACTCAGCCCGGGCATATGTCGCCGAAGAACGAGAAACGTCCCGGGCAGGTCAAGCCTTTGAAATCGCCTGACTCTGAGACCACGCTCAACGGTAACTCCGTAGTGCTGGAGGACGAGATGATCAAGATGAGCGACGCGCGGATGGATTACGACACCGCCATCAGCTTCTACCAGAAGTCCATGAATATGTTGCGGATGGCGGCGCGTCCGCCTGGCCGCGGCTGAGACCGGAGAGCGTTGAATGCCCGAGATCAAGTCCATGGCCAGTGTCACCCAGCAGGTGGCGGTCTCCGCGCTTCGCGCCCAGCAGGGGCGCATGAGAATAATTGCCGAAAACCTGGCCAACGCCGATTCCACCTCCAAAACCGCCGGCGGCGACCCCTATCGTCGGCAGGCGCCGGTGTTCACTCCGGCCAAGGTGGCCGGCGCCCAGGGCGTCAAGATGAGCAAGGTGATGCCCGACCAGACCGAATTCCGGCAGGATTACGAGCCCGGCCACCCGTCCGCGGACGCCAAGGGCTATGTCAAATTGCCCAATGTGAATTCCCTGATCGAGGCGTTGGACATGCGTCAGGCTCAACGGGCCTATGAGGCCAATCTCAATGTGATCGAGACGTCGCGCAGCATGCAGATGCGCACGCTCGATCTGATCAAGAAGTAGGCTGAGTCATGATCACCGCGCTCGCCGCCAGCCAAGCCTACGCCGCCGCCCAGAAGGGCCTCGGCATTGAAGACGGCCCCGGCATGGTCGGATCCAAACCGCCACAACCAGGCGGCTTCGGAGACATCCTGAAGTCGGCCATAACGGATGCGGTAAGCGCTTCCAAAACCGCCGAAAAGACCATGGCCGCCCAGGTGGCGGGAAAGGCCGAACTGGTCGACGTGGTCACCGCCATCAGCGCCGCCGAGGCCAGCCTCGAGACCGTGATGGCGGTGCGCGATCAAGTTATCAGCGCCTACCAGGAAATCATGCGGATGCCCATCTGATCGGACGATTGGGTCACCGCACCTCGGCGCAGGCGATGCGGGGCCCCGCGCCGCCGATCGGCTGGGAGGCGTGGTCGTCGGGGTTGGCGTGGATGACTACAGCTGATCCGTCGGCGTCCTTGAGGGCGGCCAGGGAGATCAGACCGGAGAACACCTCTGTCATGCCCACGCCGTGACTGTCGACATAGAGGTTGGGCAGGTCGCCGGTCTCGTTGGCGGCGGGGTTCAGGAGGCCGTGGATACGGTCGCCAGCGCCATGGGTGTGGCCGCCGGCCGAAGTGAAATCCGCCTTGGAGCAGTCGGCCTTTTCGTGGAAGTGGAGGCCGTGCCAGCCCGGCGTCAGGCCTCTGGATTCAATTCGCATCAGGACGCCCTTTGGGGCGGCTGTCAGACTTACCTTGCCGATCGTCTCGCCTCCGCCGTTCTTGAGGTCGGCAGTTGCGGTCTGGGCCTGGGCGGACGAGGCGACAAGCACGGCGGCCAGGAAAATCGGCAGGGTGCGCATGCGAAAGAGCTCCAACATCTTGAACAGGGGAATAGCATAGACTGTGAGCGCGGCGCGCCCAACCGACGGGATCGTGATAGGCATGGGCGATGGATAGTCTGGCGATCCGGCTTTCGGCCGTCACAAAACGCTACGGGCCGGTGGTTGCGCTGGATCGTGTCGACCTCTCGGTGGCGGCCGGGGAGTTCGTGGCCCTGGTTGGCGGTTCGGGATCGGGCAAAACCACGCTGCTCAAGACGATCAACGGCCTGATCCGTCCAGACGGCGGCGAGGTCAGGGTGGCCGGTGAGGATGTCGCGGCGACTCCGCCCCACCTGCTGCGCCGTCGGATCGGTTATGTGTTCCAGGAGGTGGGACTATTCCCGCACCTGACGGTGGCCGAGAACATCGCCATCACGCCGAAGCTGCTTAGCTGGAATCCTGCCCGTATCGCCGACCGGGTAATGACGCTGTTGAAGCTGGTCGCTTTGCCGCAAGACGTAGCGGCGCGCGCGCCGTCGGCCCTGTCCGGCGGCCAAAGGCAAAGGGTGGGCGTGGCGCGCGCCCTGGCCGCTGAGCCAGCGCTCATGCTCATGGACGAACCATTCGGCGCGCTCGACCCGGTGACGCGGGACGCGCTGGGCGTCGATTATCGCGCGCTCCATCGACGGCTGGGCCTGACAACGATCATGGTCACCCATGATATCGCCGAGGCTGTGCTGCTGGCCGACCGAATTGTGGTGCTGGATCGGGGGATGGTCCTGGCAGACGGCGCGCCGCGCGACCTGTTGATGTCCAGCAGGAACCCCGTCGTGCTAGCGCTGCTCGAGGCGCCAAAACGACAAGCCGAACGCCTGCGCGAAAGGCTGGGCGCATGAACGCCCGCATCGACGCCGCCCTCAAGCTCCTGCCCGAGTATCTGGGCTGGCATGTGCTTTTAAGTGTCAGCGCGCTCATGCTGGGACTGGCCATCAGCCTGCCGCTCGCTGTGGCCGCCAGCCGAAATGCACGCATGCGTTGGCCGGTGCTGGCCTTCGCCAGCCTGATCCAGACGATCCCAAGTCTGGCGCTTTTGGCCTTGTTTTATCCGCTGTTGCTGGGGCTTTCGGCCTTGAGCGAGACGCTGTTTGGCCAGGGATTCTCGGCCCTGGGTTTCCTGCCGTCGCTGCTGGCGCTGACACTCTATTCGATCCTGCCGATCCTGCGGAATGGTGTGACCGGGATTACGGGCGTTGATCCTGCGATCTCCGAAGCTGCGGACGGCGTGGGCATGACCGGCTGGCAGAAGCTCTGGCAGGTTGAACTGCCATTGGCCGCGCCGGTGATCATGGCCGGCGTGCGGACGGCGGCGGTTTGGACCATCGGGGCCGCCACCCTGTCGACGCCGGTCGGCCAGACCAGCCTCGGAAACTACATCTTTGCCGGACTGCAGACGGAAAACTGGGTCTTCGTATTGTTCGGTTGCGCGGCCTCGGCAGGGCTGGCGCTGACGGCGGACCAGTTGCTGGGCCTGATCGAGACTGGCGCGCGGAAGCGCCGGCGCGGTCTGATAATCCTGGGTCTGGCCGGGCTTCTGCTGGGAGCAGGAGCCGCCATGGCGCCCATCGCTCACTTCGGAAAGCCGGACAGCTATGTGGTGGGCGCCAAGAATTTTTCCGAACAGTACATATTGGCGGAGTTGATGGCCGAGCGGCTGGAACAGACCGGTGCGGCAGTCTCCCGCAAGGAGGATCTGGGTTCATCGGTGGCCTACCGCGCGTTGGCGGCCGGCGAGATCGACGTCTACGTGGATTACACCGGAACACTTTGGACGAGCGTGCTGGGTCGCGTCGACAACCCCGGGCGCAAGGCTCTGCTGGACCAGCTAACCGTCGAACTGAAGCGACGCGACGGCGTGTTGGTGATGGGGTCGTTGGGTTTCGAGAACGCCTACGCCTTCGCCATGCGGGCTGATCGCGCCCGGGCGCTCGGGGTGGTGTCGCTGGACGATCTGGCCAGGGTAGCGCCGGGCCTGACCCTGGGAACGGACATCGAGTTCCTCTCACGACCTGAATGGAAAGCTGTCGATGCTGCCTATCGGCTGAACTTCAAGGCCAAACGCTCGTTCCAGCCGACATTCATGTACCGGGCTTTGTCAGGTGGAGAAGCCGATGTGATCAGCGCCTTTTCGTCAGACGGGCGAATTGCTGCTGACCGATTGGTGGTCCTTAGCGATCCAAGGGGTGCGATTCCGCCATATGACGCCGTGATCCTGGTGTCGCCGAAGCGGGCTGGTGACCGGCGGCTGATCGAGGCATTGCGCCCATTGATAGGGGCGATTCCGGTGGGCGCCATGCAGGCCGCCAACTACAGCGTGGATCGGGACGCTGGCAAGGTGACCCCTGTGGCCGCTGCGCGCAGCCTCATTTCACCCGCGAATTAGGCTTTCGCTAACCATAACAGGCCAAATCTCGAAGGGTCGGCGACGCGCGGTCGCGACGGCTATCCAAGAGGTTCTCCATGAGCGGCGCCGAGGTTCTGGACGTCGGGCGTGACGCCATCTGGTTGACCATCCAGATGTGCGCTCCGGTGCTGATCGTCGGCCTGATCGTGGGCGTCGGCATCGGCCTCTTGCAGGCGCTGACCCAGATCCAGGAACAGACCCTGATCTATGCGCCAAAGATTGTAGCGATCTTCGTCTCGCTGCTGGTTTTCATGCCGATGATGGGCGCATTGATGAGCAGCTTCATGAAGACGATCGCTGCCCGCATCGCAGGTATGTGAGGGCCAGGCTGGCCCATGGAATCCTACGCCACCGCCCAACAGGTCTACGCAGCCGGTCTGGTATTCGCCAGGCTCGGCACGATCATCATGCTGCTGCCGGGTCTGGGCGAGACCTTCATTCCGCCACGCATCCGGCTGTCATTCGCGCTGGCCTTCAGCCTGATGCTGTTTCCGCTGATCGGCGGGGACGTGCCGCCAATTCCCGCCGATGGAGCCGGTCTTGGCGGCGCCGTCATCAAGGAGGTGCTGATCGGACTGATGATCGGCGGGATCCTGCGCCTGTTCATGAACTCGTTGGCCACGGCCGGGGAAATCGTGTCGCTGCAAACGACCCTTTCCTTCGCCCAGACCGCCAACCCGATGCAGGCGCAACCCTCCACCACGCTCGGCACCTTTCTGGGTCTGATCGGGATCGTGCTGATTTTTGCGACGGACCTGCACCATATGTTTGTGGGCGCTATCGTCGGCTCTTTCGAAATCTTCCCGTTTACGCGCGACGTTCCGGTAGCCGACGCCGGGCAACTGGCGATCCAGACCCTGGGGCGGTCCTTTGCGCTCGGACTGCAGTTGGCGGCGCCGGTGGTGGTGTTCTCACTGATCTTCAACATCGCCACCGGCCTGGTCGGCCGGGTAATGCCGCAGTTTCAGGTGTTCTTCGTCGCCACGCCGCTGATCGTGTTGTTGGGGCTATCGATCTTTGCGCTCAGCCTGGGGGTGATAGGCATTGTCTGGATCGATCGCTATCGTGAGCTCATCGGGTTGTTCACCCGAACATGAGCGAAGCGCCGGAAAAAGACTCAAAAACAGAAGAAGCTACCTCCCACAAGCTGCAGCAGGCTTACGAGAAGGGGGACGGGCCCCGGACCATGGATCTGGGTTCGGCGGCGACGCTGGCGGCGGTTTCCGGCGTGGTCCTTGTGGCCGGCGGATGGCTGTCGACCAACATGGTCAACCAGTTGACGCCTTTTCTCAGCCGTACGGGCGCCTTGTCGGTGCAGCACGGCGCGCCGGAAATCCTGAAGTACGCCATCATGGCCGGTGCGCCGCCGCTGGTGCTGGTGATGTTCGCCGCCGCCATCGCCGGGGCGGCTTCAGGGCTGGCGCAGGGCGGGTTACGTTTGATGCCAGACAAGCTGAAGCCGGACTGGTCGAAGGTTTCCCTTTTGAAGGGACTGGAGCGCCTGTTTGGCCCGGACGGACTGATGCAGTTCGCCAAGTCAATTGTGAAGGTGATCGTGATCGCCTGGCTGGGTTGGTTGATCCTCAAACCCGTACTGCCGCAGCTTGCGGCGTTGTCCGAAATGGGACCCGCCGCGATCCTGCCCTTTGTGATGGACGTGACCAAGCGCCTGGTGATGGCGGTGATCGCCCTGGCCCTCGCCGTGGCGGCGCTCGACTGGCTGTGGCAGCGCCAGCGCTTCATGGTGCGCATGCGCATGACCAAGGAAGAGGTCAAGGAAGACTACAAGGCCACCGAGGGTGACCCCTACATCCTGGCCCGTCAGAAGCAGATCCGCTACGAGCGCGCGCGGCGCCGGATGATGCAGGCTGTGCCCGGCGCGACCGTCGTGGTCATGAACCCTACCCACTACGCGGTAGCGCTCAAGTATGAGCAGGGCGCTGACGCCGCACCGACCTGCGTCGCCAAGGGGCTGGACAGTATGGCCTTGAAGATCCGCTCGGTGGCGGAAGAGGCCGGGGTTCCGGTCATCGAGGACCCCCCGCTGGCGCGAGCGCTCTACGCCGCCGTAGACCTCGATGAAATGATCCCGCCAGCTCACTATGAAGCGGTGGCCAAGATCATCGGGTTCATCCTCAACGCCGGCGGTCGCCGCCGTGCTTCAGCCGGCGCTCTGTGACAGTATGACAACCAGTGATTCGCCGAAGGCCTCGTCGCGCGACATGTCCGAGCCGTCAGCCCGTGCCCGCAAGGTAGATCCTGTCATCGCGTTCGCGGTGCTGTTCTTCCTGCTGGCGGTCGGGTTTGCGATGGTTCCGGCCTTCAGCCATGGACTGGAGAGCCTGGCCAGCATGATGCTGCTGACCGGTATGGCGGGGGTCTGCTGCATCGGCCTGTTCGTTCTGCGCGGGCCAGCAGAGGCTCCAGCGGAGTCCGAGGCCGGCGCAGAGGCGTTCCTGGCGGCGCTGGATGAGCCTGCGGCGGTTGTGGCGCCCGATGGGCGGCTGCTGACTGTAAATCCAGCCTGGCGTGAGGCGATGGGCCCTGCGCCGCGCATGCCCAAGAGCGGCGCGGCGGCGTCAAGCCTGTTCGGCGCGCTGGCCATCGCCCGCCGCGGGGATATGGGGCGCGCGACGCTGAAAGCCGGAGGGCAGGAACGCGAAGCGATGATCTCGCCCCTGGCGCCTCGCCGGTTTCTGGTTCGCCTGACCGGGCGCGGGTCGGGCGCGCTGGCGCTGCCCGCCTCCGCCATGGATGTGCTGAATGCCGCCATCGGCGCCAAGGCGCCGCCGCCCAAGGTGCTGGACGCCTTTGCCGCGGCCTCGCCCTTCGGTGCGGCATTGCTGGATGGCGAGGACCCATTCGAGGCCCGGATCATCGAGGCGAACCCGGCCCTGGCTGCGGTGGCGCGCGGCGGCAATCCCGGGCAGATCTTCGGCGAGCTGATCGAACCCCTCAGCCGGATGGAAGCGGCCCTACGAGTGGCTGAGGCGCGACATGGTCATGCGCCGCTCGAGGTGCGATTGGCGCATGATCCCAGCCGGATCGCGCATCTCTATCTTTCGCAGAGCCCGGGTCGTTGGGTCGCCTATCTGGTCGACGTATCGGAGCAGAAGCAGATCGAGCTGCAACTCTCGCAGAGCCAGAAGATGCAGGCTATCGGCCAGCTGGCCGGTGGCGTGGCCCACGATTTCAACAACCTGCTGACCGCGATCCTGATGCAGTTGGACGTGCTTGCGCCTCGTCATCCGGTCGGCGACCCGTCCTACGAGGGGTTGAACGAGATCAAGCAGACGTCGATGCGTGCGGCCGATCTGGTTCGCAAGCTGCTGGCGTTCTCGCGCAAACAGACCGTGCAGCGCGAGATCCTTGATGTGGGAGAGATGGTCTCGGAGTCGGAGGTGTTGCTGCGCCGTCTGCTCTATGAAGACGTCAAGCTGGTCACCGATTACGGCCGCAACCTGCCTCATGTCCGCGCCGACAGGGGGCAGCTGGATACGGCGGTGATGAACCTCGTGGTCAACGCCCGCGACGCCGTGCGCGGCAAGGGCGGCGGTACGGTGCGGATTCGCACCGCGCGTGTCACCCAGGAAGACGCCCGCAGTCTGGGCTATCCTACCGCACAGGGCGATCAGGCCCTCATCGAGGTGGCCGATGATGGCCCCGGCATCGCGCCCGATGTGATGGCCAAGATCTTCGAGCCCTTCTTCACGACCAAGGCGGTGGGTGAGGGGACCGGTCTGGGTCTTGCGACCGTCTATGGCATCGTCAAGCAGTCGGACGGCTGGATCGCCGTTAGCTCGAAGCCGGGGGAGGGGGCGGCATTCCGCATCTTCCTGCCCGTCCATATCCCGACAGCATCGGCGGAGCCCGTGCCGCCAAAGGCCGCGCCCAAGCGGCCTGCCGCCCGCGACCTGTCAGGCGCCGGACGCATCCTGTTTGTCGAGGACGAGGACGCCGTCCGTGGCGTGGCCGCCAAGCTGTTGCGGGCGCGCGGCTATGAGGTGATCGAGGCGGCCAGTGGCGAAGAGGCCCTGGAAATCGCCGAACAGAACGCGGGCAAGATCGACCTGATGATCTCCGACGTGGTGATGCCTGGCATGCAGGGTCCGGAACTTCTGAAGCACGCCCGCATCTATCTGGGCGGAGCGCCGGTGATGTTTATCTCCGGATATGCCGAGAGCGAGTTTTCGGACTTGCTCGAAGGGGAGACCAATGTGTCCTTCCTGCCCAAACCCATTGACATCAAGACTTTGGCCGAGCGCGTGAAGCTGGAGTTGCAGAACGCCGCCTGAGCCCCTTGCGCTGAACGCCCTGAGCCTTCAGCTTAAGCTCCAACCAGAAAACACGGTATGGGAGCGGAACATGGTGGCCATCAATCCGAACGGGACGCTGCGGGGCAAGACTGCGCTCGTAACCGGCGCGAGCCGGGGCATCGGCGAGGCCATCGCCGTCCGCCTGGCCATGGAGGGCGCCCGGGTCGTGGTGTCGGCCCGGACGGCGGAGGATGGCGAGAGCAAACTCCCCGGCACACTGGCGGCCACGGTCGCCCGTATCCGGAACGCGGGCGGTGAGGCCATGGCCATCAAGGCCGATCTCTCCAGCGAGGCAGATCGGGCGCGCCTCGTGGCTGAATCGGTCGCGGCCTACGGCGACATCGACATTCTGGTGAACGATGCCGCGGTCACCTTCTTCATTCCGGTCGAGACCTTTCCGAAGAAGCGCTTTGATCTGATGATGGAAGTTCAGGTCTGGGCGCCAATGCATCTCTCGCAGCTGGTGCTGCCGGCCATGCGTGAGAAGAAGGCGGGCTGGATCGTCAATATCTCGTCCGGCGCCGGCATCCATCCCAAACAACCCTACATCCGTCGCAGCGGCGGCACGGTCTATGGCATGTGCAAGGCGGCTCTGGAGCGCCTGACCACCGGCCTTGCGTCCGAGGTCTATGACGATGGCGTGGCGGTCAACGTGATCTCGCCGGGTCTGGTCGATACGCCCGGGGTGGCGGTGCACGGCCTGATCAACGAGCAGACCAAGGACCGGGTCCAGCCCATCGAGTTCATCGCCGAGGGCGTCTATCAGCTCTGCGTTGGTGACCCGAAGACCATGACGGGTCGCATCGATTATGCAGAGCCGCTGCTAAAGGAACTGGGGCTGAAGCCGTCGGAGTTGGTGTGACATGATCGAACAAACCGTCGAACTCGCCACCAGGGACGGCGCGACCACCACCTTCATTGTCCATCCCGAGCGGGGCGGGCCGCATCCGATCATCCTGTTCTTCATGGATGCGCCGGCGATCCGTGAGGAACTCCGCGATATGGCCCGAAGGATCGCCTCCGTCGGCTACTATGTGATGCTGCCCAATCTCTACTACCGGCGCGGTGTCATGGAGATGAAGGACCTGCCGCCCCTGCCGGAGGCCGAGGCGCGGGCACGGATGTTCGACTTCATGGGCTCGATCACCATCCCGCTGATCATGGACGACACCGATGCCCTTCTGGCCTTCGCGGCCAGGGACAAGGCTGCGAGCCCCGGACCCGCGGGCGCCATCGGCTACTGCATGAGCGGCCAGTATGCGATCAACGCCGCCGCCCGCCACCCGGAACGGATCGCGTGTGCGGCGTCGCTCTATGGGGTTCAACTGGTCACCGACGCCCAGGACAGTCCGCATCTGGCGGCGCAGCGGACGAAGGCCGAGCTCTATTTCGCCTGCGCGGAGCACGATAACTGGGCGCCGCTGGAGATGGTTGAAGCTCTCGACGCCTCGCTCAAGGCCGAAGGCGTCAACGCCGAGGTCGAACTCTACATGGGCGTCCACCACGGTTTCGCTTTCCCTCAACGAGGCGCCGTTTACGACAAGCCGGCGGCGGAACGACACTGGGAGCGGCTGTTTTCCCTGTTCGCGAGGAACCTTAGCTAATCCGCTGCGCCTCCACCGGTGGGACCCAGCCCGGATCCAGCGCCTTGGCCGGGTGAGAACCTGTCACCATGCCCATGAACGATGGCCAGATGTCGTAGCCCAGCAACTTCTGGACGCGGGGAGACATCGCCGCCGCCTGTTCACGCGGGATGCCCAGGAAGAAGTTCTCCTGCGGGCGCGCCCAGGGCTCGCAATACTGGTTTGTGAAGCCCAGTCGGGGCCTGTCCGTGCGGTTGGCGCCGCCGCGATGGATCAGCGTTCCGGCCATGATGAAACAGGCGCCAGCCGGAACTTCCATCGGGACCAGCATCCGCTCGATCTCGGCCAGATCGTTCGGGCGTCCCGCGTCGCCCTGGTTGCCCCACAGGTGGCTGCCGGGGACCACTTCGGTGCACCCGTTGGCCTGGGTGAAGGCGTCGACGGCGGCGATCAGGGTGTAGCTGATGGCCTGGCGGGGGCGGGGTATGCGGTAGAAACCGTCGTCCGTGTGCATACTCTGCGCCGTCTCGCCGGGATTGATCTGGATCGACTGGGTGGCGGTCAGCAGGTAGCCCGGTTGAAGGAACCGATCGAGAATGGCGAGGACGCGCGGCTCTTCCACCAGATCCTCGAACACCCTGGCACGCGCAACAAGGGTGTAGACGCGCTCCGTCCTGAAGCCCTCGAAGTCGTTGCGACCGTGGTGTGTGTTCTGGAAGGGCGCCAGACCCGCCCGCACGGCGGCGATGACCTCCGGGCTCATGAAGTCCTCGATCACCGTGAAGCCCTGCGCCCGGATCCGGGCCGCGTGGGCCTCGGCGTCAAAGCCTGCGATCAGCATATCCATCTCGCGCCCCTCTCCGGGAAACTGTAGCATGGCTACCGGAGGATCACTGATGAACCAGACCCTGACAATCCGCCGCTTGGCCGGCGCCCTGGGCGCCGAGCTCTCGGGCGTCGACCTTTCGCAGCACCTGCCCGATGAGACCATCGCCGCTATCCGCCAGGCGCTGGTGGAGCATCAGGTCATCTTCTTCCGCGATCAGGATCTGACCCCGGCCCAGCAGGTGGCCTTTGGCGCCCGGTTCGGGCCGCTGAATATCCACCCCTATGTCACCGGCATGGCCGGCCAGCCGGAGGTCATGGAGATCATCAAGGAGCCCACCGACAAGATCAATTTCGGCGGCGGCTGGCACTCCGACATGAGCTTTCTGGAGACACCGGCGATTGGTTCGATCCTCTATGCACTGGAGCTGCCGGAATATGGCGGCGACACCCTGTTCGCCAGCCAGGCGGCTGCCTATGACGCGCTGTCCGAGGGCCTGAAACGCACGCTGGAAGGCCTGAACGCCGTGCATTCTGCGGCCCGGGAGTATTCATCCAGCGGTCACTCGGCCCAGAAGCGCGGCGGTATGCAGGTGGCCGAGGCCGATGGATATGTGGGCGAGTACGTCCACCCGATGGTGCTCACCCACCCGGAGACCGGCCGCAAGGCGCTCTACGTCAATCCGGCCTTCACAATCCGGATCGAGGGCTGGAAGTCCACAGAATCAAAGGCTTTGCTGGAGTACCTCTACCAGCACTGTCGCTATGAGGGCTTCACCTGCCGGTTCGCATGGGCGAAGGGCTCGGTGGCCTTCTGGGACAACCGGTCGGTCTGGCATTTTGCGCTGAACGACTATCCCGGCCAGCGGCGGCACATGCGCCGAGTCACGGTCGATCCCTGGCCGGCCATGGCCGGCCAGGCGCGCGTGGCGGCGGAGTAGGCTTCCCTAAGGCGCGCCAGCCATCGCCAGCAGAGCCGCCAATCCAACCGTCATGCCCCTGAGGGTTTCCGGCTTGGAAAGATCAATCCACTCGTCAACCGCATGGGCCCGCCCGCCGCCCGCCGCGCCCGAGCCGATGGTGACGGCGGGTATGCCCAGGCTGATGGGGACGTTGGAGTCTGTTGAACCGGCGTTCAGCAGCGGCTGAAATCCTGCCGCGCGAACGGACGCTGCCGTGATCTGCACGATCTCCGCATCGTCGCGTGTCGTACCCGTGGGGCGATCACCGATCAGCTTGACGTCGGCGCTGATCTTGCCTTGTCGGGTGGATCGCGCGGCGTTTTCCTGGTCGACGGCCGCGGCGACGATCTGCAGAAACCGGGCGTCCAGTTCTGCCAGTTCCGCCTTGCCGGGGGAGCGCATGTCCACCTCCAGCCAGATGCTGTCCGGAATCGAGTTCACGGAGGTGCCGCCGCCGACCACGCTGGTCATGTAGGTGGTCTTGGGTGCTGTCGGCGTGACGATCCTGTTCATCTCCACCACCGTCGCGCCCATCGCGGCCATCGGGTTGACCAGGCCAAAGGCGCCGTAGCTGTGACCTCCAGGCCCCTTGAAGGTCACCCGATATCGCCGCGATCCCACGGCTCCCGACGTGACGGCCAGCGGCGATGTCCCGTCCATCGAGAAGAACGCGCCAATGCGGTCCTTGTACTTGCCCTTGCCGAACAGATAACGCGTGCCACGAAGGTCGCCCGGGCCCTCCTCGCCAACATTGCCGACGAACAGGATGTCGCGCCTGGTCTTGATCTTCGCCGCATCCAGGGCGCGCACATAACCCAGCACGACGGCCAGCGAGTGTGTGTCATCGCCAATGCCGGGTGCGAACAGTTTCGTGCCCTCGCGGCGGACCTTAACGTCCGTCTCCTCGGGGAAAACGGTGTCCAGGTGGGCGGCCATCACCACCAGCGGCGCGCCGGCCGGACCGCTCCCGCGCCGCAAGCCCATGACATTGCCCTCGGCGTCCATCTCGACGTCCGAGAGGCCCGCGGTCTTGAGCATGGCCATATAGGCTTGGGCCTTCGCGGTTTCCTTGAAAGGCGGGGCTGGGATCTCGGTGAGCAGGATCGTCTCGGCGACGATGCGGTCATACTCACGATCCAGGTTTGCGGTCGCCGCCTTGAAGCCCGTGCTGTTGCGGATGGTCTGGATGGTCTTCTCGGCCGGTGAGGGTTTCACCTGCGCCATGGCCGCGCCACTCAGCGAAAGGGCAATCGCAGCGGCCACAACATGCCGGAAGGTAAGGGACATCGTACAGAATCCTTTCGCTCGTCCGATCCTACCCTAGTTGATCCAGCGAGGCTGCGACCGTTCTGACGACGCGACCTGTCATGTTGCGGGGAGTTAGCACTGCGATTGGTCACCAACGGGCTTCCCGACGCGCGCCCTGACCCCTAAGTCTTCCGCAGGAAATTCCGGAGACGTCTCTTGCAGAACCGCCGACAGCTGCTACTCGCCGCCGCCGCAACATCCCTCGCGGGACCAGCGATCGCTCAGAGTGAAGAATCGGCGCGGCAGCTGAGTAAATTCCTGGAGGCTGTATTCGCCGAGGCTCTGGAAGACAGTCCAGAACTGGTGACGTCACTGGGGCTCGACAAGGGCGCGCAATCCGACGCCAAGTCGAAGCTGCGGGATGCCTCGCTCGCGGGTATGGAGCGGCGCAAGGCCCGCAACACCGACCAACTCCGTCGGCTGAAGGCCATTGATCGCCGCCCGCTGAACGGCATGGCGGCCGTCAACTACGACACCCTGCTGTTTGATCTGCAGTCCGCGGACGATGCTAACCGGGCGTTCGTCTACGGCAACGGGGCCGGGAACCCATATGTCCTGGCCCAGATCTCGGGCGCCTGGCAGGACGTCCCCAGCTTTCTGGAGAGCCAGCACAGCATCGCGACCCGAGCCGACTGCGAGGCATATGTTGCCCGCCTGGAAGCCTTCGCCCGCGTGATGGACGAGGAAATCGAGCGCGTTCGCCGTGACGTGGGCCTGGGCGTGATTCCGCCGGACTTTGCGATCAAGGGCGCGTTGGCCGGCATGAAGTTGCTTCGGGCGCCGGCCGAGACGTCCAGTCTGGTGCTGACGCTCGCCAGCAAGGCGAAATCGAAGGGCATCGGCGGCAACTGGATGGCCGCCGGCGCCGCGGCCTACAATGCCAAGGTAGTCCCGGCGCTGGATCGCCAGATGGCTTTGCTGGAAAGCCTGAAGGCCCGGGCGACCCCCGACGCCGGTTGCTGGAAGCTTCCAGACGGCGAGGCCTACTATGCCGCGTCGCTCTATTCGCAGACAACCACCCGGATTTCACCCGACGAGGTCCACAAACTGGGTTGGGATGTCACGGCGGAGCTGTCGGCCAGGGCCGATGTGCTTTTCAAGGAACTGGGCTTCACAAAGGGCACGGTCGGCGAACGCTTCATCGCCCTCTATGAGAGCAAAAGGGGCGTCTACCCGAACACTGATGCGGGCAAGTCCCAGATCATCGCTGATCTGAACAAGGTCGTTCAGGGCATGCAGAAGCGACTTCCGGAACAGTTTGGAACGTTGCCCAAGGCCGCCCTGGAGATCCGACGCATTCCGGCGGCCACCGAGGGCGGCTCATCCACGCACTACTCCGGTCCCAGCCTCGATGGCTCGCGACCCGGGATCTACTGGCTGAACCTTCGGGATACAGCGGAAAGTCCGTACTGGTTCCTGCCCACTACGACCTATCACGAAGGTATTCCCGGTCATCACATGCAGATCTCGATGCAGCAGGAAGCTGACCTGCCGATGATCCGCCGGGTCATGGGTTTCGGCGCCTATGCCGAGGGCTGGGCGCTCTACGCGGAGCAGGTCGTTCAGGAGATGGCGCTCTACAAGGGCGAGCCCCTCAATGAGCTGGGCTACATCCACGACGCGCTGCTGCGCTCCGCGCGCCTTGTCACCGATAGCGGGCTGCATCACCTGAAGTGGTCGCGCGAAAAGGCCATCGCCGAAATGCGCGCCATTGAAGGCGACCCTGAACCCCTGGCCGCCCAGGAGATCGAGCGCTACTCGGTCTGGCCGGGGCAGGCCTGCAGCTACATGGTCGGAAAGGTCACTCTCCTGAAACTCCGCGCCGAGGCGGAGGCGACGCTGGGGCAGAAGTTCGACGTCCGCAAATTTCACGACGCCGTACTGCTCTCGGGCTCTATGCCGCTGACCGTACTGGAACGGCATGTGCGCGAGTGGGTCGCAACCCAGGTCTAGGCTCGACATCGGGCGTCAAACCTCGTTCCCTCATGGAAACACAAGGGACGGACGCCGATGTCGAAACTCAATCGTGATGGTGTGAGCCTCTACTACGAGGTCCACGGCGACCACGGGCCCGTGGTGCTGCTTACGCACGGCTACTCGGCGACCTCGCAGATGTGGGCGGGCCAGATCGAAGCGGTGTCGAAGGATCATCGCCTGATCACCTGGGATATGAGGGGGCACGGACAGAGCGACAGCCCGGAAGATCCAACGCTTTATTCCGAGGCGCACACGGTCGCCGACATGGCGGCCCTGCTGGACGAGGTCGCGGCGGAGCAGGCCATCGTTGGGGGGCTGTCATTGGGCGGCTACATGTCGCTGGCGTTCAATCGCGTTCACCCTGATCGGGTCGCGGCCCTGCTGATCATCGACACCGGCCCGGGCTACAAGAACGACGAGGCGCGGGCAGGCTGGAACAAGACGTCGCTGCGTACCGCCGAGCGCTATGAAACCGAGGGGCTGGGCCTGCTCTCGGGGGGCAGCGCCGAACGCCGCACGGCAAAGCATTCCAGTGCGCAGGGTCTGGCCCTGGCGGCGCGCGGCATGCTGACCCAGCGCGACGCCGGGGTGATCACCTCGCTGCCTGACATCAAGGCGCCGTCGATCGTGATCGTGGGCTCCGAGGATACGCCCTTCCTGGCGGCCAGCGACTACATGGCGGCGAAGATTCCTGGGGCGCAGAAGGCTGTCATCGAAGGCGCGGGCCACGCGGCCAATATCGACAGACCCGAGGCGTTCAACGCCGCGATGATGGCTTTCCTGTCCGGCTTGGCGCCGGTCGGGTCCTAGAGGCAATCCAATTGCGCAACATAAGGGGAGGCGGAGGCATGATCCCAAAGGCACTGGTGGTCGCGATCACCCTGTTCGGCGCCAGCGCGGCGCTTGCCCAGACGCATGACATGTCGAAGATGGGACCCATGAGCATGGGCCTGCCGCCCATGCCTGCGATCTACGGCGGGCAGGCTGACAAGCCCGGAGCGCCGGTGTTCGCGGGGCTCGGCGACCACCACATGCCCATCACGGCCACGCCCGAGGCCCAGAAGTTCTTTGATCAGGGCGTGAAGCTGACCTTCGGGTTCAACCACGCCGAGGCCATCCGGTCGTTCCGGCAGGCGGCGCGGATCGATGTGAACTGCGCCATGTGCTGGTGGGGTGTCGCGTTCGCGCTGGGCTCCAACATCAACATGCCCATGCCGGATGACGCCGTGATCCCGGCCTGGCTGGCGTTGCAGAACGCCCGGGCCCTGGCCGGCAAGGTCAGCCCGCGCGAGCAGGCCTGGATCGCGGCATTGTCGACGCGGTATGCCGAGACCCGCGCGGGAGATCGGGTAAAACTGAACGAGGCCTTCGCCCAGGCGATGGGCGACCTTGCGCGCCAGTATCCCGATGACATGGACGCGCAGACCTTCTGGGCCGAGGCCATGATGGACACCCAGCCTTGGGACTACTGGGAGGCGGACGGCCAGACCCCGAAGGGACATGGCGCGCAGATTGTCGCCACGCTCGAAAAGGTGCTTCAGGCCGCGCCTGATCATCCCGGCGCCCTGCACCTCTACATCCATGCCGTGGAGGCCTCCACGACGCCGGAACGCGCGGAGGCCGCCGCTGACCGCCTGCTGCGGGCGATGCCCAACGCGGGCCATGTCGTGCATATGCCGAGCCACATCTACTATCGGGTGGGCCGCTATGCGGACGCCGCGGCGGCCAACGAGTTGGCCGCGAAGGTGGATGAGGACTACATCGCTACCTGCAAGGCGCAGGGCTTCTATCCGGCCGGCTACTATGGCCACAACATCCACTTCCTGTGGACGTCGGCCGAGATGGAGGGCCGCTACCAGGTGGCGCTCGATTCGGCGCGCAGGCTGGTGAAGGCGGTGGATGCGCCGAAACTGGCGACGCAGATTCCGCTGGCGGAGCTCTACAACTTCACACCGATCATGACCCAGCTTCGGTTCGGGAAGTACGCCGAGGTGCTTGCAGAACCGCTGCCAGGCAGGACCCTGATCCTTGATCGGGCCATCTGGCTCTATGCGCGCGCCGTGGCCCAGGCCAATACCGGCGACATCGCCGCCGCCAAGCGCGAGCGCAGGGCGCTCAGCGGACTTCAAACCGCAAACTTCGCGCGATACGAAGCGGCGGGCCTGCCCGCGCGTCAGATGGTCGAGGTGGCCCTGGCCTCGGTGGACGGCGAGATCGCCCGTAAGTCCGGCGATCTGCCAGGCGCGGTGCTGGCCTTCCGGCGGGCGATGACGCTGGAGCGCGCCTTGCCCTACACCGAGCCGGCCTACTGGCACCGCCCGGTGTCGCATCTGCTGGGCGCAGCCTTGCTTGAGGCCGGGCAGCCGGGCGAAGCCGAGAGCGTCTACCGTGACAGCCTGATGCACTATCGACGCGACGGCTGGGCGCTGAAGGGACTGGCGGTTGCCCTGACGGCGCAGGGCAAGTCGGCCGAGGCCTCGTCGGTGACGGCAGCCTTCGACGAAGCCTGGCGGCGCGCGGACACCCGGATCAATGCGTCGCGGTTTTAGAACCAGCCGGCCGTCTTCAGCTGACGCGCCTGGCTGCGGCTGATCGGCGCCACCAGGCCGCCCTTCAGGCGCGCCTCGCCACGGCCACGGAGCCAACGCACGCTGTCGATGGCGTCTGCGGCCACCCACCAGGAACGATGGGTGCGGAAACCAGCGGCGTTGGCGAGCTCGCTCAGCGCGTCGCCGAAGCGGGCGGTGATCAGTTCATCGCCGTTATCTGTGTGGACGCGTAGATAGTGATCCTCGGCCTCGACGGCGATCAGTCTGGCTTGCCGCCGCCGCGCCGACAGGCGTTTGCGGAAGGCGTTAAGGGGGTCTTCGTCCGTCGCAGGCGAGGGGATATCCCTGCGCGTCCAGACCAGCTGGCGGAAGAGCATTGCCGCAAAGCAGACCACGAAGACCTCGAACCAGGGCGTGAGCAGGTTTTCCCAGGTCAGCCTGGCGCCGAAGCGGCCGTGGTACATCAACCACACGAGAACGGTCACCGGTGGCGTCATCAGGACGCTGACGGCCATGACCCGGATCCAGAAGCTGTCGGTGAGGCGCCGGATCGCCTCGTCAATGCCGATCCCGATGACGCCGCCGCCCACGATGCAGCCCACCCAATAGGCAGTTCGCTCAAGTGGCGAGAGGGCCGCGGTACCGAAGGGACCAAGCACCGCCATCACCAGACCGATCGCAATCCAGAGGCCCAGTTCGCTGGCGGCCCGGCGCATCCATGGCGGGAAGTCGAAGCTCAGCATCCGGAATCCATACCCGAGTCGTTCGCGCAGTCCGGTTACGACCGGCGCAGAGATTGTAACCGTTCGCGAAGAAACGGCGCCATTAACGTCTTGTCACTGGAGGCGCGTGCGAAGCTGCACCTATCCCTTGGACATCGGACAGGGAGAGTTCCGGATGAACAGCAGGGTTTCCATGAGCCTCTGGGGGCTTGCCGCAATCATGAGCGTGGGCGTTGGCGCATACGCCTGGGTCTTCGTGCCATCGGGCGGGTCACCCGCGCCGGGGTTGCTGGCCAATCTGTTTGCTCGGCCCTGGCTGGCGGTGCACGCCGCTTTGGCCGGTACGGCGCTGATCCTCGGGCCGTTTCAGTTCCTGAAAGTCGTTCGTGATCGGCGCGCGATCCACCGGACGATCGGAAAGATCTATGTCGTAAGCTGCCTGATCAGCGGTTCGGCCGGTTTCCTCCTCGCGTTTGGCAACACCTCGGGCCCCATCGCCGGGTTTGGCTTTGGAACGCTGGCGGTGATCTGGATCTACGCGACCTCCCAGGCCTGGCGGATGGCCCAGGCGCGGCGGTTCGACGCGCATCGGCGCTGGATGATCCGCTCGTTCGCGCTCACCTTCGGCGCGGTGACGCTGCGGATCTACATTCCGCTGTCGCAGATGATGGGGATCGACTTCGTCACCGCCTATCAGGCCATCGCCTGGCTCGCCTGGGTTCCAAACCTGATCCTGGTCGAGATGTTCCTGCGACGGGAAAACCTGAAACCGGAGCTGGCGGAATAGCGACTGTCGCTCGCCTGGATGCCCGCCCGGCGGCAATCCGCGCGGTCCAGATCGATGACGCGCTCATCCCCGCGCCGCCGGCTGGATGAGGTCCCAGCGCGTGCCGTAGAGATCCTCGAACACCGCCACGACGCCATAGGGTTCGTGGCGGGGCGCCTCCAGGAAGCGCACCCCGGCGGCTGACATCCGGGCGTGGTCGCCCGCAAAATCGTTCGTGTGCAGGAACAGGAAGACCCGACCCCCGGCCTGATCACCGACTCTGGAGGTCTGGCCATCGACCGCCTTTGCCAGCAGCAGCGCGCCGTCGGATCCGGGCGGGCGGACCACGACCCAGCGCTTGCCGCCGCCCATGTCCGTGTTCTCCACCAGGTCGAAGCCGACCTTGCCGACATAGAAGTCGATGGCTTCGTCGTAGTCAGCGACGAGAAGGGCGGTGAGGGCGATGCGTTGCATGTCTCGCCTCTATCCTGATTCAGCCCCGACCGATCCGCGGCGGCAGGCTATCGATTCAGCAGCGAGCGTACCTGCAGCGCGCCAGATCGCCCCCTTGATCGTGCTGCTATGTCCTCGGCGTCGATGGGCGTATCGCTGGCGCGACCGTAGAGCCAGCCCTGGGCATAGTCGACCCCTGCAGCGCGCACGGCGTCCTGCGCTTCAGGCGTCTCCACCATCTCGGCGAGCGTACGGACATTGAGCTCGGCGCACATGTTGACCAGATGCTTCACGAACGTCGCTTCGCGACCACCGAACTGCAGGTCGCGGATATAGCGCCCGTCGATCTTCAGCACGTCGAGTGTCAATTGCTGCAGATAGGCCAGCGAGGCTGCGCCGGCGCCAAAGTCATCGAGGCAGACCTCGCAGCCAGCGCGTCGAAAAGCCTGTATGTGGCGGTCCGCAACGGCCAGGTCCTCGACCGCGGCGCTCTCGGTCAGTTCGAACATCAGGCGTCCACGGACGTCCGGGCGGCCTTTGAGCAGGCCAAGCACGCGGGTGACGAAGTCGTCGCTCATGATGCTACGCCCCGAGACGTTCACCGCCAGGACGATCGTGGGATCCCGTTTCATGACGGCCAGGGTTTCCTCAAGGATCGCTACGTCCAGCGACTCGATGAGGTCCATTTCCTCGGCCATCCGGATGGTCGGGAACGGGCTTGCCTCTTCGCCGAAGCGAACGAGCACTTCGTGGTGGTGCAGGCTTCCATCAGTCAGACTCACGACTGGTTGATAGGCCAGGGTGAACTGGCGTTGGCGGATCGCAGAGCCAAGCGCGCCGGCCTTGTGCATCGTCGAGCGCGTGGCCTGGTCGAGGGCGCCGGCCAGGTCGGCAGGGAGGGGCAGGTTCAGGCCATTCTGCATCACCAGCTCGACGGCGTAGCGCAGCGCCTTGATCACCTGCTTTGGTTGCGTCACGCCGGTCATGGGCACGCTCGCTGACGCTGGAGCGACGTCCCCATAGCCTTCGCCGGAAAGGATGCGGCCAACTCGCTCGATCAGCACTTCCGAGGGTTCGAGGCTATCCTTCAGCAAGGCGTAGCGATCGGGACCGATAGCCGCAGGGGCCTCGCCCTGATAGGCCTGCGCGCGAAGAATGCCGGCTACCACTGCCTGCAACTTCTCCGGATCGGCCGCAGCCTTTTCGGACAGGGAGAGGCCGGCCAGTTCGATGAACGTCAGGTCCAGGTCGTGCGAGGCCTGCGACAGCAGCGTCGAGGCCCGGGCTTCGAAGGACTCGCGGCTCTGTAGTCCAGCGGGGCCCCGGGCGTTGGCCCGCGAAAGCACGCACGAGATGGCTTGCTTGTTCCCCGGCATCCGCATGGCTGTCAGGGTCGCAAAACGCTCTGGCGCATCCTTCGGGGTGGCGACCTTGATGGTCACCGGCCCGGCTCGCGCGCCGTCCAGCAGGCCACCGAACATCGATTGCAGCATGGGATGGTCAGACGGATCGACAAGGTCGAACCAGCGCCGCTTCGTCATGGCCGCGTCGGTCAGGCCGATCAGGGCCTCGCCGGCCCCCATGGCGAAAGCGATCCGGCCATTCGGCGTCACCTCGATCAGCAGATCCGCCGCGGCGAAGGCAAATCCCAGAAGTCTGTGCGACGTGTTCAATGGCGCCTCTCTTGGCTACCCGTATAGGTCGTGCTCGTTAAGGCGACGTTTTCATGGGCGCTTTTCGTGAATTTCCCTTGGGTGCGGCTTCATCCTATTGTCGCGTCCACCTGCAAGGATGCCCGAATGATCGCTGCACTCATCGCCGCCGCTGCCGTTTCCGCCGCTTGCGACCTGGAGGCGCCGTCGGGCAAGCCGGGCTGCACGCGGGCGGTGGTGGACGCCCTGCCGATGAATGCGCTTCAGGCGATCGGCACCCACAATAGCTACAAGATGGCGATCGCCCCCAACGAGATGGCGATGATCCGTGCGGTAAACCCGAGGGAGGCCGACGCCATCGACTACAGCCACCCGCCGTTGAACGAGCAGCTGAAGGCCGGAGCTCGGCAGCTCGAGATCGACATGGTCTATGATCCAGCGCCCGGTGCGTTCGCCTCGCCCCTGGGATTTCGAAACGCCGGGGCCAAGGCTCAACCCTACGATTTCGCCCCGTTGAAGCAGGCCGGCCTTAAGGTATTGCACGAGCAGTCAGTCGACTATCGGTCCGTGTGCCCGCTGTTTGTGGACTGCCTGAAGGATATCCGGGCCTGGTCAAGGGCCAATCCCGATCATGTGCCTATCCTTGTGATCATGAACCTCAAGGAAGGCGGGCTGGCGCTGCCCGGCGCGGTCAAGGCGCCTGTGTTCGATGCGGCGGCCATGGACATGATCGACGCCGAGATCCGCAGCGTGTTTCCCGAGGCGACCTTGATCACCCCGGACCAGGTGCAGGGGCGTTTTCCCACCCTGCGCGAGGCGGTGGCCGCCGGGGGCTGGCCGAGCCTGAAGTCGGCGCGTGGTCGGGTGATGTTCGCGCTGGATTGTCCGCCCGAGCAGGCGGCGCGATATCGGGGTGACCGA
This sequence comes from uncultured Alphaproteobacteria bacterium, assembly GCA_903909375.1. GTDB lineage: Bacteria > Pseudomonadota > Alphaproteobacteria > Caulobacterales > Caulobacteraceae > Phenylobacterium. The sequence goes on from CAIVVM010000017.1 coordinate 63,579, forward strand.
AAGGTGCTGGAGGGCCGTGTAGCCTTCGTGAACACAGACATTGCCTCGCCGGTTGCGGGCTACATCACGCTCAATGAACCGAAGGAACTGGCTGGCCAGATCGCGGCGGCCATTAAGGCCGGTCTGATCGTTCGGACGCGAGCCGACGCAGACACCCGAGAGGCGCGCATCAATGACACGGCGCGCCAGGCGGCGGCCTTTGCCTCCGGTGCGCAGTACGTCTCCACGGACTATATGACCCCCGACACACGGTTCAGCGCCTACGTCGCGACGCTGCCCGGAGGAGGCAGGGCGAGGCTCTCGCCTGCCGAGAAGTAGAGGCCCGCCGAAGCGAGCCTCCAGTATCTTTAACCGCTGACCTTCAGGTTGGTCGCCGAAGTCTTGCCGCTGCGACGATCCTGCTCGAGATCGAAGTTGACGGTCTGGCCTTCGTTCAGACCGGACAGACCGGCTTGCTCGACCGCCGAAATGTGGACGAAGATGTCCTGGCCGCCGTCCTCGGGCTTGATGAAGCCAAAGCCCTTGGTGGGGTTGAACCACTTCACGACGCCGGCGCCGGAGCCTGCGATCGCGCCGCGCGAACGCTCGCCACCGCCAAAGCCGCCACCGCCACCGCCACCGCCGAAGCCGCCGCGATCACGCCCACCGCCGCCGAAGCCGCCACGGTCGCCGCCGCCGCCGTAGCCGCCGCGATCACCGCCGCCGAAGCCGCCACCGCCGCCCGCGCGCCGGGGCGCAGGCGCGCCTTGGGCCGTCACGACAATCTGGGTCGCCGCCAGCTTGCCCGAACGTCGATCCTGCTCGAGTTCGTAGTCGACCTTGTCGCCTTCATTCAGGCTGTCGAGGCCCGCCTGATTCAGCGCTGAAATGTGAATGAAAACATCGGATCCGCCATCGTCGGGCTGGACGAAACCAAACCCCTTGGCCGAATTGAACCACTTGACCGTACCGCTCGCCATATCGTCGCAACCCACCGAGATAGAAGTCTCCGCCGGGCACAAGCCGGCGCCCGGCCAGTCGTCGTGATAGGCCGTGATCGCTTTGTAGCCTCGGATTATCCACATGGCCAGCGCCCGTGACATGACTACGCAATCAGCCTATGAGAGCGACCCTTTCGACACAGTGGCTCTACAGGGACGCACTTGAACAGCATCTGCGTGTACTGCGGTTCTTCGCCAGGAACCGATCCGGCGTTTCTGGCCGAGGCTGCGGCGTGTGGAACCCTTATCGCCCGGGCTGGCATGACCCTGGTCTATGGCGGCGGCAAGGTCGGGCTGATGGGCGCTGTGGCCGACGCGGCGCTAGCGGCGGGCGGCCGCGTGGTAGGCGTGATGCCCGAGCATCTTGTCAGTCAGGAGATTGCCCATCGCGGCCTGACCGAGCTTCGCGTCGTGGCCTCGATGCATGAACGCAAACAGGCGATGGAAGAACTGAGCGACGGTTTCCTGTGCCTGCCCGGCGGGCCCGGCACCTTCGAGGAGATCTTCGAGCAGTGGACCTGGGCGCTGCTGGGCGTCCACGCAAAGCCGTGCGGTTTCGTGAATGTCGGCGGCTACTACGACCTCATGCGGGCCACGATCCAGCAGATGGCCGACAAGGGTTTCATCGCCCAGCCCTATGTGGACATGCTGATCTATGCCGACAGCACCGCCGAGGTGATCCAGCAGTTCGGGAACTATCAGGCGCCGGCTCCCAAGTGGACGATGACGACGCCGCCGAAATTCTAGGTCAGATCCAGGCTGTAGACCTTGGTCGCCGTACCTGAGAACAGCGCGGTCTTCTCGGCCGCCGAGGCGCCACTGGCGATGTGCTTGAAGGCGTTCCAGAGGGTGGCATAGCTGCAACTGCCCATGTCGACAGGGAAGTTGCTCTCGAACATGCAGCGATCCGGCCCGAACGCCTCGATGCAGGTTTCGATGTAGGGACTCCATTCCATGGCCAGCTGTTCGGACGGCGCGCGCGGCTCGGCCAGGAACGAGGGGAAGTTGCAGAAAGCCATCGCCAGTCCACCCAGCTTGACCACCACCTTGGGCGATTTGGCCAGTTCGCGGATATTGTCGCGCCAAATGTCGAACCGTTCCGGAAGCTTACCGGTGTAGACGCCCCGGCCCAGCGGTGTGCCCACATGGTCAAGCACAAGGGTCGTATCCGGGAAGGCGCGGGCCAGGTCTATGACATCGGGCAGTTGCGGCTCGAGCAGCCAGGCGTCGAAGGATAGATCCATCTCGCCCAGATGCCGGAATCCCTTGCGGAACGTGGCGTCGCGGTAGAGGCCGGCCTCCACGCGGTTGAGGGGACCGAGTACGTCCTTGTCGTCATCGAAGGAGGCGGAGTTGCGGATGCCCTTGAAGCGGCCGCCGCCGGCGCGGATATGGGCCTCCAGCACAGGCTTCACCGCATCGCCCAGCAAGAGGTCGGCCTTGCTGACGATCCCGGCGCAGGCGCGGAAGGGGCCATACATGCCGCTGGCGCTCATGGCGGCTACGCCGTTGACGAATTCGGTCTCTCCCACCGGCTTCAGATCAGGCGAGCCGCCGCCCTTGTAGTAGGCGCCACACTCGACGAACACAGTCGCGACGATGTTGTGACCGCTTTCGGTGTCGGCCCGTAGTTCGTCCAGCAGATAGCGCCGCGCCGGCTTGATCGCCGTCATGAACGGATGGGCGTCGACTTCGGGAGTCGCGTAGGTGCGATTGTCCCAGAGGTGATGATGCGGATCGACGATGGGCAGATCCGGATCGAGGATGGTTTCCTGCATGACGTCGCTCCCTGCTCATCGTTGGAGCCCACGCTAAGGCCGGGTGAGCCGGGGTCAACCGTGACGTCGCGGCTTATGGCGCAGCAAGTCACGCAGCCAGGGACTACCCGGAAGGGGTACTGTCCGCGCTATCGCGGAAACTCTAGGAGCTAATCAGCCCGGACGAGCCCGGACGAGCCCGGCCGCGCCGGCCAGGTTTGAGCATCACCGACATATGCTTGCCCTGCTGGGCGGCCCAGAACTGGTAGATGGGCAGGGTCTGGGTCGCGAACTGGGACTTAAGCAACGTCCGGGCGTAGAGGCCACGATCCGCGGGGCGTTTGCGCAGGACGGCGGCGTCGCAGGCCTGCTCCTGATCAAGCCGCATCACGTGCGCGCCGAACCAGACCAGCGGGTTGAACCAGCAAAGGGTCTGCAAGACCGCAGCCAGCGCTGTGGCGCGGGGGTCCTGGCTGGCCACATGCTCGCGTTCGTGGGCCCGGATCAGGGCGCGTTCGGCGTCCGTGAACGTACCATCCTCGCGCGGCAGGATAATGCGCGGCGAGATCACACCCACCACCGAGGCGCTCGTGCGTCCGGCGCGGGCGTAGGCCAGAAACCGGAGTTGAGCGCGGATCAGCGTTACAGACGCCAAAGCAACGCCCAGAGCCCAGATTCACATCCCTTCGGCCGATACATCGGCGACCGCCTCGGCGAGCGGGTGGCTGGAGGCGCCCAGAATTGTCCGCGCCGGCAGCAAGGTCGCCAGCGTGGCGAGCGGCGGGGCGGCCCAAAGCGTGTAGGCCAGCTCCGCGCCAAACAGTCGACGAAACGGGACTCGCAGCAAAAGGACGGCCAGAACCGCGACGCCGAGGATCAGATTGGCCCGCAGGATAGCGGCGAGGATTTCACTCATCATCGGATTCGAACTCCGCGATCAGAGCCTTGAGCCGCGCGACTTCCTCGGGCGAGAGCGCGCGATGCTGGGCATAGTGCGCCACGAGCGGCGCGATCTGGCCACCGAACAGGCGGTCGAGCAGTCCCTGGCTCTCGCCGGTCACATAGGCCTCGCGGGTGACCAGTGCGCGATAGAGGGCGCGGCCGCCAGTGCGCTCCGAGGCAAGGGCCTTCTTCTTGAGCAGGCGGTTGATCAAGGTCTTGACCGTGGCCTCACCCCACTGCTGTGCCGGACCTACGGCCTGTACGATCTCCTCGGCCGTCAGCGGGCCCTGCGACCACACAGCCTCCATGATCTGACTTTCCGCACCGGAAATCTTCGTCATCTTACACCTGTAGCTATACGGAGGTTACGCCTGTAGTTTGGACTGTCAAGCGTGAGGCGCATTGGCGTTGGACGGCGTGTCAGGACTGAGGCAGTTTGCATGGGGGGGATCTGCATGACCACAGACTCCATGCCTGCCGCCGGGGTTGCCGCGGAGCCCGGGCATCACGGCAAGATCGGTCTGCCGGGCGCGGTCGCGCTTGTCGTGGGCGGGATGATCGGCTCCGCAATCTTCATCCTACCGGCCGCCATGGGCGCGGTTGGTTCGATATCGATCTTTGGCTGGCTTGCCGCGGCAGTCGTAGCGTTGTCGGTCGCCGGTGTGTTCGCCCAGATCGGCGCGGCCGCGCCGCATGCCACCGGGTTGGCCTATTATGCCCAGGCCGGTCTGGGGCGCTTCTTCGGCGTCCAGATGACTGTATCCTACTATGCAACCAACGCAGTTGGACTTGTTCCGGTCGCCCTCGCGGTCGCCGGGACAGTGGGATATCTGTTCCCGGAGCTTACCGGTACCGGTCCCCGGCTGGCGATCACCCTGGCCAGCATATGGGGTGGCATTGCGGTCAGCTGGCTGGGGCCTCGCTGGGTGACGCGGATGGAGGGCGCCACCCTGGGGATTGGCCTCTTCCCGGTGATCCTGACGGCGACAGCCGGGTGGTTCGTGTTCCAACCCGAGATCTTTCTGGCGTCGTGGAACCCGCAGGGACTCAGCCCGGTAGCGGCCATCGGTTCGTCGGCCCTGACGGCATTCTACGCGTTTCTGGGGCTTGAGTGCGCCGCCGCCGCTGCCGGCGTCGTCCGGAACCCGGCGCGCAACGTCCCGCGTGCGACCCTGCTGGGGGTCGCCGCCGCCGCTGCGCTCTATATGGCGGTCAACGCCGTTCTGATGGGTATCCTTCCCTCTACAGCCCTGGCCGGGTCTGGTGCGCCCTTCGCCGACGCTGCCAAGCTGACGGTCGGCGCTGGTCTGGGTGGTCTATTGGCTGTCTGCGCGTTCCTGCGGGCGCAGGGATGCTTGACGGGCTTCACGCTGCTGACGTCGGAAACCACCCGTAGCGCTGCCGATGAGGGCGCCTTTCCGAAGGTCTTCCGGACCCGGCCTGGCGAGCAGGTGTCGCCAGTCAATCTGCTGACGCTGGGCGGGCTGATGTCGTTGGCTGCCATCAGCACCGCAACGCCGGATCTGGCCGAGCAATTCCGCATCCTGGTGAACGTGACGGTTTTGCTCTGCCTCTATTGCTACGCGTTGGTAGCGGTGTCCCTGGTCCGGCTGTCGGGAGCGTTCACAGCGCCGCGACGCGTCCTTGCCATCGCGACGGCCGGCGTGACGATCATCTGTGCGTTGGTCCTGGGCTCGACGGCAAAGCCGGTTGAACTGGCCTGGGCCCTGGTTCCCCTGGGCACAGCTGCCTTGCTGTATCTTTGGCTCCGCCGCCGCTAGGTTCACGCGGCTTTTTCTGCGGAGCAGCGCATGCTGTCGGTTGACCTCTATAGCGGCGAAGACGCTTTGCGGCGCGACCGGGAACACGTGCTGCGCCGCACCTGGCAGTTCATGGGCCATGACAGCCAGATCCCGGCGGCCGGCGACTATCTTGCCGATGTGATCGGCGGCGCCCCGGTGGTTGTCGTGCGCAAGGCCGATGGCGCCCTCGCGGCCTTTCATAACGTCTGCCGGCATAGGGCTGGAGCGCTGGTGACGGATGGGGTGGGTAACTGCGGAGAGGCCTTCACCTGCCGCTATCACGGATGGCGCTACGCGCTCGACGGGCGGCTTCGCAACGCTGTGGATTTCGGGGCGCCCGCGGGGTTTGATCCCCGGGACCATGGCCTGTTTCCGGTCTGCGTGGAGGTGTGGCGCGGGCTGGTGTTCGTCAATCTGGATCTGGAGGCCGCACCGCTCACAGCGCTGATCGTCCCGCTGGCGGTGCGCTGGCCGGACGGGCAGGCAGGGTTTCCGTTGACCGAGCGCCGCAGCCACAGCATCGCCTGCAACTGGAAGGCCTATGTGGAGAACTATCTGGAGGGATACCACCTGCCGATGGTGCACCCGGAGTTCGACGCCGATGTGGTCGTGTCTGAATACCGGACTGAAGTGGTGGACCAGGTGATCTTCGCCAGCGCGCCGCCACGGGACGCCAGTGTCTATGGCGGGCTCTGGGGCTGGCTTTGGCCGAACCTGGGGGTCAATGTCTATCGCCACGGCTATATGATCGAGCGGATGACGGCGGTGGGGCCGACCGAGACGAGGCTGGACTATTTCTACTTCTTCGACCCGGCAAGGACCGCCGAGCTCGAGGCGATGCTGAAGGTCTCCGACCTGGTCACAGCCCAGGATCTGCAGGTCTGCGAAGAGGTGCAACGCAATCTGGAGGCCGGGATCTATCGCGGCGGTGTGCTGTCGCCGAAGCATGAGAACGGTGTGGCGTGGTTCCAGGACCGGATGGGGGAGGCGTTGCGGGTTAGCTGAGGCTTTCCCTCTTGCCTCGCCGCGCCAGCCGCCGCACGTTGTCCCAAGAATTCAAACAGACGTTTCAGGGAGTGCTCCGCCATGTCCATCGACTTTGAAATCCCCCCGGAAGCCAAGGCCGTGCGCGAGCGCGTGCGCCAGTGGGTGAAGGACGAGTGCATCCCCGCCGAGAAGCGGCTGGTGGACAAGGAAAGCTACAAGGTCGTCCTGGCCGAATTGCGCGCAAAGGCCCGGGCCCAGGGCCTGTGGCTGCCCTTCGTGCCCAAGGAACATGGCGGCATGGGTCTGGGCCCGCTGGCCAATGCCCTAGTGCAGATGGAGCTGGGGATGAGTCACCTTGGCGCCCTGAGCATGAACAGTCAGGGGCCGGACGACGCCACGATCCTGACGCTGCTGGCGCACGGCACCGACTTCCAGAAGGAAAAGTACCTCAAGCCGCTGCTCAATGGCGACCTGCGGGTTTGCTATTCGATGACCGAAAAGGCCTCGGGCGCCGACGCAACCGGCATGCGAACTACTGCGGTCAAGGACGGCAACGAGAACTATATCCTGAACGGTGAGAAGTGGTTCTCGTCGGCCGCCAGCGCCGCGGACCTGGCGCTGGTGATGGCCCGGACCGATCCGGACGCCCCGCGCCACCAGCAGTTCTCGACCTTCATCGTCGAGCTGCCGACCCCCGGCTACCGGATCAAGCGCGATATCCCGACCATGGCCGCCGAAGGCCCCCTCAGCCACATTATGGGTGGCGGCCACGCCGAGATCGAGATCAAGGACCTGGTAGTGCCGGCCGAGAACCTGCTTGGCGGGGAGGGCCGAGGCTTCGATATGGGCCAGCACCGTCTGGCCTACGGCCGTCTGCGCCACGGCATGCACAATGTGGCCATGGCCCAGCGCGCGCTGGATATGGCCGCCGCCCACATCAGCCAGCGCGAGACTTTCGGCAAGAAGCTGGATGAGCGCCAGGCCGTGCAGTTCATGATGGCCGAGTGCGCCAGCCAGCTCTACATCGCCCGCCTCATGTTGCTGCACATCGCCTACAAGGCCGAGAAGGGCCTCGACATGCGGCAGGAAAACTCCATCGCCAAGGTCTACCTGGCCCACATGGTCCACCATGTAGTCGACACCGCTATCCAGTTGCACGGCGCGCTGGGCTACAGCCGTGATACCCCGCTGGCCGCCTGGTACACTCACATCCGCTCCCAGCGCCTGGTCGACGGGCCGGACGAAGTGCACCGCTGGACCGTGGGGCGCAATGTAATGAAGGCGTTCAAGGCCACGGGGACGACGGCGGGGGCTGCAGGCGGAGACTTGCTGTAGACGCCGCTGATCGCATTGCCCCGATTCCTGAGGGCCCCGCCTGGGGCCCCGATCCTTTGGGCGTCGCCTGACGGTTGTTCCTGCCACAGGCGGCGCCTTTAGCTCTCTGCGACTGCGTTCTCAGAACGTCTTGCGAACACAGAACAAAGATAGTACGAAGAGAGTCGGCGAGCGGGTGGTCGTTCGTTGGCGGAATCGTGGGATAGGGAAAGCTGGATATGGCGCAGTCAGCATTGAAGCTCGTGGGAAAAGAAGACGGAGACAAGCAGCGGGCCCTTGAGGCGGCGCTGGCGCAGATCGACCGGGCCTTCGGCAAGGGCTCTGTCATGAAGCTGGGCGAGAAGGGCAAGATCCTCGAGATCGAGTCGGTCTCTACGGGATCGCTGGGTCTTGACCTGGCGCTGGGTATCGGCGGGCTGCCGAAGGGCCGGATCGTCGAGATCTACGGGCCGGAAAGCTCAGGCAAGACGACGCTGGCGCTGCACGTGGTGGCCGAGGTCCAGAAGGCCGGCGGCACCGCCGCCTTCGTCGACGCCGAACACGCGCTGGATCCGTCCTATGCGCACAAGCTGGGTGTGAATCTGGACGACCTGCTGGTCTCCCAGCCGGATACCGGCGAACAGGCCCTGGAGATCACCGACACCCTGGTGCGCTCGGGCGCGGTGGACATCATCGTGATCGACTCCGTGGCGGCGCTGACGCCGCGCGCAGAAATCGAAGGCGAGATGGGTGACAGCCTGCCGGGCCTGCAGGCGCGCCTGATGAGCCAGGCGCTGCGCAAGCTGACCGCCTCGATCTCCAAGACCCATACCCTGGTCATCTTCATCAACCAGATCCGCATGAAGATCGGCGTGATGTACGGCAGCCCCGAGACGACCACGGGAGGCAATGCGCTGAAGTTCTACGCTTCGGTGCGGCTGGATATCCGCCGCACGGGCTCGGTGAAGCGCTCGGACGAGATCGTCGGCAACAATGTCCGCGTCAAGGTGGTGAAGAACAAGGTGGCCCCGCCGTTCCGCGAGGTCGAGTTCGACATCATGTACGGTGAGGGTATCTCCAAGCTGGGCGAGATAATCGATCTGGGGGTCAAGGCCGGGGTGATCGAGAAGTCGGGCTCATGGTTCTCGTTCAATTCCCAGCGGATCGGTCAGGGGCGTGACAATGTTCGCGACTTCCTGAAGGCGAACCCGGACATGGCCAAGGAGATCGAGCGCTCGGTGCGCGGCGCCAAGGACGTGATTGAGGAAGAGTTGCTGGTAGGCCCCGGCGAGGACGCCGATGCAGAGGACGGCTCGCTCTAGGCGTTGACGCCGTCGTGCGATCCATCCGGATCGCGCCGCCAACCGGTTCGGATGCGAGCGCCACCTCGCACGGCGGTTTTGCGTTTTGAGGAGACCCGGGACGCCTGGAGCCTTGCTCCCGGCGTCCTTTTCCTTATGCAGCGCTTTCGCGTAGATGATCGCACCCCCTGCGCTGGGGTGCGGCGCACGGTTCCAAGAGTGAGACGATGGCGAGCCTGAACGAAATCCGGACGCACTTCCTGGACTATTTCCAGAGGAACGACCACGCTGTCGTGGCCTCGGCGCCGTTGGTGCCGCAGAACGATCCGACCCTGCTGTTCGTCAACGCGGGCATGGTGCCGTTCAAGAACTACTTCACCGGCGCGGAAACCCCGCCATTTCCGCGCGCAGCTTCATCCCAGAAGAGCGTGCGCGCCGGGGGCAAGCACAATGACCTCGACAATGTGGGTTACACGGCGCGCCACCATACGTTCTTCGAAATGCTCGGGAACTTCTCGTTCGGCGACTATTTCAAGGAGCAGGCGATCACCTTGGCCTGGGATCTCCTGACCAAGGAATTCGCCCTCAAGCCCGAGAAACTGACGGTCACCGTCTATCACACGGATGATGAGGCTCACGGTCTGTGGCGCAAGATCGCAGGTATACCGGATGAACGGATCATCCGGATCGCGACTGCCGACAACTTCTGGTCCATGGGCGACACGGGTCCGTGCGGCCCTTGCTCCGAGATCTTCTACGATCACGGCGCGCATATCCCAGGTGGCCCCCCCGGTAGCCCCGATGAGGACGGTGACCGGTTCGTCGAGATCTGGAATCTCGTCTTCATGCAGTTCGAGCAGTTCGCCGACGGTCGGCGCGAACCGCTGCCCAAACCCTCCATTGATACCGGCATGGGGCTGGAGCGGGTCGCCGCTGTGCTTCAGGGCGTTCATGACAACTATGATGTGGATCTCTTCCGCGCGATCATCTCGGCGTCCAGAGGCCTGGTCGGCGGCGTGGGCGGCGCGTCGAACGGGCCGTCCCACAGAGTGATCGCTGACCACCTTCGCTCCACCAGTTTCCTGATCGCCGACGGCGTGACCCCCTCCAACGAAGGTCGCGGCTACGTGCTGCGTCGAATCATGCGCCGCGCAATGCGCCACGCCCACCTGCTGGGCGCCGAGGAGCCGCTGATGCACCGGCTGGCGCCGACGCTGGTGGCGCAAATGGGGGATGCCTATCCGGAGCTGAAGCGGGCGGAAGCCGCCATTGTCGACACCCTTCGCCAGGAGGAGGAGCGTTTCCGGCGCACACTGGGTCGAGGCATGGGCCTGCTGGACGAGGCGACCGCCAACCTCAATGAGGGTGATGTGTTGTCTGGCGAGACGGCGTTCAAACTCTACGACACCTATGGCTTCCCCCTCGACCTGACCCAGGACGCGGTGCGCGCCAAGGGCCTGACCGTGAACCTGGCGGAGTTCGACGCTGCCATGGCGCGCCAGCGGGATATGGCGCGTGAGGCCTGGACAGGGTCGGGGCAGGTGGCCGCCGCCGAGGAGTGGTTTGCTATCCGCGAGCGGCTGGGGGCGACCGAGTTCACCGGATACGAGGATGTGGAGATCACCGCCGAGGTTCTGGTGGTGATGGAGGGCGGGCGCGAAGTCGATGGAGCGCTTGAGGGTTCCAGGGTGCAGGCGCTGTTTGACCGTACGCCGTTCTATGCGGAGAGCGGCGGTCAGGCAGGCGATCAGGGCGAGGTCGAGTGGGAGGGCGGTCGGGCGCGTGTGAGCGATGTCCAGAAGCTGGCCGGTGACCTGCACGTGCATGATCTTGAGATCGTTGAAGGCGTGCTGAAGCCTGGCCAGCACGTTCGTCTGATGGTGGACCCTGATCGGCGCACGGCCACCCGGGCCAATCACTCGGCGGCGCATCTGCTGCACGCCGCGCTGCGCAATGTGCTGGGCCCTCACGTCACCCAGAAGGGCCAGATGGTCGACGGGGAGCGGATGCGCTTCGACTTCAGCCACGGCCAGCCGGTGACCCCGGCCGAGATTGACCGGATCGAAGCCGAGGTGAATGCGGTCATCCGCCAGAACCGGGCGACGGAAACGAAGCTTATGGCCCCACAGGAGGCCATGGCCGCCGGCGCGATGGCGCTGTTCGGCGAGAAGTACGGCGAGACGGTGCGGGTGCTGACCCTGGGCGAAGCCTTGACCGGAGCGGGCGCCTATTCGGTTGAGCTGTGCGGCGGGACGCACGTGGCGCGCACCGGCGATATCGCCTTGATCAAGATCGTCCAGGAACAGGGCATCGCCGCAGGCGTCCGGCGTATCGAGGCATTGACCGGCGAGGCGGCCCGACGCTGGCTGCTGGACCAGGCGGCGGTGGCGCGCGGGCTGGCCGACCAGTTCAAGATCCCGGTATCCGAGGTGGGCGCGCGGGTCGAGGCGCTGGAGGCGCAGCGGCGCAAGCTTGAGAAGGAACTGGGCGACGCGCGGCGCCAGCTTGCCATGGGCGGCGGCGGTGGCGCTGCAGCCGGGCCGGAAGATATCGGCGGTGTGGCTGTGATCGCCCGGGTTCTCGACGGCGTCGGCGGCAAGGATCTGCGTCCCATCGCCGAGGAGTATCGAAAGCAGGTTCCGGACGGCATCGTCGCCGTAGTCGGTGTTGCGGACGGCAAGGCGGCGATCTCCGTCGCCGTGTCAGGCGCGGCTCAGGTGCGCTTCAATGCTGCCGATCTGGCCAAGGCCGCAGTCATCGCCATGGGCGGTCAAGGCGCCGGTGGGCGGCCCGACTTCGCCCAGGGCGGCGCACCGGATGCCTCGCGTGCTGACGAGGGCCTGGCTGCTGTAAGGGCGGCCGTTGCTGGTTGAGTTACGGCGGAAACCTGTGGAGAACCTTCTCCCCTCAAGCGAGTCACCTTGCGAGTCATTCGCCAGATCCTAGATTGCGCTTGGTCGAACGGACTAGGCTTTTGCTATCGACGGAAGTTTGTCGAGTAGGGGATTTTTTTGATGCGCAGTTTCATTTCCGCGTTGGCGCTAGGTACGGCAATCCTGGTAGCGCCGGCCGCCAACGCCGCTGCGTTGCTATTCAATTTTGATGCGGCGGGATCTAGCATCGCCGTAACCGAAAATAGTCGGCTGTGCCTGCCGTTCTCGGGCTGTGCGCTCTCCGCGACCCTGTTGACGCCCTTCAATAGCCTGACGATCAATGAAGGTGCCTCGGAGACATTTGATTTCGCGCGGTTTGATATCTCGAGCGGTATCGGCGGCGACACCGACGCCAGGGTTGAGACAGTCCTCGCGTTTACCTCGCCGTCAATCGCGTCGGCTGGCACGGGCGGGACCGCCTTTTATCTGCGGGCGGGTTCGATCCGGCGCCCGGGTGTATTGGCTGGTACGTTTACCTGGGATAACCCGGAGCAACAGTTTACGACCCTGGATGGATCAAAATTTACCTTCAAATTCAATGATGTAGTCGGTTTCGCCGCTGGGGGAAGCGCGAGGAGCTCGTTGACGGTGACCGTCGACAGCATTGCGGTCGTCCCGGAGCCGGCGACCTGGGCGATGATGATTGGCGGATTCGGCATGGCCGGCGCGATGCTACGACGCAGGCGCTCGGCGACCGCCTGATCCAAAGGCGCGGCCCGACTGCAACGGGCAGTCAGGGCCGCGCTCGCCGAATGCTTTCGCCGGAATGACCAAGGTAGCGTGGGCAGGCGGCGCTGTCCTTTCCGCCACACCTGTCGTGATGCTGATCTCGCCGCCCCTTAGAGCGTGACCGGATCAAGTTGCAGCATATCCGGAGTTGACGAGGTAGTTGGCGCATTCGTCGGCTGAGAAGTGGTCGAGGAGTTTGCCGATGCGTCGCCAGGTGGCCTCGACGGTGCGCTCTGCGGCTTTGCGCA
>CAIVVM010000018.1 GCA_903909375.1 uncultured Alphaproteobacteria bacterium
AAAGCCGCCGATGGCGACTTCGATGAGGGTGAGGACCTGGGGCTCGGAGATCTCGATCAACCGGGTCTGCCAGCCGATCTCCTCCATCACTTCGGCCACCATCTGCATGGCGTGGCGGATGGCGGATTTTTCTTCCTCGGTGAGATCAACCATGGTGGAAGACCTCCGTGCCCGTTGCCAGAAGAAGGCCTGACAGGTGATGGAGCAAAACCACACCGAGGGGCGCGGCCGGCTCGGGCGCAAGGGCGCCCGCTTTGATGATTTTGGCGGCGAAGCCGCCGGGCGCTGCGGCTCGGACCAGCCAAAGCCGCGCGTCGGCTGCCGACACACCGCGCAGAGCGCGAAGCGCGGATGCCAAGAGGTGAACCGCGCGGCGGCAGAGATGGGTGATGGCGACACGAAGCTCCTCCATCACGCCGCCACCGCGAACCGGGCGCCCTTGGCCTCGCTGATCCGGGCGCGGATTGCAGTCAGGTTGAACTTCAGGCTCAACATGGCGGAGGCCTGGTAACGGGTGAGGTTGAAGTCCATGCGGCAGGCCGGCGGGAGCCAGGCGAGTTGCTTGTCCGTCGGCTGCTGGCGCAGCCAGCCCTTGGTCTTGTGCGCCGCCTCGTCAGACTCATTGGTGTTGAGCCAATCGTCCGCCGCCGCGATGCAGACGACGCTTTCGCCGACGCCAAGCAAGGTAGCGCGCTTGCCCTTGGCACCGCCGACCGCATAGCAGCGGCCGTCCTCAGCAAAGACGCCGGCCCAGGCGTCAAGGCCGCTCGCCATCAGGATCGAGCCGTCACTATTGAGGTCGATCCACTCGAAGCTCGACCGGGCTAGCAGATCAATCTCGGTCATCACGAACTGGCCGAGCGCCTCCGACCCCTTGGCCTCGCGCTCGCTCTCCCAGACATGACCGCAGAGCGGGCATTCCATCACGGCCGCCGGCACTTGCGCCGCGCAGGAAGGGCAGGTCTTGGTGGGGGCGTCGCCGGTGACCTGGCGCCCATTCAGATCGACATCCTGCTCGAGCGAACCGTGGATGAGGCTCGACGTCCCGAAATCGAGGATGACGCAGTCGGTCTTGAGGATCCCCGGGTATTCATCCGGGTTCACGGTACGCAGGCCCCGGCCCACCATCTGCATCATGGTGGACTTGTAAGAAGACGGCCGCAGCAGCACGACGCAGGAGGTGGGCGGGTGGTCCCAGCCCTCGGTCAGCACCGCGACATTGGTGACGACCTGGATTTCGCCGCGGTCGTAAGCGGCGAGCGTCGCCTTGCGGTCTGTGTCAGTCATCTCCCCGTGGACGATCGCAGCAGAAACCCCTGCGGCATTGAATGCGTCGGCGACATTGCGGGCATGATCGACGGTCGAGCAGAAGACCACCGTCTGACGATTGCCGGCCTTCTCCTTCCAGTGAGCGATCACGGCATCCGTGACCGGCGACTTGTTCATGATGGCGTCGACCTCGCCCATGTCGAAGTCGGAGGCGACGCGGCGCACCTTTTTCAAGGCATCCTGCACGCCGACATCGATGACGAAGGTGCGTGGGCTCACGAGATGGCCCGAGGCGATCAGCTCGGCGATGCGGATTTGGTCGGCGACATTGTCGAAGACCTCGCGCAAGCCCTTCTTGTCACCGCGGTTGGGTGTCGCGGT
>CAIVVM010000019.1 GCA_903909375.1 uncultured Alphaproteobacteria bacterium
AACCCGCGGGCCTCGTTCAAGGACCCGATCACGGTCGACGACGTGCTGAACTCGCCGATGATCGCCTGGCCGTTCCGCCTGCTCATGTGCTGCCTGGTCACTGACGGCGGCGGCGCCCTGATCCTGACCTCGGCCGAGCGCGCCAAGGATTTCAAGACCAAGCCGGTCTATGTCCTGGGCACCGGCGAGAGCGTGGAGACCCCGCTGGTCAGCCAGATGGAGGACTTCACCTCGTCCAAGGCGTTCCGGGTTTCGGGCAAGAAGGCGTTCGACGAGGCGGGTCTCAAGCACGCCGACGTCGACCACCTGATGATCTACGACGCCTTCGCCCACCTGCCGCTGTATGGCCTTGAGGACCTGGGCTTCTGCAAGCCCGGTGAGGCGGCCGCCTTCATCCGCGAACGCAACACCGCCATCGGAGGCAAGCTGCCGCTGAACACCAATGGTGGCGGTCTCTCCTACATGCACTCCGGCATGTACGGCATGTACGCCCTTCAGGAGAGCGTGCGGCAGCTTCGCGGCACGGCGGCGGCGCAGGTGCCGGGGGCGAAGAACAGCGTCTGCCACGGCGTCGGCGGCATGTTCGGCGCGTCGGGGACGATCATCTTCTCCAACGAGGCGCCCTGATGCGGGGCCGGGCATGGCTGGCGGCGGCGCTTGCGCTGCTGCTGGCCATGCCCGCCGCCGCGGAGACCGTGACCGTTTCGGGCGTACTCACCGGCGCTGACCACCAGACCTATCGTGAGGTCCCGTTCCGCGTTCCCGCCGGGACCACCACCGTCTCCGTGACCTTTGCCTATACCGGCCAGGACCAGAAGTCGGTGATCGACCTGGGGGTCCGTGATCCCCGGCGCTTCCGGGGCTGGAGCGGCGGGAACAAGGCCAGCTTCACCCTCACCGAAACCTGGGCGACGCCTTCGTATCTGCCCGGGCCGCTGCCCGCGGGCGAATGGAAGCTGATCCTGGGCGTGCCCAACCTGCGCAAGGACGCCCGGGCTGAATACAAGGCCACCATCACCCTGACGAAAGACGGCGCGTTCCACGGCTTCACAGCCGCGCCGCTTAAGGAAGGGCCCGCCTGGTACCGGGGCGACCTGCACCTCCACACCGGCCACTCCGACGGGTCTTGCCCCGCCCAGTCGGGGGCCAGGGTGCCCTGTCCGCTGTTCAGGACCCTCGACGCCGCCGCCGCGCGCGGCCTCGATTTTGTGGCGGTCACAGAGCACAATACCTCCAGCCACTTCCAGGCGCTGGCCGAGCAGCAACCCCACTACGACCGGCTGCTGCTGATCCCCGGGCGGGAGATCACCACCTTCCAGGGGCACGCCAACATCATCGGCATGACGGCGCCGCTGGACTTCCAGCTGGGCAGCGCCCGGGCACCGACCTTTGCGCAGATCCTGGATCAGGCCGAAGCGGCCAGAGCCTTCGTGACGATCAACCACCCGGGCCTTCCGTCCGGCGAGGCCTGTATGGGCTGCGGCTGGACGGCGCCCGTGGACTTCCGCCGCATCCAGGCTGTCGAGGCCATCAACGGCGGGACCACCGACGGGCCACTATCCGGCGTCGCCTTCTGGGAGCAGCGACTGAACGCCGGCTTCCGCCTCACCGCCGTCGGTGGGTCCGACAATCATGACGCCA